>DASXNX010000061.1:0-6861 GCA_036494725.1 Steroidobacteraceae bacterium
CGTACCTTCGCGATGAGCAATAAATCGGCGATGCACCTCGAACAGGCGTGGATATCGATATCCGACGGCAGCACCGGCACGATGATGGCGTCGGCGTTCTTGGTCATGTCCGGCATGTCCTGAGCGGGCACCGCAGCAGGCGTATCGACAATGACATGTCCGGCATCCGGAGGAATCCGCATCTGCCAGGCTCGCGTCATGCGCGAATTGCGCTCGAATGCGGCGACGCCGTGGATGAAGGCCTGGTCGGGTTTGCGTTTTTTGAGCCAGCGGATGGAAGAGCCCTGCGGGTCATTATCCGACAACAGCGGACGGTCCCCCTGGCTCGCGAAATAGCTGGCGAGATTGGTGGCTATCGTCGTTTTTCCCGAACCTCCCTTCGGATTCAGGACGAGAATGCGCTGCATGTGCGGAGAGCCTACGCAGCCCCAGGCAGCATGGCAAGCGAGTTGCCCTGGCCGCTACAACGCGCTCGCCAGGCTGTGATCCCACTCACGGTTGCCGGTCGGACAGACTCATAGACTCGTCGCCAATGGAGTGGATGCTTCAAGTTGTTGACGAGGTTGACGACGCTGTCGGCGCCTTGCGACTGTTCGTCATGGGATGGAGCGCCGAGATTGGTTTGGCCGTTTCCTCGGGTGCGGCAGCCTGTGCCCTGTTTGCCGCGGTGCTCCGAACCACCGGCTGATCCCCGGCAAGATTCCAAACGCGGCGAAATCATCTAAGATGCCGCATGCAAGCAAAAACCTTTTTTCGAATCGGAACCCTGGCCTTCATCGCTGCATTCGCGGCCTGCACCGGTAAGCCAGGCGCACAGCCGCCGGCAGCGGCCGCCCCGCCGGGCAACGCGGTGACATCGTTGCAGTCGGCAACGCTGAAGGAGGGGACGGGTGCCGTGGTGGCCGGCGGACAAATCGCGGTCGTGCAATATACAGGCTGGCTGTACGAGGCCGCCGCATCCGATCACAAAGGCAAGCAGTTCGATAGCTCGCTCACCCGCCGCGAAGCATTCAAGTTCCCGCTGGGCACGGGCTCTGTGATCAAGGGCTGGGATCAGGGCGTTGTCGGCATGAAGGTCGGTGAGAGCCGCCGGCTCACAATTCCGCCGGATCTTGCCTACGGCGACGCTGGCGCGGGCGGCGTCATTCCACCTGGCGCAACTTTGGTGTTCGATATCGAGCTGGTCGGGATCGAATGATCCGACGTCGATAGAGGACAGGAGCGGCCAGAATCAAGCCGCTCCCGTAAACCTGATCCCTTAGTTGACGAATTCCTTGAGCGTCTTCAGGGCGGCAATGCGCACTTTCTTGCTCGCCGGTTTCGCCTTGAACATCATTTTTTCGCCGTTGAACGGATTGATCCCCTCACGTGCCTTGGTGGCCGGCTTCTTGACGACCTTCATCTTCAAAAGTCCCGGCAATGTAAACAGGCCGTGACTCCGCAGGCTCTTCTTAATCGCGCCGCCAAGCGAGTCAAACACGGCTCCGACCTGCTTCTTTGAGAGCTCTGTTTCCTTCGAAATGGTAGCGAGAATTTCAGACTTGGTCGGTGCTGCATTCTTTTTCGCCATATTAAATCTCCTACTAATGTTGTGCGAGCGCGGGCAGTTACTACCCAACGTGGGCATAACAATGCCCTACTAATTCAAACTCGGCGCCGAAAATAACATAGAAAAAAGCCGATGTTTAGCGCCAACGAAAAAAAAGATTTTGACGGCGAATGCAATTCGCACTGGTTTTTCAGGCTTCCGAGCCTTGACGTCCCTGATTCGACTACAACCGCGATGCTTCGTTCACTGTGATATCAGGCATGTACGATGCGATGTTCAACGCAGTAGCACCAGCAACGCGCCGATGGCTATCGATACCCAGAGGATTGAAAAATCGATCTGTCCGATACGAGGAATGATACGGCGCACCCGCTTTAAGATGGGTTCGCACAGCTGCGCGAGCAAGCGGACGCCGGGGGCGTAGCCGCCCGGCGACACGAAACCGGTCACCCAGTACAACAGCATCGCGAACAGGTAAATGCGCAGCACCAAGCCGGCAAGATCGAGGGCGGTGATGCGCAGAAAAACCAAAGGGTCCGCGGCACCCATGCCGGCCATGGCCATGATGACGAAGGTTCGCGCACAAGCGGCCAGCAGCACCGCGATGACCGTGGCGGAGTCGATTTTGCCGATGGGCGGTGCGATTCGGCGAAGCGGCATGATCAACCAATTGGTCACGCGCACGATGGCATCGGCCATGGGGTCGCGAAAGTCGGCCCGCACCAGCTGAAAGAGCAGGCGCAGCACGAAAGCGAGCTCCAACAGCCACAGCAGGGTATCGACGATGTACTTGATCGCTTCCATTGGAGCGGGCTCGGATTTAAGAAGAGCCGAATTCGGCTGCGAGCTCGGCGGAACGGCGGTCGGCCGCCGCCACCGCGTGCGCGACGATAGCACGAAGGCCCGCGTCATCAAGGACCGCCAACGCTGCCGCGGTGGTGCCGCCCTTCGAGGTCACCTGATCGCGCAGCGTGGCCAGGGATTCCGTCGACTGACGCGCCATCTGCGCGGCCCCGAATGCCGTCTCCAGGGTCAGGCGATGCGCGATGTCGGTCGGCAGGCCGCGTTCGTGGGCTGCTGCCTCCAGCGCCTCCATGAACAAGAAGAAATACGCGGGGCCGCTGCCGGACAGCGCGGTCACCGTATCCATCTGCGACTCGTGTTCCACCCAAACCGTGGCGCTCACTGCCGCCATGATCTCCTCGGCCGTGGCACGGGCGGCCGCGCCGACGCCGGCCGGCGCGTACAAACCGGTTGCGCCGAAGCCGTTGAGTGCCGGTCGGTTCGGCATGGTTCGAATCACCGGGATCTGCGGGCCGAACCAGCGCGCGAGGGCGGCATGAGGGATGCCCGCCGCCACGGAAATGACCAAGGGATGCATGGCGGCAAGATGGTCCTTAAGCCCGAGCGCCACGCTGCGCATTTGCTGTGGCTTGACCGCAAGTATGACCGCTTCGGCGCCTCTGACCGCGCCGGCATTGTCGGCGGCCGTCGAAACGCCGTACTCACGCTTCAGCCGCGCGAGTTGGTCGGGAAGGGGATCGGCTACCACCATGCGCTGCGCGGGCAGGCCTCGTTTGATCAGCCCGCTGATCAGCGCGGCGGCCATGTTGCCGCCGCCGATGAATGCAAGGCTGTTGATGTTTTTCATGGTTATTACCTAAGGCCGCGGGCCGAACAACGCTGTGCCGACTCTCACCAGCGTCGCTCCCTCGGCGATGGCGGATTCGAAATCGCCGCTCATCCCCATGGATAGTGTATCGAGCTTGAGGCCGCCGGCGTTCAGTTCTGCAAGTAGGCCTCTCATTCGAGCGAAGTTCGCGCGTTGCGCCGCCGCTTCCAGGGGCGGCGGCAGGCACATGAGGCCCCGCAGGCGCGTTCGCGGGAGCCCGGCCACCGCTGCCGCCAGGGCGGCAAGTGCGGCGGGCTCTACGCCGCCCTTGTTCGGCTCGGGGGTCAGTGCTACCTGGATGCAAACATTGAGCGGCGGGGCGTGAAATGGCCTTTGTTCGGACAGGCGTTGCGCCAGCCTCAAGCGATCGACGCTGTGCACCCAGTGGAAGCGTTCGGCAATGGCGCGGGTCTTGTTGGACTGAATGGCCCCTATGAAGTGCCAGCGCAGCGGAAGATCGGCAAGGCCGTCCATCTTGCCCAAAGCTTCCTGGAGATAGTTTTCCCCGAAATCCGTGACGCCGGCGGTGGCGGCCATGCGCACCGTTTCGGCAGTCTGCGCCTTGGTAACGGCGACCAATGTGACCGTGCCCGGGTCCCTGGCCGCCGCCAAGGCGGCGCCCTGTATGCGGGACCGGACGTGGTTCACATGAAGCGTCAGATTTTGCGGACTAATTAACATATTGGGTGACAACACCCTCTTATATACTGCTGGGGCCTAGGCCTTGGTCGAATTAGGAGCCGTTGATGGCGGTTGATATCGCGCAGCTTCTCGCATTTGCGGTGAAGAATAATGCCTCCGACTTGCATCTGTCCGCGGGCGTGCCGCCGATGATTCGCGTGGACGGCGACATGAAACGCGTCAACATGCCGGCCCTGGTGCACAAAGAAGTGCACAGCATGGTGTACGACATCATGAACGACAAGCAGCGCAAGGCCTTCGAGGAGTTCTTCGAGACGGATTTTTCCTTCGAGATCCCCAAGCTCGCCCGTTTTCGCGTCAACGCATTCAATCAAAATCGCGGTGCGGGCGCGGTATTCCGCAACATTCCATCCACCATCCTGACTTTGGATGAACTGAACGCGCCCAAGACTTTCAAAGATCTGTGCATGCTTCCCCGCGGTCTGGTGCTGGTCACGGGGCCGACCGGATCCGGCAAGTCGACCACCCTGGCGGGCATGGTCGATCACTGCAACGACAATCGCCCGGATCACATTATCACCATCGAGGATCCGATCGAGTTCGTGCACGAAAGCAAGCGCTGCCTGGTCAATCAACGCGAGGTTCACCGCGACACCCTGGGGTTCAGCGAGGCGCTGCGTTCGGCGCTGCGAGAGGATCCCGATATTGTGCTGGTGGGCGAGATGCGCGATTTGGAAACCATCCGCCTGGCCCTCACCGCCGCGGAAACCGGGCACCTGGTATTCGGCACGCTGCATACCAGCTCGGCGGCCAAGACCATCGACCGTATCGTCGATGTGTTCCCGGCGGCGGAAAAGGACATGGTGCGAGCCATGATGTCGGAGAGCTTGCGGGCTGTGGTATCGCAAACCTTGATGAAACGCGTCGGCGGCGGCCGTATTGCGGCGCACGAGATCATGATCGGCACGCCCGCCATACGGAACTTGATTCGCGAGGGCAAAATTGCGCAAATGTACTCCGCCATTCAAACCGGGCAGGGCCAGGGCATGCAGACCCTCGACCAATGCCTGCAGGAGTTGGTGAGCAAGGGCGTTGTCAGCCGCGAAGAAGCGAAGTACAAGGCGCAGAACAAGGACAGCATCTAAATGGAACGCGAACAGGCCATACGACTGATGCAAGACCTGCTGCGGCGCATGGTCGAAAAGAAGGGCTCGGATCTCTTTATTACCGCCGGCTTTCCGCCCGCGATCAAGGTGGACGGCGAAATCAGGCCACAGTCGGACCGCTCCTTGAGCCCCGAGCAGAGTGCCGGGATGGTGCGCGCCATCATGAACGATCGGCAAACCAAGGAATTCGACGGCACCAAGGAGTGCAATTTCGCGATCGCGCCTCCCGGCATCGGACGATTCCGCGTCAGCGCCTTCATTCAACAGGGCTTTACCGGCGCCGTGCTGCGCACCATCAACGCGAAAATTCCCACCCTCGAGGAACTCGAGCTGCCGCCGGTACTCAAGGAAGTGGTGCTTTCCAAGCGCGGATTCGTCATCCTGGTGGGCGGCACCGGCTCGGGTAAGTCCACATCGCTGGCCGCGATGGTGGGTTACCGCAACGAGAAGACGCGCGGCCATATCGTCACCATCGAAGATCCGGTGGAATACGTGCACGCGCACAAGGGTTGCGTGGTGACCCACCGCGAAGTCGGCGTGGATTGCGAGAGCTGGCACCTGGCCCTGAAGAACACGCTGCGCCAGGCACCCGATGTCATCTTGATCGGCGAAATCCGCGATCGCGAGACCATGGAATACGGCATTCAATTCGCCGAGACCGGCCACTTGGTGCTGGCAACGCTGCACGCCAACAGCTCCAACCAGGCGCTCGACCGCATCATCAATTTTTTCCCCGAGGAGCGCCGCGAGCAGCTTCTCATGGACCTGTCCTTGAACATCCGCGCGCTGATATCGCAGCGCTTGATTCCGCGCGAGACCGGATCGGGCCGCATCGCAGCCATGGAAATCATGCTGGCCTCGCCGCTGATCTCGGATTTGATCTTCAAGGGCGAGGTGGCGAAGATCAAGGACGTGATGGCGCGCTCAAATCGGCTCGGCATGAAGACCTTCGATCAAGCCTTGTTCGAGCTCTATGAGGCCGGTTTGATTTCCTACGAGGATGCGCTGCGCAACGCGGATTCGAAGAACGAGCTGCGGCTGCGCGTGAAACTGGAAAGCAAGCGCGAGATGAAGACTCCGGAAGAGGGAGGTCAATCGCTGCAGATCGTCGAGGAAGAAGCGGGACAGGTGTTTTAACCCATGAGTTCACCCGCCGAAATTCCCGCCCAGGTGATGAACACCAAGCCGCTGTTCAAGCTGATGGTGGAAAAGAAGGCGTCGGACTTGTTTTTTACCTGCAACGCCCCCGTCAAGATCAAGATCGAGGGCAAGATCTTCCCGGTCAACAAGCAGATCCTGACGCCGGAGACCGTGCGCCAGGCGGCGTTGGGCCTCATGACCCAGGAACAAATCGAGCATTTCAACGAAGAGCTCGAAATCGATTTCGCGATCTCCGAAATCGGCTTGGGGCGTTTCCGCGTCAACGTCTTTTATCAGCGCGGCTACCCGGCAATGGTGCTGCGCTACATCACGGCCGAGATGCCGAAGCTCGAGGATCTCGGCATGCCCGAAATCTACAAAGAGCTGGTGATGCTGAAGCGCGGACTGATCCTCATGGTCGGAGCCGCGGGCGCCGGAAAATCAACGACGCTTGCGGCCATGATCAACTACCGCAACGAGACCTCATCGGATCACATCCTCACCATCGAGGATCCGATCGAATTTCTGCACAGCAATAAAAAGTCCATCATCAATCAGCGCGAAGTCGGCCTGGATACCAAGAGTTTCGCGCGCGCGCTGCGCAGCGCGGTACGGTCGGCGCCGGACGTGATCCTGGTGGGCGAAATTCGCGATCGCGAGACCATGGAAGCGGCCATCGCGCTGGCAGGCAC
>DASXNX010000062.1:0-4736 GCA_036494725.1 Steroidobacteraceae bacterium
CTTGACGGGCAGCACGGTTCCCAGGGCGTTGGACACATGCGCGCAAGCGAAGATTTTGGTCCGCGGTCCCATGAGAGATACCGCCGCCTCCAAATGGACCTCGCCGTGCGCGTCCATCGGGGCGACAACGAGTGTTGCGCCCGTCTGCTCGCACACCATTTGCCAGGGCACGATATTCGCGTGGTGCTCCAGGTGGGTGATCAGTATTTCATCGCCCGCCTTCAAAACGGGCCTTGCGTAGGATTGCGCCACCAAGTTGATGGCCTCGGTCGTGCCGCGGACGAAAATAACTTCGCCGCGCGAACGCGCGTTGATGAAGGCCCTCAAGCGGTCGCGCGCGCCCTCGTACAACGCCGTGGCCTCCTGACTCAATGTATGCACGCCGCGATGAATGTTGGCGTGATGGTGGCGCTCATAGTCGTCCATCGCGTCAATGACGCTCTGCGGACGTTGCGCCGAGGCGCCGTTATCCAAATAGGCCAGAGGTTTGCCGTTCACCAGGCGCGCCAAAATGGGAAATTGACGGCGTGCCGCGTCAACGTTGAAGGTAAAATCAGGACGGGCGAGGGCAGTGCTGTTCATCTAAATTTCCGCAGTGTTTGCGAATCCGGCAACTGGTTGATCAGGGCGCTCTCGATCGCGGAGCGGGCCGAGGAAACCGACATACCCGTCAGCACATCCGCCAGGAAGGCATAGACGAGCAGGCTTTGGGCCGTTTCGCGGTCGAGGCCGCGAGACACCAAGTAGAACAACATGTCGGGGTCGAGACGGCCGGTGGTGGCACCGTGGGCGCATTTGACTTCGTCGGCATGAATCTCGAGCTGCGGCCGGGTGTCGATCTCCGCAGCGGGCGAGAGGAGCAGTCCTCGGCACGATTGCTGCGAATCGGAATGGATCGCCCCTTCGTTGACGATCACTTTGCTGTTGAAGACCACGCGGCTTGAATCGCTCGCGATCGCACGGGCGGTTTGACGGCTGCGGGTGTGGGGCGCGCCGTGCGTGACGATATTCACGCAGTCGACGTGGCGATTCTCATGGCCGACCAGTAGGGAATAGCTTTCCAAGGAAGCGCCCGTCTGATTCAAACGTGCCTCGAGGGAGGCGCGCACCAAGCCGCCGCCCAGGGCGATCGTGAACTGTTTGCAATGACTGTCCTGTGCTTGATGAACGTCCAAGGAGTCGAGGTGCGTGGCGCCGGCCCCCGTGGCGAAAACCCGGTAGTGCTCTAACTGCGCACCGCGCGCCAGCGCGATATGCGTATTGGAATTGCTGAGAGGAAGCAGATCGCCTTGGGCAACATGATGCTCGATGATCGTGGCCCGCGAATCGGGGCTTGCATCGATGATGACGCGAGGGTGCGCCGATTCATGCGCTTTTCTGCCGGTCGAGACGTGCAGCAGCACGAGCGGCGTACTCGTTCTCGCGGTGATCTTTAGATACAGGCCGTCGGTGAATAGCGCGGTATTGAGCAGGAGCATGCGCCGTTGGTCGGCATCCGAGGCGGGCTCGAAGAATCGCTTTGCAAACTTCGAATCAACACTAGATAATTCTCTTATGCTATTGATTTCAAATCCATTTAACCTTGGAGGATGAGACCCTAGGATCGGGCGCCCGTTGACTAGAATCAGCGTTGCCGCCTCTTGTTCTGCGTCCACCAACGAGGGCCATGCATCGGGCTCGATTTCGCCTGGCGTCTCGCAGGCGGCGTCCACGAAGCTCTGCGCAGCGAGGCTGCGAAGGTCGGTATAACGCCAGGTCTCATCGCGCTGAGTGGGTAGACCGAGCTTCATAAAGCGAGCCATGGCCGCCTCGCGCAGCGGCTGCAAAGAATCTGCAGCGCGCGCACGCCATTGCGCCTCGAAGGAGCGTAGCGCCGCGTTCATGCTACGCGGCTCTCCAGCAGCCAGTCATAGCCGCGACGCTCGAGTTCGTGCGCAAGGGACTTGTCGCCCGATTTCACGATTCGGCCGCCGGACAAGACATGCACCTGATCCGGAATGACGTAGTCGAGCAGGCGCTGGTAGTGAGTGACCAGCACTTGGGCGCGCTTCGGATCGCGCAGGCTGTTCACACCTTGGGACACGACTTTGAGCGCGTCGATATCGAGTCCGGAATCGGTTTCATCCAGAATCGCAAGCTTGGGTTCCAGGATCAGCATTTGCAGCACTTCATTGCGCTTCTTCTCGCCGCCGGAAAATCCTTCGTTGACGCCGCGCGTCAGGAACGTCTCGCTCATCTGCATGAATTTCATTTTCTGACGGATTAAAGCCAGGAAGTCGTAGGCATCCACCTCGGGCTCGCCCGCCGCTTTGCGCTGCGCGTTCAGCGCAGCTTTCAGCAGGTATACATTGTTTACGCCGGGAATCTCCACGGGATATTGAAACCCCAGGAATAGGCCGGCACGAGCGCGCTCCTCAGCGGGCATGGACAGAAGGTCCCGCCCTTCGAAAGTAGCGGATCCACCGGTCACCTCGTAGTCTTCGCGGCCTGCCAGCACTTGCGCAAGCGTGCTCTTACCCGACCCGTTCGGGCCCATGATGGCGTGGACCTCGCCGGCGCTGACCTTGAGATTGACGCCTTTCAGTATTTCTTTGCCCGCAACGCGGACAGTCAAATCGGAGATTTCAAGCATTGGTTCTCTCTGCCGCCTAACCGACGGCGCCCTCCAGGCTCACGCTGAGCAAATTCTGCGCCTCGACCGCAAATTCCATCGGCAGTTCTTTGAACACCACCTTGCAAAACCCGCTGACGATCATGTTCACCGCATCTTCAGCCGATATGCCCCGCTGCAAACAGTAAAACAATTGGTCCTCGCCGATCTTGGAGGTGCTCGCCTCATGCTCGACCGTGGCCGTGGGATTCTTGACCTCCATATACGGAAAGGTATGGGCCGCGCACTTGGCGCCCATCAATAAAGAATCGCACTGCGTAAAATTGCGGGCACCGGCGGCGCTGGGCAGGATTTTAACCAGCCCACGGTAGGTGTTCTCGGCATGTCCGGCCGAGATACCTTTGGAAACGATGGTGCTCTTGGTGTTGCGGCCGATATGGATCATCTTGGTGCCGGTGTCGGCCTGCTGATAATTGTTGGCCACCGCAACTGAATAGAACTCGCCGATGGAGTTCTCGCCCTTGAGCACGCAGCTCGGATATTTCCAGGTGATGGCGGAACCGGTCTCCACCTGGGTCCAAGAAATTTTGGAATTGCGCCCGCGGCACTCGCCGCGCTTGGTCACGAAATTGTATATGCCTCCAAGACCGTTCTCATCGCCCGGATACCAATTTTGCACGGTTGAATACTTGATCTGGGCGTCGTCCAGGGCGATCAGTTCCACGACGGCGGCGTGCAGCTGGTTCTCATCACGCATTGGAGCCGTGCAGCCCTCAAGATAGCTTACGTACGCTCCCTCATCGGCGATGATCAAGGTGCGCTCGAATTGGCCGGTTTTCGCGGCGTTGATGCGAAAGTAAGTCGACAGCTCCATGGGAGAGCGCACGCCGCGCGGCACGTACACGAACGAGCCGTCCGAGAAGACCGCCGAGTTGAGGGCAGCAAAGAAATTGTCCGTCGTGGGCACCACCGTACCCAAGTAACGCTCGATGAGCTGCGGGTGATCGCGAACCGCATCCGAGAACGAACAGAAGATCACGCCGGCTTTGGCCAGCTTTTCCTTGAAGGTGGTTGCGACCGATACGCTGTCAAACACGGCATCCACGGCGACGCCCGCCAAGCGCGCTCGCTCGTGCAAGGGGATGCCCAATTTTTCGTAGGTCGCGAGCAATTTCGGATCGACCTCATCCAGACTCTTCGGGGCATTGGCAGGCGAGCGCGGCGCCGAGTAGTAGGAGATATCCTGGTAGTCGATGGGCCGGTAGTGCACATGAGCCCAGGTGGGTTCCTTCATGCTCTGCCAGTGCCGGAACGCCTTCAGCCGCCAGTCGAGCAAGAACTGCGGCTCGTGTTTCTTCCTCGATATCGCGGCCACGACCCCCTCATCCAAGCCGGGCGGCAGGCTGTCCGATTCGATATCCGTGATGAACCCATGGCGGTACTTCTGACCGACCAGAGCCTCGACATCTTGAGATTTGCTAGACAAGGATTTTCCAGAGAGTTAGCTCGTTGATGGGGTCGAATCTCAGGTATTCACGCGTATTTCCGAGGCCAAATCCGCGACGCGCAGGCCCGTCGAATCCAATCCGGCCAGCTGATGCAGCGTCACGTCTTCCAGCGCGCGACGAATGGCCGCGTTGACCCGCTGCCATGCGCCGCCGACCCGGCACAGGCGTTCGATACCGCAGTGGCTGGACGCGCCGCTGCACTCGGTAATGGCGATTGGACCTTCGAAGACGTCGAGAATTTGCGCCGCGGTGATTTCAGTGGCAGGCCGCGCCAGGCGGTATCCGCCCTGTGCGCCGCGTGATGAGATCACCATGCCGGCTCGCTGCAGGCCTTTCAAAACCTTACTGACCGTGGGCCGGCTCAGCCGCGTACGCTCGGCCAATTCAGTCGCAGCCCGATGCGTTGCGGGCTCTTGCGCTAGACTGGCCAACACGACCGTCGCGTAATCGGTCATTTTTCCCATACGCAGCATAAAGAGGGTCCTCCGAGTGGGAGAATCATGTAGGACTATTTTAGTCCTATTTGATCTTAAGTTCCACCCGGAGGGCGGACTCGAGCCAGGTTTGTTATCCTTGCCTTAAGTTAACCGTCAATATCAGTGAGATGCGTACGAATG
>DASXNX010000063.1:0-2673 GCA_036494725.1 Steroidobacteraceae bacterium
AGCAACAGCGTGTTCTCGCCCATGCGCGCGGCGGCGAGCGCCGCCTCGGTGCCGGCGTGGCCGCCGCCGATGACGATCACGGCGTATTCCTCGGCATATCGCATGAGGCTGAATCTACTCGATATTTGACAGGGGGCGGTACTCTAATCTTAAGCTCGGAAAAGCGCCAGGGAACCATTGGCCAACCCTCGCGCACTAAGCAATCAGGCACCGACAGCCTTTAGGAGACGCTCATGGGCAAACCGCAGGACAAAGGTGCGGTCGGAGTCATTGCCGCCGCCGTCATCATGGCGTTGCTGGCCGGCATGGTCGGCATCATCGAATCCGCCGCGAGCGCCGCTCCGCAAATAGGCCAGGCCGCACCGGATTTCACGGCCACGGACAGCAAGGGTGGTTCGGTGCGCTTGAGCGACTACCGCGGCAAGACGGTGGTTCTGGAATGGACCAATGCCGACTGTCCCTACACGCGCAAGCACTATGACAGCGGCAACATGCAAAGCGTGCAGGGTTTGGCGCAAAAGAACGGCATCGTTTGGCTCACCGTGATCTCGTCGGCACCGGGCAAGCAAGGCTATGTGAACGGACCCGCGGCGGACGAACTGACCCAATCGCGCAAGGCGATCCCGACCGCGGTGCTCCTGGATCCCACCGGTACCATCGGGCGCCTGTATGCCGCGAAGACCACCCCCCACATGTATGTCGTCGACAAAAACGGATCGCTGCAGTACATGGGTGGCATGGATAGCCTCGCCACGGTGGACCAAGCCGATATTGCGCGCGCCGAGCCTTATTTGAAGGAAGCGATGCTGGCGGTCGCGCAGGGCAATCCGGCGCCGCGTGCCGTCACCAAGCCCTACGGCTGCTCCGTAAAATACTGAACCTAAGCGAGCGAGTCGCACGGGGGCGGGTATAGTCGCGCCGTGATCATTCGACCCGCGAATCCTTCTGATCGCCATGCTCTGGAAGCTTTGCAACGGCGCGCATCGCTCGGCAATGAATCCGACCGCGAGGCGCTGGAGCGCCATCCCGATGCGATCGATCTACCGCTGGATCAGATCACCGCCGGCGGCGTGTTCGTCGCGGAAGACGCCGGTGCGCTGGTCGGATTTACCGCGATCCTGCCCCGTGACGGCGGAGACACCGAGCTCGACGCGCTGTTCGTCGAACCCGATCGGCAACGGCGGGGCATCGGGCGCATGCTGGTCGAACACTGCGTCAAGGTTGCGCGCGTCGGCGGATCGGGCGCTCTGCATGTGGTGGGAAATCCGCACGCCAAGCAGTTCTACCTGGCGTGCGGCTTCGAGATCGTGGGCACTTTCCAGACCCGCTTCGGACCTGGGCTGCTCATGCGCCTGGCGCTGTAGCCGACGCCTATTCGATGCTAAGCGGGATGCCTGCGAATTTGCCGGCCCATTTCCTTGGGCCGCTTTCGTGCACCGACTCGCCATCGGCGCTGACCGCAACGGTGACCGGCATATCCTTGACGTCGAATTCGTAGACCGCTTCCATGCCCAGCTCGGGAAAGGCGACGATGCGGCTGGCGCGAATGGCGTTCGACACCAGCAATGCCGCGCCGCCGACGGCGATCAAGTAGGCCGAACGGTGCTTCGCGATGGACGCAACCGTTTCCGGTCCGCGTTCGGCTTTCCCGACCATCGCGAGCAGTCCGGATTTTCCCAGCATGGTGTCGGTGAAGCGGTCCATGCGATTGGCCGTGGTCGGACCCGCCGGCCCCACGACTTCCGTTCCCACCGGGTCCACAGGCCCGACGTAGTAAATGACGCGGCCCGTGAAATCCAGTCCATCCGGCAGCGGCTTGCCGGCTTCGAGCAACGCGCAGATGCGCTTGTGCGCGGCATCGCGTCCGGTCAGGAGCTTCCCCGACAGCAACAATCTTTCGCCCGGCTTCCAGGTGGCGATTTCCGCGGGCGTCAATCCGGCCAGGGAAACGCGGCGCGCGCCGGCGTCGGCGGCCCATTGCACCTTGGGCCAGAGATCCAGATCCGGCGGCTCGAGAACCGCGCGGCCTGATCCATCGAGCGTGAAATGAATGTGCCGGGTGGCGGCGCAATTCGGGATCACGGCCACCGGCAAGGATGCCGCATGCGTGGGGTAATCCAATACTTTGACATCGAGAACGGTGGTCAAGCCGCCCAGACCTTGCGCGCCGATGCCGAGCGCATTCACGCGGCGGTAGATCTCCAGGCGCAACTCTTCCAGGGCGGTTTTCGGCCCGCGAGCAATGAGCTCGCCGATGTCGATGGGCTCCATCAGCGATTCCTTCGCGAGCAGCATGGCCTTTTCGGCGCTGCCGCCGATACCGACGCCCAGCATCCCCGGCGGGCACCAACCCGCACCCATCTCCGGCACCATGTCCAGCACCCAATCCGCCACCGAGTCCGAGGGATTCAGCATCGCGAACAGAGATTTGTTTTCCGAGCCCCCGCCCTTCGCGGCCACGGTGATCTCAACCTTGTCTCCCGGAACCAGCTCGGTATGAATCACCGCCGGGGTGTTGTCGCGGGTGTTGCCGCGCTTGAACGCCGGATCCGCGACGATGGAGGCGCGCAATTTGTTCTCGGGATTCAAGTACGCGCGACGCACGCCTTCATTGATCATCGCCGCAAGATCGAGCTTGGCATTCCAGGTGACGCCCATTCCCACCTTGACGAA
>DASXNX010000064.1:0-29200 GCA_036494725.1 Steroidobacteraceae bacterium
ATCCAGCGGGTTGCCGCCCGCGGCGCGGGTGCGCATGACTTCGTCCGCGCTGGAATGGTTCGGCGAAATCGCGCCCGCCGTTGGGGAAACGGGGCTGCTGTCGGTTTATATCAATCCGGCGCTGCCGCAGCCGGTCAAAATTCCCTGCGTCGTGGCTGGTCATCGCACGTTGGACGGAATTCTTGTCACGCAAATGCGCTTCAAGGGTTTGAGCGATGCAGTCGTCGAGATGCTGGACAAGCTGATCTTCAGACACCACCGGCGCCTCGTTGCCGGCGCGAAACTCGCCACCAATTGACACACCCACGCGAGAGAGTTGACGAGATCACCGCTATCTGATTTGGGGGATGCCCCTACGCTCGTTACGGGGGTTTGCCAACTGCTTCTCTCTCAAGTTCATCAGTTAGTATGACGCGTAACCCGAGTTTGATTGAGATATGTCAAAGGGTTACGACAAAAGCTTAAGACGGAACCGGAGATATGTGAGGTCCGTCACACTTTTATGTCATGGGAAGGAGTCCCAAGTTGCTCGAAGCCAAAGTTATTGTGATCGAACCCACGGATTCGGAGGCGAACGCCCTCGAGGCACTGCTGCGTTTTTTGGATTTGGAGCCGGTTCGCGTCCATGATCTAGCGGAATTGCACCGCCGCTCGCACAGCGATGCACAGGATTGCATGGCGGTTATTGCGCGCCGCGACACCGTGGCCTCGCTCGGCCTCGGACTGGTGTCGGAGCTGCGCGCGATGCGCCAGCCGCTGCCGGTCATTTGCATCAGCAATGATGGCCTGCCGAAAGTCGCCGAGAGCAGCAGCGACCTGGCCTGGATTCATCTGGAAACGCCGGTCAAGCAGCGCCGCCTGTCAGCGGCTCTGGATCAGGCCCACAATGTGCGCAGCGGACATCCCACGCAGCCCGGCACGCATCGCTTCCGCCCCAGCGGCAATTCCCGCGCCATGCGGGCGGTGCACCGTCTCATCGAGCAAGTCGCGCCTTTCGATACCAACGTGCTGATCCTCGGCGAATCGGGCACCGGCAAGGAAATGGTCGCGCGCCATGTTCACGAGTTGTCAGGTCGTGCGACGCATCCTTTCGTGCCCGTGAACTGTGGCGCCATTCCCGCCGATCTTCTGGAGAGCGAGCTGTTCGGTCACGAGAAGGGTGCCTTCACGGGCGCGTTGTCGACCCGCGTGGGACGCTTCGAGTTTGCCGAAGGCGGCACGTTATTCCTCGATGAAATCGGCGACATGTCGCTGCAAATGCAGGTCAAATTGCTGCGCGTGTTGCAGGAGCGCAGCTTCGAGCGCGTCGGCAGCAACAAGACCATCCGCTGCAACGTACGGATCATCGCGGCCACGCATCGCGACCTCGAAGCCGCCATCAACGACGGACGATTTCGCGAGGATCTCTACTATCGGCTGAATGTATTCCCGTTGCAGATGCCGCCGCTGCGCGAGCGACTCGACGACCTGCCGGTGCTCATTGAACACCTGGTGCAGCGTCAGGGCACAGGTCCGCACATTCAACTGGACGCAGGCGCGATGACTTGCCTTTCGCGCAATCGCTGGCCGGGCAATGTGCGGGAACTCTCGAATCTGCTCGAGCGCCTGGCGATTTTGTATCCTGCCAGAACCGTCACGGCCGCGGATTTGCCCGAACGCTATCGCAATTTTGGCTCCATGGGATGGCTTGGCAATGAGATGCGAGTCGACGCGCGGACTGCGCCCATCCACATCGTGGCGCCGCTGGATCTCTCGGTCGCGGACTCGGTATCGCCGGTGCTCGAGGCCGTTGTCGATGAGATGCTGGAAGGAACGCTCCCGCGCGGCGGCATCGATTTGAAGGATCACCTGTCTACGATCGAAGTCGGATTGATCCGCAAGGCGCTGGAAGAAGCCGACGGTACCGTTGCCGGGGCGGCGCGCCTGCTGCGCATGCGGCGCACCACTCTGGTGGAGAAGCTGCGCAAATACCGCTTGAGCGCCGCCTGAGCCCGCGACGACTTTTTGACGCTGCCGCAGAACCCGAGGCCGGTAAAATCGTAACTGATTGAAAGGTGGAGCAAATACCGCCGAGGCACAGAAGTTGCTTTCCTCGTAGGTATGGCAGCAACCAATCTCGAGCTGATCGAAAACCGTCGCTCTGAACTTCAGGCGGCGTTCCTTGCCTTCGGGTCGGTATCGGAGCAGCTCGAGGGCGCCTTCGAGTCGCTACGCGGTCAGGTCGCGCAATTGCGCACCGATTTGAACGACGCGCACGCCGGCCGGGAACATTTGGCGGCGCGCCTGTCGGCCCTGATCAAGGGATTGCCCGGCGGCGTGCTGGTCCTGGGCGCTGGCGGCGAAATCCAGGAATGCAATCCGGCGGCCAGCGAATTGCTCGGCGAGCCGCTGATCCGGCAGCCGTTCACGGCTGTCTGGGCGCGCGCCGCGGTCAATCCGCGCACCGTCGGCGAACACACCGAATTGCGCAGCGGCCGATACGTCAACTTGTCCCGCCGCGGACTCGAGAACAACGGCGAGGTGGTGCTGTTGACCGATGTCACCGAAACGCACCTGATGCAGGTGCTGCTGGCTCGCCAACAACGCCTGCTCACCCTGGGCGAATTGGCGGCGGGCCTGGCCCACCAGATACGCACTCCCTTGGCGGCCGCGATGCTATACGCCTCGCAGATGACCATGCCGCAACGAAATCCTGCGGATCTCGCGCGCTGCGCCGAGAAGACCGCAGGCAGCTTGAAGCAGCTCGATCAGCTGGTGAACGACATGCTGGCCTTCGCGCACGGCGGTTCGGCCCGGGAGGCGGTCAGCGTGAGCGCGCTGCTGGAGCAAGTCGCGCAGTGGCTGCGGCCGGCGCTGCGCGATGGCGTGCGTCTTACCATTCGTACTCTGGCGCCCGATTTGATGGTGCGCGCGAACGCGCCTTCGCTGGTTTCCGCGGTGCTGAATCTGGCCACCAACGCATTGCAGGCAGCAACCGGGCCGCTCGCCCTGGAATTGCTGGCGCAGCGCGGCTCATCGGGGCGTGCGCAGATCGTCGTCACGGACAACGGACCCGGTGTGCCCGCGCCGATTCGCGGACGCATCTTCGAACCCTTCTTTACCACGCGCGCCCGCGGCAACGGCATCGGACTGTCCATTGTCAAGTCCGTGGTCGACGCGCACAGCGGCACTGTCTATTTGGCTGATTCGCACAACGGCGCCCGGTTCGTCATCGAACTGCCGGCGGAGGATGTACATGAACAAAGTAAATGATTCGGTTCTCATTGTCGAAGACGATGCCGCGCTGCGCGAAGCGTTGGTCGATACGTTGCAAGCTGCGGGTCTGACGACGCTTGCCGCACACGATGCGCAAAGCGCACTCGAGCTGCTCTCGAATCAGGACATCGGCCTGGTGATATCGGATGTTCACATGCCGGGAGCCAACGGCTACGAGCTACTGTCCTCGATAAAACGGCTGCACCCCTACCTGCCCGTGGTGCTGATGACGGCCTATGGCACAGTGGCGCAGGCGGTGGCGGCGATGCGCGAAGGCGCCACCGACTACATCGTCAAACCCTTTGATGCCCAGGCCCTGATCGACATGGCGCAGCGGCAATTGGCCGCGCGGGTCATGCCCAACGAACTGGTTGCCGTCGATCCGGAATCCAAGCGCCTGGTGGCCTTGGCGCGCAAGATCGCCGAAAACGACGCGACGGTGCTCATCACCGGCGAGAGCGGCACCGGCAAGGAAGTTTATGCGCGCTTCATCCGCGACAATTCGGCGCGCGCCGACAGTGCGTATGTGACCATCAATTGCGCCGCCATCCCCGAAAACATGCTCGAAGCCAGTCTCTTCGGTCATGAGAAGGGCGCCTTCACGGGCGCGCTGGCCGCGCACGCCGGCAAGTTCGAGCAGGCTCAGGGCGGCACCTTGCTGCTCGACGAAATATCCGAGATGGATCTCTCGTTGCAGGCGAAAATCTTGCGGGTGTTGCAGGAGCGCGAAGTGGAGCGCTTGGGCGGCAGCCGCACCATCAATCTGGACGTGCGCGTGATCGCCACATCCAATCGCGATTTGCCCGAAGAGGTGCGCGCCGGGCGATTCCGTGCCGACCTCTTCTACCGGCTCAACGTGATGTCGCTCAAGTTGCCCGCACTGCGCGAGCGGCGCGGCGACATCGTGCCCATGGCGCGCCGTGCCATGCAGGCCTGCGCGCGCGCGGGTCAGGCGGCCTTGAGCTTATCCAGCGAGGCCGAGGGTAAGTTGCTGCAATATGATTGGCCGGGCAACGCCCGCGAATTGACCAACATCGTGCAGCGCGCCGCATGGCTGGCCTCCGGCGGAATCATTCATCCCGGCGATCTGGACACCGGCGCCGCACTGGCCGCCGGCGCCTCGCTTCCGCAGCAGGCGGAGCCGACCATTGTTCGGGACATGGGATTGGAGAGCGACCTGAAGGGCCGGGAGCGAGAGCTCATTCTGGCGACCTTGAGGGTTACCGGAGGCAGCCGCAAGCTGACGGCCGAGCGCCTTGGCATCAGCCCGCGCACGTTGCGCCACAAGCTGCAACAGCTCAAGGCCGCCGGCGTCCTCGTGCCGCGCGTGCACGAGCAGCTGGTCATGACGGCGTAGCCATGAGCAGCATGCAAATCAATCAGGTACTGGCCCAAATGCGTGCGCTGCAGGCGCGCGCCGAAGGGGTCTCCATTGCGCCGCTGTCGGCGTCCCCGCTATCGACCGCCGGCGCGCCGCCGATAGATTTCGCCAGCCTCATGAAGGGCACCGTCGATCGCGTCGCGACCATGCAGAACCAGGCTACGGCGCTGGCCGATGCCTATGAAGCCGGCGACAAGAGCGTGGATCTGACCAAGGTGATGTTGGAAGTACAGAAAGCGGGACTGGCGTTTCGCGCCATGACCGAGGTACGCAACAAGCTGGTCGATGCTTACCAGCAAGTAATGAACATGTCGGTCTAAAGAACTCGAGATAACCCATGGCTGAAAACCTACCCATTGCCACACCCGTTGCCGCGCGCAGTCTCGCGGACATCCCCGGCCTCAAACAAGTCGGCCTGCTTGCCGGCGTCGCCGCAGCGGTGGCGGCCGCCATCTGGCTGGTGTTGTGGTCGCAGGGACAGAATTACACCGTGCTCTACGGACAACTCTCCGAACGCGAGAGCGGCCAGGTCATGGATGCCCTGACGGCGGCCGGCATCGAATTCAAGCTCAATCCGTCGGGCGCGGTCTCCGTACCGGAGTCCAAGGTTCAGGAAGCGCGCATACGATTGGCGAGCCAGGGACTGCCGCAGAGCGACTCAATGGGAATCGAGATGATTCAAAAGGAATCAGCTCTCGGCAGCAGTTCCATGATGGAGAATGCGCGCTACCAGTCGGTGCTGGAAACCGAATTGGCGCGCACCATCATCAAGGTGCAGGGCGTGCAGACCGCGCGCGTGCACCTCGCCTTGCCGAAGGCCTCGGTATTCCTGCGCGACTCGCACAAAGCCACCGCTTCCGTGATGCTGCAGCTTTATCCGGGCCGCCGGCTCGAGCCGGGACAGGTTGCGGCAATCGTGCACCTGGTGGCCTCGAGCGTGCCGGAACTGGCGGCCAGCGATGTGACGCTGGTGGATCAGGCCGGCTCACTGCTCAATTCCCCGGACGAAAACAACGAATCGACCTTGAGCACCCGGCAGTTCGAATACACCCGCAAGCTCGAGCAAAGCTATCAGCAACGCATCATTGATTTGCTCGAGCCCATGCTTGGCCCCGGACGTGTGCGCGCCACCGTCACCGCGGACATCGATTTCACGATCACCGAGCAAACGCACGAGAACTACGATCCGCAAAAGACGGCGGTGCGCAGCGAGCAGACCAGCAACGAAAGCCGCAGGGGCGGCGACGGCGCCGAGGGCATCCCGGGCGCCTTGAGCAATCAACCCCCCGGCACCTCCGGCGCGCCATCGATTCCCGGCGCCGCCACCCCGGGCAATCCCGCGGCGGCGAGTACCGCGCTGGCCGGTGCCGCGCTGGCCGCGGCAGGCACGCAGACGGTCGCGGCCAATGGCGGACCCAGCTCGAGCGCACAGCGCAGCACCCGTAATTTCGAAGTCGACCGCACTCTTTCGTATGTCAAACAGCCGGTGGGTGTACTGAAACACCTCAATGTGGGCGTCGTGTTGGACGACTGGCAAAAGACCGACGCCGACGGCAAGGTGACCACGGCGCCGATGAGCGATACCGACGTCAAGCGCTTCACGCAGCTGGTCAGGGAATCGATCGGCCTCAAAGAAGATCGCGGCGATCAGTTGAACGTGTTGAATCAAGCCTTCAAGAGCAACCCCGCTCTGGCGCCCGTCGACGGTCTGCCGCTGTGGCAGCAGCCGTGGCTCACGCAGCTGGCGAAGCAAATCGTCGGCGTGGCACTGGTGCTGGTGGTGGCGTTCCTCGTTCTGCGCCCCTTGATGAAGTCTCTGACCAAGCCGGCCCGCCGCTCATCCGCCGGCGCGGCCGACGACATGGAGGGCGACCGAGTGAGTCTGTCGGGGCAGGGAAAGCCCATCAAGCTGAGCCCCAGTTTCGAGCAACAGATTGCGGCGGCGCGCACCCTGGTCGGCCAGGACCCGCGGCGGGCCGCTCAGGTCGTGAAGGAATGGGTGTCGGCGGATGGCTAGCAACGACGATTTGGCGGGCACGCAACGCGCCGCAATTCTTCTCATGAGCCTGGGCGAACAGGAAGCCGCCAATGTGCTGAAGCAGCTCGACGCCCGCGAAGTACAAAAACTCGGCATCGCCATGGCCGAGCTCAAGGAAGTGTCGCGCGAACAAATGAGCTCGGTGCTGGACAAGTTCATCGGTATCGCCGATGCCAAGGCCAATGTCGCCGGCGGCTCGCCGGACTTCGTACGCCGGGTGCTGACGCAGGCGGTCGGCAAGAACAAGGCGGACATGCTGCTGGATCGCGTGTCGACCGGCCAAACCGGACAGGGCATCGAGGCCTTGAAGTGGATGGAAGCAAAAGCGGTCGCGCAAATCATCGGCGGCGAACATCCGCAAATTGCGGCAATTGTTCTCTCCCACCTGGAACCCGAACAGGCAGCGGCGATTTTGCCGCTGCTGAACGACGATCTGCGCACCGAGGTGCTGATGCGAATCGCGTCATTGAACGAAGTGCCGCAGACCGCGCTGACCGAGCTCGATCAGCTGGTCGAAAAACAAGCGAATGCCGCGCCGCCGGCCGCGCTGCGCCGCGTCGGCGGCGCACGCACGGTGGCCAACATTCTGAATGCCCTGGAACGCGACAAGAGCGGCGAGGAACTCGGCAAGATCGAAAAAGCCGACGGCGAGATGCATCAGAAGATCAAGGATCTGCTGTTCATATTCGACAACTTGCTGGACGTCGACGACCGCGGCATACAGGCGTTGCTGCGGGATGTGGGCTCCGACACGCTGGCCGTGGCGCTGCGCGGGGCTGAACCCGAGGTGCAGGAAAAGATCTTCAAGAACATGTCGAAGCGCGCCGCGGAAATTCTCAAGGATGACATGGAAGCCCGAGGTCCGGTAAAGCTTACGGATGTCGAGGCCGCGCAAAAGGAAATCATCGTCATAGCGCAACGCATGGCCGAGGAAGGCACCATCAGTCTCGGCGGCAAGGGAGCCGGCGAGTTTGTCTGAACTCAGCAAAAAGCCGGGCGCGGGCGCGGGCGCCGGCGCGGGCGCGAAGCTGTGGGCGGCACCCGATATGGGGAGCCCGAGCGCCCAGAAATTGGCCACCGTAGGCGGTCTCGCCGATCTCCAGGCCGAAGCGCACAAGGAAGCCTTTGCGCAAGGACTCGCCGAGGGCCGCGAGGCCGGCCGCGCCGAGATCAAAGCGCAAGTGGACCGCCTCGCCGGCATGTTCTACGACTTGGCCAAGCCCTTCGAGACCCTGGACGCCGAGGTGGAGCGCGAGCTGCTGACCTTGGCCATGGCACTGGCGCGGCAAATCGTGCGGCGCGAGTTGAAGACCGACCCCACGCAGATCATCGGCATCATTCGCGAGGCCATCGCGGCGCTCCCCGTCGCAGCGCGCGAGGTGCGCGTGCATCTGCATCCGGAAGATGCCGCCGTGGTCAAACAACATCTCTCGCCCACCGAGAACGAAAGAGCCTGGGCCATAGTCGAGGATCCCGTCATGGCACGAGGCGGATGTCAGGTCACCAGCGCCACCTCGCGCATCGACGCACGTCTCGAGACACGTTTGGGAGCCATCTTGAGCGAGCTGTTAGGCAACGAACGTCAGGCGACGCCGCCCCGCGGCGGGTCGGCATCATGAGCGACGGCGCGGCGCTATCAAAGTCGAAACGCTGGGCTGAAGCGCTGGTTCAAGCGCGCGCCCGCGCTGCGAGCGCGTCCGAATTCGTGGTCGAAGGCACTCTGAATCGCATGGTCGGCATGACGCTCGAGGCCGTGGGATGCGAGGCCGCGGTCGGCGGCCGCTGTCTGGTCGACACGGCGGAAGGCAAGCAGATCGAGGCGGAAGTGGTCGGATTCTCCGGCGACAAGCTATTTTTGATGCCCACCGGAGACATTCGCGGATTGATGCCCGGCGCGCGCGTGATCCCAACGCGCAGCGAGTCCAGTGTCGCCATGGGCGATGCATTGCTGGGCCGCGTGCTGGACGGCGCGGGGCGGCCGCTCGATGGATTCGGCGAGTTGCGCTGCACTGATCGAGTGTCGTTGACCGGTGAGCCCTTGAATCCCTTGATGCGCCGCGCGATCCGCGATCCGCTCGATGTCGGCGTGCGCTCGATCAACGCGCTGCTCGCCGTGGGCGGCGGCCAGCGTATCGGACTATTCGCGGGCTCCGGCGTAGGCAAGTCGGTGTTGCTGGGTATGATGACCCGTTACACCAAGGCCGATGTCACGGTTGTCGGTCTCATCGGCGAACGCGGCCGGGAAGTGCAGGATTTCGTCAGCAATACGCTGGGGCCCGACGGCATGCGGCGCGCCGTGGTCGTGGCCACGCCGGCCGACAATCCTCCGCTGATGCGCTTGCACGGCGCCTGGCTGGCGACCGCCATTGCCGAGTACTTCCGCGATCGAGGATTAAAGGTCTTGTTGCTGCTCGATTCGCTTACGCGCTTCGCGCAGGCGCAGCGCGAAATCGCCCTGGCCATCGGCGAGCCTCCTGCGACCAAGGGTTATCCGCCCTCCGTGTTCGCGCGTCTGCCGCAATTGGTCGAGCGGGCGGGCAACAGCGACCGCGGCGTCGGATCGATCACTGCTTTTTATACCGTTCTGGTGGAAGGGGACGATCAGAACGATCCCATCGCCGACGCGGCGCGCGCCATCCTGGATGGACACATCGTGCTGTCGCGCCGCTTGGCCGAGAGCGGGCTGTATCCCGCGGTAGACGTCGAGGCCTCAATCAGTCGTGCGATGCACCAAATCGCCACGCGAGAACAACAGGATCTGGCGAACCGCTTCAGACAGGTTTATTCGACCTATCAGCAGAATCGCGATCTCATTACCGTGGGAGCCTATCGGCGCGGGTCGGATGCGCGGGTGGATCTGGCCGTGGAGCAATGGCCCAAGATGCTCGAATTTCTGCGCCAGGACATGTACGAGCCGGTGGGAATCGAGCGAAGTTATGCCGATCTCAGGCAACTCGTGACGCAGTTCTCGGCGCCGACCGCTACCTCAAGCCGATAGTGGGCGCCATGATGAAGTCCAAACGATTCGAGCCGATCCATGAAATCGCCTCGACCACCGCCCAAGACTTGAGCCGCGCCATGGGTGAAGCCGGGCGCAAAGTCCAGGACCTGGAACGTCAACTCGAGCAGCTTCAATCGTATCGCGACGAGTATGTGAGCAATTCGACCCAGGCCAACGGAACCATGGATGCGGTCAAACTGCAGAACTTTCGCTCATTCCTGGAGCGGCTCGGCGAAGCTCTACGGCAACATTTGAAGTCCCTCGACAGCGCCCGCAAGGAGTACGAGAAGCGGCGCGCGCAATGGAGCGAAAAGCGCATCGAAGCGGAATCCTTGAGCAGAGTGGTCGATCGCTTCCGCAAGGAAGAACAGCATGTCGCGGATCGTCGCGAGCAACGCGAAGGCGACGATGCGGCCATGCGCCTCATCCTCGCAACGCGGACCGAGGCGGAAAAAGCTTAAGACCGCGCCTCGCGCCATGCGCATCGGCTACGATGCGTCGATGGAAGAACAACCCGAACCGGCGGCCTTACCGGAAACCTTACCGGAAACCTTACCGGAAACCTTACCGGTACTCGTTCCCTATACCGAGTTGCCGGCGGATCTGCTGCACGCGGTTGTGGAGTCTTTCGTGCTGCGCGAGGGCACCGATTACGGAGAACGGGAAATCTCGCTGGAAGATAAGGTAACGCGGGTGCTCGCGCAGCTGAAGCGGGGCGAAGCCGAGATCATTTTCGATCCGAACACCGACAGCGTGACCATCCTGGTCAAGCAAAAAAACAAAATCCCAAAATAACGGCGGAAGCCATGTACATGGGACCGCATTAAGTCACCGCCGATGCCGCGCCGCAAAGCAACGCTGCCACAACGAATTTCCCGCACCGGCCGCCACATCGCCAAGGCCGCGCGCGGTTTCGCCGGATTCGCACGCCGCGTGAAGCGCTGGTGGCGGCCGGCCCCGCGGCCGGCAAAATTCATGATGGCGGCGCTGGTGATCCTGATTCTGTGGCTCATCAGCAATGCCATTTATCAAGTGATCCGCAAACCATCGGAGTTGTTCTTTCCCGTGAGCGGCACCCTGAACAAAAGCCCGGCTGAAACCTGGCGGGACTACCAATCCCTGTTCGAGAAGTATTCAACCAGCGTGATGACTCCGGAGTTCCTCGCGGCGATCGCGCAAGTCGAGGGCTCCGGCAATCCCGTGGCGCGCACCTACTGGCGCTGGTCGTTTACCTCGCAGCCCTTCGAAATCTACCGGCCGGCATCGAGCGCCGTGGGCATGTATCAGATCACCGATGGAAATTTCGCCGAAGCCCGGCGCTACTGCATTCGCGACCACGCGGTGGTACAGGACGGACCTTGGAATGATTGGCAGTCGTGCTGGTTCAACGGTTTGTATGCGCGTGTACTGCCCGGTCACGCCGTGGAACTGACCTCGGCCTACCTCGATCGATCCGTGGCCGCAATCCTCGAGCGGCAGCGGGTCGCCGCAGCGACGCTGCAGCATAAGCAGCAGCTGGCCGCCCTCATCCATCTGTGCGGCGCCGGCGCCGGCGATGAATTCGCCAGACGAGGATTTCGATTGACTGAAGGTCAACGATGCGGCGACACGTCGGTTCGCGGCTATCTGGACCGAGTCGGCGCCATGCGGGTGGTGTTCGAGCGGCTTCGCCGCTGACGAGAGGGAGCGATACACTTGTGTATGCTTGTTTGGTGCGAAGCGTTGCATTGATCATCGTCTTGGTTGCCGCGCAATGGCCGCAGGCGCAGGCAACCGCGAAGGATCCCGAGCCGGTCCAGCACGAGATCATCATCAAGGGCTTCAAAACGGAAGGCGGCGCCGTCCTACCGGAAGCCCGCGTGGTGTACGGCACATTCGGCAAGCTGAATGCCAAGGGCGACAATGTCATTCTGCTGCCTTCGCACTACATGGCGGATATGCACGGCTACGGGTTCCTGATCGGGCCGGGCAAAGCGCTCGATCCGAACAAGCTGTTTATCGTGACCAGCGAACTGTTCGGCAATGGACGCTCATCCTCGCCCAGCAATACACCAGAGCCTTTTCATGGCCCGAGATTTCCCGTCACCACGATCCGCGACAACGTGCAGGCAGTGCATCGCATGCTCATCGAGCAACTGCACGTTCGCCATCTGCACGCAGTGATCGGCTTTTCCATGGGTGCCCAGCAGGCATTTCAATGGGCCGTGAGCTATCCCGATTTCATGGACGGCATCGTCGCGACCTCGGGGACCGCGAAGACCTACGGCCACGGCATCGTTCGGCTCGAGGGCGAGATCGCCGCCCTCACGGTGGACCCGGCATTCAACGGCGGTGACTATACGAGCCAACCGATCAAGGGAATCCAGGCCTTTTCCCTGGTGTGGACCGGCTGGCTGTTCTCGCAGGAATGGTGGCGGCGCGAACTGTGGCGCGACGCGGCGACCCCCGGCAAGAACTTTGAAGAAGTCGTCGAACGATTCCGCACGAACTTCATCCCCGGTGCGGATGCCAACAATCTCATACTGCAAATGCGCAGCTGGGAGTCGCACGATATCGGCAAGACACCGCCATTTCACGGCGACGTCGAGTCGGCGCTGCGCTCCATCAAGGTGCCGGTGCTCTACATGCCATCCGAAACCGACTTGTACTTTCCCGTCGCGGATGCGCGCTACGAGGCCGGCTTCATTCCCCGCTGCACGCTGGCCGTCATTCCGTCATTGTGGGGACATCCGGCCGGAGCCGGTGCCTCGCCGGCAGACGGCAAATTCATCAATGACCACGTATCCAGTTTTCTCGCGGATCTCGCCACGCACTAAGCGTCGCCGCGCAAGAACTCGATCAACAGCCGGGTCACTGCGGCGGGTTGCTCCTGTTGTACCCAATGGCCGGCGCCTTCGACGAAATGAATGCCCTGAAACCGCGGGCAGGCAGCGGCCATTGCCTGCAGTGCGCCGGGACTTTGGTAGGCTCCCCAATCGCTCTTTCCTGCGATGAAACAGCTCGGCACCTCGATGGCGCGGCCCGAATATGCGCTAAGCTTCGCGATTGACGCGGGGTTCGTCGCATTCCGATACCACTGCAACCCGCCTTGGAATCCGGTGCGCGAGAATTCCTCGCTGTACACAGCCAACTCGTCCTCGGACAGCCAGGTGCAGGCCGCGATCTCGGCGGCGCTGGGTGCGTGTTGCGCGACGGTCTCGGCCATCCCCTTCCTCGAGTCCATGATGTAGTAGCTCGGCATCTTGGCCAGTTCTTCGGCCGCCCAGGATTTCAGCGGAAACGGAGTATTTCCCCGCCACTCGGCGCTCTTACAATGAAAGTAGGCCCGCAGGAAGGCGTGCAGCCCTTGCGGGCAATCGCGCATGTCGGCGTCGGCCTGCCGCGTCGAGAAGTACGCTTGATAGTGCTTGCGCGGCGGGTCGAGCGCGGCCAGAGCTTCCGCGATGCTGGGCGGTGCTTTCGCCCCGGATACGGGCGGCCGCGGCGGTCCGGAAAAAGGAGCGCTCAGCAATGCGACGGATCGAAATACATCCGGATGCAGCAGCGCGCACCACGCGGCAACAGGGGAACCAAAATCATGACCCACCACCGCTTCGACGCTGCGATGGCCCAATGCGCTCACCAGTCCTTGGATGTCCTTCGCCAGATTGAGCAGCGCGTAGGCGGCAAGATCACCGTCGTAGTTCCCATCCCAGCCTGTGGAACGTCCGTAGCCTCGCTGATCGGGTGCGACCACGTGAAAACCGGCGGCCGCGAGGCCCGGCATCACTTTGCGCCAGCTGTATGCGAGCTCGGGAAAACCATGCAGCAGCACAACGGACGGGCGATTGCCGGTTTCGAATCCCGCCTCCAGCACGTGCATGACGAGACCGTTGCCGTTTTCCACCATGCGAGATCGCAGGCCATCGTCCACTGGCTTGCCATGCGTGCGGTGCCGGTAGATCATTGCGCTCCCATGCAAAATCCAAGAATTCACAGGCTGCCGCAAGGCTGAACGCGGCGCAATGACATTCAAGACTTGGCTGCTCTTTCTGGCGATGGAGACCGCGCTGTCGCTGTCGCCGGGCCCCGCGGTGTTCTATGTGGTATCCCAGGGCGTGCGCGGCGCTCTGCGCAGTACCTTGCCGGCGGCCGCCGGAATACTGAGCGCCAATGCCATCTATTTCGCGCTGTCGGCGACCAGCCTCGGTGCCATCATTGCCGCCAGCGCGCGGTTTTTTACCGTGGCCAAATGGGTCGGCGCAGCCTATCTCGTTTATCTAGGCGTGAAAGCGTTGCTCTCGTCCAATTCATTGCATTCAGTGGCGCTTCAGGGACAGGCTGCGCGCGGCGCCGCGGATCGGCGCAGCGTGTACCTCGGCGGACTGACTCTGCAGCTGGCAAATCCCAAGGCGCTGTTGTTTTTTCTGGCGCTGTTGCCGCAATTCATCGATCCGGCAAAATCCGTCGTGCCGCAGATGTTGATTCTGGCCGCGACCTCGATGGTGCCCGAGCTGTGCATTTTGACGGGTTACGGATGGTTGGCGCATCGCGCCGTGCACGCCTCGGCTCGATTTGGCATGACCGGCAACATGAATCGATGGCTGGCGCGCGTGGAAGGCGCGGGCCTATTGGGATGCGCGACTCTCGTGCTCAAGTTCAACCGCGGCAGCTAGCCGAGCATTCGGAAGGGGAATGAAATGAAGGTGGTCCTGGTCATCGCAGCGTGCCTCAGCATCGGCTCTGTTGCGGTTGCGGAAACGGCGCCCACCGAGCGTCTGGTGCACCGCTATCTGAGCATCGAGATTTCGCCCGATGCGGGGCTCGTGGCCTCGGTCGAAGGCGACTCGTCGCCGAGTGGCGGGGCTCCGGTCATTCGCGACCTCGTGATTCGGCGCGTCGATGGCGCCGCCGCCACCACCGTTGCCATGCCGTGCGGCAGGGTACCGCAGTGCTGGCCGAACTCGCTCACCTGGAGTCCCGACGGCAAGCGTCTCAGCTTCGTTTTGCGCACCCCCGGCACGCACGCACGCTCGGTCTACGCCGTTGCCGCCGATGGCAGCGGACTGACCAAGTTGCTCGATTTCAGCGGCACCATAGAAAGGCTGCGCTACCTGCCCGATGCGCGTCTGGCCATGCTGGCAACCCAAAATGCAACGAAAGAGGTGGGTGCAACGCAGGCCGGCGCTCCGGTATCGGGCGACCTGGACGCTGCACCGCCGGAGCAGCGAATCGCGATATGGGAGAACGGCGCCCTTCGCTGGGTTTCGCCGCCCGATCTGTTCGTCTATGAGTACGACTGGCGAGGTGCCGGCAATGGCTTCGTCGGCACAGCCTCTCCCGGCGACGGAGATAACAATTGGTGGACGGCGAAGCTGTACGCCTTTCCGGAGAACGGCGGCGCGCGTGTCATTTACAGTCCCGCCGACAATCGCCAGCAACTCGCCACGCCGAAAGTATCGCCGGACGGAACCAGGGTCGCCTTCATCGGCGGGATCATGAGCGATTTCGGCTCGACCGGCGGCGATGTGTACACACTGAACCTGAACGGCGGCGCACCGATCAACATCACGCCGGGAATGCGCGCATCCGCGACCGCGCTCGGCTGGGGCTGCGACGGCCACCTGCAGGCCGAGTTCCTGGCAGGCGACAAGGCACAGTTCGTCGATCTGGGTTCCGGAACGAAGCCTGACGCGCCGCGCGTGCTGTGGAGCGGCGAGGAATCGTTCTCGGATCGCGCGTCGGGAATATCCACCGCGTGTCCATCGGGTGCAACCGCGGATGCGCACGAATCGTTCACCGCGCCGCCGGAGATCGAAATCGGCACCGTCGGACACTGGCGTAATTTGACCGCGGTCAATGCGGGCTTGAGTGCGCCGGCGCGGGTGCAGAGCGTGTGGTGGAAAAGCGATGGCTTTGACGTTCAGGGCTGGCTGCTGCTGCCCTTGCACCCCGACGATGCGCGCAAGCTTCCGATGATCACCGTGGTTCACGGCGGTCCGGCCGCGGCCGCCACGCCCCAATTCTTCGGCCCAGGTTTGCAGACGACGTTGCTGAAACACGGTTATGCGCTGTTTGCGCCCAATCCTCGCGGCAGCTACGGTCAAGGCGAACGCTTCACTCTGGCCAACGTGCGCGACTTCGGTCATGGCGATTTGCGCGACATCCTCGCCGGCATCGACGCCGCGGCCAAGGCTGCTCCCGTCGACACCGCGCGGCTGGGGCTCACCGGCGGCAGCTACGGCGGATTCATGACCATGTGGGCGGTGACGCAGACCAACCGCTTCCAGGCGGCGGTGGCGGCGGCGGGCATCAGCAATTGGCTCTCTTACTATGGCGAAAACGGCATCGACGCGTGGATGATTCCCTACTTCGGCAAATCGGCCTATGACGATCCCGCTGTGTATGCGCAGTCATCCGCCATTCATTACATGCACAATGTAAAGACCCCGACCTTCGCCTGGGTGGGCGAACACGACATCGAGTGCCCGGCACCGCAGACGCAGGAGTTCTGGCACGCCATGAAGGCCATGAACGTCCCAACCGCCGTCATGATCTATCCAGGCGAGGGTCATGGGCTGCGCGATCCTGAGCATATCGCCGATGCCGCACGGCGGACGCTGAGCTGGTTCGACAAATACCTGAAGCAAAATCCACCATGAAACCAATCTTGTGCCCGATGTGGATCAAGGCTTCATTGCTGCTTGCGTTGAGCTGCGCCGGTCCGCCGGCAAGTTTTGCCGCCGACGATCAATACGACATCGTCATCGCCAACGGCCACATCATCGACGGCACCGGATCGCCGTGGTACGCGGGCGATGTCGCCATCAGGGCCGGCCGCATCGCGGCCATCGGGAACTTGTCGAGTGCGCCGCGCCGCCGAACCATCGACGCGGGCGGCATGATCGTGGCGCCGGGGTTCATCGACATGCTCGGCCAGTCCGAGCTCACCGTGCTGGTGGACCCGCGCCTACCCTCGAAAATATTTCAGGGGATCACCTCGGAAATCACCGGCGAAGGCAACTCGGTGGCGCCCGTCAATGAGGCCATTCTCAAAGAGGGACAGCCGCAATTCGAGCATTTCGGCATCAAGCCGGACTGGCACGACTTCCACCAGTATTTCGATCGGGTTCAGAAACAGGGGATCGGCATCAACATGGGCCACTACATCGGCGCGACCACTGTGCGCGAGATGGTGATCGGCTATGACGATCGGGCGCCCACCTCCGATGAGCTGATTCGCATGCAGGCGTTGGTCGCCGAAGCGATGCTGCAGGGAGCGCTGGGTCTATCGACGGCTCTGCAGTATCCGCCGGCACCCTATGCGCGCACCGATGAACTCGTTGCTCTGGCGAGAGCCGCGTCGCTCTATGGCGGGGTGTATGCGACGCACATGCGCAGCGAAGGCAATGCTGAAATGGCCGCGCTGGATGAGGCTTTTCGAATCGGCGCCGAAGCCCATATCCCGGTCGAGATCTTTCATTTGAAGGTGTCGGGCCGGAGCAATTGGGGCAAGTCGCCGCAGGTCATTCAGAGCATCGAGGCGGCGCGCGCACGCGGAATCGATGTCGCGGCGGATACCTATGCGTACACCGCGTGGCAGAATTCCTTTTCCGCGTTTATTCCGCCGTGGGCGTACGACGGCGGTACCGCCGCGCTCATCGAGCGCCTCAAGGATCCTACATCGCGAGCGCGCATCCGCAAGGACATGCTCACGCCCAGCGCGGAGTGGGACAATGAATGGCTGGAGATCAAAGGACCGCAGGACATCCTGATTTCCGCCGTCGTCAACAAGGATCTGGCCAAGTACCAGGGCATGCGCATCAGCGAGATCTCGCAGCAGTGGCACGAGGATCCGATTGATACGATTTGCGACTTTTTGATCAAGGATCAAGCCGCGACCACCGTTGCGGTATTCGGCATGGATGAGGCCGATGTGCGATTGATCCTGCAGCAGCCCTGGGTCTCGGTGGACAACGATGCGCAGGGAACGTCGCCGGAGGGAATATTGGGAACGGAACACCCGCATCCGCGCGCCTACGGCACATTCCCGCGCATTCTGCACAAGTATGTCAGAGACGAGCATGCACTGACTTTGAGCGACGCCATCAGAAAATTCTCTGCGCTGCCCGCGCAACGAGAGCATCTGGCTGATCGCGGCGTCTTGAAATTCGGCATGTGGGCGGACGTGGTGGTATTCGATCCCGCCGCCATTCAAGAAGCGGCCTCCTATGAAAACCCGAATCAGCTGTCGATCGGCATGCAGTACGTCCTGGTTAACGGCGTCCCGGTCATCGACTCGGGAAAGATGACCGGCGCGCTTCCGGGCCAGGTGATTCATGGGCCGGGCTACGTGGAGAGCAAACCTTAGGAGCCTGTTTGCGCTCCTGTGATTGGCACGTAGCTTGCAATTTTCCGCGGTATGAACGCATCGCCACCCGTATTTCTACTCCCGCCCAGCGCCGACGCGGCGCCCGTCTCAACCTCTGCAAATGCGCCTACGACCGCTTCTGCGGCGTCGACCGATGCGAAATCGCGGGATTTCGCCGGCGCTCTCAGTGATGCCGGCGGCAGGCACGACTACCAGAGCGGTCCGCACAAGACCAATGATGATTCTTCCTCAGGCGGCGGCCAATTGCCGGCCGCCGGCAATCCCTCGCCGCCTGCGGCAAGGACTGCGCCGGCAAAAGCCGTGGGTGTCAAAGCTGCGGGCGGAAAGAGCGCCGGCGGCAAGCTTGCCAGCGCGAAGGCGGGCGGCGGGAAGACCGCCACGGCCGCAACCGCCCCGGTGGGCGTACCGCAGGCGTTGCCCGCGCCCGTTGTCAGCACGGATAGTGTGTCCAAGCCCGCCAATGGCGCGGCCGGCCAAACCGCGCCTGTGTCGGCCGCGGCACAGCCGGCCGCAGCGCCAGCCGGTGGGCCGGCAACGGTAGTCGCGGGCGCGGCGGCGGCGACAGCTACCAGCATTGCCGCCCCTGCGTCCATTCTCGCGACCCTCGCATCTGATCCGGCGGCCACGACCCCAACCCCGGTTGACCCGACCGCCGCGGCGCCCTTGTCGGCACCCGAGCCGAACGATACGTCCACCACCCGTATCATCGGATCGACGGCTCCCGCGGCCGGCAATGTTGCGGAATTGAAATCCGCAGCGACAAAAATCGGCGACGCTCCGCGTAACGTGCCGGTGCAGAACGACACAGCGGCGCAAACCGATTCCGCGTCGCAGGCCAATGCCAATGTGCAAGCGGATGCTGCTTCGCAAGCGGGTGCGGCGCCGACCGGTGCCATAGACGCCATCGCCCAGTCGATGATGGCAAGCGCGGCCCAAAGTACCGGCACAAATCTCTCCAATCCCCCCAGTGACGCAACGACGGCCGATCCGATCACGGCGCCCCCGGATGCCGCTTCGGTGAATGCGGCACCGGCGGGCGCTGCCGTGGCTGCTCTCGCGTCGCGTCCGGCGGCAGCAGCGGCTGCCGCTGCAGCGCGGGTTGCATCGAATGCGCAGTTGGTTTCGGACCTCGCCGGCGCAAGCACGACGGATAGGCGCGCACACCTCGGCGCTGCCGATCTGTCCGCGGCGACCTCGATCGACGCGAGCGCCGGCGCGGCGCAAGCAACGTTGAGTACCAGTGCCTCGGACATCGCGCCGTCCCCCGCGCTGAACGTCACGGCGCGCGTCGACAGCCCCGAGTTCGGACAAGCGGTCGCCGACCGCGTGTCATTGATGGTGGACAGCAATTTGACCAGTGCCAAGCTGCAGGTGAATCCGCCGGCGCTGGGTCCAATCGAGGTAAAAATTGCGCTGCAGGCGGGTCACGCGCAAGTGTGGCTCACGAGCCATAGTGCGGTTACTCGCGACGCGCTGGAATCCAGTTCGCCCAAGCTCAAGGAAATGCTCGGCGCTCAAGGATTCGGTCAAGTGAGCGTCGACATATCGCAGCGCTCCTTTCAGGATCGAACACCCCAGCCGAGAGGCTATGAAGCATCGGCACTCGAGGGCAGCGCGGCGGGGACGGCGCCGCCGGCCGCGATTTCAGCGTCGCGGGCCGCCAGCGGGCTCGTCGATGCCTATGCCTAGCCTAGCGATCAGATCATCCCACCGTTGATGGAAATTACCTGACCGGTGATGTATCCGGCGTCCCGCGAGGCTAGATACGCCACCAGGCTCGCAACCTCCTCGGCAGATCCGGCCCGCTTCATGGGGACAATGGCGTTGATGGCGGCATCATCGAAGACAGGCTTGCTCATCTCGGTGGCAATGATTCCTGGCGCCACGGCGTTGACCGTGATGCCGCGGCTCGCCACTTCGAGACTCAGTGCCTTGGTGGCGGCGTTCAAGGCACCCTTCGCGGCCGCGTAGTTGACCTGGCCGCGATTGCCGAGCAGTGCCGTGACTGAAGAGATGCTGATGATTCGCCCCCAACGCGTCCGGATCATCGGCAGCATCAGTGGTTGCGTGACATTGTAGAAGCCGTTGATCGATAGGTCGGTGACGCGATGCCATTGCTCGCTGCTCATGCCCGGGAAAACCGCATCGTCATGAATGCCGGCGTTGTTCACCAGAACTTGTATCGCTCCATCTTCGAGCAGCTTTTCGACGGCGGCGCGGGTCGCAGCGGCGTCAGTCAGGTCGAACTGCACAACGCCGGCTTGGCCGCCGGCATCGATGATGTTGCCGGCTATCGATTGGGCCGCGGCCATGCCACGGTGCGCGTGCACGTAGACGAAAAGACCGGCTGATCCAAGATGGCGGCAAATGGCGGCACCAATGCCGCCGCTGCCGCCGGTCACCAAGGCACGGGTCGCGACGTTATTCATTTCTGGTCTTTCCGGCATTCAGTATCACTGCGGCGCGGCCGCGCAGCAGAATCCTCTCTCCGGCTCGCAACTCGAATTCATACATCGCGGTGACGCTGTCTCCGGCAATGCGGGTGGCTTCGCAAATCAAATCGCTCTCGATGTCATCCAGCCTCGATACGAACAGACGCACGTCGCGAACGCTGGCGAGAAAGCCCAGGTCAGCCTTAGCTCTTGGGCCGCCCGTCGCGCCATCCGCTGCCAGCGCGCCATGCAGCGCCATTGCTTGCGCCGCGTATTCTATACCGCAGGCGCACCCCAAGCGTCCGTGCGAACGCAGCGGATTGTCGGCTGCACGGTGAGAATCGCTGCGGCAACGGATCTGCCGCGCATCCCATTCGATGACTTCGTCGAGAAGGCACATGCGGCCTTGGTGCGGTATGTGCCCAAGGATCCAGGCGCGGTTCAATGGCATGGTTCAAGTTGCACGGCGACGCGCGCCACATCCAGGTAATCCAGGGTGGCCCGCCCACGGCAATCCGTCGCCAGCAGACTCAGCAGCGGCAAGGATCGTGCCGCCGGAATCGCGCGGCGCAATGCCTCGAATTGCGGGTCGGCCATGCTGTCAGCCGGCTCGTCGGTCAGAGTGCCTTGAATCTTTGCCAACGAGCGAGCGCCTCTGCGCGGCGCGAGAACCAGCGCCACGCCAAACGCGTCCGGTATCGAGCGCTTGGCGTGCAGCGGCTGCGGATATTCCGAGTCGTACGCCACCAGGAGGGCGGGGCGTGGGTCGACGGCAACCAGACTCAGGACTTCCAGCAGGCCAGCGGCGAAGCTGGCATCAAAGGCGCACAGAGCATTCGAGCCGGCCATGGATCCGGTGGCGATGCTCCAGTAGCCGGCCGCAACGTTGTGCACGGAATTGGAAAAGCGGGTCGGCGACACCTCGCGAGCCGGTTGCGCCAACGCCTCGCAAATTTCATGACATATGTGGCCGTCGCCGCCGGAGGAAGCGAACACGCTGGCCATCAGCGCAGGATCGGCGCCGGCGCTGGAAGTGGCTTGCGAGGCGATGGCGAGCGCCAATTTCACCACCCGACCCGTGCGCCGCCGTTCCGCCGGCGGCAGCATCGAAGGGATGGGCAGGACGGTTGCCGCCGGCGCGTAGGGCTGTCTTCCCGACAGCAAATCCGCCGCCTGCGTCCAATCCGAAATGCCGGGACCCAGAATGCCGATACCGTCGATGTATGCACACAGCTTCATTGGGCGCCGCCCAAGATCAAGCTGCAGTTGGTGCCGCCAAAGCCGAAGGAATTGCTGAGGACGCGTTTGACCGAGGAGAACCGATTGTCCTTGATGTAGTGCGCGGTGAGCGTGGGATCGATTCGCGAGGTGTGGACCCCGCCGGGCATCAGTCCATGTTGGATGCAGAGGGCGCTGATGACCGCTTCCAGCGCGCCCGCGGCACCCAAGGTATGGCCGGTGGCTCCCTTGGTCGAACTGCAGGGAGTGGTCGGCCCAAAGAGGCTGGTCACCGCCTGGCTTTCGGAGCGATCGTTGCTCGGCGTTCCGGTGCCGTGCAGATTGATGTAATCGATGTCGCCCGGTTCCAGCGCCGCCGCGCTCAGCGCGGCTTGCATGGCGCTCTTCGCGCCCAAGCCCTCGGGATGCGGGGCCGACATGTGGTAAGCGTCGCTCGATTCGCCGATGCCGTAGAGGAGCACCGAATTGGCGTTGGGATTCTCCGGCAGGCGCTCGAGCAGCGCGAATGCCGCCGCTTCACCAATGGAAATTCCATCGCGTGCCACATCGAACGGACGGCAAGGAGCGCTGGAAGAGAGCTGCAGGGAATGGAAACCATACAGCGTGGTCAGACAAAGGGAGTCGGTGCCCCCCACGATGGCGGCATCGATGATCCCGGCCTCGATCATGCGGCGCGCCGAACCGAAGACCTTGGCGCTCGATGCACAGGCCGAGGACACCACCGCGGCCGGGCCTTCCACGCCGCAGCGCCGCCGCATGTAATCGGCGATGGAGAAGGTATTTTGAGTGGTCGCGTACTCATAGCTCTCGGGCAACGCACCGCTCTGCGGATCGCGTGCTCGGTAGGCGAGTTCGGTTTGCAGCATGCCTGCCGTGCTGGTACCTAGAAACACGCCGACCCGAGCGCGGCCCCATCGCGCCGCGCATGCCAGCGCGGCCTCGAGAAAGCCGTCCTGTTGAAGGGCGAGTTCAGCCAGCCGGTTGTTGCGGCAATCGAATATCCGCAGTGCAGCCGGGAGGTGCTGTTCATCCACGCCCGCGACTTCGCCGACGTAAGTATCGATCTTCACGGTCTCGAATTCGCATCGAGACAATCCGCTGCGCTGTTCGAGCAGGCTGCTGAGCGTCGGGGAAACGCCCCGGCCAAGGCAACTTGTTGCGGTGAATGCCGAGATCAGCAGGGGAGTCATGAGAGTCGGCCGGGCAATGCGGCGCGCAACGTCGCCGTCGTCAATCCTTGCGATGCCAACGCGTCCAACAGGCGAGGCAACACTTCGAGAATGACCGGGATGCCGCGGCTGCTGCGGGCCGCATTGCCGTCGTGCATCAACAGAATGTCGCCTGCGCCAAGCGGGCCGGCCACGCGCCGGTACACCGCATCCGCGTCGCCGCTCACGGTGTCGAAGCCCCGCCGCGTCCAACTCGCGAGGCGCAGCCCTAAGCGTTGCAGGACCGGATCCAGGAAAGGATTGCGCAGCCCTGCGGGGGCTCGAAAGAATTGGGGCGCAATGCCGGTTACCCCGGCAATGCTGTCCTGGGCACGGGAAACTTCCGCGCGCATCCGCTTCGGACCCAGGAGCGAGAAATCATGCCGATGCCGCTGGCTGTGGTTCTCGATGGCATGTCCGCGCCGGACGATCTCCCGAGCCAGGTCTGCATGGCGCAGGACGCGTTCGCCCACGCAAAAAAAAGTCGCGTGCGCGCTATATTCGGTCAACAGCGTAAGAAGCTGAGGGGTTACATCCGGTTCCGGCCCATCATCGATGGTAATGGCGACCGTGTTGCCCGCGATTGCCGGCAAACGAGTCAAATTCGGACCCAGCAGCCGGCAGCGCGGCCACAGGCCCGCTGCAGCCAACGCCGCGTGATTTGCCGCCACCGCCCCGAGCGCCCACGGCCAAACGCCCGGCCGCAACAGCAGGGACGCCGCCGCACCGGCATGAATCGCCGCGGACGCGTACAGCAGCGGCGAGGGTTTCCAGCGCTGCGAGGAGGCCGTCTGTCGATTCATGAAAAATGAGAGTCCAAGAAATTCTCCCAAAGCGTGGTCCAGGTGCGCCAGTCGTGGCCGCCGGCGATCACGTTGACCGAGCCTAAGGGCAGCGCGGAAGCCAGCAACGCGTGCGCCGACGCAAATCGATCACTCTGGCCGAATCCCAGATACAAGGACGGTCGCGCGCTGCGCGTCCTGATAAAGCGCCATATTCTCCGTTCTTCGTCGTCCTCGGCAACATCGCCGGGTTCCCAAGCCGCGAGTCCCGCAGCGGCGATCTCGGCGGTCAACATACGATTGCCGAGATAGGGCGCGAGCAGGCACACGCCGTCGCACTCGCCGGGATAAGTGGCCGCATAGTCGAGCGCGATCAGGCCGCCCAGCGAGATTCCAGCCAACCATATCGAAACACCCTGATCACGCGCCGCCAGCACGTGCTCGGATCGAAGGGCTTGCAGCGCTGCGCGATCGCCGAGGTGCTTGAGATCCAGATCAATGAATGCCAAATCCACGGACGCGTCCCGCCTCGACACCGCTTCGGCAAATCCCGCATTCACGAAGTCTTGTGCGCCATGGTAGGCGCCGGGCAACCAGATCATTCGCGTCGGCGCCATGACGTTCAAATCGGCGGTGCGAAGAACACTACGCATCCCGCATCTTCTCATGTGCACCGATACCCGCGCGCGCACCGACCCCTGCAAACAGCAGCGCCAGCCAGGTGCCGGGCGCGACGGTCGTGCCGAGCGCGACCAGCACCGGAATCCGCGAGAAGCACAGGAGGCCGAAGCCGATGACGGTGCTGGCGTTGGCAATGACCAGCGACGCCGCGGTGAGCGCTTCGTCCGCCTGCGCGGACTGCGCCTGTCGATCGAAGAACAATGCGTAGTTGGAGCCGACAGCGACAATCAGCAGCATTCCCACCAGATGCAAGATATTGAGCGGCACGCCGCAGGCCGCAAGAACCGCCGCAACAATGAGCACCGACAGCACCAGGGGCGCAAGAACCCGGGCCACCCGAAGCGGCGAGCGCAGCGCGATCAGCAGCAGCAACGCGAGCGCGGCGAAACCCGCCACTGAATAGCGCAGCGCCTGCGTCAGATAGGTCGAGTACAGCGCGTCCGACTCCTGCTTCAGATCGAGCACGCGCGCTTCTCCGGGTTCGCCCGCTTCGATCGCGGCCCGCACTCTCCCGAGATCTATCGGCTGACCCGGGGCCACATCGCGCAGCGGCATCATGCCATTCCACTGATTCTTTTGATGAAGAATCAAGGCGTCGAAACCCGCGGCAAAAGACGTTCCGCGCAAATCATGCGCCGTCAGCGGCGGTGCGTGCCGAGCTGCTTCGACATCATCCAGAAACGGGTGCAGGCGCTCCGCGTCGAGCGGCAAGCCGGCCGTCGCCTGCCGGAGATTGGCGCTCATCTGTTCCGCCGCGGGCAGGCTGCTGCGGCGCGCCTCCTGGGTCCGCATGCTGGGCAGAAAATTTGCCGGGCTTTCGAAGCCGCCGATGACATTCTCGTTTACCAACCCTTGCAAGATAATTCCAGTACGTTCGGCGGCTTGCAGCACCGACTCCAAGTCGGAACCCGAAACAATCACCAGATCGCGCACATCGGCAGCGCCCAGATCGGCACGCAACGAGGCGTCCAAGTCCTGTTCCTCAATTGAGATTGGACTCAATGCCGCGAGTTCGCGATTCCACAATGTTCCTCGAAGGTGATAAAGCACCGCGAGTGCGCCGATCGCCAGCGCCGCGCCTGTTAAAAGAGTGCCGGTCCTGCCAATTCGGCGGGTCTTGTGCAGCATCCCCGCCAGGACCAATCCAACGGGGGTCAGGTCGCGAATGGCGAATTTCGGCGGCAGCAGCGCCGGCAGCACGAAGCGCGTCACCAGGGCTGCCGCAATCAATCCGCTGATCGAATACAACCCCAGCTGGGCAAGTCCCGGGAACCCCGAGGGCAGGAGCGATGCAAATCCGCACACTGAAGTCAGCATTCCGAGGCGGATGGTCGGCCACCATCCCTCGCCCCAGCCGTTGGCGACAGCGGACTGCGCACGGCGGCGCGACTGAATAAAGAAATAAATCGAGTAGTCCACCGATTCGCCGATCAGCGTGATGCCGAAGCCCAATGTGATGGCGTGAACGGCGCCGAACCCCACGGCGACGGCGGCGACGCCGATCAGCGCACCCGTGGCAACGGGCAGCAATCCCAAGCCGAGCGCGGCCAAGGATCGGTACACGGTAAGCAACAGCGTCACGACCAGAACGCTGCCGACAGCGCTCAAGCGTATCGCAGCCCGTTCGATTTTGGCGCGCGTCGCCACGGCGAACACGCCGGGACCGCTCAAGCGTAACTGTGCGTGCCGCGCCGCGCCCTGCGGCGACGCGCGCTGTGCTGCCGCAAAAGCGGCGCGCATCGCATCGATTGCCGCGCTTTGCGCGTCGCTGTCGGATCCGCTCGCCGCCGTCTGCGCCAATCCCAAGGCGCGGGTGCCGTCGGCGGAAACCCAGACTCCGTCGCGGCTCGCTGGCGCGGGCAAGCGCGCTAATTGGTCGATGATACTGAAGGTCTCGCCGGTGGGATCTCTCGGCAACAACGATTTGAGCAGCAGTCCTGCCGGAGAAGCCAGCTCGTCGATCGTGTTCCCGATTGCTGCGTGCAAGCCGGGAACGGAAAAGCGCTCCGCGGTCGCCGTCTCGCTCAATAAATATCGATTGTGAAAGAGAAATTCGCGATCGCCGCTTCCCGAAAGCGCCGCGCCGTTATTGACGCTCAGGAATCGCCGATCATGGCGCAGCTGCTCCACCATGCCGAGGGAAAGCTTCGCGCGTGAATCGGCGTCGCCGCCTTCGATTGCCAGAAGAATCAGCCGCGATGCCGGTCCATCGCGCAGCTGGTCCACCAGAAGCTGCTGCGCCGGCGTCGGCTTGGAGGGCAAGAATGCCGAGAGATCCGTAACGTAACGCGCGCGTACCACGACCAATGCCGCGAGCGCCACGCAGCCGAACCAAATTAGGAGCGTGCTGGCCCGGCGCGCGATCATGGCTGCGCGGCAGGGCGCAGCGTCAGCAGCGAGCGGTCCCCGTCGGGCTGGCGAATCTCCACCCGGAGCAGTTGATCGCGCGCGCCGTCAATGCGCACCTCCGACACGGATTGCTTGACACTTGCCTGCAACGGGACAAGGAACAAGGCCCAATGATTGACGCCTCCGGCAAATTCCACGTCGAACAAACGCTCAAGCGCGACGCGGTCGCCGGCCAGGGTGGCGCGAATGCTCTCCACAAAGGGTTGCACCTGCGGATAGGCATGCAAATCCAGCACGCGCCGGCTGTGTCCGCGCTCCACCGTCAAGACGCCGCCGGCAAGCAGCAGGGTCTCCGCGCGCGGCTGCAGCGTGCGCTTTTCGAGCCGGTCCGGCGCGTCGTAGCGCAGCTCGCCGGAAGACTCGACCGGCCGCTTCAGGACGGATAGAAAATGCTGCTCGACGAATTCGACCCGGCCATGCTGGCGCATCGCCAGCAGCCGCATCACTTCGTTGAGATCACCTGCGTTTGACGGCGCGCGCAGCGGCGTGGGCGGCGGCGTGGCGCTGCCCGCGGCACTGCCCAGAAACAGAACAATGAGCGCGACGATGCGCAACTACGTGCCCCGATTTTCCGACGAGCGCCGCCAGAAATCGAAAAAATTGAACCAGTTGTAGGGGTCGCTGCGGCAATGGCGGTCGAGCATCTCGGCGTAGCGCTCGATGGCCTCACGCACGGCGGTCTCGCGGCCGCGGCCTGCGCCTGCGGAGAAATCCGCAATCGCTTCAAACGCAACGTGGTAGTTGTTCCTGCCGCGATACAAGCCGACCATGAAGAACACGGGACAGCGCAGAATGGCCGCCGCACGCATGGGGCCTGTGGGCAAGTAGGCGGTTTCACCCAGTATCGTGACCGCCTGAACCGGCTCGCTGCCGAGCGTGCGGTCGCCAAGCACGCCGACGCAGCCGCCGTGCTTCAGATGTTCGGCGATATTCAGCATCGCATCGATATGACCCAGCGAAATGATGTCGGGCACGTAAGCAGGATTGATCGCGCCCAGAATGGCACCGATCTTGCGGGCGTTTTCTTCGTACATGGCCATGGCGACGCGCACTCCGCGCTCATGCCGGCTTGCGGAACGAATCACCTCAAAACTGCCCATGTGGGCGCCCAACAGCAATGCGCCGCCGCCGCCGGCAATCCGCGCCAGCACCTTCGACTCGCCCTCTTGAGTGACATTGAAGAGTTCATCGCGGCCATTCATCAGGTAGACACGGTCGTGAATGGTGGTGGCAAAACTCAATATCTGCAGGAAGCGGTCGCGGGCCTTTGGGCGTCGGCGCAATGCCAGTTGCAAATAGTGGCGCGAGTGACGTCGCGCCTTGGGCCCGAATACAAAGAAGTAGGCGGCGATCACGTACAAAATAATGCGGCTCGGCCGCCTTCCGAGGCGCAGCGAAAGAAACGCCATGGTCTTGAGCAGTGCCAGGCTGCCGCGCTCCTTGCGCGTGGCCCATTCCGCGGCAGTGCCATCCCCGTCCGCAGTGTTAGCCTTAAGCGTCACGGACGTTTCCGGGCTGTGACAGCGTGCCGCCGGCCACTTTGCGGTCATGCGCGCGTATCGCAAAGCGAATCAAGCCCGCGGCGGGGGAGTCGTGTTCCACGATCAGCTTGTCGCGCGGCCGCACCGCATCGAGAAATTTCGCGGATGCGATATGCCATTGCGTCAGATCGATTCCGCGCGCCTGTTCGATGATCTTGAGCATCTCATCGAGCAGCACGGCGCCCGGCAGCACGGGAAAGCCGGGAAAGTGGCCCGCGTAGGAGGGATGATCCTCCGAGATCTCGAGCGCGCTCTGCATCTGCGTCACGGCTCCTCGCGCAAACTGGCGGCAAGCGTCTGCAGGGCTTGCTGCGGCAACTTGCCGGTTGCATTGCGCGGCAGTTCATCGACCATCAGCAAGGGCCGCGGCAGGAACACGGGATCAATCCGTTGCCGCAATCGTTCGATCAATTCGGCAGCGCTCAAGGCAGGCGCCACGACGACCGCGCCCAAGCGATCGACGCCGGTGGATCCCTTCAATCCTTCGCGCAGAAAGAACGCGCCGTCAGCCACCCCCGGTATGGAATTGAGCTGGGCGTTCAAATAGGCAAATGAACTGCGCTTGCCCGCAATGTTGACTAGGTCCGCGGTGCGGCCATGAAGTAAAAATTCGTCCTTTCCCGTCAATTCGATCACATCGCACAGCGGCGTCGGCTGCTCGACATGGCCGCCGTGCGCAACAACCTGATCCTGCGAGACGTTCAAGCGAACATCGGGCCACAACCGCCATACGGCCGTTTGGGCCGTATGGCGCGTCGCAATCTGTCCGGTTTCCGTGGAACCATAAATTTCCAGCAGTGAAGTGCCGTAGCGTCCTTCCACTTCCCGGGCCAGCTCCTGACTCAAGGGTGCAGTCGCCGAG
>DASXNX010000065.1:0-4548 GCA_036494725.1 Steroidobacteraceae bacterium
CGGCGGATACGCCGACGGTCAATCATGCTGTATCTGCGCTGCGGTTCCTTTTCCGGGTGACACTTAAACGCTACGCGATTGTCGAGCACACGCACTTTGTTCATGAGCCGCGCAAGCTGCCGGTGGTGCTGAGCCCGGAAGAGGTCGCGCGGGACGGCCGGCCGTATTGCTCGGTTCGTCGGCCACCGCCTATAAACACGTCGCCAACTCCAGATACCTGCAAAATGCGTTAGCAAGCTGCATTTGACGGGGCGTTCGACACTCCGCCTCGAACAAGCGAGGCGCTGCGACCACGATGCAGATGCATTTCGCGCGCGAAGTCGCGACGTTTAGACGATTGGTGTGAATCGGCGTGGGGTCCCGACGCTCCAGGTTGATGAGATAGAGATCGGCTGACCGCATCGTGTTGTTGCATTCAGCAGACTTCGCCGGTGACGCCTTCGCGCTCGTAGGCGCGGCGGACCGCGGGAAGCGCCGTCACCTTGTCAAGCAGCTTGGCGATGTGGGGCCGCGAACGGGGCGGGTTGGCCATCGGGCGGGCTCAGCGGGCGAGCATGACGAAGTAGAAATCGGCGGCGCTCAGCGTCTCGCCCAGGAAGAGCGGACCATGCGCCTTCAGGTGCTGCTCGATGACGTCGAGGTAGGCGCCGGCTCGCTTCTCCGCGCCTGGAGCGCCTGGGCGAGTCACCGCTGTTGTCGACGATCAAATCTAGAATCTGCGGTTGAGTTCAGCGCCGTCACTGACGGCGCAGCATGCAGCGAATGAGGCGTCCGCAAACGTGATCCTTGTGAATCGGCTCCCAACATTGGCTCTGACTCACTTTTGGTGCAGCGATCGGCGTGCCGCGGGTGGCACAGTGGCTGATTCAACCTCTTGGGGAAATCACCGCAGATGTGCCGTAAGACCCATACCGCGACGCTGACACCAACGGGCCTTGCTGTCGATGGCGTCGAGATCGGAGTCGCGAAGACCATCGTAATGGCAAAGCCGAACACGAAGATGGCGACCTGTCCTGAATGCGGTGCCGTTTCGGGTCGGATCCATAGCCGCTACAGGCGACGCCCGATCGACTTGCCTGCCCACGGTCGAATGGTCGAGATCAATGTTGAGACACGCCGCTTTCGATGCGTCGGAACAGGCTGCCGGCGTCGCATTTTTGTTCAGCGCCTCGGTGGCGGGGTCGCATTGCCGTCAGCCCGCCGAACGGTGCGGATGGATGGCATCGTGCATCGCCTCGGACTCGCATTGGGCGGGCGTCCCGGACATGACTTGGCAAGCCGCCTCGCAATTCCGGTCAGTAAAGATACCTTGCTTAGAACGGTTCGCCGGCGCGCGGCACGCCCTCGCGACCCCTTGCGCGCGGTCGGCATTGACGATTGGGCCTGGCGCAAGGGATGCCAGTACGGCACTGTCATCTGTGATCTCGAGCGCCGCCGCATCGTTGCGCTCCTGCCGGATCGCGCGAGCGGCACCAGTGCCGCCTGGCTGCGCAATCACCCCAGCATCGAGTTCATTGCCCGGGATCGTGGCGCGAGCTACGGCGACGCCGCATCCAAGGGTGCGCCCCAGGCCATACAAATCGCCGATCGTTGGCATCTCTTCGAGAACGCCAGCGCGAGCTTTCTGGATGTCGTGCGCCAGAACATGCACGCCATCCGCAAATCGTCGGCCACTGACGACATCGACCCCGCATTACTCAGTTGTGCCGAACGGAAGCGATGGGAGAATTTCCAACACCGCAAGAAGACGGTCGACGCGGTGTTGCGGCTGCTCGAACAGGGAACTCCACTCAAACAGATTACCCGGCGGCTCAGCCTTGCACGCCAAACGGTTCGACGTATTGCCCGAGGCGGCGGACTGGAGGTCTTCCGCAGCCGCGTGAGCATCCTCGAGCCGTACACCAAGTCGCTCGACGCGCTCTGGACGGGCGGCTGCCGGAATGGCGCCGAACTCTGGCGCCGGCTGCGGATACAGGGATTCCAAGGATCCCCTCGGGTCGTCGCCGAATGGGCCACCCGCCGCCGCCTCGATGAGTCATCGAATCCGACCGGGCGGGTGAGGAAGACCCCGTCGGCACGCAAGATTGCGCGGCTTATGACAATCGAACGCGATCAAGTACCGAGGGATCAGGCATCGATCATGGCCAAGATCGCGCACGGTGTCCCACCGTTGCTCGAGGCCCGCGACTTGGTCGATCGTTTCCACGAAATCATGCGCCAGCAAAAGGCCGCCGACCTCGATCCATGGATCGCCGCAGCGATCGCAAGTCCACTCAGTTCGTTCGCCAAGGGCATCATCGCGGATCGCGACGCCGTTCAAGCCGCGATCATCCAACCATGGTCGAACGGTCAGACCGAAGGTCAAATCACAAAGCTCAAGCTGGTGAAGCGTCAGATGTATGGGCGTGCAAAAATCGATCTGCTCGAGGCACGCGTCATCGGCGCCGCATAAACAACTGCACCAAAAGTGAGTCAGAGCCCAACATTGACCCCACACTTGGAAGATCAATCAAAGACTTATGATGCCGATCGGCGTTCGGACCCCACGCCGAATAACACCTAAAATAACTCGGCCTGAATATCGTCCGTTCCGGTCATAGCCCGCGATGGCGCGATTTCGGGCCCCGCCAGCGCCACACCAAACCACGGGTCCGATCCACGGATCACCCAGTTCAGGTTCAACGCGTCGTTGATGGGCACCCAGACATCCTGACCGTCCGCAGTGCGGCGACGCAGATGCATGTCGCGGGCCGGCAGATAGTTGCCGTTGCCCCAGCGTTGCCACAGCTTTCGGGCGGGCCTGTAAGCGCTGCCCACTTCGGCGCGCGCCAGCACGTGATTGAGATAGGTGCGCCGGCGGCGTGAGGCGTGCCAGAGATGGTCGGGTAGCGCCTGCAACGTTTCCAAGAGGCCATCGGCGAAAAAGCCGCGGCTGTAACGGTACGCGTCGTGACGCCGTTCGACCATGCTGCTGCCTTGGATCTTGAGGCTGGCGAGCATCAGACTCAGCAGCCAGTATTCGGCCTGGTGGCGCTCCAGCTTGACTAGGCGGCCGGCGGTCTGGACATCCAGGGCGGGCGGCGCCAGCAGTTCGAACAGCGGGCCAATTCTATCTGCGGCAAAGGCCGATTCTTCCACCACGCGGCACAGCGCGATCATCCAGGCAGTGTGGCCGAAGTCATCGGTGGCCGAGAGATCGGCGCCGCGCTGCACCAGCACCTCCGCGAGGGCCACATTGCCGGCCCGCGCCGCCATCATCAGGGGCGTCCAGCCGCTGGGGACGCGGTGGTCGACGCCGTAGAAGTCGCAATCGGCCAGCACCGGCTTGAACGAGCGCTCCGCATAGGGCCTCAACATGCGCTCGCGCTGCGCCTTCATGGTCTTAACAAGGGGCTTCTCCGGCGGTGTGAGGCCGCTGAAACGATAATAGGTGTCGTCGGTCAGAACGAAGCCAGTGTTCGTCCTGGGCTTCGGACGTTGCGGCATCAGCGCCACCGCGGCGTGGAACGCCGTCCGGTGCGCCAGGTCCTCGATGAATCTTGGCTGGCCGTGCCACAGCCCGTAATCCAGAAGGGCCTGCTTGAGTTTGGCCGATGGATCAGTCTTGAGAAGCGCGCGCGGCTCCAGTGCACGGATGGCGGCCTCCGACCAGGCCGACCACGGGGTCGGCCTAAATTTTAGAAAGGTTTCGCGGATAGCGCGGGCCTGTTCCTGCTTGCCCTGCAATTCGAGCTTGCGTGCTTCCAGCGCCCACTCCTGTTTCGTCGAGGCTTGCACCGCAGCGGTCGCGGCGCCGGCGGCTTCCTTCAGGTCGAGCAGCGCCAACAGCGGATGGCTAATGTCGGATTCCGCCAGCACCAGGGTCTCGACCGCCCGCGTCATGCCGACATAGAGTGCGTTGACATAGAACTTGTAGATCTCCAGCGACTTGTCGGCCTTGTCGCGGGCTCGGCGGTACAGTAGTTCGTCTCCTGCGATATCGGCCGCGCTGACATCCTTGCCTATTTCCGCATAGGCTGATCTGGCAGAGGAAATCAGGTTGAACAGGATGACATGTGGATATTCGAGGCCCTTGACCTCGTGCACGGAAAACACCAGCGGGGTGCGGAAATGCGCCCGCGCCGCCGCCTTGTCTTCATCGCGCAGCACAATGACGGCGTGATTGACCGACGCGCGCGAGCGCGCATCGAGATCGCGCAGCGTGGCCTCCTTCGCCGCCAGCAATTGCACCGAGCCGGGCTTAACGGAGGCGCAGGTGACAAGAAAATTGCTCTCCCGGTCGATCGAGCCAAAGCGTGCCTGCTTGACTTTGAGCAGACGATTGGCGATCTCGGTCACCGCCTTGGTGTTGCGAAAATTGGCCCGCAGCACCGCCATCTTGCCCGATGAGACGTCGTCGCCACCGCCCTCTCGCCAGAACAGCGCGCGCACTGCCGCCCAGGAGAAAAAATTGGGATGGACGATCTGATGCGCGTCGCCGCACAACAGGAAATGCGCAGAATTTTTCAGCGTCGCGAGAATCAGCGCAAGCTGGGCGATGGTGAAGTC
>DASXNX010000066.1:0-1737 GCA_036494725.1 Steroidobacteraceae bacterium
CCGAACCAAGCTCCAGCCCGTTCATCGCCAGGTCGTAGCAGTCGGCCCGCACGCTGGCCGGGTCGCTGACCAGGTTCGCCATGTCGGCCTCATACGGCGCCGTAAACGGATGGTGCGCCGGAACCCACTTCCCCGTCGAGACTTCGTACTCGAACATGGGAAAATCGACGATCCAAATGGGATGGAAGGCAGGACCGCCATCCACCATCTTGCCGCTCTTGGGATCGGCGTTCTGCACCGCCTCTTCGGTGACGCGAAAGGCCCCATGCCGGTCGGCATATTTCTTCGCCAGCTCCGTCCGAAAATTGCCCGCGGCAGAATAGACGTTGATTTCGCGCTCCGACAGCCGTCCCTCGAACTTGGTGTCGCTGGCCTTGATATGGTGCGCCGGGTCGCCGGCGACCACAATCACAAAGTCCGCATCCGCCGCCCCGGTCAGCTCGCGAATCTTGCCCACGGAGTCGGGAAAACTCTTCGCCAGGCGCTTGAAATCGTCGATGAACTTGGCGCCCTTCTTCTGGTCGAACTGCGGATGGTTCTCCTCGCGCTCCTTGCGGCTCAGCTCGCCCACGTTGGGTATGCGCAAAGCCACCACCGGCAACGCCGCATCAATCTGCAGCGTGCCGAGTGCTTCGTCAGTAAACGCCGCGCGCACATCGGTCAGCCCCGGCAGGCGCAGGTCCGGCTTGTCCGAACCGTACTGCCGCATGGCATCGTCGTACGTAATCCGGGGGAACGGAACTGGCAGCGCAACCCCCGCGGCCGCAAACCCCGCCGCGCAGAATTTCTCCACCACCTCGAACACGCTCTCCCGCCGCGGAAAGCTCATCTCGAGATCCACCTGGGTGAACTCGAGCTGCCGGTCGGCGCGCTGATCTTCGTCGCGGAAACACCGCGCAATCTGAAAATAGCGGTCGAATCCCGACATCATCAGGATCTGCTTGAACATCTGCGGCGACTGCGGCAGCGCATAGAAATGGCCAGCGTGTACCCGGCTCGGCACCAGAAAGTCGCGCGCGCCCTCCGGCGTCGACTTGTTCAGCATCGGGGTCTCAATTTCCAGAAACCCCTGCCCGCTCAGGCTCTCGCGAATGGCCCGCGTAATCTCGTGGCGCAGCCAGAAGCTGCGCTGCATCTCCGCCCGGCGCAAGTCGACATAGCGATATTTGAGCCGCACTTCTTCGTTCTGAATCGCCTCTTCGGCGGGCGAAAACGGCGCCAGGCGCGCATCGTTGAGTACGCGCAATTCGGTGGCCTCAATCTCCACCTCGCCGGTCGGCATCTTGGGATTGATGGCGTCTTTGCTGCGCAGCCGCACCCGGCCCACCGCCGCCACGACATACTCCGGCCGAACCTGTTCGCCCTTGGAGTGCCCGTCCGGCGTGAGTTCCTTATCCAGCACCACCTGGGCAATGCCGTTGCGGTCGCGCAGGTCAAGAAAGATCAGATTCCCATGGTCGCGGCGCCGGTTCACCCAGCCCATCAGCACAACCTGCTGGCCGGCATCGGCGGCGCGCAAATCGCCGCAGTAGTGTGTCCGTTCAAGCTTGCCTAAAAAATCGAGCACTATTGGAATCCTTCGCCAGTCTTGAAAGCGCACGGCTTCAGCCGTGCCGCCATGAATCAAGAGAATGATAGGGCTTTAGCCCCTGAGGGAATGCCAGTCGCATGTCGACTCCCGTCACGCGACGATCGGCGAACTGACAATGTCTCCCGCTCACTGGCCACTTCTAGCCA
>DASXNX010000067.1:0-63350 GCA_036494725.1 Steroidobacteraceae bacterium
GTGGGGAGTTCTGCGCCGCGGGGGAACGGCGGTGATCGTCGGCATCTCAAACCCCAAGGATCAAATCAGCTTAAGCGCTCAGCAGGTGGCGACCAGCGAGAAAACCCTCACCGGAAGCATGTATGGGTCGGCGCGTCCGCAACTGGATTTTCCCCGTCTGATCGGCTTGTATCGCAGCGGCCGCCTGAAGCTCGACCAATTGATCACGCGGACTTATTCGATCGATGAGGCGCCGCGCGCCTTGGCCGATCTCAATGCGGGCAAGCAAGGGCGCGGCGTCATCATTTTCGATGGTCCGAAGCACTAATCGTCCTGCAAATCCTCGCCGGGAAATAGAACCTCGCTGAATCCAAATTGGGTGAGATCGCGGATGCGCCGCGGATACAGGATCCCATCCAGATGGTCCACTTCGTGCTGCACGACACGGGCGTGAAAATCCTTCACCGTGCGGTCGATGGCATTTCCCGCCGCGTCAAAGCCCGAATAGCGCAAATCACGGTAACGAGGCACCAAGCCCCGCATGCCCGGGACCGATAGGCACCCTTCCCAGCCCTCGTCCTGGGTGTCGGCCAGCGGCGTCAGCCGTGGGTTGATGAGCACCGTGAAGGGAACCGCGTCCTCGTCGGGATAGCGTGGATTCTCCTCGAAACCGAAGATCACCACCCGCAAGCCGACCCCGATCTGCGGTGCGGCGAGACCGGCTCCGTGCAGAGCCAGCATGGTGTCCTGCATATCGGCGATCAGCCCGGCGAGCTCGGGCGTCCCGAACTCGGCCACCGGTTGGGCTACCGCCAGCAGGCGCGGGTCGCCCATTTTGAGAACTTCGCGTATTGCCATGGTTCCTAGTATCTTAGCGGCCTTTTCCTGTGGAGCCCACGGCGTCGATGCCCGGTCGTTTATACATAAAAACCTTCGGTTGCCAGATGAACGAGTACGACTCCGGCAAAATGCGCGACGTTCTCGAGAGCGCCCGTGGCATGACCCGCACCGACAATCCTGCCGAAGCGGACGTGCTGCTGGTCAATACCTGCTCGGTCCGGGAAAAAGCTCAGGAAAAGGTGTTCTCGCTTTTGGGGGAATGGCGCTTGCTGAAGCTCGAACGGCCGCATGTGGTGATCGGCGTCGGCGGCTGCGTCGCAAGCCAGGAGGGCGAGGGCATCACGGCACGCGCGCCGTTCGTGGACTTGGTGTTTGGACCCCAGACCCTGCATCGCCTGCCGGCGATGCTCGACGGCCTCAAGGCCTCCGGCCGGGCGCAGGTCGACATCAGTTTTCCCGAGATTGAAAAATTCGACGCATTGCCCGAGGCGCGTACCGGGGGTGCCACCGCGTTCGTCTCCATCATGGAAGGTTGCAGCAAGTACTGCACCTTCTGCGTCGTGCCCTACACCCGCGGCGAGGAAATCAGCCGACCCTTCGAGCAAGTACTGCGCGAGGTCAGGCACCTGGCCGCGCGGGGCGTGCGCGAAATCACCTTGCTCGGCCAGAATGTAAATGCCTATGCCGGCCCGATGGCGGACGGCACGCTCGCGGATCTTTCCACGCTCATCCACTTTGTGGCCGCCGTGGGCGGAGTGGAACGCATCCGATTCACCACCTCGCACCCGCTGGACTTCAATGACAGCCTGATTGAAGCGTATGCCAACGTTCCGCAACTCAACAACTACCTGCATCTGCCGGTGCAGAGCGGCTCGGACCGCATCCTGGCGGCGATGAAGCGCGGACATACCGTGCTGGAATACAAGCAGAAGCTGCGCAAGTTGCGCAGCGTGCGCCCGGATATCTGCATCTCCACCGATCTGATCGTGGGATTTCCGGGCGAGAACGATGATGATTTCGTTGCCACCATGAATCTGGTGGCGGACGCCGGATTCGATCAATCGTTTAGTTTTCTCTATAGCCGCAGACCCGGCACCCCTGCCGCGGCTCTGCCGGACGAGATTGCGCATGAGGTGAAGCAGCAGCGCCTCGTCCTCTTGCAGCAGCGGCTGAACTCGCAAGCGCGGGCGATTTCCGAGCGCATGGTGGGCACCCGGCAACGCGTGCTGGTTGAACGCCGCGCCAAACGCAATGCCTCGCAGCTGGCCGGCCGCACCGACAACAACCGCTGGGTCAATTTTGATGCGCAACCGGGCGGTGCGGAGACGCTGATGAACCAGTTCACGGATGTGATCATTACCGAGGCGATGCCCAATTCCCTGCGCGGCCGCCTCGCCGCAGATGGATCACCGTGAGTTCGGTACCCGGTTCGGTACCCGGTTCGGTACCCGGTTCGGTACCCGATTCGGGGCCCGCGTCGCGTGAAATACTGCTCGCCCCAGCCGACAATATCCGGTTGGTCGAACTTTGCGGTCCACTCGACGAGCACCTGCGTCTGATCGAGGCCAGGCTGGGCATCGAGGTCCGGCGGCGCGGCAATCGATTTCAGCTGGTCGGCATGAGCGATGCCATCACGCGCGCGGAATCGGTGTTGCAGAGCTTGTACTCCCGGGCGCAACGCGAGCCGGTGGATTCCGAGCGCGTGCACATCGCCTTGCAAGAGCTGGATATGGAGGGCAACAACAGCGAAGCGGGCACGGAATCGGACGAACTGAAGGTGCGTACGGCGCGCGGCGCCGTGCGCGCGCGCGGCGCCAATCAAACCGAATACCTGAACAATGTCCGGAAGCATGATCTGACCTTCGGCATCGGTCCTGCGGGTACCGGCAAGACTTACCTGGCGGTGGCCTGTGCGGTCGAAGCGCTGCAATCGGAAAAGGTGCGGCGCATCGTGCTGGTTCGTCCGGCAGTCGAGGCAGGCGAGCGCTTGGGGTTTTTGCCCGGCGATCTGTCGCAGAAGGTCGACCCCTACTTGCGGCCCATGTATGACGCCCTGTACGAAATGATGGGCTTCGAACGCGTGGCCAAACTGATAGAGCGCAACGTGATCGAAGTCGCGCCGCTGGCGTTCATGCGCGGCCGGTCGCTGAATGATTCCTTCGTGATCCTGGATGAGGCGCAGAACACGACCAACGAACAAATGAAAATGTTTCTGACGCGGATCGGCTTCGGCTCCAAAGCCGTGGTCACCGGCGATATCACCCAGGTGGATTTGCCGAACTCGAAGCAATCGGGCTTGCGCACCGTCATCAGCATTCTACGCGGCGTTCACGGCATCGCCTTTACCATGTTCAGCTCGCGCGATGTGGTGCGCCATCCCCTGGTGCAGAGAATCGTGCAAGCCTATGAGGCGAGCCCGCCCCCCAACGGCGATTGAGTTGCGACCGGGCCTTGAACTCCATGTGAGCTACGCCGCGCGCCGGCCCTGGGCGCCGGGCCCCCGGCTACTCACCGCCTGGGCTGCAGCGGCACTGTCTTCCGGCAAATCCTCGGTATTGTCGATCCGCATCGTCGGCGACGCGGGCAGCCGCCGCTTGAACGCGCGATTTCGGCGCCGGGACAAGGCCACCAATGTGCTGTCATTTGCCGGCGCCGGAAAAACGCCCGATGGCCGGGTTCACCTCGGCGAATTGGTGATCTGCGCTCCCGTGGTTGCCCGCGAGGCTCGTGCGCAGGACAAAACGCTGCGGGCGCATTGGGCGCATATGGTCGTCCACGGCGTGCTGCATCTTTCCGGATTCGATCATGAACGCGCCGCCGAAGCCGGAAAAATGGAATCCCTCGAGGTTCAAATCCTTGATCGGCTTGGGTTTTCAGACCCGTATCGCTGATCCGGTATGCTTTGGGCCCATGCCCGAACAATCGCAAGGCGGCACCACCGGCCGCTGGCTCAAGCGAATTACCCAATCGATGACCGGCGAACCGCGGGATCTGGCGGAACTCGTCGAGCACTTGCGTGAGGCGAGCGAGCGCGGATTATTCGACGGCGATGCCCTGGTGATGCTCGAAGGCGTGCTCGCAGTGGCCGACATGCAGGTGCGCGACATCATGGTGCCGCGATCGCAGATGGTGTTTATCGAACGCGATGAGTCCCCGGACAAGCTGGTCGAGCTCGTGGTCGAATCGGGACATTCGCGGTTTCCGGTGATCGGCGAGGACCGCGATCAGATTCTCGGAATATTGCTGGCCAAGGATTTGTTGCGCATGCAGGCCGCGGGCGATGATGATTTCGAGATTCGCGAGTACATGCGCCCGGTGGTTTTCGTGCCCGAGAGCAAACGGCTCAACGTTTTGCTCAAAGAATTTCGCCGCAGCCACAATCATATTGCCATGGTGGTCGACGAATATGGTGGCGTGTGCGGGTTGGTCACAATCGAAGACGTCATTGAGCAGATCGTCGGTGAAATCGACGATGAGCACGATGTCGAGGATGCTCAGTCCATTCGCAAGGAGCGCCCGCGCGAGTTCACCGTACGGGCGCTGACGCCGATTGCCGATTTCAACCAGTATTTCTCGACAAAATTCTCCGATGAGGAATACGACACCATCGGCGGCTTGCTGATGCAGGAATTCGGGCGCCTGCCGCGTCGCGGTGAAACCATCAAGTTCAACGGCCTGGAGTTTCGCATCCTGCGCGCCGACCGCCGCCGCATCGATTTGCTGCGCGTCATCACCGCGAAGGATATCGAGCCGCCCGCCGACGAATCCGCGATGAGCGGCCCTTAGGGCATCATTCGAATAGCGGCCGCAAATGCGCGCCTTGCCCAAGGCCGCCGTACAAGCCGAAGCCGCGGTCCAGCCAGGCACGCAGGGTGTCGTCGTGCTCCAGGAGCGGCACCGTGCCGACGCTGGCGACCCAGTAAAACCCGCCGAGCGCGATGTAGTCGGCGAAGTTCGGCGAGTGGCCACCGATAAAAGGGAATTTCGCGAGGTGCGTGCGCAGCGGCGCGAGCGTGCTGCGAATCGTCGGCAGATGCGACGCGCGGTCGGCGGTGAAGCTCTCCAGCGTGGCGCCCTTCATGTTCTTTTCGCGGCTTGCGCGAAAGTACGGCTGATCCGCAGGACGGGCCGCGTCATGCACATCCTTGACGTACACGCGGAACATGCGCCTCATGACCTCGCTCATGAACCACGTGTCCATCAGGCGCACGACCGCGAGTTCGGCCGGCCCGCTGAACAAGGGCCGGTCGGGAAAAGCGCGGTCCAGGTATTCCGCGATGTCCCAGCTTTCCGCCGTCGCGGTGGCGCCGTGCTCCAGAATCGGCACGGTCTTGAATCGACCGCCCAGCACGGAGGGAATTTCCGTGAAACCCAGTTTCACCGAGTCGTATGGCAATCCTTTGTGCGCGAGTGCATAGCGGATCCGCCACACGAATGGGCTCGCCGAGCGGCCATCCTCGAGAACCAGTTCGTAGAGGCGCAGCGAATTTCCGCCGGAGGTGCTCATGAGCCAAGCGTATCGCAATCGCGCGTTGCAATCACGCGGTCGCGTAGCATGGGTACGCGCTATAGTGAGGGAAACATGCGAATCTTCACGCCGTTTAGCTCTGACGACGAAATTATCGCCATCGCCAACGGATTCCTCGACCGGAGCTTGCCCAAGACCTCGTGGACTCACGCAGCGCATTTCTCAACCACGCTGTGGATCATGAGGTGCGGCAAGGATTTGGATGCGGCGCGCGACCTGCCGCATCTGATTCGCGATTTCAATGCAGCCAAGGGCGGTGCCAACACCGACACCGAGGGCTACCACGAGACGATCACCCAAGCCTCGGTCCGTGCGGCACGCGCTTTCCTCAACGACAATCCGGGCGAACACTTGCATGCGCTGTGCAACGCGCTGATGGGATCGGCGCTTGGCCAGCCGGGGTGGTTGCTCGCTTACTGGTCGCGCCCCTGCCTGTTCTCGGTTGCGGCACGAAGGACCTGGGTGGACCCGGATATAAAGCCCCTACCTTTCTAGTCCCGGCCAATCCTGGACGTTGGCACGAAATCTGCTTGATTCTTAGTGGAAACACGTGAACTTGAGGATTGAAAGGCCAGAATGCGGACTTTGTGCGATTCCAGCGTATTTCGGCGCTACCGCGTGGCAGGCACGCGGCAACGGCTCGCCGCCGCCGGCCGCTTGCGGCAAATCATTGCCGCTCGAACCTGATCAACATTCAGAGGAAAGTCTTATGTCAGCTATCTCGATTCCATCGTCCACCGCGGCGGCCACCCTGCCCGCAGCGAACATTCACCCGCATGGGCACGGTCACAAGAAAGGCGGCATAGAGACCGATCCGCTCACCGATGATTCCAGCAGCACCACCGCCGCTCAGGTTCCTGTCGGCGCAGCCAAGAATCTTTTCAGCAATCTGCTCAATTCGCTGGAACAGGTCATCGGGGTCACACCGGCGGGAAGCCTCGCCAGCTCGGCGGCGAACCTGGTCAGCTCGGTAGCCGGTTCGGGAACCGGTTCGGGAACCGCAGCAGCTTCCAGCTCGGCGGCGGGATCCAAGATCAATGTGATGGCTTAGCTTGCCGGGTGCGCGCGCCGGGCGCGCGCACCTAGCAGCGCAACTCCGAGAATGATGAGCGTTGCCGCGAGGCAGAGGTAGGAAAACAAATTGCCGACGGCCACATACAGCGTGCGGCCGCCCGGCATCATGGGCGCAGTGACCACGATGCCGTCCGACGCCCTTGGGTTGCGGTACGGATCATTGGCATAGGTTTTCTCGAGCATCCGGCCATTCGGATCGATGAGCGCGGATACGCCCGAGTTCACGGCGCGCACCAAGCTGACCCGCAATTCGACCGTGGCAAAAACCGCCAGTGCCAGGTGTTCCCAGGGCTCGGCGGTTGCGCCATACCATGAGTCAACCGTCATGTTGACCAGCAGATTTGGGTGCAGTTGTCCGACGCCGCGAATGTATTCCTGGATGATGTCCTCATAACAAATCAGAGGACCCAATTGCCAGACGCCGCCCTCGCGTCTTTGCAATGACAGCACGCCGGGGCCCGCCCCCCGGGTAAATCCGCCGAGACCTGCGGGTAGAAGTTTGCGCAACCAGGGAAAGTAGTCGAGGCCGGGAATGTATTCGCCGAAGGCCAGAAGCTCTGCTTTGTCATAGCGGCCGGCAACTTTACCGTTTTTGTCGAACAGAATGGCCGAGTTGAATATTTGGTCCACAGCCGCGTCGTAGGTGTTAACGCCGATCAGCGTCGGTTCTCTGATGTCGCGACGGACCATGGCATAGTTATCAGCAGGGAAATCGGCATTGAAGTCATGCGGCAGCGCCATCGGGTAACTGCCTTCGCTCCACACCGTCAATTGCGCGCCGGCTTTCTCCAGACGCCGCGACTGCTCCTGCAGAGCGCCGAGTTCGCGCACGGCTCGATCACGCGAGAACACGCCGTCATTGTTGTTCGCGAAATTCGGTTGCACCAACCCGACTCTCAAACCGGGTGCATGCGCGATGGCTTGGTCCACCTGGCGCATGCGCACCGCACCGAAAATCAGTGCTGCCGCCAGCAGCAGCGCGCCACCGATCGCGGCATTGCGAGCGCGGCGTGCATCGAGAATCAAGTCATACAGGGCGCCGTTGACCAACATCAGCAGCGCCGTTACGCCTGCAGGTCCGGTGAGTTCGCTGATTTGAATCACATGGGGATTCCATGCCTGGCTGATGTATTGGCCGCAGGGGAACAATTGCGGGACCGAGAGTTCGCAGGCGACCATGACAAGGGGACCGAGCACCGTCATGGGGACCGCGACGCGGCGGCGGATGACACACACGATGGCGGTAAAAAGCAGGAAAATAATGGCGCGGGTGGCGCAGAACAGCAACAGGATGCCTAGTCCGCCGATCCACGGAAAATCGGCGAAGCGCCCCACGGTGTCGATCAGCCAGTAAAATCCTCCCGCGGTTTCGATCATGCCGGCCCACCAGCCGAGAAACAGCGCGCTGCGCAGGCTTCCGGTGCGTTCGATCGCCATGAACATGGGAATGGCGGCGACCCAAGCCAGCGCGGAAAAATTGAACGGCGTGACCGCCAAGAACCACAGGCAGCCGCTCAAGGTACTCAAGGCCAGCGCGCCGTAAAAATTCAGGTTTCGCATGCAATCCTTTTTGGTTATAGGCAGTTCGCGGCCGCCCGGCATCTCGGGTATTCTGGCGCCCAATCATGCAAGAAAGATACGAACCCGCCGCTGTGGAAGCAGAGGCGCAGCATTATTGGGACCATCAACATAGTTTCGAGGCCAAGGAAGACGACAGCCGCGAGAAATACTATTGCTTGTGTATGTTTCCCTATCCAAGCGGCCGCTTGCATATGGGACATGTGCGCAATTACACCATAGGCGACGTGCTGGCGCGATTCATGCGCATGAAGGGGCACAATGTTTTGCAGCCCATGGGTTGGGACGCCTTCGGGTTGCCCGCGGAAAATGCCGCCATAGCGAATGGCGTGCCGCCGGCGAAATGGACCCTGGACAACATTGCCAACATGAAGGCCCAGCTCAAATCCCTGGGTTATGGTTTGGATTGGACTCGCGAACTGAGGACCTGCGATCCAGCCTACTACCGCTGGGATCAGTGGCTGTTTTTGCGCATGCTGGAAAAGGGCATCGCCTATCAAAAGACCGGGGTGGTCAATTGGGACCCCGTCGATAAGACGGTGCTCGCCAACGAGCAGGTGATCGACGGCCGGGGCTGGCGCACCGGCGCGCTCGTTGAGAAGCGCGAAATCCCGATGTACTTCCTGAAGATCACGGCCTATGCCGAGGATCTGCTCCAGGCACTGGACCACATGCCCGATTGGCCGGAGCGCGTGCGTACCATGCAGGCCAATTGGATCGGCCGAAGCGAGGGCGTGCGGCTGGGGTTTCCCCACGAGATCGGTGAAGGCGGAGTGCTGTACGCCTTTACCACGCGCGCCGATACCATCATGGGCGTGACCTTCTGCGCGGTGGCGGCCGAGCATCCGCTGGCCGCGCACGCGGCGCAGGACAATCCGCGCCTCGCCGCCTTCATCGAGGAATGCAAACGGGGCCCGGCGGTCGAGGCGGAACTGGCGACGCAGGAGAAAAAAGGCATGCCGACCGGCTTGTCGGTGCGCCACCCCATCAGCGGCGAGGCGGTGCCGGTGTGGGTCGGCAACTACGTGCTCATGAGTTACGGCGACGGCGCCGTGATGGGCGTGCCGGCGCACGATGAGCGGGATTTTGAGTTCGCCAAGAAGTACGGCTTGAGCATCCAGCCCGTCATCGACGTCGACGGTCGGACATATTCGACGGAGGCGTGGCAGCCCTGGTATTCCGCTCACGGGCGCTGCGTCAATTCGGGCCGGTTCGATGGGCTGGACTATCAGGGAGCGGTCGATGCGGTCGCCGCGGATTTGGGCGCCAAGGGCCTGGGTGAGAAACGCGTCACCTGGCGCCTGCGAGATTGGGGAATCTCCCGGCAACGCTACTGGGGTTGCCCGATTCCGATCATTCATTGCACGGGCTGCGGCGCGGTGCCGGTGCCGGACGAGCAGCTGCCCGTGGTGCTGCCGGTGAACCTCGTGCCTGACGGCAGCGGCAATCCGTTGCTGAAGTGTCCCGAGTTTTTGCACGTCAAGTGTCCGAAGTGCGGCGCGGATGCGCGGCGCGAAACCGACACGATGGACACCTTTGTCGATTCATCGTGGTACTTCCTGCGATTTGCCTGCGCCGACAATGATCAGGCGATGCTGGATTACCGGGTGCAGCACTGGTTGCCCGTCGATCAGTACATCGGCGGCATCGAGCACGCGATTCTTCACCTGCTGTACTCGCGCTTTTGGACCCGATTCATGCACGACATGGGCGCGCTCTCCTTCAATGAACCGTTCACGCGATATTTTGCGCAGGGCATGGTGCTGAATGAGGTTTTTTTCCGCAGGCCCGAGTCGGGCCGCGTGGAGTACTTCAATCCCTCCGATGTCGTGTTGAGCACCGATAAGTCGACGCAGCGCCGCGTCGCGGTGCTGCGCGCCGACGGCAAAGAAGTGGAGTCGGGCGGCGTCGTGACGATGTCCAAATCGAAAAACAACGGCGTGGATCCGCAGGCCCTGGTGGATGAATTCGGCGCCGACACCGCGCGCCTGTTCATGATGTTTGCCGCGCCGCCCGAGCAAAGCCTGGAATGGTCGGATGAAGGTGTGCAGGGAGCCTTTCGCTTCATCAAGCGCCTGTGGAAAGCCGTGCACGAGCATGTTTCGCGGGGTTCCGCCCCACCTCTGGATAAGTCCGCGTTATCCGAAGCGCAACGAGCGATGCGCCGGCAGTCGCATCAGACTCTCGCCAAGGTGGCGGATGATTTCGGGCGCCGCCGCACTTTCAACACGGCCATTGCGGCGGTGATGGAGCTGTTGAACGCGCTCGGAAAATTTCCGCAGGAGTCGCCGCAGGATCACAGCGTGCAGCAAGAAGGTCTGGAAATTGCGGTCTTGGCGCTGTCGCCGATCATCCCGCATGTCACGCACGCTCTGTGGCAGGCTTTGGGCCGGCGCACGGCGCTGATCGATGAGCCGTGGCCCGAGGTCGATGCCGAGGCGCTGCAGTCAGCCTCGGTGCAATTGGTCGTGCAAGTGAACGGCAAGCTGCGCGGACACATTTCAGTTGCCGTGGACGCAGACGAGGCAGCCGTGCGCGCCGCGGCGTTGGCCGAACCGAACGTGAAGAAGTTCGTCGGCGCAGCTCCGGTGCGCAAGCTCATCATCGTGCCCGGCAAGCTCGTGAACATCGTGGTGTAGTTCCTTGGACACCTTGAAATTCCTGCCGCTGCTCGGCGTCTTGACGCTCACGGCTTGCGGCTTTCGCCTCGCCGGCAGCGATCCCTTGCCGGCAGTGATGGCACGGCCCTACCTGTCGCTGAAGGATCCCTACACCGATTTTTCCCGGGAGTTCGAGCATCAACTCAAGAGCTCCGGTGCCGAGCTGCAGCCGGTGCGCCAGGGAGCCACGGCCACCATCGAGGTCACCAAGGACGTGGCGGTGCAGCGCACCGTGTCGGTGTCGGCGACCAACATTCCGACCGAGTACGAGTTGACGTATACGGTCACTTTCGCGGTGCAAGTTGCCGACAAACAGTTGCTGGCGCCTCAGACCATCAGTCTGTCGAAGGACTATAGCTTCGACGAGAATGTTCTCTTGGCCAAGGAGCATGAGGCGGACATCCTGCGCCAGCAAATGGCGCGCGACCTGGTATCCATCGCGATGCGGCGGCTGACGAGTTTGAAATAGCAGCGCTACTTACCGTGCTGCTGGTCAACTCCATTGATCGCCTCGCTCTGCAAGTTCTCTTGGATCGCTACGGATTGACGTTGCGGCTGGTGGCGCCCGAAGAAGTCATCCCCGGCTCGTATTGGGGCGAGCGGGAGGCGGGCCTGATCGGTTCCAAGATCTATGCGCGTCTCGACACGCCGCTGCACTCGGTCCTGCATGAAAGCGCACATTTCGTCTGCATGACGCCCGAAAGGCGCGCGGGTCTCGATACCGATGCGGGCGGCGATGATGCGGAGGAAAACGCGGTTTGCTATCTGCAAATAGTTCTGGCGCAGGTGCTGCCCAATATCGGCCGCGAGCGCATGTGCCGCGACATGGACGAGTGGGGCTATACCTTCAGGCTGGGCAGCGCCGCGCTCTGGTTCGAGCAGGACGCGGAGGATGCGTGCGAGTGGCTGATCGGGCATGGCCTGCTCGATTCGCAGCGCCAGCCCACTTTTGCCTGCCGATTGTCCTAAAGCATGCCGGGCCGCGTTCCCTTGACTGCCGCTTTCGCCGATTGGGTTGCAACGCGATTTGGCTTCCTGGCGGCGAACATGCCCATCATCTTCGGGCCCTATGTGCGCCACCTCGACATCTCATATGGCGAGGATCCACAACATCGCTTGGATGTGTACGTCCCGTCGGAGCGGGCAGCGGCGCCGCGCCCGGTGGTCGTGTTCTGGCATGGGGGACGCTGGAAATTCGGCGATAAGGCCGAATATCGATTCGTGGCCGCCGCGCTGACTCAGCTGGGCTGCATCGCCATATTGCCCAACTATCGGCACTATCCCCGAGTCAAAATGCAGGGATTCATGAGCGACGCCGCGCGAGCGGCGCTCTGGGCGAGCGCGTGCGCCGCCGAGTGGGGAGGCGATCCCGCTCAAATGTATCTGATGGGTCACTCAGCCGGAGCACACATGGCGGTGCTGCTGGCGCTGGACCATAAACATTTTGCCGGGGCCGGGGGTGTGGTGCCGCGGATAGCGGGAGTCATTGGGTTGTCGGGAGCGTACGACTTCTTGCCGTTGCTAGAAGCCGACGATCAAGACATGTTTGGGCCTGCACAAAATTATCCGCAATCGCAGCCGATCAATTTTGTGCGCGCCGATGCGCCGGCCATGTTGTTGGTACATGGCTTGGAAGACACGATTACCTGGCCGAAGAACTCGCGCAATCTGGCCGCAGCTCTAGCGGCGCTCGGCGTCACCGCGACTTTGAAGCTCTATCCCAAAGTCTCGCACTCGAATACCGTGGCGGCGCTGGCGTTGTTGGCGCGAGGCAGGGCGCCCACCTTGCGCGATATCGCGGCCTTTGTCGGCCGCAGTTAGTCTACCGCGCTGCCGACGATCGCAGCATACGTTTGGCCGGTGCGGCGCCCCTGAGGTCGCCGAGCGGGTCTTGCGACGCCTCGCTGCCGGCCGGTGCTGCCAGTGCGTAGCATCGGCCAAAGCGATTCGCCAGGAATGCCTGAAGTCCGATGTCTTCCTGCCGTATGAGCCCCGCCTGAGGAAGCGCCCCAGCGCTGAGCATGTCGAGCACCGCGCAAATGCCGCCGGCGGTGGTGATCTGGATGGCGCTGCGCACCCGGCCGCCCACGTTTGCGGCATAGATCTTGTTGGCGTAAGTCTCCTGCATCAGTTGTCCGCCGCGCATGCCGCTCACCGTGACGAATACGATCACGACATCTTGCAGCGTAATCGGCACGGCATTCTCGAGGATATCCTTCAGCAGCTCGCGCCTGTCGCGCAGGCGCAGATCGTTCAGCAGCGCTTTCATGATCGCGGCGTGGCCAGGGTAGCGGATGGTGCGATAATTGAGATTGCGCACCTTGCCGGCCAGGGTCTCGCACAGAGTGCCCAAACCGCCTGAGGTGTTGAATGCTTCGTACAAAATGCCGTCGAGCGAGAACTCTTCCAACTCTTCCAAGGGCTGCGTCTCTCGCAACTGGCCGTTGACGATGGCTTCGCACGGTTCGCAGTACTCGTTGATGACGCCGTCCGTGCTCCAGGTCAAGTTATAGTTGAGCGCATTGGAGGGAAATTTCGGCAATGCGCCCACCCGCATACGGACATCGTTGAGTTCATCGAAGTGCGAGATCAAATCGCTGGCGACGATGGTGATGAATCCCGGCGCCAGTCCACATTGCGGGATGAACGCCGTGCGCGCGCCCTCCGCCAGTTGTTTCACCGCGCGTGTGCTGGCCACATCCTCGGTCAAATCGAGGTAGTGCGCCCCGGCCGCCTTGGCTGCCTCGGCGATGAGGCGCGTCGCGTGATAAGGCGCCGCCGAGAGCACGGCGAATTTGCCGGTGAGTATTCTGCGTAGATCGGCGCCCTGGGTAATGTCGGCCGCGATCTTGGCCACGGGCGCTGCCGTTTCGAGGCGGTCCAATTGCGGCTGCGAGCGGTCCACGACCGTGACGGCATAATCGCCGCAGCCGCCCAACAGCTCGGCAATCATGGATCCGATTTTGCCTGCACCGACGATGACGATTTCTTTCATTGGCTCTCCTTACGGTCAATTTTATCCGGCAATCCTGCAGATAGTAGGGTGAATACGGGCATTTTTAAGGCATAATCTGGCGTTACGCAGACCAAAAGTGGCGAATTGACGTGGATAGCATCGACGAAAAGCTTCTTGTTGCGTTGCGGGAGAACGGCCGAGCCTCGACTGCGCAGCTTGCCCGCCTGGTGGGCCGTTCCCGGACCAGCGTGCAGAGCCGGATCGAAAGGTTGGAACGGCAGGGCGTGATCACGGGTTTCGGAGTCCGCCTGGCGCCGGAACACGGTCTGGGTGCTGTTCGGGCGCACGTCATGATCAAGGTGAGACCCAAGGAGACGCGCGCGGTCACGGCGGCGCTGCATGCCATTTCACAGGTTCGCCTGTTGCATTCGGTCAGCGGCGATGTGGACCTCATCGCGGTGGCCGCAACCGCCTCGGTCGCCGAGATGGACGAGGTGATCGACCGCATCGGCGCATTGGATGGCGTGGAGCGCACCACGTCGTCGGTGATCTTGTCGACGAAATTCGAACGGTAATTGAGGAAGGGACATGGATCTACACCCGCCGGGCGGCCCGGTTCGTTTAGTTAAGTGACGCCGCTGCATGTGCTGTTGCCGACCATGGGCAGCGCCGGCGACGTGCATCCCTTCATCGCCGTCGGCGCGGCCATGCAGGCGCGCGGTCATCGCGCGACCATTCTGACCAATCCCATTTTCCAGGAGCTGATCGAGGCGCAGGGCCTGGGGTTTCTGCCGGTGGGAAGGGCCGAAGACGCGCATGCCGCGATTGCCAATCCGGAACTTTGGCATTTGCGCAAGGGCTTCAAGGTCATCGCACAGGTGATGGTGCCGGCTATCGCGCAAATCTACCGCTTGATCGAGAAGCACGCGGATGAGCGCACGGTGGTGGCCTTCTCCAGTCTCGCGCTCGGCGCGCGTGTCGCCCAGGAAAAGCTCGGTGTGCCCAGTGCTTCGGTGCACCTGCAGCCCAGCGTCATTCGTACCTTCGCCGATCAGGGCATGATGGGCAATTTCAGGCTGTCGGCGCGCACCCCGCAATGGTTCAAGCATGGATTGTTTCGCCTGATCGATTTTTTGGTGCTCGATCACTGCCTGAAGAAACCGTTGAACGAGTTGCGCGCCACGCTCGGACTTGCGCCGGTCGACCGGGTCATGCATCGCTGGATGCACTCGCCGCAGCTGGTGATTGCATTCTTCCCGGAATGGTTCGCGGCAGCGCAGCCGGATTGGCCCGCGAATACCCACGCTGTGGGTTTCCCTCTGTGGGACGCGGGCGACGATGAGGGCGACTTCGCCTACGCTTCCAATGCCGCCGGGCTTGCGCAGGCGGAAGAATTTCTGGGGCAGGGCGAAGCGCCTATTGTTTTCACGCCGGGTTCAGCCGGATCGACGATGCACCGATTCTTCCGCGAGTCGGTGCGCGCGGCGCGCGAGGTCGGGATGCGGGCCATGCTGGTGACGAATTATCCAGAGCAAGTGCCGCACGATCTTCCCTCGAGCATCCAGACGTTCGGCTACTTGCCGTTCAGTCAGGTGCTGCCGCGCGCGGCGTTGCTGGTCTATCACGGCGGAGTCGGCACGCTGGCGCAGGGCATCAAGGCAGGCGTCCCGCATCTGGTCGTGCCTCATGGCTATGATCAATTCGACAGCGGCTGGCGAATTGAGCAGCTGAAACTCGGATTGAGCATTCCGCAGAGCCGCTACCGTGCGGCGCGCGTGGCGCGGGCGATTCGCGAGATTCTGGCGGCCGGCCCGGCGGCACAGCGCCGCCGCGACTTTGCGTCCCGCATCGACTCGGCGGCGGCGGTCGCCAAAGCCTGCGAATTGATAGAAGGGCTTGCTCCAGGCCGATAGCTTGAGCGATCAGGGCGCGATGTTCTTCTGATTGGCGTCCGACAGCGGTTCATCACGCATGTGATCCAATAGATCTCCGCGTACCGGAATCTTGCCGATGCCGCAGAAAACAAAGGGAAACGGGAAGAAGGCCAGGACGCAATGATCGCTCACGCGCACGATGACGGCGCCGGGCACGACCTCCACACGGTTCGTGTGTTTGCGGTCCCAGGCGAAATCGGATTTCCTTTTGTGATCGGGTCCCAGGCCGCCATTCAGATCGATTCCCTCGCCGTGCCGATCCAAGGCACGAGGTTGCGGTCCCTCCGCCAGTTCTTCTTGGTGTTTCACGGACAATTGCACCTCGGCCTTCCAGTCAATGGGCGCGCGCGGCTGCTCGATGGCGGCAGGCGGGACCGGAGCGGGAACCGTGATAGCGCGCGCGTCGGGTCTTGCGGGCGGCTTCTTGCGCGGCGGCACGGGTGCCGGGGAAGCCGGGAGGGGCTGTGCCGGCTTATTGGGCGGCACGAGGAACACCCAGGATCGTTCGCTTGGTGTGCGGACCCTCACCACCCAATTCAGGGCGAGCAGCACCAGCGCGCCATGAATGGCGACGATGACGCAGAAGATGGCCCATCGCGAGCCTTTTGAATCATCCCGGTCGCGCACGTTGATTAATACGTAAGGTACGTATGGGATAACTGCAGGAAGCAGTTAGTTCACCGGGATCACAGCGGAACAAAAAACGGCGTGGGTTTTGAGGCCCACGCCGCCGGGATATCGCACCGGCGGGGGAGTTGGCTGGCTTGCCGGGGCGAGATACTCCTAAACCTGCGCTTCAGGAATTCTCCTAATCGAAGCGCAGGTCCATCCTGCCAAATTTGCCGGGTGAAGGAAGGTACTCTTTGTACTCCATAGTTAAATTTTTTTCGTTTGACAGAGAATCAATAATGTGCGCTTCAGATTATCAGTGTACCGCCGCGGGCGCGGAGCGCGGCTGACGCAGCCGGCGCACGATCAGATAGGCCAGAAAGGCAATGAGCAGCGTGACGCAACTGACGTAGAAATCCTGTTGCTGGCTGGGGGTAAATGCCATTGCTGTGAGCACCGCGGCCATGCCCAGAATCGCCGCCACGCTCAAATACGGGAACAGCCACATGCGAATAGCCGGCGGCGCCTCCCCCGCAAGTTCGCGGCGCCGGCGCAATGCGATATGCGCGGCCGCCGTGATCATGTATACGAACACGATCAGAGCGCCTGAGGAACTGACCAGAAAATCGAAGACCTTCTGCGGCGCTTCGGTGGCGGCGATGATTCCCAAAAATCCCGCCGCCGCGCCCATGGCCACCGATACCACCGGTACGCGCCGCTTGTTGAGCGTGACCAGCGCTGCAGGGGCATCGCCGCGATCGGCGAGGATGAACAGCACCCGCGAACTGACATAGAAAGCCGAATTCAAGCAAGAGAGCACGGCGGTGAGGATGATGACGCTCATGAACTTTCCGGCCAACGGCACGTGCATGGAGTTCAACGCCAGTGTGAAGGGCGATTCGCCCGAGCGCACCGAGGTCCACGGAACCACCGACACGATGAGAAAGATGGAAATCACATAAAAGATCAAGATGCGCCAGATCACCGAGCTGCTCATCTTCGCGATCGCGCGTTCTGGTTGCGCCGACTCTGCCGCGGCGACGGTGGTGATCTCGGCGCCCGTCATGGCGAAGTAGACGGTGGGTACCGCGGCCAGCACCGCCAACCAACTCTTGGGGGCAAAGCCGTCGTAATTGACCAGATTGCCGAAGGTGGCACCGTGCGGCGAGGTCCATCCGAATGCAAAAGAGGCCGCAATGACAATGAATACCAGTATGGCGGCGACCTTGATGGATGCGAACCAGAACTCGAACTCCGCGTAGGAACGGGCCGACATGAGATTGACGCCGGTCATGATCGCCATCAGACCCAAACCTATTTCCAGCTGCGAGAAGGGCATCCAGTTCTGCAATATCTTGGCCCCGGCGATGGCCTCGACCGGAACGACGAGCACCCAGAACCACCAATACAGCCAGCCCACCACGAAGCCGGCTCCGTCGCCCAGGCCGGCGCGCGCAAACTCGGTGAAGGATCTTACCTTGGGCAACGCGGTGGCCATTTCCGCCAGCATGCGCATCACGAGAAGAATGAGCCCCCCGGTAATGGCGTAGCTCAAGAAGACAGCGGGACCTGCCGCAATGATGGCGGTGCTGCTGCCGACAAAAAGGCCGGCGCCGATGATGCCGCCGATGGAAATCATCGCCAGGTGGCGGCCCTGCAATGAACGGCTGAGCTGGTGCTCGGACTCGGACTGATCGGCAATGCGCGGCTGGACCATCTCGCCCTCATTGGTTATCGGCATGACATGTACCGCGACGTTGCCTAGAGGCCGCGCAGGAACTCAATCATCGCCTTGTTAACTTCGTTTGGACGCTCCTGCTGGGTCCAATGACCGCACCCGGGCAGCATGATGCTGGCCTTAAGCTGCGGTATGAAACGCGGCAAATCCGCGATGACTTCCTTCATGCGCGGGAAGGAAATCACCAGGTCAAGATCGCCCGCCATGTACAGCGCCGGCACCGTCACGGAAGCGCCGGCGAACGGGGCCATCAACTCCCAATTGCGATCGATGTTGCGGTACCAGTTCAGCCCGCCGCGAAATCCCGACTGCTGGAATTGCCCGGCGTAATAATCGACATCCGCCTCGCTGAGCCATGCCGGTAGAACCTCGGGGCCCGGCATCCTGGTGAGAAAGCCGCCGGCGCGCGGTACCATGCCGACGCCGGAAGAAGCGGCGCCGGGGGGATTGCGCCGCGGCACATCGCCCGATCCCGAATACAGTATTTTGCGCAGCGAGGCCCGTGCATCCGCCTCGAGTTCCGCCTCGGCCGCGCCGGGCGTCTGGAAGTACAGCTGATAGAAGTGCGCATCGGCGTTCTGCGGCATCACCGTGGTGGGCGCGACACCGCCGCGCGCGCGGTAGGGAACGCTGAGTCCGATGATTGCGCGAAAGCGATCCGGGCGCAGCAGCGCCGCATGCCACGCCACGGGTGCGCCCCAATCGTGACCCGCGATCACGGCATTCTTTTCGCCGAGCGCATCGAGCACGCCTACCATGTCTCCCACCAGGTGAAACAAGGTGTAGCTTGTGATCTCGGCGGGACGGTCCGAGTCTCCGTAGCCGCGCATATCGGGCGCGACCGCATGAAAACCCGCCTCTGCAAGTGCCTTCAGTTGATGGCGCCAGGAGTACCAGGACTCGGGGAAACCATGGCAGAGCAACACCAGCGGCCCGCTTCCCTGCTCTGCAATGTGAAGGCGAATGCCGTTTGCTTCGATCCTGCGGTGGGTCGGTTCGCTCATGCTTGGTAGGTTATCAGTTTACTGCGGCGCCGCCGCGCTCATCGAGGCCAGCTTTGCCTCCATTTGCGCCCCGAAGTAGGCCTGCGGCTTCGATGGCGTGGCGTGCTCGTCCCGTTCCCGCACACCGATGGCGGTTTTCGCGACCTCGAATGCCGCCCGCAGCGAGTGTGCTTCGGGCAGCGCGTCGCGATAGAACGCCTCGCCGAAATAAGTCAGATCGCGATCGTTCGAGCAGCCGAACGAAGTGCGATCGGCCGCCGCCGCCGCGATCACGATGGTCTGCGGGTTCTTCAACGACTCGATAAAGCCTCCCGCATAGCACGCGGAAATGATGATCACGCGCCATTTGATTCCGGAATCTTCAAGCGCCAGGGCCAGATCATCCTCCGTCAGATCATTGAGAGGCAGCTGCGAGTTCGACACGGCAATCGCCGGATCCTGTGCGCCGTGTGAAGAAATGGATAGGAACAGTACGTCGCGATCGCGATTCATTCGCGCGCCCATTCCGCGAAGCGCGTACTTCAATCCGGCGACGCTGGCGATCGGCGCGCGCTCCAGGTCGCGCTCGTCATTGATCAACGACACGCTCCTGCCATCGATGGCATAACGCTCGCCGAGCACGCGCGACGCCAGTCCGATTTCCTGGGCAAACACCTTTTCGTCGCCCACTCCCGCGAATCCCAGGAAAAAGGCCTGAGCATGCGTCGATGCTCCAACCTTGAACGCGCCGAGCGCCCGATCGATGCGGCCCGGCTGCTCGAAGAGTATCGATTCCGCATCCGCGGGACTCGCCTCCGATGGCGCAGCCTGCGTTTCAACCGCAGTCCACGCCTGCGGAGTCACATCGAGCGCATCGCTGAGCCACATGAAGGCCAATGCGAAGGCGACTCCCGCTGCTGCCGCAGCGCGTTGCGGCGCTCCCGTGACCGAGCCCAAACCGCGCGTCAAGTAAAAAAACGAATACAGTGTCGCGGCGGTGCCCAAACCCAGCAGCCAGCTAGGAGTCAAGTAGGGCGCCGCAAAGACAGCGAGCAGCAGGGGCACCGGGACCAGGCCCAGCGATAGCGTGAGGGCCGCGGCAAACTCCGGTCTGGGGTGCGAACGCCATCGCAGCAGCGCCGCCAAAGCCAGTATCGCCAGCGCATACCAAGCCAGCAGCGGCGTGTCATTGATTGAAAATTGCGAGTCGGGTCCGGCGTCCCACCGATCGATTGCCACCCACAGCAAGAGCCAAACTATGCTCAAAATCATGAGAAAGGCGGTCGAGTGTTGCAAGCCGACCGCACGGCTGCTGCGCAACGCCCAAGACCTCAGGAGCAGCGCCGGATAAGACAGCGGCCGCGATTCATTCTCGTTCATAATTGCGATGATAGCTTGCGCCAAGGGTGTTGCGTGCGGCCCGGCGTCGGCAGGATGATATCGGACCTTGGTGTAAAAATGAGGAAGCCATGAGAGTCGATGGCCACTGTCATTGCGGGCAAATTCGTTTTGAGGCGCAAGTCGATGCGGACCAGGTGAGCATTTGCCATTGCACGGATTGCCAGGCGCTGACCGGCACCGCTTACCGAGTGAGCGTGCCGGCGGCCGCGTCGGACTTTAGATTGTTGGCAGGCTCGCCCAAGATTTATATCAAGACCGCGGAGAGCGGCAATCAGCGCGCGCAAGCATTCTGCGGCAACTGCGGCACGCCGATCTATGCCGCCGATCCGGTGAATCCGCGAACATTCAACCTGCGTGTCGGAGCCATCACCCAGCGCTCGGCACTGCCGCCGATGCGTCAGATCTGGTGCCGCTCGGCACTCCCCTGGTCCGCGGACATTCGCAATCTGAACCGCAGCGAGCGCGCATGACCGTATATCGGCTGGACGCGGAATCTCCGCTGGTCGATGCAAGCGCCTACATTGCTCCGAGCGCGTCGGTGATCGGCAAGGTCGTGCTGGCGAAAAACGCCACCGTGTGGTTCGGCGCGGTATTGAGAGGCGACAACGAGACCATCACCGTCGGCGCCGGCAGCAATGTCCAAGACGGGGCGGTGTTGCACACCGATCCCGGTTTTCCATTGATGATTGGCGAACAAGTCTCCATCGGTCATCAGGCGATGGTGCATGGCTGCACCGTGGGCGATGGGACCTTGATCGGCATACAGTCCATCGTGCTCAACGGCGCGGTCATCGGTAAAGGTTGCCTGGTGGGTGCCGGCGCCCTCATCACGGAACGCAAAGTATTTCCCGATGGATGCCTGATCATCGGCTCGCCCGCCAAGGCAACGCGAGAACTGACCGCCGAGGAGCGCGAAGCCCTCCTCAAGGTTGCGGCAAATTACGCCGCGCGCGGATCCTACTACCGCAGCAATCTGGGCCCAATCTAATTGCGCACTGTCTTGAACAACGAGGAGCGGGGAATGACCGGTGAAAAAGATTCGAACTTGAGCAGGCGGAATTTTGTGCAAGGCGCCGTGTCCGGTGCCGCGCTGGCGGCTGCGCCCTCGGCGATATTTGCGGCGAGCGTCGAGCGAGAGGCAGACAAGGCGGCGGTTCTTGCGCAAATTCCGGCGATGCATGCGGCCAACGTCAAGCGTCTCCAGGATTGGATCGCGCTGCCGTCGATCGCGGCCGAGAACAGAAATTTTCCGCAGGGCCCCGAGTACATGGCCAAGCTTGCGCAGGACGCCGGATTCAGCGGCGTCAAGTTGATTCCCACGGCCGGAAAATCGGGCGTATTCGGCAGGATTGACGCGGGTGCGAGCACGACGATGGCGATTTACTTCATGTACGACGTGAAGCAGTTTGTCCCTGAGGAATGGAGTTCTCCGCCGCTCGAGGGGCGCCTGGTGCCGAAAGAGGGACTGGGAACCGTGTGCATGGGTCGCGGGGCGGTCAACCAGAAGGGTCCCGAGAACTCTTTTCTGAGCGCATTGATGGCATTCAAGGCAGCCGGCAAGAAACTGCCCGTCAACCTCGTGCTCGTGTGCGAGGGCGAAGAGGAAATTGCCTCGCCGCATTTTCGCGAAGTGATTACGCACCCTGAGGTCATGGCGGAACTGAAGAAATGCATCGGCGTCTTCATGCCGGAGGCGGGCCAGGATCGGGAAGGCAATGTCGAGGTGTCCTTGGGCGCCAAGGGCGTAGTCGAGCTGGAACTGATTTCCAGCGGCGAGAAGTGGGGCCGCGGGCCCGCCCACGACGTTCACTCCAGCCTCGAAGCGCAAGTGGATTCGCCCACCTGGCACCTCATCCAAGCATTGAACACCCTGGTTGAAAAAGATGGGCACACGCCTGCGGTAGAAGGGTTCTTCGACAAAGCGAAGCCGCTGACCGCCGCGCAGGAGCAGATGATCAAGGAGCATGCGGCGAAAAGTTCGGAAAGTGTCGTCCAGCAGGCGCTGGGCGTTCAGCATTGGGTGCACGATAAGAATTGGGTGGACTCATTGATGCTGCTGGAGTCGCGGCCGACCATCAACATCGAAGGCCTGGTGGCGGGATACACCGGGCCCGGCGGCAAGACCGTGCTGCCGCACAAGGCGGTGGCGAAAATCGACATGCGCTTGGTGCCGGACATGACGGCGGCCGACACACTGGCCAAGCTCAAGGCGCACCTGGCAAAGCACGGATTCGCCGACATCGAGGTCAACATGAGCGGCGGCTACAACCCGACGCAAACCGATCAGAACAGCAAATTGATTCAAACTCAGCTTGCGACCTATCGCAAACTGGGGCTGAACCCGGAGCTGTGGCCGCGCTCGGCGGGCTCGTGGCCCGGTTATGTGTTCACCGATCCACCCTTGAGCCTGCCCGCGGGCCACTTCGGGTTGGGTCACGGTACCGGAGCGCACGCGCCCAACGAATACTACTTGATCGAATCGACCAACCCGAAGGTCCAAGGCTTGGACGGGGCGATCGCATCCTTCGTGGAGTACTTGTACGCGTTAGGTTGAATGGCCGGGCGCCGCGGACGCGGGCGGTGCCGGCGGGGATTTCTCGCCCTTGACCGCAGCCTTGGCTTTCTCGGCGCCATGCGTGGCGGTTGTCGCGACGCTCTGTGCAGCCTGCTTGCTCGCGGTAGCGACCTCGTGAGCTCCCTTCGTGGCGGCGGCGGCCACTTCATGGGCGATCTCTTTGGATGCTGCCGCCGTCTTGTGGGCGCCATCCTTGGCCGCATCGGAGATCACTTTGGCGTCGTGCTTGATGGTTGTGTTCAGATCGGCGGCCGGTTCATCTGCGGCTCGAACAGCCACTATCGGCAGCAGCAGCAAGCTCGCGGCGGCAAGGCGCAAAAGATTGTTCACGATCAGTACCCTCAATATTTTATGCGCCAAGTTAGCCGAGCCTCGCTGCCGCCGTCAATTCGGCAGGTTCGACTGGAGGAAGGCGTCCATTTCCTGCAGTATCTTCATTCGCGTCGCGCTACTCGATAACCAATCTTCATCGCCAGGCAACTTGACGAGCTTCACCTGCTTGTCAGCAAGGCGCAGGGACTCGGCCATGGCATAAGATTGTTCGGCCGGTACCGAAGTCGCCTCCGTCGTTTGCAGCAGTAGCACATGCGCACTCACCGATGCCGCATGGCGGCCGGGTGACCTTTCCGCCAGCTTCGGGTCTTGCGGTGCACCCATGTGATCGTGCCAGTAGGCCAGGGTGTTGGAGTTCTCGCCCCAGAGTTTCTCCACGGAAACTTGGAATAACGGCAAATCGAACAAGCCGTTGATACTGACGGCACAAGCGTAAAGAGAAGGGGTAAAGGCTGCCCCGGCCAGTGCGGCATAGCCCCCGTAGCCCGCGCCAACGATGCAAATGCGGTGCGGATCCGCCAGGTGCTGGTCGATCATGGCCTTCACCCCGTCGGTAACATCATCCTGCATTACTCCGCCCCACTCGTGCATTCCGGCCTTGCGAAATTCCTCGCCGAATCCGGTCGAGCCACGATATTGCGGTTGGAGGACGAGGTAGCCTCGCGAGGCGATGAATTGCGTCAGCCAGTTAAATTCGAAATGATCTCGCGATTCGGGGCCGCCGTGGACCAGTACCACCAAGGGAATGGGTGCACCGGGTGAATATCCGGGCGGCGATGTCAGGTAGGCTGGAATGCTGCTGCCGTCGCGAGACTTGAAAGCCATCGCACTGACCGTGCCGAGCGGAATCTCCGCCAGCGTGGGATAGGTCTCGGCCAGAATGTCTGCCTTGTGCGTGGAGTAGTCGATCACATAATAAATGCTCGGCTTATCGGCCGAGTACACCCGTGCGAGTAAGAGCGAGCGATCCGAGGATTGGTCGACCAGTTCAACTGTGCGTCCGGGATAGATTTTGGTGAGCACCTTGGCCCGTTGCTGGTATTGCGGGTCGATTATTCGAAATTCCGATTCAAGACCGTCGACCCTCACGGCTAATAGTCGATTATCGAACCGATCAAAACTTGCACCGACCACTTCGTGACCCGGCTCTTCGAATAGTACCTGCAGCGCAGTGCCGTCAAGCGGCAACGCCAACACCTTCGAGCGACCATCTTGGTCCAAGCCGAGCGCTGCAATGAATTTTCCGTCAACCGTCAACGCGTGGAGATCAAGGCGCTTCCCGTCGTTGCGATGATAGATTTGCGTCCAACTCTGGCCTCTTTTGGCGAGAACCGTGAAATCATGAGTTTTCGGGTCCCATTCGCTGCGGGCCGCCGGGTTGCCATCGGCATCAATGACCCACTGGATCGTGAACGGAGTGCCTTCACTGAGGTCCCGAGCCTTCCCACTGTGGGTGTCGATCTCATATAGCGTGCTTACCCATCCCGAGTCCTTGCGTGCGACGGTGATCCTTGTTCCGGTTTGTCCATGCGCGGCGGTGTGATTGAATCTCGGGGAGGAAACAATCGCGGTCGCGGGCTTGCTGGTATGCGCCGCTATGAGCGTGTCGCGCGTCACATAGGCCTGATCGATTTGATCATCGAACAGCATGCGAACTTTTCCGGAGGCGATATCGGCGACAAATATCCAAGAATACTCATACGCTATGCGCGAGTCGGTCAAATTGCTGCGGGTGGCGCTGGCGGTAAATAACAGAGTGTTTTCGTCCGACCATTCGAGCCGATTCAGCTCGAGACCCGCGGGAGCCAAAAAGCTGGTTCGGTCCTTTTGATTCACCAGGTCAAAGACGATGATGCGCTGGGGAACCGATCCCAGATCAAACCAGGCCGCGGATTTTCCGTCGAAGCTCAAGCGCACGTCGCTGGCGCGAGACGGTGCGCCGAACGCCGCCGCTGAGGGCCTTACGTTGTCTTTCTCGGCTGCGCCGGCTGCTGCGGAAGCCATCGCTAGAATGCATGGCGCAATCATCCACTTGAAAAATCGCATTATTCTCCCCTTGGCGCTCTAAGGCGCCTTTGCAAAAACCCGCTCCGGGACTAATCGAACACATCTCGACTAATCGAAAACATCCCCATACTTTTCTCTTAAGTGTGCTTTCTGCACCTTGCCCGTGCCGCCCACCGGCAGTGAATCGAGAAAAATGACTTGCTCCGGCACCCACCATTTCGCGACGCGCTCGGCGAGGTAGGCGAGAATCTCCTCGGCCTCGAGCGGGTGATCCGGCTTGCGGACGATGAACAGCAACGGCCGCTCCTGCCACTTCGGATGCCTGACGCCGATGACGGCCGCCGCCGCCACGCACGGATGCCCGACCGCGGTATTCTCCAAGTCGATGGAGCTGATCCATTCACCGCCGGTTTTGATGAGATCCTTGGCGCGGTCGCGGATTTGCAAGAGACCATGCGCGTCGATGGTGGCGATGTCGCCGGTCGGAAACCACCCGTCCTTCAGAGGCGAGGCTTCGCTCTTGTAGTAGCCGCTGACAATCCACTGTCCGCGGACCATCAGCTCGCCTTGCGTCTTGCCGTCGCGCTGCAGCGTGTTGCCGGCCTCATCCACCACTTTGATCTCGACGCCAAACAATGATTTGCCGCCATTGGCTGCTGCGAGGTGGCGCTGCGCCGGCTCTTGCCCGAGCTGCGCCTCGTTCATGCAGCCCATGGTTGCCGCCGCGGTGGTTTCCGTCATGCCCCATCCCTGCCTGAGTTCGATGCCGTAGCGCTCGTCGAATTTGGCGATCATCGCAAGCGGCACGGCCGACCCGCCGGACATCACGCGTTTGAGAGTTGAGAATTGCAGCTTTTTCTCATCGACGTAGTGCAGCAGTTGTTGCCAGACTGTCGGCACGCCCGCGCTGATGGTCACGCGCTCGCTTTCCATCAACTCATACAGCCCGGCGCCGTCCAATCTCGGCCCGGGCAGCACGAGCTTGGTGCCGGCGATGAGGCAGCCATACGGCGCGCACCACCCGTTGACATGAAACATCGGGACCACCGGCAGCATCGAGTCCCGCGGGGAGAGTCCGAGTACCCCGGGCATGCAGATCGTCATGGAGTTGAGCACCAGAGATCGATGGGTATACAGCGCTCCCTTGGGATTGCCCGTGGTGCCGGAGGTATAGCAAAGGGCCGAGCTGGTGCGTTCGTCCAGTTGCGGCCAAGAGTATTCATCGCATTGAGCGGCAATCAAATTCTCGTAGCAACGGACGTTGGGTACCCCCTCGAGCCCCGGCATGTTTTGCGCATCGCTCATGCAAATCCAGGCACCGACGCCCGGGCAGCGCGCCGCCAGGCTCTTTACCAAAGGGGCAAAGCTCGAATCGAAAAATAGCGCGCGGTCCTCGGCGTGATTGATGATGTACGCCAGCTGATCGAGGTGCAGGCGCGGATTGCAGGTATGGAGGATCATGCCGCCGCCGGAAACCGCGTAGTAGATTTCGACGTGGCGATGATTGTTCCAGGCCAGGGTTCCTAACGCGCAGCCCGCGGGCAGACCCAGTTTCAGCAGCGCATTCCCGAGTTTCCTGGTCCGCGCGGCGCATTCGGCAAAGGTGTAGCGAAACACAGGGCCGTGCGTTTCGCGCGAGACTATTTCCGTTTGTCCGTGCTGCGCAGCGGCGTGCTCGATGATCGAGGAAATCAGCAACGGCTGATCCATCATGAGTCCACGCTGAAGCATCGCCAACCCCCTCTTACCGATTTCTACAACGCCTTGTCGAACAGCTCGAAGCCGGCGCGCCGGCGAAATCCGTGACGCTCATAAAACGCGCGACCCCGCGAATTGGCGACTCCGAGCTGCAGCTGCAGCCGCACCAGACCGCGCGCCGCCATGTCGCGCTGCGCCGCCGTCACGAGCAAGGATCCTACTCCGCGAGACCGAAATTCCGCTGCTACATAAATCTCATCAATCTCCGCCATCAAGCCCCCGTGCTCGAGGCTCAGCATATACACCGCGGTCAGGTATCCGCATAAGTGACCGTCCGCCAGCGCCACCCAGCTGCTGCCGTGCTCCGGCCGCGACATCAAGGAGAGCAGCGCGGCTTCGATGCGCGCTCGGTCAAATCCAGGTATGGCTTCGAATTCCCAATAGCGCTCGACGAGCGAGGCGAGCTCCGCCACGTCGGAACTCGCCGCAAGCCGAATCAGCATGTTATTTTTTTGCAGCGGCGTCTTTTTCCTGCTCGCGATAGGCAATCCAGCTCTGCTCAATCAGGTAGGCATGCACGTTATCGGCGTCCTGCTCGCTCAAGATGTCGTTGAAGCGTTCCATGCCGGCAGGCGCCAGGACGCCCCGAAGCAATATATCTTTGAACGCGACATGCAGCCCGTCATTCAGCGTTCTGAGATCCGGCGTCGAGCTCGGACCCAGTTGATGGCAGCGCGTGCATTGCGCGATGAATATGATCTCTCCGGCGTCGATCTGCGCCTGGGTTGCCTTTTGCTCTGGCGGCTTCGGAAACAAGGGTTCGACTCGAGCCGGCGGCGTCGGCACGGCGCCGCCGCCCAGTTTGAAGGCGATGATGCGGTTGGTATTTTGGTATTTGAGCGCCGCGCTGCTCGGCGGGATGGGCCCGACCGTGATGGGCGTGCCGCCGTAGCCCACCTGAACCGCGATGTATTGTTTGCCGTTGATCGAATAGGTCATCGGCGCCGCCATGATATGGCTGCCGGTTTGAATGACCTTGAGTACTTTGCCGGTGTCGGCCGCATATACCCACAATTCGCCGCTGCCGCGGCCTTGAAACACGAGGTTGCCCGCCGTCGACATCACGCCGCCGTCATAGCCGCGAATGCCGGAAGACGTTTCGTGTTCCCAGACGACTTTTCCCGCCACCGGATCCCAGGCGCGTATCAATTCACGCACCGGCTTCACGTGGCGCGCAGCCTTGACCGCCTGTTCGTCCGGCACCGGCCCGTAAAGACGGGTCGCGTCTTTTGAGTCGTAGGTGCTGTCGGGGATCAGGCCTTGAAGCGTGAAAAACCCCTCGACGTACTTCACCTTGCTGCCATTGTGCAGCATGTCGATCCAGATGGTGGGCACGTCGATCACCGGTATGTAGGCGAGGCGCGTTTGCGCGCTGTAGGACATCGGGTTCCAGGTGTGCGCGCCGAACCAGGAGGGGTAGGTGAGCTTGGAGGTGTTGTACCAATTGGATTGCTTGGTGGTCACGGGACGACCGGTTTTCATGTCGACGCGGGATGCCCAGTTCATAAAGGCATAGTTTTTCGCGGACAGCAGCTTCCCGGATTGTCGATCCAGCACGTAAAAGAACGCGTTCTTGGACGCCTGCATGATGACGGCGCGGGGCGCGCCATCAATCACCACGTCCGCCAGGATCATCTTCTGCACGGCGTCGTAGTCCCAACTATCGTGCGGTGTCTCCTGGTAGTACCACGCCATGCGCCCGGTGGTTGCATCGACGGCGATGATGCAGGTGGCGTACAGCGCATCGAGTTGCTTGGGCCCGAGTTGCCGAAGATCATAAGGCGCCGCATTCGCCGTGCCGAAGTAAACAAGATTCAGCCCCGGGTCATAGGCCATTCCGTCCCAGACAGTGGCGCCGCCTTTGAACTCAGGCTTGCGGTGCGGATCCCAGGTCTTGTCCGCATCCGCCAACTCGGGGTTCTCATACGGTTGGCCAACCGCCGGCGGCACGGTGAAAAAGCGCCACTTGAGCGCGCCGCTCTCCAAATCGTAGGCCGATACATAGCCGCGAACGCCGCCATGGCCCATGTCCGCGCCGCTGTTGCCGATGACGACGACGTTGCCCGCGATTTGCGGCGCGCCGGTGCTGGAATAGGGCAGCTTGCGATCGACGATGGTGTCGGCTTCCCAGAGCTTCTTGCCGCTGGCAGCGTCCAGGGCGTGCAGCCGCCCGTCGACGGAGGCGACAAAAACCTTTCCCTTCCAAACCGCAACGCCCCGGTTCACCAAATCGCAGCAGGGATTTCTTCCCATGAAGAAATCGGGCTTCGGATCATACCGCCACAACTCCTTTCCGCTCATGGCGTCCACCGCGTACACGTAACCCCAGGTTCCCGAGGTGTACATGACGCCGTCGATGACGAGCGGAGTGGCCTCCTGGCCGCGCATCGGCTCGCCCAGGTCATAGCTCCAGGCAAAGCCGAGCTGGTTGACATTGCCGGCGTCGATCTTGGTCAGAGGCGAATAGTACGTACCGTCCTGGTCGCGCCCTCCGGTAAACCAGTTTTGCGGCTCGGAGTCGGCTGCCTGCAATCGCGCAGCGTCCACATTTCCCGCCGTCGGCGCCGCACCGGAAGCGGCTGCGGCAAGCGATAGCATCGCGCCGGGCAGAAGGCGGGCGGCGCAGGGGAAAGCGCGTCGAGACGGGAAAAGTTGCATCGGCAAAGTCGTTCTCCTCGAGATTCATGGAAGCTTAGCTAACATCGTGCAGGAACGGTACTATCGCGAGCCATGGCGATGATCTTGAGCACCCATGATTTGCGCGAGCTGGCGAGGCGGCGGATACCCCGTGCCATTTTCGACTATGCCGACGGCGGCTCGTATGAAGAGCGCACCATGCGGCGCAATTCCGCCGATCTTGACGCGCTGACATTTCGGCAAAGGGTCATGGTCGACGTATCGAACATCTCGTTGGCCACATCCTTTTTGGGCTCGGCCGTTTCGATGCCCTTGGGGATAGGCCCCACGGGCCTTGCGGGGTTGTTTCATGCGGACGGCGAAATACTGGGTGCCAGAGCGGCTGCGGCCTGCGGCATCCCCTTTTGCCTGAGCACCATGTCGATTTGCTCGATCGAGGATGTCCGCGCGGCTACGCAGCAGCCGTTCTGGTTTCAGCAGTACCTGATGAGGGATCGCGGCTTTAACCAAGAACTCATCGACCGCGCCGCGGCGGCCCGGTGTTCGGCGCTGATGCTCACCCTGGATTTGCAGGTCATCGGCGAGCGGCGCCGTGATCCGCGCAACGGGCTCACCATTCCGCCCAAGCTTTCGCTGCGCAACGCGCTGGAATTCGCGAGAAAGCCGGCATGGGCCGCGAGGGTGCTTTTCGGCAAGCGCCGCACCTTCGGCAATCTGGTCGGCCGTATCGGCGGCAACAGCGGAATCAACACCCTGGCGCAGTGGACGGCGACTCAGTTCGATGCATCGGCCAACTGGCGCGACGTCGATTGGGTGCGCAGCCGCTGGCCCGGAAAGCTGATCTTGAAAGGAGTGCTCGAGGCTGAGGATGCGCTCCTCGCCGTTGCCGCGGGTGCTGATGCCATCGTCGTATCCAATCACGGTGGCCGGCAGCTTGACGGTGCGCCGTCGACGATATCCGTGCTGCGGGAAATCGTCGAGGCCGTCGACGGCCGCTGCGAGGTCCTGTTTGACGGCGGCGTGCGCTCAGGTCAGGACATCGCGAAGGCGCTGGCGCTGGGTGCGCGCGGCGCGCTGATAGGCAAATCGTTTCTGTTTGCGCTGGCCGCGGCCGGCGAAGCCGGCGTGACCAAGGCGATCGAGATCATGCGCAACGAACTGCGGGTCACGCTGGCGTTGACGGGAACGTCGAGCATCGATGCGGTGGGTTCCCACATCCTGCGGTAGTTCCGCGTTATGTCAACGTCAAATCATGGGCAGCGTGCGCGCCCGGCCGCGGGGAAATGCCGCGTCGATTCGCGCGAGATCGGTATCGCGCAAGCGGCAACCGTCGGCGCCCGCGTTTTCTTCGACGTGCAGGCTGCTGGAGGCCTTGGGGATTACAAAGACCTGCGGATCACGCAGTAGAAATGCCAGGGCGATCTGACGCGCCGTGGCCCGATGCTCGGCGGCAATTTCATTCAATACGCGGCCCTGCCCGGACCTGGCCTCGAACACATTCGGCGACTGACCAAAAGGCGTGTACGCCACCAGCGCCGTGCCGTGCTCGCGGCACCATGGAAGCACCGAGTGCTCGATGGCGCGCTCCTTCAAGTGGTACAGGACCTGATTGCAAGCAGGGTGGCCGGCGCCGGCAATCGCCGCCACTTCGTTCAAGTCGTCGACGTCGAAATTGCTTACGCCCCAGGACAGTATCTTGCCTTCGCGAATCAGCCTCTCGAAGGCGCCGATCGTGTCCTCCAGCGGAAAGCTGCCGCGCCAGTGGAGCAGATAGCAATCTAGCCGGTCGGTGCGCAGCCGCGTCAGCGATTTCTCGCAGGAACTCAAGGTGCCGTGTTTCGAGGCGTTGCTCGGCAACACCTTGGATACCAGGAAAACTTCGTGGCGGCGGCCTTGAATGGCATCGCCGATGATGCGTTCCGAGGCTCCCGCGCCGTACATCTCCGCGGTGTCGATGTGAGTGAGCCCCAGATCCAGTCCGCGCCGTAGCGCCGCAGCCGCGCTCGCAGTCGTTGCTTCGATTCGCCAGGATCCTTGTCCGATGGCGGCGACGCGGCGCCGAGTACTGCCGAATGGTCGGCTGCTGATTGCTGCGCTCATCGTTCCCCTCGGGGTATTGATATCCTTTGCAGTATTGAAACAAACAAGCGCACAATAATCTGAGAACACGGAGGTCTCAATGGTGACGACGCAGTCGGCACCCGATAAAAGCGGCGACGGTATTTATGTTTGGGATTACATGCGCTTCGGATTTGTTCGAGGCGTCGGTTCCCTCGCGATTTTTGCGTTGTGTTATGCGTTGCTCGTGTTTCTGGGTGTCAGCCTGCACGAGAACGTCGAAGAACTCACCACGGTGTGGCCCGCCGCCGGCCTGTTGTTCATGGCGCTCTGGCTCTCGCCATTGCGCAACTGGGTCTGGTTGCTGTTGATTCAGGTGACGGTCGAGCTGTGCATCAACATGCTGCACTCCGAACACTTCAGCATCAGCCGCCATGCGACCTATGCCCTGGCCAACTCGCTCGACGCCATCGTCGGCGCGCTGGTTGCCAGGAGCCTCATGAAGGACCGGAAGGTCCCGCGCATACGCAACGTCCTGCTTTTCTTCGCGGCGACCGCCATTGGATCGACGGCCAGCGCCGTGCTCGGCGCGTTCGGTTCATCTCACATGCTCGGCAGCCCCGAGTATTGGCGCGAATTTCAATTGTGGTGGGCGGGCAATTGGCTGGGTTCGCTGTGCATTGCGCCGGTGCTGATGGGTTGGACGATTCGCATTCACGCACGGCAACATTCGGCTCCGTCCGCTCCGGCGCTGGAGATGATGCTGATCGCCTTTCTGACGCTGGCCGTGACCAGCTGGGTATTTTCAGCTCCGCCTGGCGGTGTGACCACCATACTCGACATGCCATTCCTGACGCTGGCCTTCGTGGTCCTCGCCGCGTTTCGCATGCCGCCCCGCTGGTCCACCACTCTTGCGGCCGCTACCGCGTTTTTGGTGTCGTACTTCGTGAGTCTGGGCTTGGGTCCCTTCTCGAACGATCCGACTCCATTTGTCCGGGTGGGCGCCGCGCAGTTTTATCTCGTGACGCTGGTGGTGGTCAATTTCTTGCTCACAGTGGTGCTGCTCGAAAGACGCAACGCCTTCCAGCTGCTGCGCACCAGCGATGAACGCTATCGCAATTTTGTCGAGAACAGTTCCGAGGCAGTGTGGCGCGTGGAGCTTTCGGAGCCTTTGGATCCATCGCTGCCCGTCGCCGGGCAGATCGCGTGGCTGCAGGAGCACGCCTATGTCGCGGAAATCAACATGGCCTACCTGCGCCTGACGCGGCAGATCGGCGTCTCGGACATCGACGCGCGCCAGTGGAGCGCCGATGTGCCCTGGTTTGCGACCGTCATAGAACATCTGGGCGCGGCGTCGCATCGCGGCTATGTGATGGACGATCTGCACGTCAGCGTGACGGTGGAGTCGCACCAGCTGACCTTCATCACGGGATTTCGCGGCGTCATGGAGGAAGGAAAGCTGGTGCGGGTTTGGGGGGTGGCGCGCGACGTGACCGAACTGTTTGAACTCAATGCGCGCCTGCGCCACAACCAGGCACGCTTGCAGCTGTACGCGCGGGAATTGGTGGGTGCCGAGGAGCGGGCGCGGCGTGCCACCGCCGTCGATCTGCACGACGGCATCGGTCAGCAACTGGTCGGTCTGGCCATGACCCTGGAGGCGTTGACGGCGCGTGCGCCCGCGGAGATTCGGCTGATGCTGCGCGAGGCGACCACCAACGTCCGCGAAGTGCAGGCGATCGCGCAGCGCGTGATTGCCGACTTGAGTCCTCCGGGCCTGTACGAGCTTGGGTTGGAGCCGGCGCTGAAGTGGCTCAGCGTGTATATGCGCAGCCACGATAACTTACAGGTGGAATTGCGGGTTGCCGCGGATGACGCGGCCATCGACATCGATCTGCGCGTGCTGGTATTCAAGGTCATCAGGGAGCTGCTGCGCAATGTCGTCAAGCATTCCGGCGTACAATCGGCCTTGGTCACGGTGACCCGCGATGCGCAGGAACTGCGGGCGGTCGTCGAGGATCACGGCCTGGGGTTTGAATGGCAGCTCAGCCTATTTGAACCACGGGCGCACGGTTTCGGTCTCTGGAGCGTCGCGGATCGCGTGCGCGATGCGTCGGGTGAGATGAACGTGGATACGGGTCCCGGCCGAGGATGCAGGGTGACCGTCTCCTTTCCGCTCGGCGCCGCCAAACCATCCAATCCACGCAAGGATTTGATCAGCGAACTTGCCGAGGCAGCGAGCGCGCGCAGCCGGGCGATGTGATCAGTTTTTTGCGAGGCGCCGCGACATCCGCAGCGCGGCCTCGCGCCCCTGATAGTACCCCTGCACGATTCCCAGCTGATCGAATCCCAAGCGCGCGTAGAAGACCTTGGCGGCCTCATTTTGAGTGCGCAATTCGAGGTTGATGCGAAACACGCCGGCTTCGATCGCGGTATGGGTCAGCCATTCCATGAGCTGGGAGCCCAGGCCCTGGCGGCGGTGCTCGGGCGAAACCGCGAGCAGATTCAGATGCGCGGAGTCGTCGCCGAAGTGCATGATGGCGAACGCCGCGATTCGCTGCTCGCGCCGTGCCACCACCACGGAGGAATCGGGGCCGGAAATGAAATGCTGTACGCGCGCCGGTGTCCAGGACCAGGTCAGACCTTGCTCGATCAAGTCCCGCGACATCTCGGCAATCTCCCGGGCATCGGAAGCGCGCGCCAATCCTATCGAGGCAAGTTCCGACATCAGGAGCCGCCCTCTGTCTTGATTGGGGGCGCCGGCCGCTTCGGCAGGCCGCCGGGAACCGCGGGCAACAGCTTCATCAATTCCAATACCGCACGCTCCAGCTGAGGGTCGGACCCTCGCAGCACGTCCGCGGGGCTTTGCTCGACCTCGATATCCGGATCCACGCCATGGCCTTCGATGATCCAATGGCCTGCCGCATCCGCGGTACCGAACTCTGGCACATACACCTTGCCGCCGTCGAGCAATGTTCCATGGTCGGTAATGCCAACGACACCGCCCCAGGTTCGTTTGCCGATCAACTGACCGATTTTCCAGTCGCGAAATTGATAAGCGAAAATATCGCCGTCCGATCCGGTGGTTTCGTTGATCAATGCGGCCTTGGGGCCCGGCTGCACCACGCTGGGGTAGGTCCCTGTGACCGTCTGATTGCGCGAGAATCGGGTGCCGCGCAACCGGGCCGCCAGTCTTTCGAGCAGCATTTGCGAAATGTTGCCGCCGCCGTTGTCCCTGGCATCCACCACCAGGCCCTCTTTGGGCACCTGCGGGTACCACCACTTGATGAACTCGCGAAAGCCGGCCTCTCCCATATCCGGCAGATGAATGTAGCCCAGTCGGCCATGGCTCAAGGTGTCGACTCGCGCGCGATTGGCGTTTGCCCAGGCCAGGTAGAGCAGTGCCGTTTCCGATTTCAGCGGCCGGTAACGGATGGTGCGCGCGCCGGAGCCGTCGGCGCCGGTCGCCACGCGCCACTCCACCGGCTGGTCGGCCGGTGCCTGCAACAACTCATAGGGGTCCGTGCCTGCCTTGAGATCGCGCCCATTGATGGACAACACATAATCGCCGACATGCGCATCGACGCCCACCTCGGTGAGCGGCGAGCGATAGTGTTCCTCCTCGTTCTCGCCGGCAAAAATCCGGGCGATGCGGTAGCGCCCCGACTTAGTGTCGAGTTCGAAACGTGCGCCCGGCAACGCAACGAACGGACGCTTCGGCAATCCTAAGTCGCCGCCCTCAATGTAGGCGTGTTGCACGGTCAGCTCGGCGATCATCTCGCTGATCACATAATTGAGGTCGGCGCGATTGGCGACATCCTCGAGAAGCGGCTGGTACTTGGCACGCAGCTTGTTCCAATCGAACCCATGCATGTTCTCAACATAGAAGTAGTCGCGATAACGCCGCCACACCTCGGCGAATATTTCGCGCCACTCCTCGGCCGGAACGCGGGTGGTCGCCAGTCCCGATAAGGAAACGGCCTTGGCATCCTCGCTCTTGCCGACCTCGAGGTACTTGAGCTCTTTCGACGCCATCAGGGCGAGCACGTGTTTGCCGTTGGCGGTCGCAGACCAGTCGGTCACGTCTTCGGCCACGGGCTTCGCCTCGCGCTCCTTGATCGAATAGGCCATCACCGTCGGCTTGACGCTGGATTCGCGCCCGTAATAGGAGGGGCCGCTGCGCAGGTACAGCAGGCTTTCGTCGCCGGCCTGCAGGTTGCTGATGTCGTCCGGCTCGAGAGGCACGCGTATCGTGCGCTGCTCGATGCCGTCGAATTCTATTTTCACCTCGATGTGCTTGTTCTTGGCGTCTTTGTCCTTCGCCTTGTCCTTGTCTTTGTCGGCTTCGTCGTCCTTGGCGTCGCCCGGTTCGTTGTCGCGAATCCCAAAGGGATTCTTGATGCCCTTGCGCAGCGTCACGGCAAAAATACCCGTCTGCCGGTCGGTGGCGAAATTAAATTCAATCGTGCCCACGATGGGCTGGTATTCGCGCTGGCTCAAGAAATACAACAGCTCGCCGTTCGGCGCCCACGCGGGCGATTGCGCGTTGAACAACTGCGGCGTTACACGATGCGATTTTCCGTCGGCGGCCGACCAGACAAAAATGCCGGAGAAGCTGTTGTCTTCGTTGAGGGAATACGCGAGGTATTGACCGTCCGGCGACCAACGATGATCGAGATTGAGATTGACCGGATCATGAGCGACGACGCTGCGCTTCCTGGCGGCGACATCGACGACGTAAAGATGATTGGCGCTGTCGGCAAACGCAATGCGCTTGTCATCCGCCGACCAGGCCGGCGCCAGGTAACGCGTCGATGAATTCTGCGTCACGGCAACCGCGGGGCTGTTGCCGTCCTGGGATTGCACGTAAATCTCTTCTTCCCCGCTGATATCCGATACATAGGCCAATCGTTTGCCGTCGTGCGACCAGGCCGCTTCGCGTTCGTGGGCATTCGAGGAGTGAGTGAGATTTCGCGTGGCACCGAATTCCACCGGCACGGAGAATACGTCGCCGCGCGCCACCACGGCAACGCGCTCGCCGCCGGGGCTTATGGCCGTACTCTCGATGTTGTCGGCGGCATTGACCTGCTGCGGGCGGCGCGTGGTGATGTCCGCCGGCACGAGAATCGAGAGCGCGCGGTCTTGCCCGCCGCGCGTTTCATAAACGTGCAATTCGCCATCCAATTCGTAGATGATTTGGCCCAATCCATCGGCGCTGGGCCAGCGCACGTCCCAATCCTGGTAGTGCGTGATCTGCTCGATTTGCTGGGATGCGATGTCGTAGCGGTAGAGATTGAATGTGCCGGAGCGGTCCGAATTGAAATAAACGGCGCCGCCGATCCACATCGGATCGCGATCGGCGCGGGTGCCATGCGTTATCTGCTTGACGGAGGAATCGGTGAGGCCGAACAAATACAGAACATTGGCCTGGCCGCCGCCGTAGCGCTTTTCACTGCGAAAATCGCGCCACAGAGGCGAGTAGACGATTTGCTTGCCATCGGCGGAGAAGGATCCGGCGCCCGATTTGGGCATGGGCAGCGCCGTTGCCGCTCCGCCTGCCATCGGAACCGTGTACAGCTTGGCCTCCGAATTGCCATAGGCATCGCGCATGGATCGAAAGAGCACGCGGCTGCCATCGGGCGTCCATCCGTACACCTGATTGTCGAAGCCCCAGCGTTCCGCGAGCGGACCCGGTGTGGGGTAGAAAGTCAGCTGTTGCGGGGCGCCGCCGTCGGCGGGCATGACGTAAACCTGCTCGTCGCCGCCGTACTGACCCATGAAGGCGACGAAACGGCCGTCCGGCGAGAACTTGGCGAACAGTTTCAGGCCGGCGTGCGAGGTGAGGCGCGTTGCCGTTCCGCCCTGCGAGCCGACCGTCCACAAATCTCCCGCATAGCTGAACACAATCTTGTCGTGCCAGATATTTGGAAATCGCAGCAGCTTGGTTCCCGCCTGCGAAGCGGGGGACCAGAACAGCAGGGCGGCCACCGCAGTGGCGGCCACCGCAATCGCGGCAAGTTTTTTATGCATGGACATCCCGGACGCTCAGCGGCTGCGGTAGCGGTCGGTGGCGAGCACGAGTTCGTGAGTATTGCCCGGCTCGAACGCCGAATGACCGGCGTCCGGCACGATGCGCAGATCCGCCTCCGGCCAGGCGCGGTGCAGGTCCCAGGCGCTCGTGGCGGGGCATACGACGTCGTAGCGGCCCTGCACGATGGTGGTCGGAATGTGCCGTATACGCGGCACATCGTCGATCAGCTGGCTCTCGCTGCGCAGAAATCCGCGATTGACGAAGTAATGGCACTCGATGCGCGCCACCGACAGTGCGAACTGATCCTCGCCCCATTTCTTGATGTTTTCGAGGTTGCTGTGCAAGAAGCTGGCGGACGCCTCCCACATCGACCAGGCGCGCGCCGCGGCCAGCGCAGCACGCTGATCGGTGCCGGTCAGCCGCTTGTGATAAGCGCTCAGGAAATCGTCGCGTTCGTCCGCCGGAATGGCGTCCCGATACGCTTCCCAGGCATCGGGAAAAATTTCCGACGCGCCATGCTGATAAAACCAGCGGATCTCCGCATAACGCAGCAGAAAAATGCCCCGCAATACAATTTCGCTGACTCGCTCCGGATTCGCCTCGGCGTATGCCAGCGCCAGCGTGCTGCCCCAAGAGCCGCCGAACACCAGCCAGCGTTCGATATTCAGGTGCTTGCGCAAGCGCTCGATGTCGGCGACCAAGTGCCAGGTCGTATTTTCCACCAAGCTCGCGCTCGGGCGGCTGCGTCCGCAGCCACGCTGATCGAACACCACGATGCGGTAGTGTCGCGGATCAAAGAATTGCCGCGCGCGCTTGTCGGAGCCGGCGCCCGGTCCTCCGTGCAAAAAGACCGCGGGCTTTCCGGCCGGATTGCCGCTTTCCTCGTAGTAGATTTCGTGCACATCCGACACGCGCAGGTATCCATGTCGATACGGCTCGAGCGCAGGATAGAGCTCGCGCCGCGCAGCGCTGCGAGCCGGACGCGCGATCTCGCGCGTCTTGACGGTTCGGCTCGTGGACTTGGCGGCGCTGATCGAGGGCTTTTTTGGCGGGCGTTTTTGTGGGGCGCGTGATTTGACCGGCGCGGCCTTTTTTTTCTTCATCGCATACCTCTTCATTCTTGATTTTATGCTCGCGCGACCATGGGGCCGAGGGGTCTGCCGCCGAGCAAGTGCACGTGCAGGTGATACACCTCTTGGCCGCCATGCGCATTGCAATTGACGATCAATCGGTAGCCGCTTTCGGCGATGCCTTGTTGCCGCGCCAGGTCGCGAGCCACGATGAACATGTGGCCGATAAGAGATTCGTCCTCGTCGGCGATATCGTTGGCTGTGGGAATGGGCTTATTGGGGACGATGAGTATGTGCACCGGGGCCGCAGGGCGAATGTCCAAAAAGGCGATTACTCGCGGGTCGCGGTACAGCACCGTCGCCGGTAGGTCACCGGCGATTATTTTCTCAAAAAGCGTAGGCATTTCATACGCCTCCGATGGTTCTGGAGCGATAAGACTATCAGGAACGAGAATGTGACCCGGTAATAGTAATGGGAACGATTCTCATATAGAATTGCGTTCATGATGGCAAAGCGACCGGACCCTAACTTATCCCCGGCGACCGATATCCCTCTCCAGGATCTCGCCCCGGGAGCAGCCGCGCGCGTAGTGTCGGTGTCGGCGGCTGATTCCAAGGCCCCTGCCGAGCTTGGACGGCGCCTGGCCGAGCTGGGCTTTCTCCCCGGCGAGGCGGTTCGCATCGTAGCCCGCGGCTTGATGGCGCGTGCGCCGATCGCGGTCCGAGTGGGTACGGGCACATTTGCGCTACGACTGTTCGAGGCTGCCTGTATCCGCGTATGCCCGGAGCAGCCGCAGACCCCTTGATTCCATGGACGCCGCGGCCAGCGCTCCGAGCCCGCTGATCGCCCTGGTTGGCAACCCCAACTGCGGCAAGACGGCACTCTTCAATATCCTCACCGGCAGCCGCCAGAAGGTCGCCAACTACGCGGGCGTGACCGTCGAGCGCAAGGAGGGATCGTTATTGACTCCCTCCGGAACCAGGATCCGGGTCCTGGATTTGCCCGGCGCCTACAGCCTCGACCCATTGACCCCCGATGAACAAGTCACGGCCGATGTTCTTTTGGGCAGGCGCACCGGGGAGACTCAGCCGGACTTCGTGTTGTGCGTAACCGATGCCACGAATTTGCGGCAGAACTTGCGTTTGGTCTTGAGCCTGAAGCGCTTGGGGCTGCCCATGGTGGTGGCGCTCAACATGACGGACATTGCCCGCCGCAAGGGCATTGTCATCGACACCGATCGTCTTACAGCCGAGCTCGGCGTGCCGGTGGTCGAAACGATCGGTGTGAAGGCCTCCGGTGTCCGCGCGTTGATCAATGTGCTCAACAACACTGCCGTTCCGCTGCGCCCCACGAAAGCCTCGGCATGGCAGCCCTTGACCGGGGAGGATATCGAACACGATCAGCAGGAAGTCCGCAGGATACTCAAGGTAGTGGGCGGCGATCGGCTCGACGGAATCACTTTCAGTGACCGCCTCGATGCATTGGTTCTGCACCCGGTAGTGGGACCGGCGATTCTCGCGGTGATCTTATTTCTGGTATTTCAGGCGGTGTTTGCGTGGGCGCAAGTACCGATGGACGCGATCAAGCTCGGCGTCGCCACCTTCGGCGATTGGCTGAATGCGGCCATGCCCGCCAGCCTGCTGAAGGGCCTGCTGGTCGACGGAATCCTGGCCGGTGTCGGCAGCGTGCTGGTGTTCTTGCCGCAAATCATCATTTTGTTTTTTTTCATTCTGGTCCTCGAGGATTCAGGATACCTGCCGCGCGCCGCATTCTTGCTCGATCGCGTGATGGGCAGCGTCGGCTTGTCGGGGCGAGCGTTCATTCCCTTGCTTTCGAGCTTCGCCTGCGCCATTCCCGGCATCATGGCGACGCGCACCATTCAGAATCCGCGCGATCGGCTCGCGACCATCATGATAGCGCCGCTGATGACTTGCTCGGCGCGCCTGCCGGTATACGCGCTCATCATCGGCGCTTTTATTCCGCATCGCGTGGTGTGGGGCGGCCTGCAACTGCAGGGACTGGTCCTGTTCGCGCTGTATGTGGTCGGTGTCGCGAGCGCCATGGCGGTTGCCTTCGTGTTCAAGCGCATGGGCAGGCGCGGCGGCTATCAGGCGCTGATGCTCGAGTTGCCGGCTTATCACTGGCCAAACTTGCGCAATTTAGGGATAGGATTGTGGCAGCGCGTTGAAATATTCATGACGCGCGTCGGCACCATCATACTTTCGTTGATGGTGATCCTGTGGGCCTTGAGCTCGTTTCCCGCGCCGCCGCCAGGTGCTACGGGGCCTGCCATCCAGTACAGCATCGCGGGACATCTCGGCGCCTGGCTTGCGGTGCTGTTCAAGCCTATCGGCTTCAATTGGCAGATTTCGATCGCGTTGGTGCCAGGCCTGGCGGCGCGCGAAGTCGCCGTCGGCGCCTTGGGAACCGTCTACGCCCTGTCCGCGACCGGCAGTGACATGAGCAGCGCGCTGACGCCCCTGATCACCCAATCGTGGAGCTTGCCCACCGCGCTCTCGTTGCTGGCGTGGTATGTGTTCGCGCCGCAGTGCTTGTCGACCCTGGCGACCGTCAAGCGCGAAACCAATTCCTGGCGCTATCCTCTAATGATGGCGGGATACTTGTTCGCCATGGCCTACGCCGGGTCGTGGATCACCTATCGCATTGCCACGGCCCTGATCGGATAGCAAACATGAGCGGCATTCTCGATAAATTGCTGGTGGGACTGGTGCTGCTCCTCAGCCTTGGATATGCCGTTGCGTCCATGGGGCCGCGCAGCCTGAGAACGCGGATTCTTGGGTCCTTGAGCCGCGTGGCCGGAAGTGCGCCGGCATTCTTGAGACTCAAGAAAGCAGCGCAACGGCTTGGGCAGGCATCGACGGCGAAAGCAGCCGGCGCATGCGGCGGCTGCGACGATTGCGCGCCAAGCGCCCCCAAGGCGGGCGCATCGGCGGGCGAGATCAACGTTCCCGTCGGCAAGATAGGCCGACGGGCCCAATCTCAACCTTGAGCTAGTTTCCGGCGGGTGGCGCCAGCGCGCCCTTCAGACTCACCGCACCGCTGACGGTATTGGGATCGACGGTAATGTCCTTGAGCCTCGCCGACACCTCCGTGGGCACCTCCTGCTGCACACGGCCCCCCAGGTATCGGGCAAAAAAATCCTCAGCAGCGGTGATGTAGGCCAAGGTGTTGATGGGGCGCGCAAAGCCGTGACCCTCGTCCGGCGCGACCAGGTACTTGACCGGCTTACCGTTGTCGCGGACCGCGGCCACGATTTGATCGCTCTCGCGCACATTGACGCGCGGATCATTCTTGCCTTGAACCACGAGCAACGGCGTCACGATGGCCTTCGCCTGCGACAGAGGCGACTCCGCGATCAAGAGCGCCTTGCCTTCGACAGTCGTGGGATCCGCCATGCGCGTGTACATCTGCTTGCGTCCCGCCTCCCAGTAGGGCGGTATGGCATCCAGCAAAGTGATCAGATTCGAGGGCGCGACGTACGCTACGGCCGCTGCGTACACGGTGGGTGTAAAAGCCACGCCGGCGAGTGTCGCATAACCGCCGTACGAGCCGCCGGATATACCGACCCGCTTGGGATCGACGATTCCCGCGGCGACCAACGATTTCACGCCCCAGGTGATGTCGTCCTGCATCTTGCGGCCCCACTCGCCGTTGCCCGCGTTGAGAAATTTCTTGCCGTAGCCGGTGGAGGCGCGAAAATTCGGCTGCAGCACGGCGTAGCCGCGATTCGCCAGGAATTGCGCGGTGGTGTCGTAACCGAAGGAATCCCGGGCCCAAGGGCCGCCATGCGGGTACACGATGAGCGGCAGGTTCTTTGCCGGCAATCCCTTGGGCAAGGTGAGGTACGCGGGAATCTCCAGGCCGTCGGAAGACCTGTAGTGGTACGGCTTGCGTTGCGCCAAGGCATCGCGCGGTATCTCCTCGCGCACCCGATACTGCATCGCCAGTGTTTTCGCCTTTCGGTTCCACACATAGACGACGCCGGGTTCGGTGTCGCTGTGCGCGCTGACGATCCAGACATTTTCGTCGTTCGATCGGGCGCCGAAGCTTAAGTCGAGTCCCGGCAGCTTCGACTGCAGCCAGGCATAGTCCTTGCCGAAGGTTTTGTCCTTGATGTAGCGGCGGAAGGTGTCGTCCTCGTATTCCGTGAACAACAGCCGATGATCGATTCGCGAAATTTCAGCGCCGAGCAGGTCGGACCGATTGGCCGGATCGCTTTCGATTTTGGTTGTCGCGCCCGTGGCCGCATCCATCATTTGCAGCTCGACCAGATTTAGATCGCCCTTGTTGGTGACGAGATAAACGTTCTTACCGCTGTCATCGAAAGCCAACGGCCCGCAGCTCTCCAGCACGCTGCAGCTATAGAGGGGCGTGAACGCGTCCGAATCGACTCTCAAGGTCTCTGTATCGCCGGATTTGGTGGTGCGCACGGCGAGACGCAGGTTGCCCGCGTCGTCAAATTCCCACGCGGCGATCTCGGCGGTGTTCTTGCGCAGCAGCTTTTTCTCGCCGGTGGAAATGCTGAGCTCGTATAAATCATGCCATTTCGGATCGCGGTCATTCAGCCCGATGTATAGAACATCCGGCTTGGCTCTCGGCACGGCATAAATCACCGTGCGAACGCCCTTCAAGTTGGTGAGCGCGCGTGTCGGCGTAACACCGGTGCCGGGGTCCGGCGGCAGCGCGGGGTCGATGGCGTACACGTTGAAATTCTCATCGCCGCCGGAATCCTGCACGTACAGAATGTACTTCGAGTCATGGCTCCAAAAGTAGTTGCGTATGGGCCGGGTCGCTTCGGCGCTGACCGGACGCGCCGCGCTGAACGGTTCGTCAGCCGCTTTCACCCAGATATTGCGCGTTCCCTTGTAGGGTTTTAAGAACGATAGATAGCGCCCGTCTGGCGAAATCTGCGCACCGGCGATGGCCACTTCGCCGTAAAACAAATTGCGATCGATCAGCGGCGGCTGAGCGGCGAGGGCGGCGATGGGCGCGCCCGCCGCCACCAGAAAAGTGCAGGCAAGTAGCAGGTGTTTCAATTTCAATTTAATTACCTGTTCGCAGTGTAGGTGATTGCGCGAGTACGCCATAATGCCAGAACTATGCCCATCCCCGATATTCTGCGTGAGCGCCTGCGCCTGCCCGTGATCGGCGCGCCATTGTTCATCGTGTCCACCCCGCGTTTGGTGATCGCGCAATGCAAGGCCGGCATCGTTGGTTCCTTTCCGGCGCTGAATGCGCGGCCCGCCTCGCAGCTGGATGATTGGCTCAGCGAAATCACCGAGGAATTGGCTTCCTTTCAGCGGGCCAACCCGCATGCGAAAGTGGCGCCGTACGCTGTGAATCAAATCGTGCATAGCAGCAACAACCGCTTGGAGCAGGATGTTGCTGCCTGCGTCAAGCACAAGGCGCCCATCGTCATTACCAGCCTGCGGCCGCCAGCGGAGGTCGTGGCGGCGGCTCACAGCTACGGCGGCATCGTGTTCCATGACGTGATCAACCTGCGCCACGCCGAGAAGGCGGCGGCACAAGGAGTGGACGGCATTATCGCGGTGTGCGCGGGAGCCGGCGGCCACGCCGGCTTGCTGAGCCCGTTCGCGCTGGTCAAGCAAATACGCGAGGTGTATCCCGGCGCCATAATTTTGTCGGGCGCCATGAGCACCGGGGCCGACGTGCTGGCGGCGCGCGCACTCGGTGCGGATCTTGCTTACCTCGGAACGCGCTTCATAGCGAGCGATGAGGGCAACGCGCCGGATGCGTACAAACAGATGCTGGTCGACAGCGCTGCCGAGGACATTGTTTATACGTCGCTGTTCAGCGGCATCAACGGCAACTACTTGCGCGGCAGCGTGACCCGAGCGGGACTCGATCCCGACCACCTGCCCGAAGCCGACAAAACCAAGATGAATTTCGGTACCGGCGGCAATACCGCTGTAAAGGCGTGGCGCGATATTTGGAGTGCAGGCCAAAGCGTCAGCGGCATTCACCAGGTCGAGACCGTTGCGCAGCTGGTGTCACGCATGGAGAGCGAGTATGTGGGTGCTCGCGAGCGCGAATTGATGACGGCCTTTTGATGCGGGCGGGATATTAGTTGCGACTAAGCGCTGAACAATTGCCGGGGGCGCTGGCCCGAGGACTGGCGGGGATCTACCTGGTTTCGGGCGACGAAGCACTGCTGGTGGGTGAAGCCGCAGATGCCATACGTGCCGCGGCGCGGGCTTCCGGGTACGCCGATCGCCAAGTGTTTTTCATCGACCGCAGCTTCAACTGGGATGAACTGCGTCATGCCAGCCAATCCCTGTCGTTGTTCGCGGATAAGCGGCTCTTCGAATTGCGCCTGCCGAGCGGCAAGCCCGACAAGGGCGCAGCGCTGCTGGCGGATTTGGCGTCGCGTCCGCCACCCGATGTGATTCTACTCATCATCACCGACAAGCTCGACAGGAAGGCCGCCGAGGCAGCCTGGGTACGCGCGATAGAAGAGAAGGGCGTGTCGCTGGCGATTCGTCCGGTCGATTCGGCGGCGCTGCCGGCATGGCTGCGCGTCCGGGCGAAATCCCTGAAGTTGGATCTCGAGCCCGCTGCCGCTCAACTGATTGTCGACCGCGTCGAGGGCAATCTCCTCGCCGCGCAGCAGGAGCTTGAAAAGCTGAGTTTGTCGGCGAAGGGCGATTCGATCACCAGCGAAATGGTGCTGGGTGCGGTCGCCGACAGCGCGCGTTACGACGTGTTCCAACTGGCGTCGGCCGCCGCCGCGGGCGACGCACAGCGAGCGCTGCGTGTGCTGCTGTCCTTGAAGAGCGAGGGAGTCGAGCCGACGTTGATCTTGTGGGCGCTGCTGCGGGAATTGCGCGGCATGTGGCAGGCGCGCGAGCGCGATCGGTTGCATTCCTCGAATCGAGGCAGCGGCTGGAATCTTGCCGCCGCGCCGTCGCCGCGCGCGCTGGCCCGCGCGAAAAAACTGCCGCTGGGACGCTTGCTCATCGAGGCTGGCCGGACCGACCGCGTCATCAAAGGGTTGGCGATGGGCGATGCTTGGAGCGCGCTGACCAATCTCACCGCGGCCCTCGCCGGCGCTTTGCAAGCCGGCGCGGAATCAGGCAGGGTAAGCCCATGAACCCGATGGGCATTTTCGGCGGAACCTTTGATCCGATCCACTACGCGCACCTGCGCACGGCGTTCGAATTGCAGCAGGCGCTGCGCTTGAAGGAGATCCGCTTTCTGCCCGCCGGCAACCCCCCGCATCGCGATCAACCCGCAGCCGATGCCCAGTTGCGGCTGAAGATGGTGCAGCTGGCGACTGAGGGGCAGCCCGGTTTTGTCGTCGACGACCGCGAGGTACGCAAGGAAGGTCCCTCGTATTCCGTGGAGTCTCTGTCCGAGTTGCGCCATGAGTATCCGGACCGCAGCCTGTGCCTCATAGTCGGCATGGACGCCTTTCTGAGCCTGCCCAAATGGCATCAGTGGCAGGAGCTTTTGCAGCTCGCGCACCTGGTGGTCGCGCATCGGCCGGGTTGGCGCGCGCCGGGCATGGGACCTTTGGGCGAGCTGCTGGTGGATCGGGGCACGGGACGAATCGGCGATCTGCATGAAACGCGGTCCGGCTGCATTTATATTCATGCCGTAACACAATTGGAGATATCTTCGACCGAAGTGCGGCAATTGATCGCCCTGGGCCGCGATCCGCGCTTCCTCATGCCCGATTCAGTGCGTAAACTCATCTTGGACGCCAACTGTTATTCCAAAAACCGGAAGACATAGTGCCAGCAAACAGAAAGACCTCGACTGCCAAGCAACATGCGGCCAAAAAAGCCGTCCCCAAACCCAAGACCGCGCGCCCGCCGAAGAGCGGCACCTCCGGCAAGAGCAGCGCCAAGCCCTCCCTCAAAAACATCGTCATCGAAGCGCTTTCCGACATGAAGGCTCTGGAAGTGAAACTCCTTGATGTACGGGGACTCACGGATATAGCGGACTTCATGGTGATTGCCAGCGGAACATCCGACCGGCACGTGCGTTCCGTGGCGCAGCGCGTTGTGGAAAAGGCCAAGCAGGCCGGCTTCAGGCCGCACGGCGTCGAGGGACAGCAGGACGGCGATTGGGTGCTGATCGATTTGAGCGAGATGATCGTCCACGTCATGTTGCCGCGGGTGCGCGAGTTCTACGGACTCGAAAAGCTGTGGGACATGACCGCCGCCAAGCGCGCGGCGCGCGCTTAACGCGCTATGAAATGCCGGTTGATCGCCGCCGGTACCAGACTTCCCGACTGGGTCAATAGCGGGTTCCTCGAGTATCAGAAGCGCTTGCGCACGCCGCTCGTTCTGGAGTTGCACGAGATCTCCGTGGCGACCCGCAGCGCCGGTGAAAACCCACAAAGGGCGGTTCAGAGGGAGGGTGCCGACATGCTTGCCGCCATCGGCAAGGATGACTATGTCGTGGCGCTCGAGATTGCCGCAAAGCCGATGAGCACCGAACAGTTGAGCGCCTGGATGGCGCAGCGCCTACGGGAAGGGCGGCCGCTCGCGCTGTTGATCGGCGGACCTGACGGCCTTGCGCCGCAATGTGTCGCGAGGGCCGACCAAAGCTGGTCCTTATCGCCGCTGACGCTGCCCCATGCGCTGGTTAGAATCGTGGTGGTGGAGCAGATTTATCGAGCCATGAGCATGCTGGCCGGCCATCCCTATCATCGCGCTTAAGCCCCTGGCCTTCGGTATATCCTTGAGGGATGGCTTTTGGATTCATCTACCTCGCCTCAGGATCGCCGCGCCGGCGCGAGTTGCTCGCGCAAATCGGCGTTCCATTCAGGCTGTTGACGGCCGCGGTGGATGAGACCCCACTGCGCGAGGAATCGCCCTTGGCCTACGTATCGCGCCTGGCCGCGGCCAAGGCCGAGGCCGGCTGGGCATCGCCCCGCGACGATGCCCTGACTCCGGTACTGGCCGCCGATACAGCGGTGATCCTCGACGATGAGATTCTGGGAAAGCCCCGGGACAGGGCCGACGCGCTGCATATGCTGCACCAGCTGTCCGGGCGCGCTCATCAAGTCCTGACCGCGGTTGCACTGCGGTCGGCCGCAAAACTGAAAGTAAGCGTCAGCGACAGTCGGGTCACTTTTCGACCGCTCGAGCCTGCCGAAGCGCGCGCCTACTGGGATACGGGGGAACCCTGCGACAAAGCCGGGGCCTATGCCATCCAGGGGAGCGCGGCGGTCTTTATTACGGACCTTCGGGGCAGCTATTCGGGAGTGATGGGGCTGCCGCTGTTCGAAACCGCTGAATTGCTGCGATCCGCCGGTGTGTCCCACTGGCAGAGAGTCGCCGGCCCATCATGAGCACGGAAATTCTGATCAATGCCGGAACGCACGAGGCGCGCGCTGCAGTCGTGGAAAACGGCGTCCTCCAGGAAGTGCACATCGAGCGCGCCACTCGTCGTGGCTTGATCAGCAACATATACAAGGGCCGCGTCTCGCGGGTCCTGCCGGGCATGCAGGCCGCCTTCATCGACATCGGCCTGGAGCGCACCGCATTTCTGCATGCCTCGGACATTTTCGATGTCCGCCATGCGAACACCGGCATCGAGCCTCCGCACACGGACAACATTCGGGCGCTGGTTGCGGAAGGCAACGAAATCCTGGTTCAGGTCGTCAAAGATCCGCTCGGAACCAAAGGGGCCCGCCTGACCACCTACATCACGTTGCCTTCCCGGTTTCTGGTGTACATGCCGAAGGGCCGGGGTGTCGGCATTTCCGCCCGCATCGAGCATGAGGCCGAACGCGAGCGATTGCGCGCCGGGGTGCAGGCCGGCGTCGATGCGCAAGACAACGGTGGCTTCATCGTCCGCACCGCCGCGGAGGATTCCGCGCCTGAGGCATTGCGTGCGGACATGCTGTACCTGCGAAAACTGTGGGAGTTCGTCAGTCAGAAAGGATTGCGTACCCAGCCGGGCAATTTGGTGCATGCGGATCTGCCTCTGCATCTGCGCGTGCTGCGCGATTTGATGAGGCCGGACGTCGACAAGGTGCTGGTCGACCAGCAGGGCGCGCATCGGGAGATGCAGGAATTTGCGCTGTCGTTCATGCCGGAAGCCCTGCCGCGAATCGAGCTGTACGTCGAGCCCAGACCGTTGTTCGAGCTGCACCACGTCGAGGAGGAGATACAAAAAGCGCTGGATCGCAAGGTGTCCTTGAAATCCGGCGGCCACCTGATCATCGATCAAACCGAGGCGATGACCACGATCGACGTCAATACCGGAGCCTTCGTCGGCCACCGAAACCTCGAGGAAACCATTTTTCGCACCAATCTCGAGGCCGCCGTGACCATTGCAAGACAGCTCAGGCTGCGCAACTTGGGCGGCATCATCATTATCGATTTCATCGATATGGAGGAATCCGAGCATCGCAAGCAAGTGATTCAGGCCCTGGAGAAGGCCCTGAATGAGGATCACGTTAAGACCAATATTTCATCGGTGTCGCCGCTGGGACTGGTGGAGATGACGCGCAAGCGCACGCGTGAAAGCTTGGAACATCTTCTGTGCCACTCTTGTCCAACTTGCGAAGGCCGCGGTTTTGTCAAAACGGCGGAAACCGTTTGCTACGAGGTATTTCGCGAGATCATGCGCCAGGCGCGGCAATTCGAATGTCAGCAGTTGATGGTGCTGGCGCACCAGGACGTCATCGAGCGGCTGCTCGACGAGGAGTCCACCGCATTGGGTGAATTGGAGATCGCGCTGGGCAAGCCCATCCGCTTGCAGACCGAGGCGCTTTATAGCGTCGAGCAATACGACGTCGTACTGATGTAATGAAGTTAGCTAAGCTCGGCAAAATCGTGGGGCTCTGCGCCGCAGGGCTGGTGGCTCTGCTGCTCATTTTGATGCTGGCGCTGAAGCTCATCCTCGATCGCGCCCCCGAGTATCAGGCCCAGATCAAGGACTGGTTTTACGGGCAAACCGGATATCACATCGGATTCGCCCACGTCTCGCCGGCGTTTCGCTGGTACGGTCCTGAGCTTTACTTCGACCGCCTGGAGCTGCGCTCGAAGGACGATCAACGAGTGCTGGCGCGCGCCAACGGAGGCCGGGTTGCGGCGGACGTCTGGCAGCTGATCCGCAGCGGCAAGCTGCTGGCGGGCCGAATCGAGGTCGACTCACCGCGAATCGCCGTCGCGCGCCTCGGACCGACGCGTTTTGCGGTGGCCTCCGAGATCGAACTGGGCGGCGACGATTCGTCCAGGGAAACGCTGCGCATCGGCGATTTGCCGGCGGGCAAGCTGGTGATCCGCCGCGCGGTGCTCACGATGCAAAACTGGAACCCGTCGCTGCCGCTGCTGAACTTCGAGGACGTCAACATTGAACTGCGCCGCGACGGCGAGGATCTGGCCGTCACTTTCACAGCGCAGCTGCCTGAGGCGTTGGGCGGCACGGTGTCGTTTCAAGCCGCCGCGCGGGGCGGCGGCGACTTGCAGGAGGTGTCCTGGAATGCAATGGCGCGTGCGCGCGCAATCTCGTTCCCGGGGTGGCGCCGATTGCTGCCCGAGTACCTGGGCAATCTGGAATCGGGCAACGGCTCCTTCGAACTCGCCGCTGCCGGCCGCGGCGCGGCCCTGACGCGCGCCAATCTCGACTTCAGCGCAACCAACGTGGCCGCCAAGCCGCCCGGAGGGCCGACGGTCAAGTTCGACCAGATGAGCGGCGATCTGAGCTTCACCCATAGCGCGGATCGCTGGAGCTTGAGCGGCAAGCGCGTGCGTGTCGGCCGCGCCGACCCGGAGTCCGCGTTCGATGTCAGCTGGCGCCAAGGCGACGATGGATTGGTGAATTTGAGCGCGGGCGCCAGTTATTTGCGGGCGGAAACCTTGTTGCCGCTGGCCGGGCTTCTGCCGCAGAAGGACCTGCGCGACAGTCTGCGCGAAATTGCACCGAGCGGCGTGTGGACCGATACGTCGATCGCATTTCAGCGCGACAAAGTCGGCGATCCCTGGCGCATGCAAGTGCAGGCAAATTTTCAGCGCGCCGGCTATGCGGCGGTCGGCGCCGCGCCCGGCTTGCGCGGTCTCGCCGGCTCCATCGCCGGCAACGAGAGCGGTGGACACGTCTATATCGACACGAATGTCGCCGAGTTCAATTGGCCCGCTCAGTTCGCAAAGCCCGTCGAACTGGAAATCTTCAAGGCGATCCTGCTGTGGAAGAGGACACCTCAGGGACTGCTCGTCGCGGGACCGGAGTGGCGGCTGAAAACCCATGATGGCGAGCTTCATGGGAAAGGTTCCTGGCAGCAATTTTCCGATGGTTCCTCGCCGGTGCTGACGCTGATCGGCGAGATCCAAAACGGCAACGTGGCAAATGCCCGCAACTACTTGCCGCATGGGCTGATAGCGCCACCGACGTTCGAATGGCTCAGCCGGGCCCTGTACTCGGGACGCATGCCGCATGCCAGCGTGCTCTTTCAAGGACCGGTAAAGCGTTTCCCGTTTCGTGAGAGAGACGGCATTTTTCTGGCGCGCTGCACCCTCGAGGGCATGATTTTGGACTACGGCGAGGGCTGGCAGCCCCTGGACAATCTCACCGCGACCGCGGAGTTTCGCGACGAAGGCATGACCGCGCGCTTGATCAGCGGCCGCATCGGCGAGGTGGCGTTGGACTCCGTCGATGCGGATTTTCACGACTTCAATTCAGGCGAGCTCAAGATTCACGCCGCCGCGCACGGCGACGCGGCGAACGCGCTCAATTACTTGCGGTCAACGCCGCTCGATGCAATCGCCGAGCACTCCTTTTCGAACGTGGAGGCCGCCGGTCCGCTGCGCGCCACCATCGATTTATTCTTCCCCTTCAAGGAATTCGATCACAAGAAAGTATTGATCCACGGCGACCTGGATGGAGCGACCGTCAACAAGACCGGCTCACCGATCAAGGCCGCCGCCGTGACGGGAGATTTCGACATCGACGGCGGGCAAGTCGCCCATGCGGACGTTCGCGGCGAGCTGTTGGGCGGCTCGTTTGTGATGCAGGCGCGCGCCCCGCGCAAGCGACCGCTCACGCGTACCCAGCTGGATTTTCGCGGCACGGTTGACGGCGATCAACTGCGCGCGGCCTTGTCGCTTCCGGCTGCGTCCCTCGCCGGTCAAACGGAATGGCGGGCGGTGGTGAAGATCACGCCGGAACCGGCCCGTGAACGATCGGTGCGGGTCACCAGCAATCTCACGGGCCTGGAGATCAGGCTGCCGGCGCCGGTCGGCAAGGCGGCGGCTGCGCCGATGCCTTCGGTGTTCGACATCCAGTGGCCCGCGGTCGGCGGCCCGCGCGGAAATGTGGCGCTCGGCACGTTGGCAAGCAGTTCGTATGCGCTGGATTCGGGTGCGGACGGAATGCGTCTGGCGCATGCGTCGGTGATATTCGGCGGCGGCGACTCGGCCCCGGACGAAACGCAATTGATCGATGTGAGCGGTTCGATCCAGCGTTTGGACCTGGCCGGGTGGCTGCGCTTGAGCACGCCCGACAAGGACGCCAAACCGCTGTCCTATTATCTGCACAATGCCAGGCTCAATGTGGCGGAGCTCGATTATCTCGGGCTGGCGTTTCGCGACGTCTCCTTGGACCTGGCGGTCACCGAGCGCAGCTGGCGCATCAATTCCAGCGGACCCAATGTCGCCGGCAGTATCACCATCCCGAACACCGCAGGGGCGGCGGATCCCTGGGTCTTGCAGTTCGATCGCCTGCGCTTCGATGTCGCCGGAACGGACGATTCACCGAACGCGGGGCCGGATGCGAATGGTTTCAGTGACCCGCGAGCCATCCCCGCGGTCAGTTTTTATGCGCGGCAACTGATCTGGGGCGAGCGCAATTTCGGCGACGTGACTGCGATGCTGGTGAAGCTCGATGACGGCGCCAGTCTCAAGTCGCTCACGGTGGTCGATCCTCACTTCACGGTCAACGCACAGGGCGAGTGGCGCGGCAAAGATGCCGGTGTCAGCCGCATTCAGGGCACGCTCAACAGCAGCGATGTGCAGAACACACTGAAGGATCTGGGCTACGCCGAGGTGATCCAGGCGAAGGCGGGGAAGGTTGAATTCAATCTGAGTTGGCCCGGCCCCCCCACCGCCCAAGCCCTCGCACAGGTCGCAGGGCACGTGACGCTGTCGTTCGATCACGGCCAAATAACCGGCCTCAGCCCCGGCGCCGGACGGGTATTGGGTTTGGCCAGCATCGCCGCCCTGCCGCGCCGCCTGGCATTGGATTTCAGCGATCTGACCGATAAGGGACTGGCATTCGATTCCGTGCACGGCGATTTCGATCTGCGCGACGGCAACGCCTATACCGAGAATGTGCTGCTGAAGGGACCGGCGGCTGAAATCGGCCTGATCGGGCGCGTCGGCTTGAAAAACAAGGATTATGACCAAATTGCAGTGGTGACGGGCAACGGCGCCAGCTCACTGGCGATCCCGGCAGCCGGTGCCTTGGTGGGCGGCCCGGTGGTGGGGGCCGCGGTCTTGCTGTTCACGCAGGTGTTCAAACAGCCTCTGAACGGCCTGACACGAGGGTATTATCGTATTACCGGAAGCTGGGACAATCCCACCGTGGAGCGTATCAAGAGCACCGAAGCCAAGAGCGCGGAAGCAGCCGCCGCAAGCACCGAGGCACCGAAGTGAATGGGTAAAGTTGCCGCGATACAGATGACCTCGAATCACGTCGTCGCCGAAAACCTGGCGGCCGCGGCGGCATTGCTGCGCGAGGCCAAAGATGCAGGCGCCCAAGTCGCCTGTCTGCCCGAGAATTTTTCGTTCCTGGGGCTGAAGGACGCCGACAAGCTGCGAGTGGCCGAGGACGACGGCGCGGGAGTGGTTCAGCAGTTCCTGAGCGACACCGCGCGCGAGCTCAAAATGTGGATCCTGGGCGGCTCAATCGTGATTCGCACGGATGATCCGCAGCGCCCGGCGAATGCATCGTTGCTGATCGATGCGCGCGGCGAGCGCGTGGCGCGCTACGACAAGATCCATCTGTTCGATGTCACGATTCCCGGCCGCAACGAGCAGTACCGGGAATCCAGATACGTGCTGCCCGGGCGGGAACTCGTGGTTGCTGATACGCCCATTGGCAGGTTAGGCATGTCGGTTTGCTACGACATGCGCTTTCCCGAGCTATATCGCGAACTGGTCTCGCAGGGCGCCGAGTGGTTGGCGATGCCCGCGGCATTCACCGTGCCGACCGGAAAGGCGCACTGGGAGACCCTGCTGCGAGCGCGCGCCATCGAGAATTTGTGCCACGTGGTCGCGCCGGCCCAGGTCGGCACGCATAGCAGCGGCCGCGAAACCTATGGCGATTCTCTGATTGTGGATTACTGGGGACAGGTGCTGTCGCGCTTGGCAAGAGGTACGGGAGTGATAACAGCCGAGATCGATCTGGCGGCGCAGGCGGAATCGCGCGCCCGCTTTCCGGTGCTGGACAACCGGCAGCTAAGCTTGGCGCGCAGCGCAGAGGCCCTGACATGAACGCACGCAGCGCCGAGTTGATTCAGCCCACGTTCGCCGTGGCGGAGAAGGCGATCTTGACGCCGTCGGGTCTCGATGAGCGGCGCTTGAGCCAGGTGCTCGACACGCTGATGAGCCGCGGGGTCGACTACGCGGACCTTTATTTCGAGCTGTCGCGCGAGGAATCCTGGTCGCTGGAGGACGGCATAGTCAAGGATGGTTCGCACAGCATCGAGCAGGGCGTGGGCGTGCGCGCAATCAGCGGTGAGAAAACTGGATTTGCCTATACCGACGAGGTGCTGCTACCGGCACTGCTGGAGGCGTCCGATGCGGCTCGCGCGATCGCACGTAGCGGCGGTAAAAACGCGGTTCGTGCGTGGCAGCGCCCCCTCACTCACCGGCTTTACCTGCCGCACGATCCGCTCGACGCGATCAAGGACGAGGACAAGGTGGCGTGGCTGATGCGCATCGATGCCGATACCCGGCGCATCGATCCCCGGGTCAAGCAAGTCATGGCCTCATTGGCGGCGGTCCACGAGATCGTGCTCATTGCATCGAGCGACGGCACGATAGCGGCGGACGTGCGGCCGCTGGTGCGCATCAATGTTTCGGTCATCGTCGAGCAGAACGGCCGGCGCGAACAGGGCTATAGCGGCGGGGGCGGCCGCTTCGGTCTGGACGAGCTGCTGCAGGGGAGTGCTCCGTTCGAACACGGCCGGGAGGCGGTACGCCAGGCGCTGGTGAATTTGGAGGCGGTCGCGGCGCCCGCGGGGTCCATGACCGTGGTACTCGGACCAGGCTGGCCCGGCATTTTGCTGCACGAGGCAATCGGCCATGGACTGGAGGGCGACTTCAACCGCAAGGGCACATCGGCCTTCTCGAACCGCATCGGCCAGAGAGTTGGCGCGGATGAGATCACCGTGGTGGACGACGGTACGCTCGACCGGCGGCGCGGCTCCTTGAACGTCGACGATGAAGGCACGCCGACGCAGTGCACGACGCTGATCGAGAATGGAATCCTGCGCGGCTACATCCAGGACAAGATGAATGCGAAGCTCATGGGCATGGCCGCGACGGGCAACGGGCGGCGCGAATCGTTTGCACACATGACATTGCCGCGCATGACCAACACGTACATGCGTCCGGGCTCGCGCGCTCCGCAAGAGATCATCGCATCGGTGGAAAAGGGCCTGTACGCGGTCAATTTTGGCGGAGGCCAGGTTGATATTACTTCCGGTAAATTCGTGTTTTCCGCCAGCGAGGCCTACCTGATCGAGAATGGCAAGATCGGCGCGCCCGTGAAGGGCGCGACCCTCATCGGCAACGGCCCGGACGTGCTCACGCGCGTCAGCATGGTCGGCAACGATCTGAAGCTCGACGGCGGCGTGGGCACCTGCGGCAAGGAAGGCCAATCGATTCCGGTCGGGGTCGGGCAACCCACGTTGCGCATCGATGCGCTGACCGTCGGCGGCACCGGCTGAAAATTCGTGGGGGTTGATTTCTGCACGATCGCGCGGCGATCGGGCGTTCCGTACGATGTCTGGCGCATGAAAGAATCAGCGCGCGGCATTCCAGGACGGAAATCAAATGCGTAGGAGGGATACGGCCGCGGCGCCGGTGAGACGGAGGCACGTCTCACCGCGCGTCTTATCATGAGCGGCACACGTGTTCATACAGCGATGTATCATTCGGCCCTCGCGTTTTCCCTGATTCGGAGTCTAATTGATGAAATACCTCTTGCGCGCGGCGCTCGTACTCGTTTGCAATTTGGGATTGGCCGGCGGCGGCGCGGCCGCGGAAACCCAGGCGCCGCAACTGGGGCTGCCGGCAGGCGCCTCTGCCGCAATGCAAGGAATCGATGCGCGGCGCATCGCCTCGCACGTGCGATTCTTGGCGGATGACCTGCTTGAAGGGCGCGGAACCGGAACCCGCGGCGGCGACATTGCCGCGAGCTACATCGCGGCGCAATTCGCGCAGTACGGTCTGAAGCCGGCGGGCGATAACGGCAGCTATCTGCAAAAAGTGGCTTTTGTCGGCGTGAAAACCTTGCCGGCCACCACAGCGTCGCTCCTGCCGGCGCAGGGCAATCCGCTGCCGCTCACGCTTGCCGAGGATTACGTGGTCGGCGACCAATCCCAGGCCGACAGCAGCGACATTGACGCGCCCATCGTATTCGTCGGCTACGGCATTGAAGCGCCCGAATATGGCTGGAACGACTTTCAGGGCGTGGATGTCAGGGGCAAGGTGGTGCTGGTGATCGTCAACGAGCCGCCATCGAAAGATCCGAAATTCTTCAATGGCGACGCATTGACCTACTACGGGAGATGGACCTACAAATTCGAGGAGGCCGCGCGCAAAGGCGCGATCGGGGCCTTGATCATTCACCGCACGGATCTGGCCAGTTACGGCTGGGAAGTGGTGCGCAATTCCTGGAGCGGCGAGCAGGTGTACTTGGGCAATGATCAGGACCCGAAGCTCAAGGCCGCGGCTTGGATACAGCTGGAGGTCGCGCGCCGGCTATTCAGTGCGTCCAATCTCAAGTTGGATGAGATGTTGACGGCGGCGGGCACGCGAAACTTCAAGGCGCGGGAGCTGCCGGTGCGTTTCAGGGCGCACATCGCAAGCAAGGTCCGCAAATTCGAAGCGGTCAATGTGCTGGGGATTCTGCCGGGCACACAGGCCGGCGGTCAGGCGGTCATGTATTCGGCCCACTACGATCATCTTGGCATCGATCCAGGCATGAGCGGCGATAATATCTACAATGGGGCGGTCGACAATGGGACAGGCTGCGGCATCCTTTTGGAGCTCGCGCATGCCTATGCGGGTTCCGCGGGGCGGCCGCCGTTCCCGGTGCTGTTCGCCGCGGTCACGGCGGAGGAAAAGGGTTTGCTGGGATCGAATTACCTGGGCAAGCATCTGCCGATTGCCGCCGCCGGCATCGCGCTGGACCTGAATTTCGATGCGATTCTGCCGATCGGCATGCCGCAATCCGTCAGCGTCACCGGTGCGGAACGCACCTCGTTCTACCCGACCGTCGCGAAGACGGCGAAAGTGTTGGGCTTCGAGATTCAGGCGGACGCGGAACCCGGCGCCGGACACTACTATCGCTCCGATCATTTCAGTCTGGCGCGCGCCGGCGTGCCGGCGTTCTCCATCAATACCGGCGTGAAGTTTGCGGGGCATACGGCGGAGTGGGGCAAGGCGCAGCGGGACGACTACAACTCGAACCGCTATCACCGTCCGAGCGACGAATACTCGCCGGCGATGGATTTTTCCACCGATGCAGAAATGGCCAAATTCGGATTCGCACTGGGTTGGCAGGCGATGCTCGCCAACAGCACCGTGAATTGGCTGCCCGGTGATGAGTTCGAAGCCGCACGGCTGCACGGCGTCGCACATTGACGTTATGGACATAAAGTCAGTGTCATAACCTGGGAAAGTTCGATTGCGTCGCCGGCTGGCGACGAGTCGCGGCGCTCGAGTTGGTGACGTATCTTAAGCGTGCACCAAGTCGCATTCGCTCAAGCGCCGGACTCGGTAGGCTGCCCTTCGTAATCACCGACGGAGTTCCCATGATCGACAATTCAATGACGGGCACGTTCCAGATCAATCTGCCCAAGGATCTTTTGTCCGAGGCAAAACGCGCCTCCAAGCCCAAGTCCGAGCAGTTGCACGTCGAAGGATGGCGGACTTCGTGGCTGTCCCGTATTTCGGAATTGTTGGTCGGTAAGGACTGAACACGACTTAAGTCAAATTACCCGGTGTCCCCGCGCGAACCGCATTATGATGGGCTGCGGAGGGGACACCTATGCGCCTGGCACGGCCCGTGTACGAAAGCCTGCCGATCATCTACGTGCTGATCGGTGGTCTGGCGATTTTCCTTTTCTACGTCAATCCGTTGGGTCTGGGCGGAAAGATAGCCTTTACCATCGGCATTGCCGCGTTGATCGCGGCGGTGACGCTATTTTTGCGCCGCCAGGATTACCGCGAGCTGAGCCGCGAATACTCGGGCGAGACCATCGACTTGCCCTCGAATCTCAACAGCTAGTCCGCCACCTTTAGTTTTTCCTGTACTCCGGTATCGACCGGATCGACCGAGGTTCTCACCCTTGGGCTGCGCTCGTCGATGTACATGATCTCGTGCTGCCCCACCTGCACCACATCGCCGTCATTCAAATTGTGCCGGCGCACGCGTTTGGACTGCACATAGATGCCATTGGTGCTGTTGAGGTCCTCGATCAGACAGGAGTCCGCCTGCGTCACGATCTGGCAGTGATGACGGCTGATGAATTTGCTGTCGATCTGTAGATCGTTGTCCGGCGTGCGGCCGATCACCAGGCGACCGGGCCTGAGCTCGCGCTCCACCACCGTTTTGCCCTCGCTGGCGAGCAGAATTCGGCCCACGGTGTGGCTGTGTTCGCTGCCGGTCGGCAGGGAATGCTCCAAATTGGGAGTCTTCATCCGATTGGTGCCCGAGGCGAACTCGACCCACTGCAGTTCGCGTATCGCCGCGTCGACCTCGGCGGCCGTGACGCTGTCCTGGTCCTTGCCGTAGGACGCCATCAGCGACGTGTCGCAGAGCGTGTTGATCAATCGCGGCACGCCACCGGTGTACTTGTAAATCGTCGGGTAAGTGTCCTCCGCGAATATGCGCCGTCCCTGCGATCCCGCCACTTCAAGACGATGATCGATGTAGGCGCTGGTTTCCGCCCGGGTGAGCGCGGCGAGATGGAAGCGCAGGCGCACGCGCTGCGTGAGCTGCAGCAACTCCGGTGAGTTGAGTTTGTCGTTCAACTCGGGCTGTCCCGCGAGGATGATGCGCAGCGCCTTTTCCTTGGCGGTCTCCACCCCGGACAACATACGCACTTCCTCGAGCACTCGATTGCTCAGGTTTTGCGCCTCGTCGACGATCAGCATCACCTTGCGGCCGCCGGCATGCTGCTCCATCAAGAAGCGGTTCAAGGTCGCGAGCACCTCAGGCTTCTTCATGTTGAAAGGTTCGAATCCGAATTGGACCAGAACCGTCTGCAGGAACGCCGTTGGCGACAATTGCGTCTGGTTGATCTGCGCCACGATCACATCGCTCTGCAACTCGCGCAGGAACGTTTCAATCAGGGTGGTTTTGCCGGCGCCGATCTCGCCGGTTATGACGACGAACCCGTCCGTAAACCAAATCGTCGACTCCATGTACGCTTTGGCGCGCGCATGCTGCTTGCTCAGGTACAGGAATTGCGGATCCGGGCTCAGCCGGAACGGCAATTCGTGCAATTTGAAGAGTTCCAGGTACATCCCGCTCAAGTCTAAGGCATTGAGGCCCCGGGTGAAATCCGCCCTATGTCCATTCGATCAGCTTGAGCGCTTTGGCCAGGGCCAGATTGCGCTCGCGCGGCCGGCTTTTGAGGATGGTGCAATGGCCCAGTTTGCGTCCGGGCCGGGGTTGCTTTCCGTAATCGTGAAATGCGAGCCCGTCGATGGTCATCAAGCGTTCGCGATCGGGCATTTTGCCGAGGAAATTGATCATCGCCGTGTGCCCGAGTGCGCGTGTGCTTCCCAGCGGCAAATCGCAGATGGCGCGCAGATGATTCTCGAACTGGCTGGTGACGCATCCTTCGATGGTCCAGTGACCGGAATTGTGAACTCGGGGCGCCATTTCATTGGCAATCAGCTGCCCGTCCACCACGAAAAACTCGAGCGTCAGGACGCCGACATAGTCGAGCGCGTCCATGACGCGCTTCAGATATTGTCTGGCGCGCCGCTCGAGCTTCGCGTCGCGATGAGGCGCGGTGCCATAGCGTAAAATGCCGCCGCGGTGAGTGTTCGCCGACAAGGGATAGAACACGGTGCTCCCGGCGGCGGATCGCGCGCCGATCAGCGACACCTCGCGGCTGAACTTCTGGAATTTCTCATAGATGAGCCCGGCGGCGCCGATCGCCGCCCATGCTTCATCGATCTGCGATCGACGAAGCACCACGAACTGCCCCTTGCCGTCGTAACCTAAGCGCCGGGTCTTTAAAACGCCCGGCACGCCGATCGTCCGCGCCGCTTCGATGAGTTCGAGCCGGCTGTCGATCGGCACGTGCGCCGCGACCGGTATTCTCAGCTTCGAAAACAGGGCCTTCTCCAGCAGGCGATCTTGCGAGGTTTCGAGCGCGACCGGACTTGGCCTGATGAGGGTCATTCTCTCGACCGGCTGAAGCGCGCGGCTCGAGATGTTCTCCCAATCGAATGTCAGCACGTCGCTCGTGGCCGCCAACTCGGCAAGCCGTGCGCCGTCCTCCAAGTCGCCCACCAGAATGGGAGCGACTTGCGCGCCGGGCGCATCCTTGCTGCGGTCGAGAAAGCGGCAGCGCACGCCTATCGGGAGGCCGGCGAGCGCCAGCATTTGCCCCAGTTGACCGGCCCCGACGATGCCGACGCGCCGCAATTTCAAGTGGCGCGGGGATCCGGCTTGGCGAGTACCGCGGCGGTTTGCGCGGCGCGAAATGCGTCCAGGGCTGCGCGTACTTCCGCAAGCTCATTGGCGAGCATCGCGGCGGCGAACAGCGCGGCATTTTTTGCGCCCGCGGCACCGATTGCGAAGGTGGCCACCGGCACGCCGCTCGGCATCTGTGCAATCGACAGCAGCGAATCGATGCCGTTCAACGCCTTGGATTGGATCGGGACGCCCAGCACCGGAAGCGAAGTCTTGGCTGCCGTCATGCCCGGCAGGTGCGCCGCTCCGCCCGCGCCGGCGATAATGGCTTTCAATCCTCGATCGCGTGCCGAGGCCGCGTAGTCGAAGAGCAGGTCCGGCGTGCGGTGCGCCGAGATCACCCGCACTTCATGCGCGATATTCAGAGTGCTCAATGTGTCGGCCGCTGCCTGCATGGTTTCCCAGTCGGACGACGACCCCATAATCACACCGACCAAGGCTTTCATCGGCACAAGTTTACCAAGCTATCCGAACAACTGGCGCAGAAACGCGAAAAGTTCCCGGGCTGCGACCGGCGAACGCTGCTCCCGCCGCTCTTTATCGGCTTTTTCGAGCAGTTTCACCAGTGCCTCGCGGTCGGCTTTCGGGTGCTCAGCGAGCAGCTCATCCAGGCCTAAGGCGGTCTCGGACAGCAGCCGGTCGCGCCAGCGCTCGATCTGCTGAAACTGACGAATTTCGACATCGTGACGCTGTTTGCGCTCGGCCAGCTTTGCCAGCACCGGTTCCGGATCGATGTCGCGCATCAGCTTGCCGATGTACTGACGCTGCCTGACCTGGGCTCCGTGAGAGGGAAGGCGGCGCAAATCGCGCAAGGCCACGAACAGATTGTCCGGCAGGCCCAGCGCCTTGATCTCCTGGTCCGGAAGGGCCGACAATTTCACGCCCAGTTCTTGCAGGGAGGCCGCCTGCCGCTTGCGGGCGCTCTTGCTGAGCCGTTGTTCCTCGGATTCTTCCATAATGCCCATGCTATCACCAGGGCCGGTAGAATCATCCTCAGGAGGATCAATGGCCGAAGCAAACAACCCCGTTCGTCTTGCCCAGACGGACCTCGAATCGATCATCGAACGAGCCCTCGAAGAGGCGCGCGCCCGCGGAGCCTCGCAGGCCGAAGCCGCCGTCAGCCAGGATACGGGCTTGTCGGTCGGGGTACGGCTCGGCGAGGTGGAGACCCTGGAGCATCAGCGTGACCGCAGCATGGGAATCACCGTGTACTTCGGACAGCGCAAGGGTTCGGCCAGCACCGCGGATTTCTCGTTGGAGGCGGTGCGCGCAACCGTGGCCAAGGCCTGCAGCATCGCCCGCTTTACCGCGGAGGACTCGAGCGCGGGTCTCGCCGACGCGGCGCTGATGGCCCGCGCGCCGCAGAACCTGGATCTTTCGCATCCTTGGAATGTGACCGCCGACCGCGCCATTGAGATCGCAAAATCATGCGAGGCCGCGGCGCTCGCGTTCGATTCGCGCATCAACAATTCCGAGGGCGCATCCATCGCGACTCATCAAGGGCTGCACGTATATGGAAACACTCATGGCTTCGTGGGCGGGTATCCGACCACGGCGCATACCTTGAGTTGCGTGGTGCTCGCCGGAACGGGCGAGGCCATGCAGCGCGACTACTGGTACAGCTCCGCGCGCGACTGGCGGGAATTGCAGGACGCCGAGAGCGTGGGCCGCGAGAGCGCGCGACGCACCATAGCGCGTTTGAACCCCCGCAAGATCAGCACGCGACGCGCGCCGGTGTTATTCGCTCCGGAGCTGGCACGCGGTTTGATCGGGCATTTTGTCGCGGCAATCCGCGGCAGCAGTCAGTACCGCGAGGCTTCCTTCCTGTTGCATTCCGCAGGGCAGCAAGTGTTTCCCGCCGGCATCTCGATCGATGAGCGGCCGCATATTCTCAAGGCCATGGGCAGTGCGCCGTTCGACGATGAAGGGGTTGCCACCAAGGATCGCCGCCTGGTCGCGGACGGCGTGCTCACGGGCTACATTCTCTCCAGTTATTCGGCGCGCAAGCTCGGTTTGCAAACCACCGGCAACGCCGGCGGCTCTCATAACCTCATCGTGGCCCCGACCCAGACCGGCGGTCTCGATGCCATGCTGTCGCGCATGGGGTCGGGCCTGCTCCTGACCGAACTCATGGGCCAGGGCGTCAACACGGTAACCGGCGATTATTCGCGCGGCGCGGCGGGATTCTGGGTCGAGAACGGCGCAATACAACATCCGGTCGCCGAAGTCACGATCGCGGGAAATCTGCGCACCATGTTCGAAGGGCTGGCGGCCGTGGGCGATGATGTCGATACGCGCGGCGGGGTGCGGGTCGGTTCAATCCTGGTTCAGGAAATGACGATCGCCGGAGAATGATCAGGCCTTGCCGCGGCCGGCGATCAAATCCTTGAGCGACCGAGTCTGCAGAGGTCCGCGCATCGCGGATTCGACCTCGTTCAGCAGCGCGACTGCGGGCTCGACGGCGCGCGGGGTCACGCCCAGTCGGCCGCTGTGCAACGCGCGCACGGCATCGAGGATTTCGCCCAACGGGATTGCTTCAGGGTCGCGTCCGGGAACGAATTCTTGCTGCTCGGTCGCCACGATCAGATTGGCTTCCTCCAAGCAGGTGAGAATCGGCGCCAGCACGATGCTCGGGATGTCCAGTTCGGCGGCGAGACGCTG
>DASXNX010000068.1:0-1947 GCA_036494725.1 Steroidobacteraceae bacterium
CGGCGTGCCCGGCGGCTGGGGCGATCCCGACGGCAATGGGGTGCATGGACTGAATGAACGCAGAAGCGTGCGCTCGGTATACGTCGGCAGGGATTTTCTCACCGAGCTCGTGAAGCTGTACGCCGACGCCGGCTAGCGCGCGCTCAACCAATCTATGAACGACAAAACCGCCCGCGTTTTGCGCTTTCCCTTGGTCCGGATAATTCTCGCGATTCTCGCGGTTGCCGCTCCTTTTGCATTGGTCTCGACGGCGCTCAATCTCTTCGTGACCGACAAATTCTTGAGGCGCTTAGGCGCGCTGCTGCTTGCGGCCATCGTGCTCGTCGCCTACCGCGCCTATGTTCGTCTGGTCGAGAAGCGCGCCGTCACGGAACTTTCCCGACACCATGCCATGCGTGAACTCGCCGCCGGGCTGGCGCTGGGCGCACTGCTGTTGTCGGTGTCGATCGGAATCCTGGCTGCGCTGGGTGTGTACCAGGTGACGGGTAACAACGGTTGGCGCGCCATGTTGGCGATCCTCTACGGAGCCATCCTGTCCGGAGTACTCGAAGAAGTCGTGGTGCGGGGAGTCATTTTCAGGATCGTCGAGCAATCTCTGGGCAGCTGGATCTCGTTGGCGATTTCCGCCCTCCTGTTCGGAGCCGCACATCTTGCGAATCACGGCGCCACGCTGCTGAATGCCGGCGCCATCAGCATCGAGGCGGGCGTCTTGTTGGCGGCGGCCTACATGGTCACGCGCCGGCTGTGGTTTTGCATCGGCATCCACATCGCATGGAACTTCACTCAGGGCGGGATATTCTCCGGTGCCGTATCCGGCGGCGTGAGCCACGGACTTCTGCAGGCAAAGCTCGTGGGGCCGGAATGGCTGACCGGCGGGGAGTTCGGGGTGGAAGCATCCGTGGTCGCGTTTGCTGTCTGTACAATTGCGGGAGTCTTGCTGCTCGCCATCGCCCTGAGGAAAGGCGAGATAATACGGCCGTTCTGGTCGCGCGATTCCGCGCAGGCCCGGGGAGAGATTAAATGACGCGATACGTGGGAGCGATTGATCAGGGCACGACCAGCACGCGGTTCATTGTCTTCGACCGCGGCGGCAACATCATCACGTCCGCGCAAAAGGAACACCGGCAGATCTTCCCCAAACCGGGCTGGGTCGAGCACGACCCGGTGGAAATCTGGCTGAACACGCAGGAAGTGGCGGGCGCGGCGCTGGCGCGCGCCGGATTGGCGCCCGGCGATCTGGCCGCCGTCGGCATCACCAATCAGCGTGAGACCACGATCATCTGGGATAAGAACAGCGGCATGCCGCTGCACAACGCGCTGGTCTGGCAGGACACCCGGGTCGATCAGCTGGTCGCCCAATACGTGAAAAATGGGGGTCCCGATCGCTTTCGCGCCAAGACCGGCCTGCCCTTGGCCAGCTACTTCAGCGGACTCAAGGTCCAATGGCTGCTGGACAACGTCCCCAACGCCCGTCGCGAGGCGCAATCGGGAAATCTGCTGTTCGGCAACATCGACACCTGGCTCCTATGGAATCTCACGGGCGGTCCCCACGGCGGCCTGCACCTGACGGATGTGACCAATGCCAGCCGCACGCAGCTCATGAATCTCGCGACCCTTGCGTGGGATGATGATCTGCTGCAGCAGTTCCACATTCCGCGGGAAGTTCTGCCGCGCATCGTCGCCTCGAGCCAGGTCTATGGCGAGGCCAAGGTGCAAGCGCTCATGGGAACACCGATCGCGGGCATTCTCGGCGACCAGCAAGCAGCGCTGGTGGGGCAGGCCTGCTTTCGCCCCGGCGAGGTGAAAAATACCTACGGCACGGGATGCTTTCTGCTGATGAACACCGGCGAGAAACCGATCGCATCCAAGGCGGGCCTGATCACCACGGTCGCTTACCAGATTGCCAAGGAACCCGCGCGCTATGCGCTCGAGGGATCGATCGCCATC
>DASXNX010000069.1:0-10366 GCA_036494725.1 Steroidobacteraceae bacterium
CGGTAGCATTGCATCAGCGCCGGGATACGGCTTTGGACTGGGAGTGCAAGTGCTCAAGGACCCCGCGCAAGCGCAGAGCCCGCTCAATCCGGGCGCCTGGAATTGGGGCGGAGTCTACGGCACGCATTTTTGGGTGGATCCGGTCGAAGAGCTCTCGGTCGTCGTTCTGACCAACACCGCAGTGGCGGGCATGCTCGGGACATTTCCGACGGCGCTGCAGCGCGCAGCCTACCCGGCGTGATGCGAGGTAAGAGAGCGGCAGCCAAATTGCGGCGTCTTACAGGGCGCCGCAACTTTTTAAGCATCGTCAGGCCGCCGCGGCCTGAACGGCGATCTTGACGGGAGCCGCCTCCCTAATGGGTAAATTGACGAGCGCCGCGCCCAAGGCAAGAGCGATATCCGCGTACCACACCCAGTCATAGGACCCGAGGGTGGCCATGGCAACACCGCCCAACCATGCGCCGAGAAAACCGCCGACTTGATGCGACAGCAAAGTCAGGCCGAACAATGTCGTGAGGTAGCGAGTACCGAAAAGCTTCCCTACCAAGCCTGCAGTGGGCGGTACGGTTGCGAGCCAACTTACGCCGAGAGCCGCCGCCACCAGGTAGACGTTCAGTGCTGTTTTGGGCATCACCAGGTAGCACACCACCACCAGTGCGCGACTCGCATACAGCCATGCCAGAATGTTCTTCATCCGAAATCGACCGCCCAGCCAGCCGACGCCAAGGCTGCCGAAAACGTTGAAGAGCCCGATCAATGCCAGGGAATTGGCCGCCACATTGGCCGATAGGCCGCACATCTGAATGTTGCCCGGGAAGTGAGTCACGAGAAACGCAATATGAAATCCGCAGGTGAAAAATCCGGCATGCAGAAATAAATAGCTTCGATCGCGCAGGGCGGTGCGCACTTGTTCGCGCAAGCCGATTTGTTTGGCGGAACTTTGCTGTTCCGCAAGAGGCACTGATCCTTCACCATTTCTTCGAAAAAGCCACGCGATCGGAATCGTGCACAGGGCGGCGGCCGACATCACCAGCATGCCGATCCCCCATCCCGACCTTCCAATTAGAAATTGCGCAAAAGGCGCGAAGATGAGCTGGCCGCAAGAGCCGCCGGCATTGATAAAGCCGGCAGCGAGGGAGCGCCTTTCCGGCGGCAACGTCTGAGCGGTGACCCCGATGAGGATCGCGAAGCTGCCTGCCGCAGTCCCGGCCGCCATCAGCACGCCCAGCGTCATCGTGAACCCTAAACCGGATGAGCTCCACGGCGCGAGCGCGCATCCCACGGTAAGCATCAAGGCGCCGACAATCAGGACGCGATAGGCGCCAAACTGATCTGCGATCGCGCCAAAGATGGGTTGCGCGGCACCCCACACAAACTGGCCGATCGCCAGCGCGAAGCTGACGGATACCAGACTGACTCCGGTGGCCGCCACGATGGGCAGAACAAACAGGCCAAGTGACTGGCGGATGCCCATGGTGAGCAACAGAATGGTCGCGGCGCCGATTATCAACACGCGCGGATCGACCGACGATCTGCGTTCTGTGATCACGAGACCTTGTCGGCCCGAAGCAAAGACTGTTTGGCGGCATTCATGAACGCGTCAGATAACAAGCTGCCGCTGGTCGACCGAGCCAGCACCATCGCTCCGACCAACGTGGATAGATCAGTTAGAGCGCGATCGCGCGCGCCGTCTTGATCCGAATGGGGCTGCACGTCGGTCAAGATCTCGAGCAGCCGTTCGATGCCGGCGCGGAAGATCTCTCGGACCGGCGCGCCTTCAGGTTCGCGGCCCACATCCGTCGCGAGCGCGGAGATGGGGCAGCTGGTGCCCGCGGAAGCACGGTTGTGAGCGGTAAGGTACCCCTCGATGAGCGCAGCGCGCCCCCCTTGGCGGTCCTTCGCCCCCGTAGATCTTTGGTGCCATCTTTCAACCGACGACTCGAAAGCATTCGCACAAGCGGCGGCAACCAGGTCATCTTTTGAGCCGAAATGACCATAGAAGCCACCGTGAGTAAGGCCCGCGGCCCCCATGACGTCCTTCAGGCTAACGCTTAAACCCTGCTCCCGGAACAATCGGGACGACGCCTGCTCTATGGCAGCACGATTTTTCTCGGTGTCCGCCCTGGATGCTCTTGGCATAAGGTTACCTCCGTTCCCGCGATCTTAAATAGATGTCATTCATAATCTATTCTAGGTCATTTCCCATCGCGGTGAAGGGGGAATTGATTCAAAAAATCACATCACGACATCATGATGTCATTATGTCATTTTGAAAAGAGAACCCCGCCCCTGCACCGACGCGCGCCGCGCGTGTCGCTTTAGCTTGCTCGCTTCGGCGACGCGTTAATCTTCATGCGGAGCCGTGGCAGGATTTCGGCAGATCGTCGGCGCTGATAGCACTGCGAAGGCGGTCGAGCCCGCGTTCCAGCTGGCGATCTTGTAGCAGTCGGCGTTGATCCAGACGATCCAGTCGCCGTTTTCAGTCCTTGAATAGTTGGCGTGGTGTTCACGCGAACCCGCGTCATCCAACGAGGATGACACCGACTGAGAGCTGCTCGTCGACTCATCCCTTCGAATCTCGAATGCCCTTACGGCACGATGTGCTTCCGCGGCCCAGTTCACCGCCGAGCCTCTGCCGTCAGGGACTGATGCAGGCCCCGCCGGCAACGATGAGTTGAACACCGGGGGCGCGGACGACAGCCCGGTGCGGGGGTCCAAGAATCGAGACGGGTTTTTCTCGACAAACATCTTGGCCGCCTTGACGGGTTCAAGGTACACCAATTGAATCGGCGCCTGCGCCGAACCTTTGAGGTTCGCGGTTGGCGAAGCCGTCAAAATCAGGCCCAGGATCACCAGGTGAACAGCCAACACCAAGAAGAAGATCGTGGGGCGCTGAGTTGTCTTCTTTGGGTCCATGTCAGGATTCGCCCACGTAACTGGGGTCTCCTAAGTTGACTCGAAACTACATTAAAAGTTTCGGCGAACGATCACGGCCTTTCGCCGTCCGCGAGGCGCTTATTGACATCGGCGATCACGGCCGGCATGTCCCGCAGGTCATCAATGACGTAATGCGCGCCGCTCTCCCGGACCAGCTTTTCCTTGGAGGCCTGCTCGCGGCCCGCCAGTTCCTCGGCACTCATCTTGCGCACGGCCTCCCAACTGTCGGCGACATAGTTGCTCCACTTGGATACCGCGACCCGCCAGCACAAGGGGGCGCCTTCTCCGGCGCCCGACACGGTGTCGTCAACTTTGATGGTGCGTAGCATGGCGTTCTCGAGGTTGTATACGCCCAAACGTTCCAGATTCTTGATTACCATGTATGCGGTGGGGCGCGGCATCTCGACTTCGTCGCCCGCACAATGAGTGTCGGGAACGAAACCCTGAAGCGCGGCGCCGGCGAGCAGCAGATCGAGCATGGGGCGGGTAAAGCCGGTGGTGACTCCGATCTTGATGCCTTGTTTTTGCCATTCTTTGCACAGTTCGCCGACCCCCGGCAACAACGTGTGGTAGGTGCCGTCGCGCAGCAGTGCGAGCTGGGTGGGAACGAAGACGGCAAACATCGCGTCGACATCGGTCTGATTGGGTTCACGACCGAATTGAGTGATGAAGCGATTTCGCACCGACGGGATCTGCGTCATCGCCTTGATATGCAAATCCTTCCGCAAACCCATGGGGCCCCTGGCTTCGGGCATTGTGACTTCGAGTCCATATTTCTTGAACACTTCGACGAAAACGATCGCCGGCGCATCTACGTAGCGATCCATCGTGGTGCCCGAGCAATCCAGCATGAGGAAACCGACCGTGCGATCCGTATTCTCGCCGTCGAACTTGCGCTGCTGTGCGGCCGCATGCCGGACATCCTCCGGTACTCGACCAATGCGGGATAGCGCGGAAAGCACTGATGAGGGCATGAACAACTCCCGATGAGATTTGTTTGCAGCATACGCTATCCTGATCACCGGCCTCTGTGCCCTCGGGGAGACTGTCAATTGACCAACATCACGATTAGACGCGGCCAGCCTGAAGATGCGAAAACTGGCTGCGGTTCGATTTGCTATAACGCATTTGCGGCGATCTCGAAGGCACACAATTTCCCGCCCGACATTCCGTCGCCTGAAGTAGCGACGATGGTTCTCGAGCGCATGTTGACGCATCCGCGCTTCTACTGCGTCGTGGCGCAAGTGGGCGATCAGATTGTGGGCAGCAATGTACTGGATGAGCGCAACGCCATCCACGGTATCGGCCCCATCACCGTCGATCCCAAAGTACAGAATACGACGGTGGGCCGACTCCTGATGGAAGATGTCATGGCCCGGTCAGCGGCGCAGAAAGCGCCGGGTGCGCGCCTGGTCCAGGCTGCCTTCCACAATCGTTCGCTCGCTTTGTACAGCAAACTCGGATTCAACGTGCGTGAGCCTCTGGCATGCATGCAGGGCCCCCCTGTTGCCGTCAATCTTCCCGGCCGCCTCGTACGGCGGGCCGCTTTGTCCGACATCGACGCCTGCAATCGAGTTTGCAGCGTCGTGCACGGACACGACCGCGGCGGCGAGTTGCTCGACGCGATTCAGGAAGGCACCGCGACAGTCGTGGAATACGGCAACCAAATTAGGGGCTACGCGACCATTATCGGTTTCTTCGGCCACGCAGTAGGGCTGACAAATGGCGACTTACAGGCGCTGATCGGCGACGCTAAATCCATTGCCGGCCCGGGGTTCCTGCTGCCGAGCCGCAATGCCGAACTGTTCCGCTGGTGCCTTGCTCACGGCCTTCGCGTAGTCCAGCCCATGACGCTAATGAGCGTTGGTCTCTACAACGAACCAGCCGGAGCATTTTTGCCGTCGATCACCTACTAGCGATCCATTGGAAAAAAAGACGGCGAGGAGTCATGGCTCCGCAGACTAGCAGGAGAATGTGAACGTCTAGAGTCGGGAGCCCGTGATCATTCTATGATGGCCCAGACCGCGAGCGATTGCGTCGCCATGAGCAGGCTCGCGGCATAGGCCATCCCAATCAGTGCCCCCTTGAACAGGGTCTTCCACCAGGCTGATAAGTAGACGGCATGCAGAGCCGCCACGCTGTAGAGAACCAGATAACCTTGCAACAGCCAGCGAACCCACTGCGGTAAAGGCAGCAACAGCACCATCAACACCAAGAACCAGAAGCTATGCACGTGCAGGCCGAACAGGAAATGCTCCCCGTAGGTTCGCTCGCGATAGGCGAGCTGCAAATAAAACGCAAACAGCGGCAGCAGCAGGAAAACCGCGGTTGACAGATGGGCGAACAACTCGAGCGGCAGTCTGGCGAAGCGCTTTTCCAATTCTCCCGGCGGCCGTAGCGCGCGTTCCTCGATACGATCGCAAAGCCATCTCGGCAGATTGCAGGAGAAGGAGCCGTCCGGATACCTGAGTGCGCGGCCGAATCCGAGATCGACGATGGAAAAGATTGAGTGTCCGTCGTTCAACGAGCGATGGAACGCCGAAGAGACTTGTTCTACAGCGGGCGCCATCGAAAGCCTCAGCAGCAAGAAAAACATCACGCTCAAGGTCAGATATAACCTCAGCGGCAACACGTACTTGAGCTTGCGTCCTCGCAGGTATTCGATGGTCAGTTTTCCGGGGTGCAACACCAGGGCATTCAGCGTGCGCCATAGGCGACCTTCGGCCGCGAAATAGTGCAGGACAAATTCGTGTACGAACTCCCGCGCGGTCGGCAAATGCTCTTTGGTATCCTGCCCGCATTGAGGGCAGTAGCGCGCAGGCGCCGACGCGCCGCAATTTCGACAATGCAGCGACTGCCTGTCAACGGAACTCATTACGCGGATTGGCTCGATGCAGCCCAGATATTGAGCTTACCGTCACGGGCGTGACGATCGATCGATTCGAGTTCCTGCGGATTGAAATCGAGATGGCGCAAGGCTCCCAGGCACTCCTCAATCTGCATCCAATTGCTCGCGCCAATCAGCGCACTCGTAATCGCGGGCTTGGCCAGCACCCACGCGATCGCCATCTGCGCAAGACTCTGCCCACGCTGCTCGGCAATTTCATTGAGCGCGCGGACGTTGGCAAGGTTGGCTTCCGTGAGCATGCTCCTGCTGAAGGATCCGTTTCTAGCGGCGCGCGAAGACTCCGGTATGCCCTTCAAATACTTGCCCGTGAGAAGCCCTTGAGCCAGCGGCGAGAATGCAATGCAACCGATGCCTTCGTGCGCCAGAACATCCAGCAGGCCGTCCTCCACCCATCGGTTGAGCATGGAATAGGAAGGCTGATGAATCACAAAGGGCACTTTCCGGGCGCGCAAAATGGCCGTTGCCTCGCGCGTTTTCGCCGGACCGTAAGAAGAAATACCGACATACAAAGCCTTGCCGCTGCGGACGGCAGTCTCGAGCGCGCCCATTGTTTCCTCGAGCGGAGTGTTCGGGTCGAAGCGATGCGAATAAAAAATATCGACGTAATCCAAGCCCAAGCGGACGAGGCTCTGATCAAGGCTGCTCAGCAGATACTTGCGCGACCCCCATTCGCCGTACGGACCGGGCCACATCAAGTATCCAGCCTTGGTGCTGATGATCAGTTCGTCGCGATACGCAGCCAAGTCGGTGGCGACGATGCGGCCAAAGTTCTCCTCGGCGGATCCGGGGGGAGGGCCATAATTATTGGCCAGGTCAAAATGCGTAATACCGTGATCGAATGACTTGAGAATCATCTCGCGCGAATTGTCGAACGACGCTTCAGCACCGAATTGTTGCCACAATCCCAGTGAGATACGCGGCAAAAGCAGGCCGCTTCGGCCGCATCGCGCGTAGGGAATTTGCTCATATCTATCGGCGGCGGCTGTATACATTGGAATCTCACGCAACCAAACGGCAAATTATAGGATGTTGGTCCAATTCGCTACTGGCAAATCGCCCTGTACACTCCAGACTCAACAACCTACGGAGTGCGAAAAAATGGGCAGCACAGTCAGGACCAAAGACGGCGTCGAAATTTTCTATAAGGACTGGGGAAGCGGTCAGCCGATCGTGTTCTCGCACGGCTGGCCTCTTTCCTCTGACGATTGGGACGCCCAGATGATGTTCTTTTTGAATCATGGGTATCGGGTCATCGCGCATGACCGCCGCGGACATGGGCGCTCGGCCCAGACTCCGGATGGGCACGATATGGGCCACTACGCGGACGATCTCGCGGCGCTGACAGCCCACTTGGATCTGAAGAAAGCAATTCACGTTGGCCACTCCACCGGGGGCGGTGAAGTCGCGCATTACCTTGCGCGTCACGGCGAGAGCCGGGTCGCGAAAGCCGTGTTGATCAGCGCGGTGCCTCCGATCATGGTCAAGACTGAGAACAATCCCGGCGGCCTGCCCAAGGAGGTGTTCGATGGGTTTCAATCCACGCTGGCCGAAAACCGCGCGCAATTCTACCGTGATCTACCGGCGGGTCCCTTTTATGGATTCAATCGGCCGGGTGCCAAGATCTCCGAAGGTGTGATTCAGAATTGGTGGCGGCAAGGCATGATGGGCGGCATCAAGGCGCATTACGATGGAATCGTCGCCTTCTCCCAGACCGACTTTACCCCAGACCTCAAAAAGATCACCGTACCGACATTGGTCATGCACGGCGATGATGACCAGATTGTCCCGTACGCGGATTCGGGGGTGCTCACGGCCAAATTGGTGAAAGGGGCCACCCTGAAAACCTACAAGGGCTTTCCTCACGGCATGTGCACGACAGAAGCGCCCGCCATCAATCGCGACTTGCTCGAGTTCATCAAGCAGTGAGAGCCCCTGTCGAAACTGACCTGGGCGAAACGTCCTTATAGTGCGGAGAGTACCGGCGACCCTTTCGGAGAAAAGAGATGCAATATGCACTGTTGATTTACGAATCCCCGGATGCCTTCTCGAAACGCCAAGATGAGCATGACGAGGAGCCCTACATGGGCGCTTGGCGGTCGTACTATAAATCGGTGGTGGATGCCGGCATCTACCTGGGCGGGCAACCCCTGGATATTCCTGAAACCGGTACCACCGTTGCGCATCCGGGCGGTAAGCGTCAAATTCAAGATGGGCCGTATGCCAATACCAAGGAGCAACTCGGCGGGTTCATGTTGTTGGAGCTGCCGTCCTTGGATGCGGCACTCGACTGGGCCGCGCGCTGCCCGGCGGCGATTTACGGCGCGGTCGAGGTACGGCCCCTGGCACCGAGAGTACACCAGCGCGTGACGAGCGCTCGTGCGGACGCTTGAAACCGTAGGACGCGCGGTCGAGTCCGTTGCGCGCGAGTCGTATGGGCGGCTCGTCGCATATCTCTCAGCGCGCACCCGCGATCCGGCCGGCGCGGAAGACGCGCTGGGAGATGCGTTATTGGCGGCGTTGACCACTTGGCCTCGGGACGGAATCCCTGCCAGTCCGGAAGGGTGGTTGCTCACGGCGGCGCGCAACCGACTCACGGACCGCGCGCGTCATCGAATGGTGCGCGCACAGAGCGAGCCGACACTGCAAATCATCATGCAGTCGAGCGACTGGGAGGATCGCGATTTGTTGCCGGATCAGCGGCTCAATCTCATGCTGGTCTGCGCCCACCCCGCGATAGATTCGGATATGCACACGCCGCTGATGCTGCAGATGGTGCTGGGCCTCGATGCCGCCGCGATCGGCCGCGCCTTTCTTGTGGCACCGCAGACCATGGGGCAGAGACTGGTGCGCGCGAAGACCAAAATTCGTCAGGCACGAATCGCATTCGAGATTCCGGGCGCCGATTCGCTTCCTACGCGGCTGACGGCGGTGCTGAATGCTATTTACGCCGCCTTCGGCGATAGCTGGGAAGATGCCGATGGTGCCGATGCTCAGCGTGCTGAACTTGCCGATGAGGCCATTTGGCTGGCACGTCTTTTGAGCAATCTGCTGCCCGAGGAGCCGGAGGTGCGAGGCCTTCTGGCGCTCATGTTGCATTGCGAAGCGCGGCGGCCCGCGCGACGCAGCAGCGAGGGCCGCTATGTCCCTTTGGCCGACCAAGACTGCTCACTGTGGCGTGAGCCTTTGATCGACGAAGCGGAACGGCAGCTGGCGCATGCGTCCAGTGCTTCTCGAGTCGGGCGATATCAGTTGGAGGCGGCGATTCAATCCGTGCACGCGGAGCGCCGCCGCAGCGGTAAAACGCAATGGTGCGCGATCGTAGCCTTCTACGACCGACTCGCAATACTTACGGGTGCAGTCGGCGTGGAGGTTGGGCGAGCGGCCGCGCATGCGGAGATCGAAGGACCCGCGGCAGCACTGATCCTATTGGATCGTATCGACAGTGCTCTATCCTCGGGCTATCAGCCATATTGGGCGGTGCGCGGTCACTTATTGGATCAAATGGGCAGGGGCCCTTCTGCCGTGGCGGCTTACACCTGCGCGATAGACTTGACGGCCGACGAAGCGGTCCGGGGCTTTCTTTTGCAGCGCCGCGCGGCGGCCGCGAATTCTCAAATCGTTGTCGAATCGACCGGTGTTCGCTCGTCCTAAGTAGGACCAAAGGAGATTGTTTTAGGAGACCGCCCCGATGTGTCCACTCTGCGCAACAACGGCCGCGTTGACCGCCGCAACCGCGACGGCCAGCAGTACTGCGATCGCGACATGGGGCATGGATCTTGGCGAACCGATCAGGGCGCGTTTAAAGGCGCTAATGGCATGGCTATCAAAGAGGAATGCAAAATGAATAGTGACGAAACGCCGAAGCCGGTCCGCATCGTTTCCAAAGAGGAGTGGCGCGCAGCCCGGATAGAACTCCTCGCCAAGGAAAAGGAGCTGACGGCCATGAAGGACCGTCTAGCGGCGCAGCGGCGCGCCTTGCCGTGGGTGCGCATCGATAAGGATTATGTGTTCGCCGGCCCAACGGGCGCGGTGACGCTGTCGCAATTGTTCGCCGGCCGCAGCCAGCTTTTCATCAAGCATTTCATGATGGGACCCGGACAGGCCCAACATTGCGTGGGTTGTTCGCTCGAGGTCGATCATCTTGCGGGAATTCGCGTGCATCTCGAGCATCACGATCTGACTTACGCGGTGGTGGCCCGCGCCCCGATTCAGGAGATCGAGCTATTCAGGCAAAAGATGGGCTGGGACTTCACCTGGGTATCGTCCTATCGCAACGATTTCAATTTCGATTTCAACGTGTCCTTTACCGATGATGAAATCGCTCTGGGCCGCGGTTTCTACAACTATCGAGAAGTGGACGTGCATCCCGGAATAGTGGATCTATCGGGAGACAGCGTTTTTGTGAAAGACCCCGAGGGCCGGATTTACCACACTTACTCGACCTTCGGGCGCGGCGGGGAACAATTCCTGGGCATTTACGCCTACCTTGACGCCACGCCCAAGGGCCGCGACGAGAACGGC
>DASXNX010000070.1:0-2523 GCA_036494725.1 Steroidobacteraceae bacterium
GTTTATCAGCGAAGAGATCTGGCAATCGGTCGCACCGAAGCTCGGCCTCACCGAAGGCGGCCTGATGCAGCGTCCGTGGCCGCGTGCCGACGAGATCGCGGCGGACGAAGCCGCCACCGCCGAAATCGAGTGGTTCAAGAATGTGCTGAGCGGCATCCGCCGCATCCGCGCGGAAATGAACATCGCCCCGGGCAAGACCATTCCCCTTCTGTTCGCCGACGGCGATGCGACGGATCGTTCACGCGCCGCCAAGTTCGCCGCGCAGATCAGCTTCCTCGCCCGCGTCGACGCGCCGCAATGGATCGAGTCCGGTGCAAACGAACCCGCCGCTGCCGCTGCCGTGGTCGGCTCGCTCCGCGTGCTGATTCCGCTGGCTGGCTTGATCGACCTCAGCGCCGAGAAGACGCGGCTGGCCAAGGAAATCGCCCGTATCGAAGGCGAGATCAAGAAGTGCGAAGGCAAGCTGGGTAACGCCAACTTCGTCGCGAATGCACCGGCCGAAGTGGTGGTGCAAGAGCGTCAGCGCATCGCCGACTGGGGCGTCCAGCTCAATGCGTTGCGCGAGCAGGCGCAGAAGCTGGGGTGACCCGCTTTGCTCCCTCTCCCCCTTTGGGGAGAGGGCTGGGGTGAGGGGTCAATCTTGTGACGAGGCAAGTTCAAAGCCGGCTTCGCCGTAGCTCTTTCGCAAGCACCCGCCCCTCACTTCAATCCTCCCCCCAAAGGGGAGAGGAAGTTAGTGCTTTAAGACGGCAACAAATCCAACGCCATCACAATGGCATCCTCGTGGCCCCTCTTGGCACTTTCATGCGCAAGACGGCAAGTTGAACTCATTGATCGGCGTTCGATTCAGTTAGGGAATCCGGCGACTCTACGGTATAGCCGTCCTTCTCCAGCGCCTTGAGGTAGCCATCGCCGGCCATAAGCAGATTCATGGGGAGCAAGGCTACCGATTGGGAGGCATGCTCCAGTGCAGCCTCCGCTGCCTTGATCCATGCTTGTTGGACTCGCTTGGATAGGTCGGTCATACCTATTTTTTTAGCAAAGCTGGTGTCTCCAATAGCGGATAAACACTCATCCTGCTGTTTGACCGACAGAACCTTGTTCAGCGCCTGTAGGTCGCCGGTCGCCCAGGCATTCGCCCGTTCGGTTGCCTGCGAAAAATCCTGGTCTATCTCGTCGAGAATGCCGCGGAGGCACGACTGGTCATCCATCGTCGCTTGCTTGAACTGCTTCGCGGCATGGCGTGGATCATCCAGCATCAGGACATAGTGAGTGTCTATGACGGACACCTTGCCTCGGCCCGCGGCGGCGTAGACGACATTCTCCACCATGCGGTTGCCGGTAAGACCCGATTGACTGAGAGCAGCGCTGTACAACGTCCTTCCTGCAAAGGTCGGTCGCAGACGATCGACACCCCGGCTGTCTTGCAGGTATTTGTGCTTTTGTACGAGCCAGCGGTCGTACAACTCGGGCGGGAGCGCTTGTTGCAGCGTCTGACCATCCGGAAGTTTCTTCAGCCCGATCATCGCGGGAATCAGGGTCAGCCGGCCCCATAGGCCCACTTCCGCACCGATTTCCATCCCCGGAGGTTTGAGCACCTGCTGGGACGAGGTAATCAGTTGCTCGACCTTAGACGACTCCCACTGCATGCCTTTGGGCAGCGGAGAGGTGATTCCAAGCACCCACATCACGTGACCGTCCTTGCTCACCCTCCACAGCGCGGGACCGGGCAGAACGCCGGAAACCACGATGGGCGCCAAAGTCACGGCGGAGTCTGGTGAAGGGTGTTGCGGAGCCGTCTGTGAGAATGCGCCGAGAGTGGCCAACGTGGCCAGGAGGAGCACTGCGATGCTTCGAAAGCGACTTGCTGTCTGCATGGGTTTCCCTACCAGCATACGGAACCTGACGCGGTGCGATTGACTCTGACTGAAATCCGGACGAATGACCTCGCCCTGGAATGAGGGCATCGCGGCGAACGCGGAGGTGGTCAACGCTACGTCACCTGACTCATGCGGGGGTACCCATGCAACGCCCACACTATGTGTAGTCTTTTACATAGCCCGCTGTCGGCAATGATCCAGGTCATGGCCATTCATTAACTAAAATGCCAGTTGGCCTCACCGGTGCCAATGACGAGGTCGCCGATGGTCGATGCCATCGCCATATGGCAAGTCATCGCGTTTTTTCCACTCGGCAATGAGACCGTCACGCACCTCGATGCGTGCTCGGCAAAAAAAGAGCGAAGAGAGCTACGACGGCAACAAATCCAACGCCATCACAATGGCATCCTCGCGCCCTTGCTTGGCCGGGTAGTACTTCGGCCGCCGACCGATCTCATCAAAGCCCATCGACTCGTAGAGTTTCTGCGCGATGGGATTGGAAGGGCGGACCTCGAGGAACACGCGCGTCGCTCCGTTCCAGCGTGCGATGTCGAGCAGTCGTCGCATCAGCAAGCGTCCCAGGCCCAGCCCGCGATGCGCCGGACCGATACACACGTTCAGCACGTGGGCTTCGCCAGCGGCC
>DASXNX010000071.1:0-3786 GCA_036494725.1 Steroidobacteraceae bacterium
CACCAAGGCACCCACCGCCGATGCCCGCCTGCAGTCGATCTACAGCGAGGAGTGGAAGTGGCGCGAGGAGCAATTCGCGGACGATGAGGATTCGCAGAAGAAAATCTCCGATCACCTGCCCAAGATGGATCCGGCTACTCAAGAGATGCGCCTGCACAAATGGCAGGAGGTGCTCAAGCAGCTCGACGCCATCCCGCGCGCCGAGCTCTCCCAGCCCGAGCAAATCAATTTCGACGTCTATCATCCTCAGATCGAAGGACTCATCGCGGATCAACAATTCCGCGAGTTCGAGATGCCAGCCAATTCGGACACCACCTTCTGGACCGACATCGGCTACACGGCGCGGCGCACGTATCGAACCCTGGAGGACTATCGCAACTGGATCAGCCAGATGAAGGACATCCCGCGCTACTTTCACGATCAAATGGATGAAATGCGCGCCGGGCTCAAACGGGGATTCACGCCGCCGCGGGTCACCTTGATCGGACGCGATGGCTCGATCACCGCGGTCACCGATGCGACGCCGGAAGCGAGCCTCTTTTATGCACCCTTCAAGGACATGCCCGGCATCTCGGAAGAGGACAAGAAGAGTCTGCGCGAGCAGGCGGTCACCGTCATCCGCGACAGCGTGCAGCCCGTGTATCGCGAACTGTTGGCGTTTTTTCGCGGCGAATATCTGCCCGGAACCCGCACCTCACTCGCCGCTTACGATCTGCCCGACGGGAAGGCGTACTATCGGTCGAGAGTTCGTTTGTTTACCACGCTCGATGAGGACCCCGCCGCGATTCACGCATTCGGCGAAGCGGAAGTCGCGCGGTTGCATCAGCAGATGCTCGATGCCATGAGGGAAAGCGGCTTCACCGGCGACTTTCCCGCGTTCCTCGCCTACCTACGCAGCGATACGCGATTTCAGGCCAAGACGCCGGAGGAACTCTTGATGCGCGCCGCCTGGATCGCCAAACGCTTCGACGGCAAGGCTTCGCAGTTTTTTGGGCAGCTGCCGCGCGCACGCTTCACCATTCGTCCGGTGCCGGACGATCTCGCGCCCTTTTACACCGCGGGGCGCGGCGGCACCGGCGTGTACTTGTTGAACACGTACAATTTGCCGAGCCGGCCGCTTTACAACCTGACGGCGCTCACGCTGCATGAATCTGCGCCCGGCCACGCCTTTCAGATGCCGCTGGCGCTCGAGCACAAGCAGCAGCCGGCTTTTCGGCAGCACACCTATATTTCCGCCTACGGCGAAGGCTGGGCTTTGTACTGCGAGTGGCTGGGTCTGGAGATGGGCATGTACGATACGCCGTACGATCGCTTCGGAATGCTGAATTACCAGATCTGGCGCGCCGCGCGCCTGGTCGTCGACACCGGAATTCATTCCCAGGGCTGGAGCCGCGAACGCGCCATCGCGTATTTTCGGGACTACACGGCGCTGCCGCTGCACGAAATCGAAACGGAAGTGGATCGCTATATCGCCTGGCCGGGACAGGCCCTGTCCTACTATCTGGGAGAGGACGCTATCCTCAAAACGAGAACCAAGGCCGAAAAGGCGCTCGGCGAGCGTTTCAATATTCGAGCATTCCACGACACGGTGCTCGAATTAGGATCGGTGCCGATTCCGGTGCTCAAGGAGCGCATCGATCGCTTCATCGCCGAGGGCGGCAAGGGCCCCTACCCTGACGTCGAATAGCGCTCTCGTGAACATCGGTACCCTAGGGCTGCTGTCGGCGCTGGTGCTGATGACCCTGGTCTATGTTGGACGCTGGTGGATACTGGAGCACGCCCGCGGCGCGCCGTCCGGCGTGTTGCGCACGCTTCGGCTCGAAGATGGCCTGGTGGGATTCGTCGCCAATTTCTTCGACACGCTCGGCGTCGGATGCTTTGCACCCACCACGGCTTACTTCAAGCTGCGCGCACGCATTCCCGACGAGGAAATTCCGGGCACCTTGAACACCGGCATGGCACTGCCGTGCATATTGGAAGCGCTGATTTTCATCTCGACGGTGAACGTGGACTTCACCACGCTGCTCAGCATGATTGTCGCGGCGGTGTTCGGCGCCTGGCTGGGCGTGGGGTTTGTCTCGCGGCTCTCGCGCCGCGCCATCCAGCTTGGGATGGGCGGCGCCTTGCTGTGCGCGGCGTTGTTGTTCGTGGCGAACATCCTGAACTGGGTGCCCGGCGGCGGCAACGCATTGGGATTGCACGGCACCGCGCTGATCGTGGCGGTATTGATCAACATGGTGCTGGGGTCATTGATGATGCTGGGCGTGGGCCTGTACGCGCCCTGCCTGATTCTCGTGAGCTTGCTCGGCATGAATCCGATCGCGGCCTTCCCCATCATGATGGGTTCGTGCGCCCTGCTGATGCCGGTCGGCGGCATTCGATTCATCCGCGCTGGACGCTACAACTTCCGAGTTGCCGTGGCGCTCGCGCTGGGCGGCATTCCGGCGGTGCTCATTGCCGCATACATCGTCAAGAAGTTGCCGCTCGATTGGCTGCGCTGGCTGGTGGTGATCGTGGTGCTGTATGCGGCAGTACAGATGCTGAGATCGGCGCAACGGCCGGATACTGCTAAATCACACTAGTTTATCGACTTGAAGATGGGTCCCTTGCAGTCCATAATGGTTGCATTATGGTTCCATAATGGTGCCTAGTTATGCCCACAACATTGACGCTCAAAAATATTCCCGACGAGATTTACGCGCGCCTAAAGGAGTCCGCGGCAACGAATAGGCGGAGCCTGAATAGCGAGGCAATTGTTTGCCTGGAGTCGGTTCTGTCGCCAACGAAAGTCAGCGTCGCTGAGCGCCTTGCTCGCGCCCGAGAGTTGCGCGGCGGCATTGGAAAGGGCGATTTTCGGGCGGCTGAAATTGACAAGTTAAAACGCCAAGGGCGTGCGTGATAGTTGTCGATTCCAACGTGCTGGCTTATTTGTTCCTTCCCAGCCCGCATGCCGCGAAGGCAGAAGCACTGTTCGAGCGTGATCATGAATGGGCGGCGCCGATACTCTGGCGAAGCGAGTTCAGAAATATTTTGACCGGGTACCTCAGGCGAAAAACCCTCTCGTACGAAACGGTGATCGACATCCAGAAAGAGGCCGAAAGCCTGTTAGCCGGAGCGGAGTACGAGGTGAGCTCGGAGGCGGTCCTGGCACTCGCTCGCGACAGCACGTGCTCTTCTTATGACTGTGAGTTCATCGCCCTGGCGATGCAACTCGATACATCTCTGATAACCATGGATGGCGAATTGCTGCGCGCATTCCCAAATCGCGCACGCGCTCTGTGACCGATTGATTTACCTGGCATCTCCCAATTGCGATCCCCCGTCGCAATCCAAGATGGTGCCGGTGATGTACGCCGCGGAATCGCTGCACAGGAATACCGCGCTCTCGGCGATTTCGGCGATGGCGCCGAAGCGGCGCAAGGGAATTCGCGCGTTGATCGCCTGCTCGATCTCCTGAGTGGGGGCCAGTCGCGCCATGCCCTCGGTGCCGGCGATCGGACCCGGCGAGATCCCGTTGACGCGAATACCTGAAGGTCCCCATTCCATGGCGAGCACGCGTATCAATTGATTCACTCCGGCTTTCGCCGCACACACATGCGCCTGGCGCATCATGGGGTTGACCGCTTGACCCGCGCTGATCGCGATCAGTGACGCGCCGGGAATGCGCAGCAAATCATGGGCGCCCCGAAACACATTGAAGGTCCCGTTAAGATCGATGTCGACCACGGTGCGAAAACCATTGGCCGACAGGCCCAGCACCGGCGCGACAAAATTACCCGCCGCGCC
>DASXNX010000072.1:0-4401 GCA_036494725.1 Steroidobacteraceae bacterium
GAACTCGCCTTGATCACCAGTCGCTGGCCCTTCACCAGCGTGTCCTCGGCATTCATATTGTTCAAGCGTGCGAGCGTGCTGACCGGCACACCTTGACGGCGCGCGATGGAGCTCAAGGTTTCGCCGGCTCGAACGCGATAGACGATTTGCGAACGCCGGCGTCCGGTATCGGATTCAGGCCGGTCCACCCGCGATGCCGCCAGCAATACCTTTTCGGAGAGCTGCTCGCTGATCTCCGGAACCTTCAGCGTTTGTCCGGGCGTGATTTTGTTGCCCTGAATATCATTGATCTTGGCGATCACCACGGCCGAGACGCCGTACTGCTTGGCGATCATCGGCAGCGTTTCGTTGCGCTTGACCTCGTGGCTGACGTAGGGCACCCGATCATCCGGACCCAAGGTCTTCAAGGCCGTCTCGAAAGCGTCGGCATTATCGATGGGCACCAGCATGCGCTGCGGTCCCTCAGGATCAGTCGCCCAGCGGTTGTAGCCCGGATTGAGGGCAATCAATTCATCGTAGCTGGTGCCCGCCAATTTTGCGGCGATCTTCAGGTCGATTTGCGAATTGGTGTCAATAACGGCGAAGTAAGGCTCATTGGGCATCGCCGCGAATTCCAATCCGTAGCGCTCGGGCTCTGCCATCAGGCGCTTCAGCGCAAGCAGCTTCGGAACGTAGGCTCGAGTCTCCGTCGGCAGACGCAAGTGCCAAAAATCGGTGGGCTTGCCGTGCGCGCGGTTGAATTCCAGTTCCCGTTGCACGTTGTTTTCACCGACGTTGTAGGCCGCGATGGCCAGGAGCCAGTCGCCGTCGAATTGATCGTGCAGCGCTTGCAAGTAGTCGAGGGCCGCCCGGGTCGATTCGATCACATCGCGCCGGCCGTCATACCACCAATCCCGTTTCAAACCGAAGCGCTGGCCGGTGCCCGGAATGAATTGCCACAGCCCCGCGGCGCGGCTGCGCGAATAGGCAAAGGGTTCGTAGGCGCTTTCCACCACCGGGAGCAATGCAAACTCGAGCGGCATGCCGCGGGCTTCGACCTCCGTGATCACGTGGTAAAGGTAGCGTTGGCCGCGCTGGAACACCCGTTCCATATAGTCCTGATTGTGTTGAAACCAGGCCAATTGCACATCGATCGCGGGTTCCTGCACTTCCTCGAAGGCAAAGCCCGCCCGCATGCGGTCGAATAGGTCGTCGTAGTCTTCGCCGTTGTGATGCTGCCATTCGCGGGGCATGGTCAAGGACGGGTTTCCCGCGGCCGAGCCGGCATCGCCCACGCTGATCGGCGGCTGCTCGGGCGTCGGGGGTGGCAGCACCAGCGGTTCCCGTTTAGGCGGCTCGGCGGGCTGGTGCGCACAGGCACAGAGCAGCAAGATGAGACTGCCCAAGAAGGTGCGTTGCGTGATGCGTATCATCGGTGGCTGCTAACGGAAGGTATCTTTCCAGGCGCGCAAGACCCCGAACACCTCGGCGGGCTCCGCCAAGCTCTTGCCGGCACGGGCTTCCGCGGCGGCGCGAACATTGGGTTTGTCGCAGCGCAAAAACGGATTGACGCGGATTTCCATGCTCAATGTGGAAGGAAGACTGGGATCTCCAGCGCTTCGTATGCGCTGCACGCTCTCCTGGTACTCCTGCGTGGCGATGTTGCTGGGTTCCACCGTCAGGGCGAAACGCAAATTGGCCGCGGTGTATTCGTGTCCGCAGAAAACCTGCGTATCCGGCGGTAAGTCCCGCAAACGATCAAGCGAAGCATTCATCTGCTCTGGCGTACCCTCGAACATTCGACCGCATCCGGCGCTGAAGAGCGTGTCTCCGCAGAACAGCGATCCATGCCCGAACAGCGCGATGTGGCTGACTGTATGGCCGGGCACGTGCAATGTCTCGAACTCAAGTCCCAAGTCCGGCAACTCGCAGCGTTCCCCATCCCGCAAGGTATGGGTCTTCAAGGCGATACGCGAATCGTCGGGACCGATCACGGGGACCTTGGCATGCTGCAGCAGCGCGGGCACCCCCCCGATATGATCGGGATGATGGTGGGTGAGCAAAATGGCCGCTAAGCTTAAGTCCTGACGCTTGAGTTCCGCGAGCACGGGGTCCGCCTCCCCGGGGTCCACGGCGACCACTTGGTGGGGCGATCGTGGGGACTCGATGAGCCAGATGTAGTTATCCGCAAAGGCGCGTACGGGGCGCACATTGAGATGCGTGGCTTGGATTGACATTTTGCGGCGTATTTAACCTGTAACATTCGAACTTCGCTAGTATTTTTGATAGGGAGGCTTAGTTGCAATCGACGGATAGCGCGCGGGTCGGCAATTGGTTCGAAGGGCCCTTGGGAGCCCGGGTGCTGCGCGAGGAAGCGGCCTTGGCGACCCTGGCGCTCGAGGATGTGTTCGGTTTCGAGTTGCTGCAAATCGGCGCGTGGGGGCCTGCGCATCACCTGCTCGATGGCGCACGAACTCAGCACACCACGCTTCTGGCGCCCGAACTCGATGAACACGTGACCTTGTGCGCGCCTCTCGATAGCTTGCCGTTTCGCTCCGATTCCATCGATGGGATCCTGTTGCCGCATACCCTGGAGCTGGTCGAGGATCCCTACGCCGTGTTGCGCGAGGCCGAGCGGGTGCTCACCGGCGAGGGCTGTCTCCTGATTTGCGGCTTCAATCCGTGGAGCGGTTGGGGGATTCGGCGCGGGTTTGCCCGGTACGTAGGGTGGCCGGCATTTCCCCCCGGCACGCAGCGAATGCTCTCGGAAAAGCGACTGCGCGATTGGGTGGCTCTGTTGGGGTTTGATGTCGACAGCGTCAAGGGCTATCTGAGCCTGCTGCCGCTACAGGGCGGTCCTCAGGAAGTGAGGCCGCGCGCGCCATTGACGGCCGGCGCCTATCTGCTCAAGGCGCGCAAACGGGTGCCGACTTTGACCATGGTGCGTCCGCGGCGCCGGGCCCGGCAGCGCGTGCTGGTCGGCGCGGCCGAACCCACCAACAAAGTGGGTCCATGACTCCAGTCGAGATTTTCACGGACGGTGCCTGCCGCGGCAATCCGGGTCCTGGCGGCTGGGCGGCCTTGCTGGTCGCCGGCAAGGAGCGCCGGGAGGTGTCGGGAGCCGAGGCGGATACCACCAATAATCGGATGGAACTCTCCGCCGCCATTGGCGGCTTAGGCGCGTTGAAGCGGCGTTGCTCGGTGAAGTTGTATACCGACTCGAAGTACGTGCTACAAGGCATCACCGAATGGCTGCCGAACTGGAAGGCTCGGGGCTGGCGCACCGCGGCGCGCGAACCCGTCAAGAACCAGGACCTATGGCAATTGCTGGATGCGGCGGCGTTGGCCCAAGACGTGGAGTGGATATGGGTGAAAGGGCATTCTGGACATGAAGGCAATGAATACGTCGATCGGCTCGCCAATGAGGCGATCGATCGGATGCTCGCGGCACGGTAGCTTTTAGGAATGCGCCAAATCGTTCTCGATACCGAGACCACCGGCCTCGAGGTGGAACAAGAACATCGGATCATTGAAATCGGCTGCGTGGAGCTCTTCAATCGGCGTCTCACCGGGAAGACTTTCCACCGCTACTTAAACCCCGAACGCGACATCGAGCAAGGCGCGGAATCCGTGCATGGCCTGACGCGCGAACGGCTCTCGAAGGAGCCCACGTTTTTACAGGTTCACCTCGAGTTGCTGGAATTCATCCGCGACGCGGAATTGATCATCCACAACGCCCCGTTCGATGTCGCGTTCTTGAACTCGGAGCTGGCGCGCAGCGAGGAGAAGACTCGGATCGAGAGCTTGTGCCGAGTGCTGGACACCCTGGCGCTGGCGCGGCAAATGCACCCCGGCCAACGCAACAATCTGGACGCCTTGTGCAAGCGCTACTCGGTGGACAACTCGCATCGCGAGTATCACGGGGCGCTGCTCGATGCGCGAATATTGGCGGAAGTGTACTTGGCGATGACGGGAGGTCAGGGCAGCCTTACGTTGAGCGCCGAGTCCGATACGGTGCGCAGCAGAACCCGGCTCATCATTCCCTCTGAATCCGCGATCGAGATGCGGATTGTCGTTGTTCAAGCCGATGAGGAAGAGTCCGGCGCGCACGAACACATCCTCGCGCTATTGGACAAGGCGTCGGCGGGCAAGACCGTGTGGCGGAGAATGTGAAGCTGCTCGTGACCGGCGCGGCCGGCTTCATCGGCTTTCACACCGCGAAGCTGCTGCTCGAACGCGGCGATGAAGTGGTTGGCCTCGATAATTTAAACGCCTACTACGATCCGGCCTTGAAGCAGGCCCGCCTCGATATCTTGAACGACTATGAGTCGTTCGATTTTGTGAAAGCGGATCTGGCGGATCGCGAAGGTGTGGACGAGGTGTTTCGCGCGGGAGACTTTCAGCGCGTGGTGCACTTGGGGG
>DASXNX010000073.1:0-2477 GCA_036494725.1 Steroidobacteraceae bacterium
GAGCGGCGCGCCGGCGAAGGACGAACATTGAGCAAGGCCGACCTTCGCGCGGCGATCATGAAAGGCGCGGTCGAACGCGTCCGGCCCAAGATGATGACCGTGGTCGCCATCATGGCGGGTCTGCTGCCCATCATGTGGAGCAGCGGCACCGGATCGGAGATCATGCAGCGCATCGCGGTGCCGATGATCGGCGGCATGATCTCCTCGACCTTGCTCACGCTGATCGTGATCCCTGCGATCTTCGGGCTGGTCAAGGGATTTGGCCTGCCGCTTCACGATCAACCCGGGCCGGAGGCGCCAACGGGCATGCGAGCGGCGATCGGCAGCGCGCGCATTCCCGAACCGGCCGAGTGAGCAGTGCGGGAACTCGCCTTTCTCATCAAGAGATCAAGCATCTGCGCCATGCGCGCAGGCGCTGCGTCGCCGCGAGTGTAGGCTGATCGACCACGATGATCCGGCTGCCGGCGCATCCTCATGCCGGCAACAGCGGCTGTGGCAGTTCACCGCATACAGCGTTGCAATGCGCTTGAGACTACAATGCTAGAGCGTTTTCGAGCGAAGTGGGTACCGGTTCGCGTGAAGAAAACGCGTCCAAACAAGGATCTGGAGCCTCGGTTCCGATTCAATCGGAACGGAGGCTCTAGAACACCGCCCCGTCGGAGCGAGGAGGCAAGACTCGCATCCAAGATTCCAGCGTGCCTCGGGCCGCGTCCAATCCCACTACTCGCCAAAATACTTCAACGCGATCTGGATGCCCTCGTCGTACATGCTTTGGAATTTTCCCTGGAACTGTTCCCCACGCTTGGTGCTGCGTGAGAAAAACTCGGTCACATGCCCAATCGGTATCTCACGCCGACGGTCCTCCGACTCGATCTGTGTCGTCGACCCCACGTCAATCAAGCCGTCAAGATCATAGTCGACGATGTAATAGTCGAGCGCTCCGACGTAGACGCCGCGCGAGGGTTCATTGCGGATGCGGAGCATCTCCGCCCGGTTGCCCTTTGGCGGAATGTGCTCGTAACACCACCGGCGATCCTCGAGCCGGATGCACCCGGTCGTGGCTCCTTCACGTTCGAGCCAGACGCGCTCCGTCTTGGCGCGATTTCTCGACAGGCCCTCGGGGAATGGCATCTTCACCGAGGTCACGAGATTGATGGCCTTGCGCACGTCTTCGCGCTCCGCCGCAACGGTTGAAGTCGACGCAGCGCCGAGCAACAGGCTCGCCATGAGGAGAGACTTGAATTGCTGGAACATGGAGGTGAAACCTTCCGTGGTTAAGAGTTTCCAAAGCAGCGAGGGGCCTCAAGCGTCGCTATTCACCCAGGTACTTGAGCGCAACCTGGATGCCTTCGTCATAGAGGGCCTGAAAGTCGCCGCGAAACTTGTCGCCGCGACCGGCGGCGCGATAGAAAAACTGGCTTATCTTGCCAACCGGGGCGTACGGCTCACCGTCGAGGGTGGTCGTGCTCCCAATGTCAATCGTGCCATCGAGATCGAAATCGTCGGCATATTGATAGGATTGGCCGACCTCCAACCCCGGCACGGGCTCCTTGCGGATGCGCAGCATCTCCGCGCGGTTGCCCACGGGAGCGATATGCTCATAGCACCACCTGATTTTGTCATCGAGCCGCAGGCAGGCGACCGTGGCACCATTGGTGTCGAGGTAGACCCGTTCGGTATGTGCCGAGATGTTCCGCAGGTTTTCCGGGTACGGCATTTTCACTCCGGAAATCAGATTGATGACCATCCGCACCTGCTCTCGCTCAGCGGCTGTTGCTGACGTCAGGCCCGCGCCGATCATAAGTGCGCAAGCGCACGCGAGTATCTTGATCATATGGTGAATCCCCCTATCGAGCGGAAACAGAACGCCGCGAACCCCGCTCGGTTCCTGAGGCATCTGCACTTTGCTGTGGAAAAAAAATGTCCGCCGGGCATCGAATTCGGTTCGGTGGCCGCAATGCGATGTCGCTCATTGGCCCAAGGCTGCCGACAAGGCTGCTGCAGCAAGTCGGCAGCTGGTTGTGTGAAAGCCGTTTTGCACGGCCAAGACCCGCATCTGGCGTGGCTTGGGCAACTTCTGTCACTGACCGATAGTGCCCGACTGGCAATCGCTATGCGGATAGAGCGTTCATCAGGATAGCAAAGTCCCCGAAGAAGAAGGACCAAATCCCCGTTGTCGCAGCGTGGTTAGAATCTCTGGCTCTTGCGCGATGTATCCATGTGAGAGTCCGCTCGCTATCGGACGGTGCTGTATCTCGTATTTGCCGCGGCAACTTCTCTGAGTGTCGTCTGGAACTGGAATTGGCTAACGGGCGCTGAAGTATTTCGTATCCTGGCGGCGCTGCCCTGCACATTCATGATGTTGATGTGCTTGAAACGCGCGGATTGCTGGTCTGCGCGCTGAGGATCCGGTCAACCAATGGTGATTTATCCGGCAGCACGTAACTTGAGGTGAGCCTATGATGAACGACATGATG
>DASXNX010000074.1:0-30968 GCA_036494725.1 Steroidobacteraceae bacterium
GCTCGGCGCCGGATTGTTGCGCGACGATGGGTACCTGGTTGCGCGCAGCCCAAGCCTCCAGTTGCTCGCGGGCCGCGGCGCGAAAGGTGTCGCCGGCGGCCAGCATGACGCTTTTGCCTTCGGCAAGCAGCCTCGCGCTCAGCTTGCCGATGGTGGTGGTTTTGCCGGCGCCGTTGATGCCCACCACCAGGATGACGAAGGGTTTGGCGGCCGGATCGATCAGCAGCGGGCGCTCCACGGGCTTCAGGATTTGCAGCATGGCCGCGCTCAAGGCCTTGAGCAGCGCCGCGACGTCGTGCAGTTCCTTGCGCGCGACCCGGGTGCGCAATTCCTCGAGGATTTTTCTCGACGCTTCGACCCCCACGTCGGCCGTGATCAGGCGGGTCTCCAGTTCGTCGAGTATCTCCTCGTCGATCTTGCGCCCGGGCAGAAGCTCGCTGATATCGCTGGTCAGCCACGCGGGGCCCTGGTTGATCTTGGCGCGCAGGCGCTTGAAAAAGGAGCGCACGCCCTGGCTTTCGGCTTCATTCGTCATGAGACAGGTATGATACCGGCAGTGGCTACCTCCGAACGCAATTCGGTGCGGATCATCGGCGGCGCCTGGCGCGGCCGACGCGTGAGTTTTCCGGACATTCCGTCCTTGCGGCCGACGCCGGACCGAGTCCGCGAGACCTTGTTCAATTGGCTGCAGCATTCCTTGAGCCAGAGCCGTTGCCTTGATTTGTTTGCGGGTTCCGGTGCTTTGGGGTTGGAGGCGCTCTCCCGCGGCGCGGCGGAGGCCATTTTCGTCGAACAAGCCCAAGCCGCCGCGCGGAATTTGTCCGATCAGATCAAGGTTTTGGGAGGGGCGCAAAGAGGGCGCGTCATGGAAATGGGCGCTGCCCGCTATCTGCGCAACCCCCCGCAGGCCTTTGACATCGTGTTTCTCGACCCGCCCTTCGGCCAGGACGCGCTGGCGCAAACCATTCCCCTGCTGGACGCGGGAAAATGGTTGAAAGAGGGGGGTTTGGTCTATCTGGAGAACGAGCGGGCCGCAGGCGTCCCTGCGCTGCCGGAGCATTGGGAATTGCTCAAATCGAAGTCGGCGGGCGAGGTGGGTTATCATCTGGCGCGCGTCAACCCGCGAATAACCCATGCATAAAAGAACAGCCGTCTACCCCGGTACCTTCGATCCCATCACCAACGGTCACCGAGACCTGGTGCGCCGCGCCTCCACCATCTTCGATCGGCTGGTCGTTGCGATCGCGGCCAATCCGAACAAAGCGCCGATGTTCACGGTGGAACAGCGAGTCGACATGGCGCGCCGCGTGCTGGGCGATGTGCCCAATGTGGAAGTCATGGGCTATGCAGGCTTGACCGTCGACTTCGCCAAGCAACACGGATTGACGGTGATCGTGCGCGGCTTGCGCGCCATCTCCGACTTCGAATTCGAATTTCAATTGGCTAACATGAGCCGGCATTTGAACCCCGATATCGAGTCGGTCTTCATGACGCCCCAGGAGCAATACACATTCATTTCCTCGACGCTGGTGCGAGAAATCGCGGTCCTTGGCGGCAACGTGTCCGAGTTCGTGCACCCCTTGGTGGAGATCGAACTGAAACGGCATCGCAAGCTTTGATCACCCGGGTCGCAACGCACCCGCGGCGATTCTTCAGCGTGGCCTGGCCGGTCTTTGCGATCGGCGCAGTTCTGGCCGCTGCTCTGGCCCGGGCCGATGCCACCTCGGCGCCGGCGCGGACCGCCGTTGCGCACAAGGGTGCCATCGCGAGCGCGTATCCCCTGGCCAGCAAGGCGGGACAGGAGATTCTTGGCGCGGGCGGAAATGCGTTCGACGCCGCCGTGGCGGTGGCGGCAGCCCTGGCCGTGGTCGAGCCCGGCAGTTCCGGCCTGGGCGGCGGCGGCTTTTTTCTGCTGCATCGACAGTCCGATGGTTTCGAGACCATGATCGATGCGCGTGAACGAGCGCCGGCCGCCGCATCGCGCGACATGTACCTGGACAAGGCGGGCAACGAGATCCCGGGTTCCTCGACCAATGGGCCGTTGTCATCAGGGATACCCGGCGAAGCGGCGGCATTCGAATACCTCGCGCACAAGTACGGCAAGCTGCCGCTGAAGCAGGACCTGCAGCCGGCCATTCGCCTGGCACGCGAGGGATTTCCCTTGTACGCGCGCCTGCAGTTCATCATCAGGGCCAAGCGCGATGTGCTGGCGCGCTCGCCGGAAGCCGCCAGGTCCTTCCTGACCGGCGACGGCGCCGTTCCGGAAGTGGGCGCCATCATCAAGCAGCCCGAACTGGCTGCGACGCTCGAGGCCATCGCGGCTTCCGGCGCCAAAGGGTTTTATGAAGGACGGGTCGCTCAAGATCTGGTTGCGGGGGTGCGCGCGGGCGGCGGCATCTGGACGCTGGAGGACCTGAAAAACTACCGGGTCGTCGAACGCAAACCTTTGATCGGCGAGTATCACGGCGCGCGCATCGTCACCGCACCGCCATCCTCATCGGGCGGCATTGCCGTGATCGATTCTCTCAATATTCTGGCGGGCTTCGATTTGGCCGATGTCGATTCCGCGACGCGCAAGCATTTCATCATCGAGGCATGGCGCCGCGCCTACCGTGATCGCGCGATCTATCTGGGTGATCCTGATTTCATCAAGATCATGCCGCTGCAGCAGTTGATGAGCGTGGACTACGCGGCGGGACAGCGCAGCAGCATCCGCGCGGACCGGGCGATGCCTTCGGATTTGCTGCCCGGGATCGAGTCGGAGCCCAAGGGCATGAACACCACGCATTTCTCGGTGCTCGACTCCGCGGGAAACCGTGCTGCCGTCACCATCACCATCAATCTGTTCTTCGGCAACGGCTACGTGCCAGCCAGGACCGGCGTGGTGCTCAACAATGAAATGGATGATTTCTCCACCAAGCCCGGCCGGCCGAATGTATTCGGACTCATCGGCAACACCGCGAACTCGATTGCGCCCAACAAGCGCCCGCTGTCGAGCATGTCGCCCACCTTTGTCGAGACTGCCAAGGGATTGATGATCATCGGTACGCCCGGCGGCAGCACCATCATCAGCCAGGTGCTTTTAGGGACTTTGAATTATCTGGACGGCATGGGCGCCGCTGACATCGTCAAGTACCCGCACTACCATCATCAATACCTGCCGGACGAAGTCGACTATGAGACAGGCGCGTTGAGCGATGCGGAGATTCAGGCGCTACAGTCCATGGGACACAAGCTCAAAGCCTCTTCGCGGCAATGGGGCAACATGCAAGTGGTCACCTGGGACTTTGCCAGCGGCAAGGTGGAAGCGGCGTCCGATCCCCGCGGCGAAGGCGAAGGCGTGGTCTACTAGCGCCGAAGCGCGCGAGCGATCGCGGGGCGCCGCGGCGACGGCTCATCGACACCAGGCAACCCAGTCCGCCGATCATCAGCCAGAGGCTCGCGGGCAGGGGCACCGGCGTCAGATTCGTGCTGATCGACAGAACACCGTTATAGGGCGTAGCTCCCTGCGCAACGGTGAGTGCCTCCGCCCCGGTCAGCGGCGTCCCAATCAGCAGGGAACAGGAGCCGCTCGCCGGCGTCGCGGAGCACTCGATGCCGGGCATGGTGGGTGTGCTCGCCGTTTCAGTGAACCCGGACGGCAAGATCAAGTTCGCAGTGACGGTCTCTGCCGAAGTGCCGGGCGAAAACGTATAGGTAGTCACACCATTCTTTTTCGTGCTGCCAAAGGTCACCAGCTGCGGGCTCATCACGAAAGTCGAGCCCTCATCGACGGTCAGTCCTCCGAATACCGCGTTTTGCGTCAGCGACAGATCGAAGGACATCGCCCCCGTGGTCACATCGAAGGAAACCGTGCCGCTCAAAGGCTCGGATGCCCCGAGACTGAACGGGGGCGCGGTTCCTGGACAGTTGGCGGTGGTGATGCAGAAAGCACTCACCGGAACGACCGGATTGCCCGCGAGTACCGATCCTCCGCCCAGATCGAATGACAGGATGGTGTCCGCTGCCGCGGTGCGCGGCGCTATCGAGGCGATCGACGCCAGCACGGCCCCGGCCAGTATCGAAATGCCAATTTGTTTCATGAAGACGCTCCGAGGCTTAGCCGGCGGCCGCGAAGCCCCAGCAGACCCAGCCCCGATCCCAGCAACCAGATGGCGGCCGGCAAAGGCACGGGGGTTGCGCCGTCAAAAATGACGTTACCCGTGATCGCCACAGTTTGGTTGTCGACCACGAAGGTACCGAGCGGCACCCCATTCATCGTAAGATCTTGACCGTTTGAAGTGATCCCGATGCTGCCCGAGATAGGTTTGTCGTTCGGCCCGAAGGCCGCACCGGTCGTAGGCACGGATATGCCGTTTGCGACCAAGCCTGCGACACTCCAATTTCCCGCCAGGGCGACTCCATTGCCGGTACCCGAACTAAAGGCGTAGATGCCACCTGCGCCGCCGGTGGCTACGAGACTTCCCAGCGAATCAACGGTGATGCCGCTCAAGGTCACAGTCGCGCCGTTGAGATTGAAGGTGTTCTTCCCGTTCGCGCTGGTGACGGTGCCGGCCAGCGCAAACATGGTCGGCGCTCCTTGCGACAAGCTAAAGGTGAGCGCCGGCGAGGTGCTGTCGAAGGTTGCGAAGGAGGAGTTGAGATAACCAATGGCCGGCGTCTGGCCGCCCGCGAGAATCGACGTGCCGTCCATGGTGATGCCCGTGATCACTACCGCCCCGCCGGTGTAGTCATAGGTCACCGGCGCTGCAGTCGCCCTGCCGGCGAAGGCAGCCGTCGCGAGCACCATGGGGGCGAGTGCCGCCATCCCTTTATTCATCGTTTGTCCTTGAACGCGAGTCGAGATGAATCCGCTCGCGTAGGATGAATCTGGCGGGCGGCGCGCCCGTGTCAGCCAAGTGAATATTTCATAACATAGCCGTGCTGCGGTCGCGCTGCCTCAGCGTTGACAGACGGGGCACCAATACGTGGAGCGCTGACCTTGCGTGAACTGCCTTACCGGCGACTTGCACACACGGCACGGCTGTTTCGCCCGTTCATATACGAATAGCTTTTGCCGGAAATATCCAGGCGCACCTTCCGCATTCACGTAGTCGCGCAAGGTCGTGCCGCCGATATCGATGGCAGCTTTCAGCACCGCTTTGATCGAGCGCGACAGCTTGGCGGCTTCGGCGCGGGTGATGCGGCGCGCCGCGCGCCGCGGCGCGATGCCCGCGCGAAACAACGCTTCGCTGGCGTAGATGTTGCCCACGCCCACCACGACGGATGAGTTCATGATGAACTGCTTGATGGCGATGCTGCGTTTGCGGGTCGCGCGAAACAGGTAGCCGGCGTTGAACGCGGCGCTCAAGGGTTCCGGCGCCAGCTTCTTGAGCAAGGGATGCTGATGAGGATCGTCAAGCGTCCAGAGCAGGCTGCCGAAGCGTCGGGGATCGTGAAAGCGCAAGATTCTGCCGCTATCCAGCACCAGATCCCAGTGCTCATGGATCTTGGGGGCAGTGCCCGATCCGACCAGACGCAAGCTTCCGGACATGCCCAGGTGCAGGATCATCGTTCCCTCGCCGACACCGATGAGCAGGTATTTCGCGCGCCGCTCGACCTTGTGGATGATTTGTCCGCGCACCGCCGCTTCGAACTGGGCCGCGATGGGCCAGCGCAGGCGGCGCTCGCGAACGATGGCTTGCACGACGCGACGGCCGTTCAGAGCAGGCGCGATACCGCGCCGCGTGGTTTCTACTTCGGGAAGCTCGGGCACCGTTCGTGCGCCCCGGTATCAGCCCGCCGCGCGGCGGCGAGGACTACTTGATCTTCGATTCTTTGTATTCGACGTGCTTGCGCACCACGGGATCGAATTTCTTCGTCTCCAACTTATCCGGATGCAGACGCTTGTTCTTGGTGGTGGTGTAGTAGTGACCGGTGCCGGCAGAGGATACCAATTTGATTTTGTCGCGCATGGTGACCCCTTAAACCTTCACGCCTTTGGCGCGCAAATCCGCCACGACCACATCCACGCCGCGCTTTTCGATGGTGCGCAAGCCGCGTGTGGTGACGCGCAGGCTGACGAAACGCTTTTCCGATTCCAGCCAGAACCGATGGCTATGCAGATTCGGCAGGAAGCGGCGGCGCTTGCGATTGTTCGCGTGCGAAACCGTGTTGCCCGTTTTGGGGCGCTTGCCCGTGACCTGGCAGACTCGCGACATGATGGACCTTTGAACGTGGAACTATGGAAAGAGAGCCGCGCTTTATACCAGGACGAGAGCGCCGCGGCAAGCAGCTTTGCAAAATAAGAGACAAGATTCAATGAGTTAGCGGGTCGATTTCCCTTCAGTCGGTCGAGAACCCAGGCGTCTGAAGGCTCCCATTCCCTCCGATTTCCGCTCCCAGTATTGCTCCACGACCTTGATGTCGTCTAACAGGCTTTGCAGACAGATTTCGCCCGCGTCGCCGAATCGGCGCCAGCGTCGCTGGCTGAACCAGATTTCAAGCCAGTTTTTGATCGTGACGAGCTTATCCCCAGGCCCGTCCCAATGGACGGCGCCCCGGAGCACGCTGACTATCCCTTCCGCTTCAGCCCGCGCAAGTTCGTTGCTGCCGGGCCCGGCGCCGATGACTTCTCGCAGCTGATCGCAAAGCCTTCTGACCTCTGGCAAGTCCATGGTCTTGTAACCTCGCTTTGGCCCCTGCGTGCGGCGCCAAACTTGCAATACTCCGGATGCGCGGTCGCGAGTAATATCAGACCGTGGCAGCGAGAAAAAGTACCGTAAATCGATATCCGCCGTATGTGCTGGCGCGGCAGATTGCCGCGCTCAAGAAGCTTTCGGATGATTCGGGAACGCCCGTACAGTCCTACATTCGACTGGCAATCGACGAGTACCTAGACAGACAGAAAAAGAAAAAGAAGGCCTAGCCAGTAGCCGGGCTCACCCGGCGCCGCCTAGTGCGGCTCGCCGAGCACGGCTCGGATCAACTCGGTATCGGCATACTCGGTGATGGCACGGACCTGGCCGTCTTTGAAGGCAAAAACCCAGCAGTAAGTATTCTCGTACCGGCGTCCGTCGCGGGTGAGGTTTTCACCGTGTCCCTGCACCGCGACCATATTGCCCTCGGCGATCATATGAAGTGCGTGGGTCTTGAGCGGCGGCGCCAGCGCACGGCGCAGCGGGGCAATCAATTCACAGAGGATGGCGGCCTTGCCCCGGTACGTTTTCGACCATCCGGTGCTGCCGATGACAGTCCATTCCGCGTCCTCGGCGAGCGCATCCAAGAAAGGCTGACCGTTGCCCTTGGCGGTCTCGCCAAAGACCTGTTCCAAGCGTTGCTTGGGCGTTGCGATTTCGGTGCCGTGCATGCTCAGTGCTTCCACAAAACCAGCAGCAAGATTCCATTGGCGGCACAAACAGCGAGGAACGGAGCGATGCCGGCGAGGTTCATGGCTATCTCCAGCTATCTAGACGATATGAACGAATAATATCCCCTTCGTATGATTTGTCAATGCTGGAATATGTCGAATGACGGGGGCGCTAGTGCCGGGCGCCGCGGGCGAGCACACGAGCGCCGGCAATCTGCGCGCGGGCGAACGCGCCCACCTCGAGTTCCATCTGCGGTGTGGATTCGCTGCGCATCGCCATGGCCGCGCCGCCGAAATAAAGAGCCCGGGCGAGCTGGGCTGCAGTCGGCGCCAGCTCGGGGTCTTGAGCCGTGGCGGCGCGCAGCATTTCCAGGATCTCAACATCCAGGTTGGCGAAGATCTCGCCGGCCATGCTGTGCGTATAGGAAAAGAGCTCGGCAGAGTGCGGCGATCCGCGGATGAGAGTGAAAACCGGGCGGTGTTTCGCGACGACCGCGTCTGCCAGCCGCGAATCCAGCGTGCCGTCGGTCCTGTTCAATGCCTGCTCGACCGATGCGCGCAGGATACCGGCCATGCGTGCGCAAACGGCCACGTAAAGTTCGTCCTTGTTCTTGAAGTGGCTGTAGAGCGTTGCCTTGGCGACATTGGCCTCGCGCGCCACCATTTCCATGGTGACCGCCCGAAAGCCCACCTTTTTGAACAGTTCTTCGGCGGCGCGAATGGTCCGCTTGTAGCGGGCATTCTCATCGTTTGCGGCCTCTTGCGGGATTACCGACATCGCTGAATCATATCACCGTCCAAGCCGAGGCCGTGTCGTACACAAACCGCTCCTCGGCGATGCGGTCGCCCTCCCAGCGTTGCAGCGCCGCGGCCCGGCACGACTACCTGCCGACGCGCGCAAGCGCCAAGTGCGAAAAGGCCGACTGCCCGAGGCTTCTCTCGCCGGTTCGATCGTACCGCGTCGCGACGCCAAAGCCGTCCAGATCTTCGACCAGCGTCAGGCCGCACTCCGCGAGATTGCCGGCGAGCGCGGCGGGGTTGAATCCCGAAAGAAATGGCTCGCCGATGGACGCCACGCGCCTTTCCATTTCGCGAAAGGATTCCGACGGCAAGTGGAACAAGCGCTCGTCGAAGTACGTAAAGACCAGCTCGCTGCCCGCGGGCGCGCACGCCGCAATGGATTTGAAGGTGGCGAAATTCGCTTCGCGGGTCAGGTACATCGTGACCCCGAGCCAGGAAAAAAAGGTCAAAGCGTCGGGACGATACGCGGATCGCGCGAGGGCTTCCTGCACACTTTCCAGGGATAGGTCGGCGGCGATGAAGTGCACCGAATCGGGAAGCGACAGCGCGCATTCGCGAATTCTCTGCAGCTTCAACCCTTGAGTGGACGGAAAATCGATCTCGAAGATCTGCAGGTTCGCGGCAAAGGCGGGAAGACGCAACGCAAAACTGTCGAAGCCCGCGCCGATCAGCACGTATTGGGCAATTCCCTCGGCGACGGCCTTTTGCAGCGCGTCTTCCGCATACCGAGTCCGGGTGACGACGTTCGCATAGGCGCGGCTGCGCAGCAGCGATTCGTCGACGATGCTCTCGGGCGCCGCCAGCGCCTTTTCACGGGCGTCCAAGCCCATGCGGGCCAGGGCGCTTTCGCGAAACAAGTCGCGGGCCGAATCGGGCACCAGGCGATCGCCCCAGGGATCATCGATCAGGGGCTCAGGATCCAGGCGCGTATGCGCCGCGCGCATCAGTGACGTCGCAAGGGCGGTCCGGCTGGCTTTGAATTCATCCACAATCGGCCTCGAGAAAAACGGCGATCGCCCATTCTAAACGGAAGTACACTCACCGCTCGCACCCAAGGAAAACCAGAAATGGCCCAAGAAGAAAAACGCGAGCTCCAACGCACGATCGGCACCCGGCAGTTGAGCATGATCGCGATCGGCGGAGCAATCGGCACCGGCTTGTTTTTCGCCAGCGGCGCGGCCATCGCGCAAGCCGGCCCCGGCGGCGCGCTGCTGGCTTACGCAATCATGGGCGTTGCGGTGTACTGCATGATGCAATCCCTGGGGGAAATGGCGACGCAACTGCCGATTCCCGGCTCGTTCGAAGCTTATGCCGAACGCTTCGTCGATCCGTCGCTGGGCTTTGCCGCAGGCTGGAATTACTGGTTCAGCTGGGCGGTCACGCTCGCGGCCGAACTGGTTGCCGGCGCCCTCATCGTGAAGTTCTGGTTTCCGGACTCGAACTCGGCGTACTGGGCCATGGGTTTTTTTGCGGTGCTGCTCTCGCTGAATTTGTTGTCGGTCAAGGCGTATGCGGAGGCCGAATACTGGTTCGCCGGAATCAAGGTGGCCGCCGTGATCATTTTCGTGGCGATCGGATTTCTGATGATCGCGGGGATGATGGGCAATCACAGCAGCGGTTTTCACAACTGGACCCTGAGCGATCCGAAAACCGGGACTCACGCACCCTTCGTCGGCGGCTTCACCGCGATGCTGGCGGTTTTCCTGGTCGCGGGCTTTGCATTTCAAGGCACCGAAGGAGTGGGATTGGCCGCCGCGGAGACGGCCGACCCGGTCAGAAACGTGCCCAGGGCCATCAGAACGGTGTTCTGGCGCATCCTCTTGTTCTATATCGGCGCGATTTTCGTGGCGGGCACCTTGATCAGCTACACCGATCCCAATCTCTTGAACGCGGACGAAAGCCACATCGCCTACTCGCCATTCACCATGATCCTTCAGCAGCTACCGCGGTTCGGTTACTACGCCGCGAACATCATGAATGCGGTGATTCTGTCCTCGGTGTTGTCCTGCGGAAACTCATCCATGTACGTGGCCTCGCGGATGCTGCACGCGATGGCACATAGCCGCAAGGCCCCGAAGATATTCGGCATGCTCAATCGGCGCGGCGTTCCAGTGGCGGCACTCTTGTGCACGGGCACGGTGAGCGCTCTGGCTTTCTTTTCCACGCAGGTGGGCGACAAGAAAATCTACCAGCTGCTCTACAACGCCTCGAGCTTGACCGGTTTCATCATCTGGTTGGGGATAGCGATCTGCCACCTGCGATTTCGCCAGGCGTGGGTGGCGCAGGGGCGCAGTCTCGACGACTTGAAGTTCAAGTCCAAGTTCTATCCCTACGGTCCGTGGCTCGCGCTGGTGCTGTTCGTGGTGGTGCTGTTCGGATCCAACATCGGCATATTTCAGGCGGAAGTTTTTTCTTGGTTCGATTTCATCACCGGGTACTTGATGATTCCGGTGTTCATCGTTCTCTATCTGGGCCATAAGTTCGTGAACAAGACGCACCTCGTGGCCCTGAAAGATTGCAATTTCGAACCGTGAGCGCCCGTCGACCGATTATCTCAGCGTGGCGCCGTGCTCGATGAGAAGCTCTCGCAGAACGCTGCGGTGGCAGCGCGCTGCGTCGTCGCAATAGCAGCCCACGGAGAAATTCGTGCTCGTCGAAAGCGCCGCGAGCAGGTCGAGAAGCCGCGCGGCGTCGGGATCGCGCATCTGCGCCTTGAACTTGCGGCAGAAGGCTTGCCACTCGCCCGAGGTTTTCGCGCTCAAGGCCTCGCGCACCAGCGGTGCGCTGGGCGACAGGGCGGGTAGCCAGACATCGTAGAAATTGCGGGCGGCAAACTGCGTCTTGGGCACGCCGCGGGGAGGGCGCCTGACGGTGCCGATGCGCAGGCCTTCGTCTGCCAGGCGCGGCGACCCCAGTTGAACGATCCGAATGCCCATGTCACGTTCTCGCTTACGGAAGCTTCACCCCCAGCACATCGATGGGCTCGATGGTGGGAGGCTTGGCGAACAGCACCGGGGCTTGGGCCATGAGCGCCTGAGCAATGGGGCCATTCAGGTGCGCTTGCCGGCCTGTCTCGTCGGCGAAAGCATCGAAGACGCCGAATGTGGTGGGGCCCAGCTGCAGCGCGAACCAGATCGGCGTCGTCGTTTCCCTGTTCGCCAGCGCCAGGCCGGTTTCCAGGAATTTAGCGACATCCGCGGATTTGCCGGGCTTGGCTTCGAGGCGCGCGAACAAAGCATACTTGAGCATGGGGATCTCCTTTGGATGAATGGGCGAACGCGAACGAATCTACGGGAATCGGTGCCGGATCGGCATTGGCAAAATCGCCAATATTGATATCATAGTTGCCATGCGCATCCACGTGCTCGCATTGAACGGCGCCTTTGATACGGGACTCGCGGCCGTGCTGGACGCGTTCGGCACCGCCAACGAACTGGCGCAGATGACGGGTATGCCATCGCTCAAGTTCGAGGTGACCGTGGCGGCAGTCCGCAGGTCGGTGGCCACCGCTCAAGGGTGGCGACTGCCGGTGGCGGCCGCCTCCGCCTTGAGCGCCCCGGACTGCGTCGTGGTTCCGGCCATCGGCTACAAGATGCCCGATCCGCTCATTGCCGCGCTGGCGCAAAAAGAGGTGCGCGATGCGGGAAATGTGCTGCGCCGCTGGGCGGAGGACGGAGCGCTGATCGCGGCCGCCTGCGTCGGCACCTTCATATTGGCGGAGGCATCGCTGCTCGACGGCGAGGCAGCGACCACGACCTGGTGGCTGGCCCCTCTGTTTCGGCAGCGCTATCCGAATGTGTTGCTCGACGAATCCAGAATCATCGTTTCCTCCAATCGTGTGGTCACGGCCGGTGCGGCGCTCAGTCATCTTGACTTGGCCCTCGGATTGATCGGCCGCGCCAGCCCGGAGTTGGCCGCGCTGACTGCCAAGTACCTGGTTGTCGACTCGCGCTCCTCGCAAGCCATCTTCGCGATTCCGCATCATCTGGCGCAGGCCGATCCGGTGGTGCAGCGCTTCGAGCGCTGGGCGAGAAATCGATTGTCGCGCGGCTTCTCGTTGGATGCCGCGGCACTCTCTCTGAAGACCAGCAAGCGGACTCTGGCTCGCAGGATGCACCAGGTGCTGGGCAAGTCGCCGCTCAGTTATTTTCAGGACCTGCGCGTGGAAAGGGCCGTGCACCTGTTGAAAACGAGCAGCGCCAGCGTCGATCAGATCGCGCTGCAAATCGGCTACGCCGACGGACTGACGCTGCGCGCGCTTCTGCGCCGGCGGCTGGGACAGGGTGTTCGGGAAATTCGCCATGGAGAATATCGATCATGAACAATGCCTACGTGGCAGGATTATTGTCGGGGTTCATCGGCGGAATCGCAGGGGCCTTCCTGCTCCTGCATCTCGGGGTGGGAACGCAGCGCGGGCCGGGAACGGCGCCGCTCCGGGCTGGCTCGGCCGCCGAGAGAACAGTCATCGCGCAACAGATTCAATTGATCGATGCCGCTGGCCGAACGCGCGCGCAGCTGGCAATGGCGCCTGACGGCGCTCCCGGCCTGTTTTTCTACGACACCAAGGGGAGGAACCGGCTGGTGCTCGGCCTGTACGCACCGACCGAAAGCGAATACCCCTTCGTGGTGCTCAATGACACGAATCAAAAGGCGGCTGGAATCTTTCGGCTGTTCGGCGCCAACGAGACGCCGGTGGTGGTGCTGAAGAATAAGGCCGCGGACCGTTCGATTCTGGGGCTCAATCCAGACTCGACCGACCCGTTCCTGGTCTACTATTCCAGGGACGGCAAGAAGACCGAACTGTTCGGCAATTTCTGAGCGTGCGGCAGTGAAGACGATCTTTTTGGCTTGCATCGGAGTGCTGGCCGCGATGGCCGCCGGATATGCGGTGTACCACGCGCGGGCCGCACATCGCCCGCAGTATGTGATGATCAACGAGACGAATCAGCACGATTTTGATCTCGCGTTTCGGATGAGCTTGAAGCTCGCCGAGAAAAAGTCGGGCATTGAAAATGCCCTGGTGCTGCTGCGGGAGCTGCCGCCCTCGAGCAGCATCGAGCAGACCGCGGCGGACCTCATGACGCGCTTGAAGATTGGCGCGCGCCGCAACGGCAGAGGCATTCTGTATGTCTACGCGGCCAAGGAAAATCTGCTGAAGATCGAGATTGGCTACGCGCTCGAGGGTGAGATTCCCGACGCGTTTTGCCGCCGGCTCGAGGAGGCGGCCAAGACCTACATGCTCTCCGAGGTGCCGCAGGATTTCATTTCGGAGCTCATCATCACCACCAACTTGCGCGGCATGGGGTCAAAAGGCGAGGGCGATGCCCGGCCTCGCTGGCTAAGCGGCGACTTTCTATCGGGCGGCGCCGGTTCGCTCAGTCAAGGGTATCGCCGCACTCTGGAGGATTATCAAAGCGCCGTTCGCCGCCTGCCGGAATCCGCGCTGTCGCAATTTGCGCCATCCGCCGATCCCGATGAATCCGTCCGGCGCTACCTTGCATCGCTCGCGGCTGGAGTGGGCGATCCGCGGCTTCCCGTGCTGACCGAAGGCAGCCGGCTTTTTCGCGTGATCGTGCCGCGCAACGAGGAGCAACAGAGGCGAGTCAATGACTCGTTCCAGTCCGCGGGACCCTATCGACTGCTGTTCGCAGGCGAGCTGGGACTGGCGGTGCCGGGTCCGGGCAAATCCAATCTCCCCATCGTTCTGCGCCTCGGAGCTGACAAACTTTGGTATGTCGACGAAGCGAAGTCTTGGACTTATTTTCATCGATTCGAGGACGATATCAATTTCTTCGTCAAGTTCGCCGACAATCCGTTTCTCACCCCGCTGCGCGCGGAGCAGGTGCCCGATATGGACGCCGCAATATTTTCCGACCATGTACGCACGCCCGCGCCTGCTGCCTACCCATTCTCGCTCTCCGCCGCCGTGCAAAGCGGCGAAGCGAAGATTCGCGCGGCACCGACGGTTGCCGGCAACTATGCCGATCTGGCGGATCTTTATTTCTTCGAGGTGAACTGGCTGACACAGGCGCTGGATTTGTACGAGAAGGCCGCGGCGCTGGCGCCGGACGAGCTGGCCTATCGTTGGCGTTTGGTGGATCTTTACCTCAACACCTCGCGCGCCGAGAAGATGCTCGCCGAATTGCACTACCTCGCGGAGCGTCTGCCGGCTGACAAGCGCACGCAGGATTGGTATCGAGCCTACAAGCAGGCGTACGACTTCGGGAAGGATTGATGATCCCCGGCAAAGAGAGGTTTACCGGCCGCAGCGCTCTGGTGACCGGCGCGTCGCGCGGCATCGGCGCGGCCGTCGCCCTGTTGCTGGCGAAGCAGGGCGCCGATGTAGCCGTCAACTATCGCAGCAAGGGATCGCGCGCCGAAGAGATCGCGAGCCAGATCCGGGCGTTGGGTAGGCGCGCTGTGACCGTCCAGGCGGACCTGACCGACAACGACAGCGTCACCGACATGATGCGTGCCATCCACGAGGCCTTCGGCGCTCTCGACATTCTGGTGCTGAATGCCAGCGGCGGCCTCGAGAAAGACAAGCCCGCCTCATACGCGATGGAATTGAATCTGACGGCCCAGGTGCAAACACTCGATGCCGCATTGCCGCTGATGCCTCGCGGCGCCAGCGTGGTTTTCGTGACCAGCCACATGGCGCATTTCTACGGCCGCAAGCCGGTGCATGGGGCCTATGAAATCATTGCCGCGAGCAAAAAGGCGGGAGAGGACGCGCTGCGCGCCAGGCTGCCGGCAATCGAGGAACTCGGCCTGCGACTGGCCATCGTCAGCGGCGACATGATCGAAGGAACCATCACACCGAAGCTGCTCGAACGCACGCAACGAGGGCTGATCGCGAGCCGGCGCTCCCAAGCCGGCGCGCTGCCCACCGTGCAGGAATTTGCGTCCGCCATTGTTGCCGCGGCCGCAGACGCCGGTCTGCCGAACGGCCACGTGTCCTTTGTCGGACCGATCGACTGATCCCGGCCTCAGGGTTGTACTTTGCGCTGCCAATATAGGACCGGCGTGCCGTTGATGGCATCCAGCTCGGCGACGATGAGATGGGTGCCTTCGACCCGGATCACGCGGCAAATGGTGCTGCCGAAGCGATTGGGTCGATTCTTGCCTCGCTGCGCAAAGCGTCATGCCGCAGGGCTTCGACCATACCGATGGGCTGAGTGTCGACGTTCAAGATCGCCTCCTGATGCAGTCGGTTCCTCTACAATGCTTCGCCATGCCCCTCGCATTGGATCATGCGTTCATCATGTGCTCGAGGGGGGCTCCCGCGCTTTGCGCGCAAAGCCATGAAAACACGTATTCCGCCGCCGCTCATCATGCTGCTCGCAGCAACCCTGATGTGGGCTCTGCATCGCTGGATGCCGCTGGCGATCGTGGCGGTCAGTCCGTGGAACCGCCTGGGGTGGGTTGCCGCCGTCGCCGGAATCGGCATCGCGATCGCAGCTTTCAGACGATTTAAACAAGCCGGGACCACGGTCAATCCCAGAGAGCCTCACACGGCGTCGTCCTTGGTAACGGGCGGCGTATTTGGCATCAGCCGCAATCCCATGTACTTGGGGTTGCTGCTGATCTTGATCGGCTGGGCGCTGGCTCTGGGTACGGCGAGTCCCTGGATCGTGCCGCCGTTATTCGTTGTTGTTGTTGCCGTTTTACAGATTATTCCCGAGGAACAGGCGCTCGATAAGCTCTTCGGTGAGCCCTACCTTCGATACCGGCAACGCGTCTCGCGGTGGATCGGGCGCCGCTAGGCCACTGCTAAAAAGTGTAACTTACTCCCGCTGCGAACATGTCGACGTTGTAGGTGCCCACGGTGGCGCTATCGCCGGCATGCTGCACGCGCAGGTAGTCGAAGCGCGCCGACCAATGCCCAAGAAAAGAATAGGAGGCGCCCAGTCCCAGCAGCAGGCTGGAGCGCTTCGCCGTCTGCTCCGTCGCAGTGGTGCCGTTAAGATCGATGATCGTACTCAAGGTTGTCTTGGCGTAGTAGTCCGCAACCCTGATGTTGAGCGCAAAATCCTCCGCCAGCGGAAGCCGGAACAACAGTCCTAATGCGGGCCCCTCGGATTTGAGACGGGTGGTCGCCGAGATCGGTATGGATGTTCCACCATCGGGTGTGTAGGTTCCGTCGACTTGATTGTGAATTTCGCCCAGGTGCAGGTAGGAGGCGTCGATGCCGACGATGGGCCATGCCATATAGCCGGTGTTAAACCACCACGCCGTATTGCGGTTATGCAACGATGCCGTGGTGAACTGCAGGGTTCCAAATCCCTCTGCCTCGCCCTCGAGTTGCGATTGAAGCTGCCCGTAGTCGGCACCGATTTTCGCCGACCCGGCACTGCCTCCCACATAAAGGCCGCTGATCCCGTCTGCGAATGCTGCGGGGCCGATTGCGACCAGCATCATCGTCGACGGAATGGCAACGCGGATTGCCGATTTTTTTATTGTCATGCGCATTCACTCGTTCTCACTGCCCGGGGCGACTATACCTGGATCGCGTGCAAGGGCGATGGCGCGACGATTTATGTCGCGACGACACATGATTGTCATATGGCTCGGTCATCTTGTAGGGCTTTAGCCGACGGTCCATGCCATGAAAATTGCCAGCTTGTCGTCCTCTTTGCTTGCCATGATCATGCTTACGACAACCGCTTGCAGCACGGTGCATCAGACCTATGTGCCGGACGGCCGCCGCGGATATGTGATCACCTGCGGCGGCTTTTTGAACAGCAATGCGAGCTGTCTGGTCAAGGCGGGCCGGGCCTGCGGCAGCGCCGGCTATGAGGCGCTGAAGGGTAATGAGGACGACCGCGAGATGTTGATTGCGTGCAAGGTTCCCCAGCCGTAGCGGCAGGGACGGCCGTTCAAACGCGCGAGTTCGTTTCCGATTGGGACGGGTGGTGAGGTGCAAGGCGCTTTTCATACCGCCAGACTTTGAGGGGAAACTTTCCGACTGAGGTCTCCACCTGATCGTCCATGGTCCCAACAAAGCACCATCCACATTTCTCATAAAATTTCGCAGCACGTTCGTTGCCGATCGCGCATGCGAGCCAGGCGGTAATGACGCCCCCTTCACGGAGGCGAGACTCGCCCTCGGCAATCAACGCAGCTGCGACGCCGGATCCGCGTGACTGCGTCGACACATAGAGTTGATAGAGTTCGGCCTCCTTCACCATGCAAAATCCAACCGGGGCATCTACCGCACCGACGACCCGGATGTCGGAGAGCGCCTTGAGCAGCCGTATTCTGAAACTGTCCATGGTCCGAAGCTGTGTGAGCTCCGCAGGCACGATTTGCGCATGCGCCTCGTGCCAGCCATCGTGCCAGACTGCGGCGAGATGCCCGATCTCCGCCGGCCGGGCGGGTCTGACGAGCACGTTCATGTTGGACCTCCTGTCGGATTGTAACCAATAGCTCGGTGGCTTAAGGTCGCCGAATGGCAATCAAGACTATCGAGGCCGGGACGGGCGAATTTGTTGCCCTAAAGGCAGGGCAAACACTGCGCCTCATTGATCCACAGGGCGGCCAGTCGGGCGATCTGATGGCATATCGCGATGGCGACATAACCGAATGGCTTTCAAACGGCCGCACTTTTGACTATGCCGGGACCATTTATTTGACCACCGGCCACACGCTGTATTCGAACAAGAGCAATCCGATGCTGGCGATTGTCCGCGACGACGTCGGCCGCCACGACTTCCTGTACGCCTCTTGCAGCCTGGAAATGTATCGACGCCAGTATGGGAGTTTAGATCATCGAAACTGTCTCTCGAACATTGTCGGCGCGCTGGCGCACCTCGGTGTCAAACCGCATCTCGTGCCGACGGCGTTCAATTTCTTCATGAACGCCCGCGTTGGCGAAGACGGCCGTCTCGCGATCATGCCACCCCTGTCCAAGTCCGGTGACCTAACCGAGCTCCGAGCCGAGATGGATCTGGCGATTGCCATCACCGCCTGCCCCTCGCTCACTTGCAACGGCGGCGCCATCAAGCCTGTCCAGTATTCTGTGGATTGATGCTAACCAGATCGAAATGCTTCCGTCGGCGAAATTCTCGCTGCGCGCAGCGCCGGGACCATGGCGGCGCATTGTCCAAGGGACACAACCAGGAATGCGCAGATCAGCAGTTCGGCCGCACCAAGTCGATCGCTACCGTAGTGGCTCCATAGCCAGATACTCAGGGAATGGGAAGTCAATATGCCCAGCAAGACGCCGGCGCAACAGAGGAGCGCATTCTCGAGTAGAAAGTGCTTGGCAATCGCGGAACGAGTGGCGCCGAGCGCGCGCCGAATCCCAATCTGATTTCTCCGCCGCGCAACCCATAGACTGGTCACACCGACAATGCCCAGCGCAGTAATCACGCCCAAAATGACGCAGATGATGCCGAGCGCAATCGCCATCGACCGATCTCGCTCGTACGCGGAACGACGCACCTCATCGAACGGCCGGACTCGCCCGAATACTCGATCGGGATTGCTCTTGAGAAGGCTGTCCTGCACCCGACGCATGGTTGCGCTCATGGAGCCAGGCTTGACTCGAATGATGAACAGGCCGTACTGGCTCGGTGAGTTGATCGGCAAGACAATGGAATTCTCGCTTTGATGCTCGTCGATGCTGCTCGACGCTTGCGGCGATTGCAGTCGATCCACGACCCCAATTACGGTGACTTGCTTGTTGGAGTCCGAAGTAAGGTAGATCGATTGGCCGAGAATATCGCCGCGTGGAAAAAGCTGTTTTGCCAGTGCGCGGCTGACGATGGCAACACTGGGCATCGGTCCTTTGTTGAAGTTTCCCTGCTGCGTTTCCTCGGTGCTGAAATTACGTCCGGCCACCAACTTCAACCCGAGGGTCCCGATCCCGTGGTGGTCAAAGGCATACACGGCCGTTTGTGCCGCCTGCTCTTGGATGCTCTTGAGACCAGGATCCCGGCTTATACCCTCCGCCCAGCCACTACCCCTCAAGGGGTAGCTGTTCGTCGCGATCACATCGACCACCTGAGGGAGAGACCGCAAATTCGTCAGGTCGGTCGTCAGGGCGGCGGCGCTGCCCGCGCCACTGGTGAGCCGATAGCCAATTGCGAAAAGGCTGTGCTCGTCCAGTCCGGTGGCGCGCCCAATGAGCGCCAGGCGATCGGCGACAATGGAAATCACATTGCTAAGTATGGCCAGCGTCAGGGCAATCTGCGCGACCACCAGCACCGCACCGGTTTTGTTGCGCCTCAGGGCAGATAGAATCGGCACCAGTTCCACGCTAGCCCCCTTTGAGCTGCAACGCAGGGGCGACTTGCATGGAGCGCCATGCGGGATAGATTCCCGTGATGACCGTCGCGGCCAATGCAAGGAGGACAGTGCCGATCAGTAGTTTTGCGTCCATCTGCGCGATACGCCCCAAACCACCGGGGAAAAGTTCCCGTATCACACGCAGCTCCAGAACGGTTGAGCCCAAGCCGAACAGGCCGCCGAGCAGCCCGATGACGCCGGCTTCCACGATGGTCTGCGTGAAGAGTGCGCGACTGCTCGCACCCAAGGCACGACGTACCCCGAACTCGGCAGATCGACCGAAGGATTTCGCAAGCATGAGACCTAGCGCGCTGACCAGGCACACAATGAAAAACCCGAAGGCCACCAGCACGGAGAGTTTGGCGTCATTGGGTACTACTTTCTGTTCCACCAGCCAGTCGCGAACATTCAGAAGCCGAATATTCGGTTCCCATTTGAACCGACCGGCCCGCTGCTGCTCGCGCGAATAGTTTTGCAAGAAGGTCGAGTACCTTGCGACGTCTTCGCGAGTGCTCAACTCGGCCCAGAATTGCAGCCAGACGCATTCCGATTGAAGAAGGTCCGCGAAACTCTCGCCGCGGGGTCCCGCATTGCAGATCTCATATTCGGAAGTCGAGATTTGCCGGTCGATCGTAAGGGACAGGGGCAAATAGACGTCCTCGCCTTCGTCGAAGTTCTGCCCACCGATGACGTCGTAGAAGCGGGGTTTCGGATCCCAGTCATCGGTAACCCCGACGACCTGGTAGGTTTCCTTATCGAGTCTGACCGACTTACCCACACTGTCCAATCCATTGAAAAGACGCTCGTTGAGTTTTTTACTCAAGACAACGATCGCGGAGCCTGCCACATCGTTGGAGGCTCCCCACCCTCGGCCAAAGAGCATGGGCACTTCAAACATATCAAAGAAATCCGCAGATGTAGCACGGCCGGCAATTGGGAATGGTTTCAGATCCGGGTTTGCCGGTACCGCGGTCAGCGAAACCTGATGCATCGCCACCTGCCGCTGGGCGACGTGCGCGTTCAACAGCGCCATCGCATCTCGATAGGTCAATTGTGTCGCAGGTTCCGTTTCCCCGGCTTTTCGGCTCTGCGGACCGCCATTATCCAGCTGCACTGCAAAGAGCACGCGAGACTTTGAAGGTATAGGGTCACCTGACATGACATACAAGATGGTGAAGGCTGTCATCGTCATTGATACGCCGAGCGCAATTGCGGTGATGATCAGTGACGAAAGCACTGGGTTGCGCCGAAAGCTCATCCAGGCCAGTCGAATGTAATACTCCAGCATTGCTTTCAATCCCCAAAGCGCTTTCATACTCTCAATACCGCGCGGTTGTCAGTCGACTTGCTCTCAGAAAACAACGCTTCAATGACAGGTCAGCTTATCGCCCGGCAGATCGCACTCATCCGGTGGTCCGTACTGCTTCCAGTAGGCGATGAAATTCAGACGCGTCACGAACTCCTGGAACCGAGGGTCCTTGCGAAATGGACGCATCTCGGGCAACCACAGGAAGCTCCATGCGGCCCCACCGCCGCTTCCCGAACGCGCGAACTCATCCAAGTATGGGTTGGCAAGCTCATAGGCGGGATCAAGCGCACCGAGCATCGCGAAGTCGACGATGAAGTCTCTCCGGCTGCCGGGGTCGATGTGACTCACCCCAAGCCCGTGCACCAGATTCAGGAGCGCCTGACGCGCATCAGGTATCTGGCTCGAATCTCCAAGTGCGCCAAAGACCCGCCGCATTACTTCGGCGCCGCCGGCGTCTCGGACGGCGGGCGACAAAGCCGTGATGGCGTGATCCTCCGCTTCCGCGTAGCGCGAACTACGCACCGCGGTGAGCACGTCGAGCTGATAAAGGCCGCCCGTGTTGGCCGGCGCGCCAAGCGCAAGCGCCAAGTTGGCGAATTTGAGGGCATCCGCGTCATGGCCCGTGAAGAAACTCAGCAGCGAAACAATGCCGATGTGATTGACGCTGGCGGGAGCGAGAAGATAGGCCTTGTTCCCCTCCAAGTCCGCATGGCGCAGTTGACCTGTGGGTGCCAAGACCACCATGGCGTACCCACTGTGCATATCCGGATTGGTGGGGTCGGCGGCAAGCGCTGCGCGGTAGCTGACCTCGGCTTGCAGCCAGTTCGCCTGCAAAGCGCTGACGTTCCCGAGTGCCTGGTGCGCCACGCCGAGACTCGGCGCAAGGGCGAGCGCCCGCTTTGCATCGCGCTCCGCGTCATCCCGCGCATTCGCCAGCGGATACCCGCGCACCAAAAAAGTTAATCGCGCCCTCGACCGGGCTGCATAGGCGCGCGCGAATGCGGGGTCGCGTGCAAGCGCCTGTTGGTAGAGATCAAGAGCGAGGTGAAGACTCTGTTCCGTCCCACGCAGCATGGCGGAAAATCCCTGCAAGTATAAGTTATACGCCTCCACGTCCCGCGACGGCGCTGTCTGGATCACTGATCCGGGCGAGGCGCCACTCATGTTGATCTGCAGTGCCTCGACGATGGCCATCGCCAAATCATCCTGCAGCCGGAACAGGTCGGTGAACTTGCGGTCGTAAGTCTGCGACCAGAGATGCAGGCCAGTCTGCGCATCGATTAATTGCGCGGTGACGCGGATCCGGTCCCCCGCGCTGCGCACGCTGCCTTCGAGAACCGCGCCGACGTGGAGGTCCCTGGCGATCTGCCGGATGTCGGTATTGCGAGCCTTGTACGCGAAGGAGGACGTGCGGGCGGGCACCTGAAGCCCCGGAATCTTCGTCAACGTGTTGATCACTTCTTCGGCCATGCCATCGCCGAGATAATCCTTGGTCACATCGCCGGTGAGATTCGCGAACGGCATCACCGCGATCGAGGTCCGCGGAGCGTCCTGAATTATCGGTTGGCCGGAGATCTCCGCGCCGACCGCCGGGCGCTTCCAGAGGAAAAACCTGTCCAGCGCGAAATTGCCAAGTGCGATGACGGCAAGCGCCGCGATCAGCAGCGAAATAGCCGGCATTCGTCGCCGGGATACAGCTGCCGTGTGGGCCGCGGCGCGACCCGTCTCGGGCGACAGCAGCCGCGCGATGCGTTCGACGAAGGCCGGCGGCGTCTCGCCACCCGGGAGGCGAGACCACTGCACCCTCGCAAACGACTCGGGAACATCCGTACCCGAATCAGGCGTACCGTCTATGCATACCGGGACGATGAAGGCCCGATTGCGGGCGATCATGTGGGTGCGCTGGTCGGCGAGATCCCACTCCAGGCGAAAGTAGCCTTCGTGGCGCGCAGCCGTGTTGGCGGAGATCACCGGGACGAACAGCGCGCAGTCTTTGATCTGCTGTCGAATCTTCTGGTCCCAGACATCCCCGCCGCGCAATTCGCTCTGATCGAACCAGACCTCGATGCCGGCGGCCCGCAACGCCTCGCAAATGAGGCGAGCCGGCCCGACATCCTGTGAGGCATAGCTCAGAAACAGGGCCTTTGAGGGCTCGGTCACAGGGTCCCTTGAGTAGTTCTTCTTTGCGACGCTTAAGGATGCGGGAGCGGACATTTCTGCGCAACGCCTGGCGACCGGTAGCCTGCCGGGCACTTGGCGCTCCGGTCATTCCACCCACAAAGTGGTCATTTCCGACCTTTGGCGGGAAGACTCCGTCTTGGAGTAAACTGCGAGTAGGCCAATCATAAGGAAATGAAAATGCCAATCCGTGACCTCAATGGTTTCAGGGATGGGTTGAAGACTCGGCGCTTCAAAGAGATCACCGCCATCACGCTTTGTATCGTTTCCGCCGCTGGTGGGTGGTATGACCTTCGCAGCGGCGCCCAGTTTGGCACCGAGGTATGCACGATCGCCCTTATTTGGACAATCGCATACCGCTGGCTTACCGGCCGATGGTTGCCATCCAAAGAAGAACGCAATATGACGATGACAGATATCTACAGAGCTGCGAAGGCCGGCAAACTGCCGCGCAGCAAAGATTCTGCGCTGGAGCGTGCTATTTCGGTTGGCGCAACCGTATTTTCATTGATGCTGCTCTATTGGGTTTTTTCAGGTGCTTGGCTGGTGTAGAAAATCGCAGCTAGCTCAGATGCCTCTTTGCAACTTGAACAACCGCGTCTGACGCCTGGAAATCTCTACCTCCGGACCATCGCGAAGCTGCGCGTGAAGGCGACCGCTCACGCCAAGCTCGACACTCTCGACAAAGTCCAGATTGATAATCTGCCGGCGATTGGCCCGAAAGAAACGGGCCGGATCGAGCCGCGGCTCAAGCGTTGCCAACGCGCGGCCAAGCAGTGGATGCGCATTTCCCCAGGACAATCGAACGTAGTTACCCTCCGAAGTCAATAAACTTACTTCTCGAAGGGGCACAAACCAGCACTGCGGGCCATCGCGCACGAAGAGCTGCTCGAGAACCGCCCCAGGCTGCAGAACCCCTGCTGCAGCGGCATTTTTAACTCGTGCCAATGCCGCCGCGAGCCGCGCGGGATCGATAGGCTTGAGCAGGTAGTCGAGGGCGTTTACCTCGAACGCCCGCACGGCGTGTTCATCATGTGCGGTCGTAAAAATAACCTGGGGCAGATGTTCAAGGCGGGCGAGAAGATCGAAACCCGAACCGCCCGGCATTTGTATGTCGAGAAAAAGCAGTTGGGGGGAAAGCGACTCGACCATATTGGCTGCCTGCGAGACATTCCCCGCCTCGCCCACAATTTGAATCCATGAGAAATCGGCCAGCAATCGGCGCAATTCGCGGCGCGCCGGCGGCTCATCATCGATGATCATCGCTTTCATCTTTGCTGCGGAATTCGTAGTCGAGCCGTGGCCATGGCCGGTTTTGACAAATCGAGATCGAGACTGGCGCGATCCCCGAAAAGCAACTTCAATCTCTCACGGGCATTGCGCAATCCGACCCCTTCGTGCGCGCTGCGCGACGGGGTCGCTGCCCGCGGATTTTCAACGTCTAAAAGCAGCATCCCGTCCTTTAGTTGCGCCGAGACGCGCAGCAGTCCTCCGGAAGGGAGATCTGCGATGCCGTGCTTGATGGCGTTCTCCACGACGGTCTGCACAAGCATCACCGGAATCCGAACGCTGCCCGCGTCGGAAGCCACGTTGCTTTCCACTTTTAGCCTGTCCTCGAATCGCATCGACTCAAGCTCAAGATAATCCGAGACGATCTCCAATTCCTGCGAAAGGGTAACCAGTTCGTCTTGCCGTGACCTTAAAGTGTAGCGCAGCGTGTTCGAAAGCCGCGTCACGGCGCCCTGCGCGCGCACAGGATCATCGGCGATTAGTGAGCGAACGGTGTTGAGCGCGTTGAAAAGGAAATGCGGGTTCAATTGCGATTTCAGCAACCGCAGTTCGGCCGATTGCAAGGCACGCGCCAACTCGGACTGTTTCAATTGCGCCGAGCGATGTTCCCGCACCCTGAGGGCGCCAAAGTAAATTGCCTGCCAAAGGATGAACACGAATGCCGTGTTGACGATTTCCAGCGCAATCCCGGCGGCCGGGGCGATTTGCAGGCGGAGAGCAGGCGAATATGCCTGCAACAAGGGACCAGGATCCTGCAAAGACGCTATGTCGGTAAACCACGTCAATATTCCAAGCGGAGTACCCAGTACAAATCCAGCGGCGATCACGCGCCAGATCAATTTGCGGGCATCAAGTGCGCTCCAGTGTTCGCGGCGTATGAAGTGGCGTAGCCAATGAGAGAGCCCCAGCCCCGCGCCGTTCAGCAGCAGCAGCTCCAGTGTGGCGTGGACCCAGGGAAGCCCGGTAACCGTAACGGCCCCTGAGATGCGCGCGAGAGTGAAGAGACCCCATCCTCCGAATTGAAAAATCCAGTAAAGGCAATGTGATTTTGCCTGCTCAACGGGCTGTCGAAAGTCATTCATCCGCCAATCCTATGCCGCTTCGCCGCTTCACGTGCCGCGTAATGCCGACGCCAAAGGGGCCCGCGCGGCGCGGATGGCCGGGAAAGAGGCTCCCACCATCCCAATGATGCAGGCCCAAAGGACGCCAAAGCCAATCAAACTCAAGTCAACTGCCAGCGGAACCGACAGTTGAGTGAGTCCTCCGCCGCTCGTGCGGACCGCGTGGCCACTGAACATCAGCCACGCCAACAATCCCCCCGCAACACCGCCCAGTAGTGCGAGAAGCAGCGCTTCAGCGAACACGGACACGACCACCGCCGAGGCGCCAAAGCCCAACACCCGCAACGTCGCGATCTCAACCGTGCGCGTACTGACCGCAGAATACATGGCGTTCAGCGCGCCGAACACGGCGCCGATCGCCATGATGCCCCCGATGAGATAGGCCAGAAATGACAACAATCGACTAAACGCCTGGGATTGCTGCTGAAGGTAATCTGCCTCGCGCATGACATCCACCGCCAGCGAGGGGTTGCCGGCTATCGCCGCCTTGAACTGCGCAAAGGCGGCGGCCGAGTCCAAGAGGACCGTGACCGATTGAAACGTGCTTCTCTCGAACGACGCTTGCAGCACTTCGGCACCGGTGATCATTTCCGCCTCGTGCGGGTCACCGTGACTTTCGAAAGCGCCGACCACCGTCCAGTCAGCACCTCGCAGCAGAACCCGGCTTCCGACTTCCAAGCCGCGAAACTGCCGCTGCAGGGTCCGGCCGACCATCAACTCGCGTACCGCGCGCTTGAACATTCGACCTTCCGCCAGCCTAATCTCCGGACGAACATCTAAGGCAGCCCGACTGACGCCGCGCAGCGAAACATTGCTGCTGCTTCCATCCCGAATTAGCGGCAAGCGCACGATCGCAAGCGCGTCGGCCGATACCCTGGGGCTACCATCCGAAGCGTGTTTTATGGCGGGAGCATCCGCAATGGTTTGAACGGCTTCGCGCGTCAGATTGCTCAAAGTCTCATAGCTCGCACCGGTGCTCACGACAATGGCGCGGTCGGCGCGTCCGCTGCCGGCCATCATTTGCGAGAGACCCGCGACCAACGCCAGAATACTCACCAGCACACCGACGACGCCTGCAATGCCGATCACAATGACGGAAGAGGCGCCAAGCCGCTTGGGTATGCTTTTGATGTTCATCAGGGTGACGGATGCAATTTGCCTGAGTGCGCTCATAGCTACTCTCCTTCAACGACCGGCCAACGCGTCGACGATAAGCAGGCGCTGCGCACGCCATGCCGGGGGCAGGCCACTCGATATTGCCAGAACGATGGCGATCGCCAAACCCCCAAGCACGACCCTTGGCGGCAACGCGGAGCCCGCAACCCCAAGCGCCGCAGCGAGGGGAAATAGGGCGGCGGCGACAGCAAGGCCCACCGAGGCGGCCAATCCGCAAAGCAGTAAAGACTCGATCAGAACCAAGACGGTCACCGCGCCATCCGAAAACCCGACGGTTTTCAATATGGCGAGCTCCGGGGTTCTCTCGCGCACCGACTGCATCATCGTATTGCCCGTAAGAAACAGCAGCGCGAAGAAAACGGCAGCGACGATGGCATTTGTCATCAATCCGATGTCGCCGAGCTGCCGCAACTGCCCCTGGAAATAGGCCTTCTCGTCCTGTGTGGTCGTTTCGTAAGCGGAGTTCACAAAGAGTGCGTCCACCGCAGCGCAGATCTGCGCTGAATGCGCCGGATCGTCGACCGCAACGACGAATGCCCAAGCGGTTCCGCGCTCCAGACGGCGAGCCTCGTCGAAATACGCGTAGTTGACGATGATGCGGTTCGCCAACGAAGGCGTGCCGGGAACATCATAAGTCCCCACAATTTCGAAATCCCAATCCGAGGTGCCGTCCTGCCTCAGAACAGATGTGCGCAGCGGAATTCTATCGCCGACCTTCCAGCCGAAGGCGCGCATCAGCGGCTGCCCCACTATCGCTCCGTCGCGAACACGACCCATCGCCTCGAGCTGTTCCGGCGACGCCTGCCACTCGGGATAAATCGCAAACAAGCTCTTGACCTCCGTGGCCATCGCCAAAAGATTGTTGCTCTTTTCCTGGTAGTAACCGGGAATGCCCCCGATATAAGTTGCCCGCCTTATCCCGGACACCCGTTTAATCTGTTCCAGGTACGCGCTCGGCAAGGGCGCAATCTCGCTCACGCGGCTCGCGACATACAGGCGATTGGCATGTGATTCGGCGCCAAACGCGTTCAGCCAGGCATTCACGCCTTGCAGCAGGCCGAACAGCAGGAAGGCGACCATGATCGACAGCAAGGTGAAAATTGTGCGCAACTTCTTGCGCCACAAACTGGTCCAGACCAGCGGGAAGTACTTCATGCAGCCACCCTGGCCTCGGCTCCGACCAGTTTGCCTTTGTCGAGGTGCAGTTGCCGGCTCGCATATGCGGCGGCCTTGGGATCATGGGTGACCATGATGATGGTTTTGTTTTGCTCACGATTTACCAACTGCAGAAGGTCAAGAATTTGCTCGGCCATTTCCCGGTCCAGATCGCCCGTGGGCTCATCGCACACCAGTAGGTCGGGATCCGCCACCAGCGCCCGGGCAATAGCCACCCGCTGCTGCTGACCTCCTGACAATTCGGAAGGTTTATGAGAGGCCCTGTCGGCGAGGCCGACCAGGTCAAGCGCCGCCTTCACATTGAGGCCGCGCTGCGCCCTTGACAGGTTGGTCATCAGCAGCGGCAGCTCAACATTCTGCTCGGCCGTCAACAGCGGCATGAGATTGTAGAACTGAAACACGAAGCCGACGTGCCGCGATCGCCAACGCGCCAACTCTCGCGAACCGAGCGCGCTAATGCACTCGCCGGCGACAATGAGATCGCCCTCATCCGCGCGGTCGATGCCGCCGATAAGATTCAGAAGCGTCGTCTTGCCGGATCCAGATGGGCCCATGAGCGCGAGGAACTCGCGCTCTTGGATCTCGAGATCGAGCGAGTGCAACACCTGCACCCGCTCCTTGCCCCGGACATAGCGCTTTACCACTCCATTCAGGGAAACGACTGCTGTCATGGTGATCTGTCTCCTCATCGCTCGTGCTTAAACCAACCTGTTAGGAATATACGGTCCTTGACGTAAATGGCCGGCGTTTCATGTCGAACGGTCAACGCGCGCTGCTGAACGGTCGGATTCCCACATGAGTAGGCGGACGGAAGTTCGCGCGCGACACTCAGGCCTCAGCAGCTTCAGCCCGGTTGCCGCGCCGTCCGGCACGGATTTTCGACCGCTCATCATCGAATTCTCGATGCCACTTTGCGCGTGGCTAATCTGGCCGCCATGAACTCGGGTGGTAACTGTGGCAAACGATAAGTCATCGCTGGTTAATCAATTGCGAATCGATCGTAGCGAGCGACCGCCCGCGAGCCGATCCTCCACGAGATGGTGGATCGGTGTGACCGCCGCCATCGCGGCGGTCCTGATCATAGGGTACTCATGGCGGCCCGCATTACCGCAGATCGCGACCGCCGTAGCGATCGCCGTGAGCGTAGAGGAAACCTCAGCGGCAAGCCGTGCCTCGCTCCTAGACGCCTCTGGCTACGTGATTGCGCGACGCCGTGCGACGGTAGCATCGAAGATCACAGGCAAGGTGGTAGAGATCTTGCTGGAAGAAGGCCAGCGCGTTGAGAGCGGCCAAGTCATCGCGCGTCTGGATGATTCGAACGCCAAGGCTGCTTTGGCGCAAAGCGAGGCGCAGGTCAGAGAGGCAGAAGCAGCCGTAGCTTCCGCTCAGACGGCCTACGACGATGCGGAACCGATATTTGAGCGCAACCGAAAGGAAAAGACCGCCGCTGTGATCAGCGCGCAGAGCTTCGATGAAGCCCGCGCGCAGATTGACAGGGCAAGATCTGAGCTGCTCGTGGCACAGGGCGCGCTTGAATCGGCTCGTGCCGGGTGTTCGATGGCGCAGCGAAGTCTCGATGACACCGTGGTCCGCGCACCCTTTTCAGGGATCGTCACGGAAAAGTCGGCGCAAGCCGGTGAAATGGTCTCCCCTGTCTCGGCTGGAAGCGGTTTTACGCGCACGGGGATCGGCACCGTCGTTGATATGAATTCGCTCGAAGTGGAGGTCGACGTCAGCGAGAACTTCATCGAGCGCGTGCGACCGCATCAGCCTGTTCGTATCAAGCTAAATGCCTATCCGGAATGGGACATCCCCGGCACGGTGATCGCCACGATACCTACGGCGGATCGCGCGAAGGCGACAGTAAAGGTCCGCATTGCCATTGATCAAACGGATTCCCGGATTCTCCCCGAGATGGGCGCTCATGTATCGTTCTTGAGCGATTCGCCGCGGCGATTGATGAATGGCAGCGGAGCATCGCGATCGCGCAGCATTGTGATTCCCGCTGAGGCAATCGCAATGATTGGCGCGACGAATGTTGTGTATGTCATACACGGTTCTACGGTCGAGCGACGTGTGGTGCAGCTTGGCGCGAGAATCGATGCCGGGCAGATCGTCAGTGCCGGCCTCGAAGCCGGCAGCACCATCGCAATCGGGGATCTCTCACGATTGCGGGACGGTATGAGAATCCGAGTCCCGAAGTGATGACAGCGTCCGAAACGCTCGCGAGGCTGTTTGCGCTCTGTTGGAACCCACTTATGCAAGCGCTGGCACCGTGCCTTTCAGCGGGGGCTAAAATGCTAAATGCACTTCGGGCCGGCGATTGGTTGACCGCCGGACATGAGGTGCTCGCATTCTTCGCCGGAATTCTTACCGCATGCCTGTAGAATAGTCGGAAGTCCGGCGCGACTTCGAGTTCTTTTTAGGTAAGGGAAAGGGGGCTAACTGCTTGAGGCTTCTCAGGATGCTCGCTGCACTAGTCATCACAGGCCTCGGCGGCCTTGTGCCCGCATTTGCAGCGCAGAGCAAGCCCTGCAGCTATCGGGATTTGATGCCGGCCTACCAGAAGTTCAGCATGGAGACGGCGGCGCTGGCCCCGGAGCAGCGAGCTGCCGCGTTCGTCAAGGACTTCGCCGCGCAGTATCCTGACTATTACGCGCCAAAGGTTTTTGGCAGTGAGGCCAAGCTACAAGCGAGCGCCGCGCGTTTCTTCGACCCCAAGCGTAGTGCCCAAGTCTTTTCCGATTTCCCCCCGCTCACGCCCGAGCGGATTGCGGCCATGGGCAGGGTCGTGGGCCCGCAGTTCGCCGAGCAACAGCAAAGGTTCATCCACACCTTTGCCGATTTTAGCTGCGCTACCGAAGTCGAGTTCGCCCCGTCGCTGTTGAAGTTCGATGGACATCCGGTGGAATTTGACGGCAAGAGTCACTTGTTGTTCGGCGTGGACGTCATTGCGGCGGTCCACGAACCTGCGGACATGCCGGCCTTCTTCGATCATGAACTCTTTCATCTTTATCAACGGCAGGTCATCGCTGCTCAGGCGCCACAGGGCGAGGAGGACCCGGCTTGGTGGACAATGTGGGTCGAGGGCCTCGCGACCTATGTAAGCCAGCGCATGAATCCAGGGCTCGACGCGCAGCAGGTCCTGTGGTCTCCGAAGAATATGGTCGCCCGGATGCGGCTGGAGCAGGTCCGCGCCGCAAAGCTCATGCTGCTCGACATTGATAAGACTGGATCTGACGCGGATCGGTGGTTTCTCGCGGGCAAGACTGTCGAA
>DASXNX010000075.1:0-9157 GCA_036494725.1 Steroidobacteraceae bacterium
ATTCGTAATGCGTGGGTCAGGGGTTCGAATCCTCTTTGCGGCACCAATTTGCAAAACCGTTGTGGCGACTATCCTCGGGCCCGAGGGTGCAACGCGTCCTATTCGAACCCCTGACAGACAAAAAGCCGGTTCGACAACTTCGCCGCAGGCGAAGTTGAGCGCCCGAAGGGCGCCCCCGCAGGGGCGAGGCGCGCAGCACCGAGTAATCCTCTTTGCGCACCAAAAAAAGTTTGCCAAATCAAATATATACGAGCCATCGCGATCCTGGCACGATGGTGTCGCTGTGGCCACTTTTGTGCCCGCACCATGCGTGGGTCGGGACTGGGCGGATGGAAGTCGCTGCGGATGCCGCTGCATTGTGCGGAGAAGATCATGCGGCAAGATAAGGAATGGCGAGGCCGGCAGAGAATGCGGGGAGGGATTCGATGGCGAGTGAGGGCTTGAATTCTGGCCGCCACCTCCACCAGGTTTCGACCTCAGTGTCGGCGGGTATCGAATGATCGAACGCGGATGGTTAGGCAGATATTCAGGACCCAACATCCTTGCGGCGAGGAAAAGTCTGAGCAGCGGATATGACGAGGTAGTATTCGGCCACACGCGAAGTCCGATTCTCGAACCAATGTTCGGCATTGGCCTCGAAATAGAGTGAATCGCCTTCCTCTAAGACGGTTTCAACGTTTTCGACGCCGACGATAACTCGCCCCCGGGAGGCCAACACATGTTTGGTTACGCCAGTTGGGTAGGGAGGCAACTTGCCGGTCGATGTTTTGGCTGGAAGGTGATGCAGCACCACCTCGACGGGCATTCCCGCCATGAGGGGTGATAGCAGATGGCGCTCAAATCCAGTCTCCGCATCTCGAAACACCTGCCGTTGGTCTTTGCGCACGAGCGCGAATGTGCGGCGCGCCTCGCCTTCATCGCCCACCAGAGCTGAAAAAGAGGCACCGAGCGCATGCGCGATGCGCTTCGCAATTCCGATGGTAGGACTCTTGCCACCGCGTTCAACTTGCGAAAGCATTGCCCGGCTCACGCCCGACAACTTCGAGAGTTGCTCGAGCGTCAGACCGCCCTGTTCCCGAAGGGATCGAACTCGATCACCAAATGCGCGACCCACCGGGTCTTGTCGCGGAGCCCTTTGCGCCGCTGGCCTAGCCATTCCGGATCACCGTTCTGCTCTCACTGCTCATCGCATACCTTACCACGCTCCATTGACGGCCCTACGCGAACTACCGCTGGCAGGCCTGTAATCTTGGCTTGGACGCCTTCGCAGGGCACTACACTAAGTTCTAGACGCAAGAGGAAGCCGGATGTGATTTCCTCGAGAAATGTCATCTTCCAAAGTATACCAAGTTCTTCTATGATAGATAAAAGATTGAGTTCGAGAGAAGGCAAGCAATGATTGATTCGGTCACATGGGAGGCGAGCAGCTTGAAACAGGCGGTCTTGCATCATCGTGTCGACTCCGGAAAGGAAAAGTGCCTGCTTCAACGATTCCCTCGCTTAGAAGAAATGCCATGACAAACATCAGCACGATTGCCCAGCTCGATCGCTCCAGCGTTCTGCATCCCGCCACTCAGCTCAAGGAATTCGCCAGCGGCAAGCTGGGCGATCCCACGATTGTCACGGGAGGCAAAGGCATCCGGATCCAAGACGCGCAAGGCCGTAGTTACATCGATGGCTTTGCTGGTCTCTACTGCGTCAACATTGGGTACGGCCGGACTGAAGTCGCAGAGGCGATAGCGCAACAGGCGTACAAACTGGCGTACTACCACTCATTCGCCGCTCATACGACCGAGGGGCTCGCAATCCTATCGGACCGGCTGGTACGTATGGCGCCGGGGAGGCCGAGCAAAGTATTTTTCGGGCTGTCCGGCTCGGACGCCAACGAGACCCAAGCCAAGCTTGTTTGGTATTACAACAATCTTCGCGGTCAGCCTAAGAAGAAGAAAATCATCTCGCGGCTGCGCGGCTTTCATGGCTGTTCAGTGATTGCGGGTTCAATGACTGGCCTGCCTTTCTACCATGAGGATATGGATCTACCCCTCCCGCGGATTCTGCATACAGGAGTTGCTCATCACTACTGGGGTTCTGAGCCGGGAGAGACGGAAGAGTCCTTTTCCCGCCGCCGCGGCGCGGAGCTCGAAGCGCTAATCGTGCGAGAGGGACCAGAAACCGTCGGTGCCTTTATCGCCGAGCCGGTGATGGGAACAGGGGGGATCATCCCGCCTCCCGCCGGCTACTGGCCCGAAATCCAAGCGGTACTTAAGCGCTACGACGTGCTTTTGATAGCTGATGAGGTAGTTTGCGGATTCGGGCGACTCGGTGCGGACTTTGGCAGCACGCTGTACGGGATAGAGCCCGATCTTGTGACAGTGGCCAAAGGCTTAACCTCGGGCTACGCACCGCTCTCCGGATCGATCGTTGGAGAGAAGGTCTACGCGGTGATCGAAGAAGCGGCGGGTCGGGCGCGACCGTTTTCCCATGGATATACCTATACCGGCCACCCGATTTCAGTGGCTGCCGCCAACGCAGTCCTCGATATTCTCGAAAGGGAGAAGCTCGCTGAGCGCGCGCGAGACGTCGGTGCGTATTTCCAACAGCGGCTCCAGGAGCGATTTGCGCAGCTGGATATTGTCGGAGAGGTCAGAGGCATCGGCCTACTCGGTGCTGTGGAGTTTGTTGCAGATCGCCAGACGAAACGGCGATTTGACCCGGAACTCAAGGTGGGGATTCGCGTTTCGAAGGCCGCTCGGGATCGAGGGTTAATTGCACGAGCGATGCCGCACGGCGATATCTTGGGGTTCGCGCCTCCGCTGGTCGTATCCCCATCGGAGATTGATGAAATCGTGGATCTGGCGTATCAGGCGACCAGACAGGTAATGAATGAGCTCGCAACCGCAGGCATGACCCATTGACGTGGGTCGGGACTGGGCGCGACACCGGCGGCGCTACACGCTCCGCGCGGACGATCGTTGGATGACCCATAGCCACAGCGCCGCCGTGCTCAGACAGGCGATTGCTATCGCATTGAACATCAAGTGATAGCTGCCCGTCCGGTCAAATGCCGCTCCGACAACATAGGGACCCGCAGCGCACGAGCACAGACACAGCAGATACCACCATCCATAGGCCCTCGCGAATTGATGCCGAAATACGGTACGTCTCAACGCGTCTGCGAAGATTGGGTCGCCTCCACCCATCAGGATTCCCAATACAATCACTACGCTGTAAGGCAGCCAATGCGAGACCTCCGGTCCCACTCGCGCGGCACCGAGTGCTGTTACGCCCATTAGCAGCACCGTGCCTGAACCGCTGAGTCGCGTACTGACCCACTGAGTAATGCCACCCGCGAGAATCACACCCACCGCGGCGCAAATCGCGACCCCGCCGGTGAGTATGCCCACTTCCCGACTTCTAAATCCGCTGTCTGTAAGGAGGGGGCTGAGCTGGCCAAGCAGGCCCGTGTAACACAAGTAGAAAGCGATAGTGCTCAATCCAATGGCGATAAGCGCCATGATATGCAATCGCGAGTCGCTGTTGCCCGATGCTCCGGATCTCTCAACTGCCGCGACATCTGCCGGAGTCTTTGCGATGCCACGTCTGCGTGGATCTCCCAGCATCGCCGCTGCCGCGCAGATTCCGACGACTGTTATTATGGACATCCAAACAAGGGCATGGCGCCATCCGATGGATGCAATCAGCTCCTCAGTCAGCGGTGCCATTATCAATCCGCCGACGTGCCAACCGCAGAAGGTTATTGCTATAGCCAAGCCCGGTCTTCGCGGAAAGAGCCTTGCAGCAGTTGCGGGAATCGGGGTGACAATGACGACTTTGCCTATACCCATACAAAAGCGCAGGAAGTAGAATTCTTTGGGCTCGGACGCGAAAGTCATTCCCGCGGCTCCCACACCTTCCAGGAGTCCGCCGATGAGTATCAATGCGCGAATTCCGACGCCATCAAGCAGATAAGCCGATACCAAGGCGAAGGGAGCCGCGAGCCAGAATGCACTCATCAGGCCGCCGAGCGCGGCGCGTCCCCACCCGAACTCGACGGCCAGCGGATCCAAGAATTGGGTGAACGCATAGGCGCCGATTCCAAAAGCGAGTGCACCACAGAGAAACAGTCCAGCGAGAGAGGTCAAGTCCTTCCATGTTCGCGCGCCCTCGACCTCTTGCAAGTCACCCGGCGCCGTGTCGGCGAGATCGGTATCACTTGTCATTCGTTTTACCTGTTCGTGAGAACTGTAATTCTTCGTGTGGGCGACGGATCAAGCGGGGCTAGCTCATTCTGCGCTCGGTAGTCGCATGACGAACGGCGATGGCACGCCGCGTTGGGTGTTCAAGAACACGCTCTTAGCTTCGAGATATTCTCGGATCGCCTCTTTGCCGTTTTCGCGGCCGATGCCCGAGTTCTTGAAACCGCCAAAGGGTGCGAGATAACTCACGACGCGGTAAGCGTTGACCCAGACCGTGCCGGCCTTCAGGCGGGCGGGGAGGTTGATTGCACGAGCAAGGTTTTGTGTCCAAATTCCTGCGGCAAGCCCGTACAACGTGTCGTTCGCGATTTGAACGGCTTCCTCCTCGGTCTTGAAGCGGATGATCGACAAAACAGGTCCGAAAACCTCCTCTTGCGCGATTCGCATACGGTTACTTACGTTGGTGAAGATCGTGGGTTTGATGAACAGCCCGCCAGCCAGATCAGGACCGATTGCCCGCTCGCCGCCGAGGACACAGGTAGCTCCTTCGCCCTTCGCTATAGAGATGTAATTGAGGATTTTTTCGAACTGCGGCGGCGTTGCAATCGGACCGATATCGGTGCCGCTTCGCATCGGATCGCCAAGTTTGGCGCTGCCGGCGAAGGCTACAAGCTTCTCGACGAAGGCATCGTGGATGGACTCTTGAACCAGAAGGCGGGATCCGGCCATACAGGTCTGCCCTGCCGCGGCGAACACGCCGGCGACAGCGCCTTTGACGGCATCATCGAGATCGGCATCTTCAAAGACGATATTGGGCGACTTGCCACCGAGTTCTAACGAAACTCGCTTGAAGGATTTTGCGGCGGCTTGGTAGACAGCTCGCCCGCCGGCCTCGCCCCCGGTGAAGGCAATGCGCTCCACCAGCGGGTGGTTGATTAGGGCTTCTCCGGTCTCCTTACCTACGCCCGTAATGACATTGACGACGCCGGGAGGAAACCCTGCCGCTTCAAATAGCTTGGCCAAATACAGCATCGAAGCGGAAGAGTATTCGGACGGCTTCACCACCACGGTATTTCCAGCAGCAAGCGCCGGTGCGAGTTTCCACACCGTCAAGACCAGCGGTGAATTCCAGGGAGAGATTGCAGCTACGACCCCGATCGGCTCGTAGCGGATGTAATGCATCATCCCCGCCCGCTCAACCGGGGTCACCGAACCTTCAACCTTGTCTGCCAACCCACCGTAGTAATAGAACCATTCCGGCAGGTAACGCATTTGGCCAAGCATCTCGGCCAACAGCTTGCCGTTGTCGCGAACCTCCAATTCGCCGAGCTTTTCTGCGTGCGCTGCGACCAGGTCACCGAGCTTATATAGGAGTCGGCCGCGCTGGGTTGGTGTCATATTCGCCCAGGGGCCCGAAGTGAAGGCTCGGTGCGCAGCACGCACCGCCATATCGACGTCCTCGACGGTCGCGCGCGGAACTCGAGACCAGACTTTCCCCGTGAAGGGGTCGATGCTGTCGAAGTAGCCATCCCCCGTCGCCTTTCTCCATTCTCCGTCGACGTAGAGCGTCCAGGTCTCTACGGTCTCGCTGCGTTCGTACACCTCGTCCTCCAAGAAAGGTTCTTCTATAGTAGACGACTCTATAGCATACTTTGTTTCTTATGGTAGAAATTTTTGGAAGAAGAACGTAACTTGGTCTTCTGGCGTAGTTGCACTGCTTCCAGAAGAAGTCCCAAAGGACAAGCCGTTCGGATTTGGAAATAGTGATGAAACGATTTAATGCGATTGCAGGGTGAAGTTATGAGAGCCAAGAAGGTTGCGGAGTGAACATGGCCCTCGTCATGTGACGGCGGCGGGGCGCAGTGTCTTTTACGATCTTTTCCCTGTTGAGAAAGCGGCCGAGATGGAAATGCGCGCGCGGCTGTTGATGGGCTTGGAGCATTCGCTGGAAAAGAGCCGCATGACGCAAGCTGAGGCCGCCAAGGTATTTGGAGTGACTCAAGCACGCGTGTCGGATCTGAAGCGAGGCAAGATCGACCGATTCAGCATGGACTTGCTGGTACGGTTAGCAGCGCGCGCCGGACTCAAGCCCAAACTGAAACTCGCCGCGTAAAACGGGGCCGTGGTCTCGCTTTGATGAATTGCGGACCCGATTTACGCTCGATTAACTGGTGTACGACCTCGAGAAGTCCGGGTAGCCTTTGGATTTCATCGATGACTATGTGCTTCTTTGGGTGTTGGCGTCGACCAGATCACGGCGTCGCTCAGGCTGCGCCATGAGCTGACGCAGTGTCGCAGGATCGAGTAGGCACCCCGCCTGGAGTTGTGCGCCCACGGATTCATGCTTTTTACTCACGACTGTATTCACATGGACGTAACCGGCCGGTGAACACACCTACCTAACGCCCCCGGATGCCGGGAAGCTATGCCCACTCTTAGCAAGTGGGTTTGGTGGACACGTGGACACTACCGAGGAAGCTCTCACAACGAGCCGGCGTCGCCGACGGCACCACAGCGTATTCTTCAAGGCCGAGGCGGTCGGCGCCTGCCAGCAGCCAGGCGTGTCGATCGCGTCCGTTGCCCTGGCCCGCGGGCTGAACGCCAACCTGTTGCGTCGCTGGGTGCATGAGGCAGAGCGCGGTGATGCGCCTATCGCGATTCGCTCAAGCAGCTCGGACGCCATAGAAGGCGCAGAGGGCTTTGTACCGGTGTCGCTTACCTCGAGTCCGACCGAGAGCATGATCCAGATCGAGTTGCGCAGCGGCGCGAAGCGAGTGCGCTTGCGATGGCCGGCATCGCAGGCACGCGAGTGCGCTCTGTTGGTGCGGGCACTCATGAAGTGATCCGCATCGATGCCGCCTGGATTGCCGTGGAGCCGCTGGACATGAGAGCCGGAGTAGACACCGCGCTCGTACGCGTGGTCAAGGTGTTCGGCGAGGCGCGCTCGCACCACGCGTATTTGTTTTTGAACCGCCGAGCGAACCGGTTGAAGGTGTTCGTGCACGACGGTTTCGGACTGTGGCTGTGCGCACGGCGACTGCAGCGGGGACACTTCATACGACCGAGCACGCATCGCGGTGAACGCTTCGAGCTGTCGATGAGTCAGCTCCAGGCATTGGCCGTGGGGCTGCCGTGGGAACGGTTGGACGAGTACGCAAAGATAAGCATTTTATAGCGTTTTACGCCCACGTCGCGCTGTCATCGCGACGGAGTTTGTGGCAGGATTAACTTCCATGCAGTTGCCGCGCGACATGGCACAGATGAACGCACAAGAGTTGCGGGATCTGGCCACCTCGCTCTTCGCGCAGGTCACGCAGAAGGACCACGAGCTCAAGCACAAGCAACTGAAGATCGATCAGCTCACCCACGAGATGGCGGTCCTCAAGCGCTGGCAGTTTGGCCGGCGCAGTGAACGGCTCGATCCCGCGCAACGCAGTCTTCTCGAGGAGACGATCGATGCGGATCTGGAAGCGATCGAGCGAGAGCTCGAGGCGCTGCAGACTGTACGTCTCGTGCCTGCGAAGGTGATACCGCGCCGCACGGCACTGCCGGCGCATCTGCCGCGACGGGAGATCCCTCACGAGCCCGAGAGCACCGTGTGTCCGTGTGGGTGTCAGCTCGAGCGCATCGGGGAAGAGATCAGCGAGCGGCTCGATTACAAGCCCGGATCCTTCGAGGTGGAACGTCACGTTCGAGGCAAGTGGGTGTGCCGGCGCTGCGAGACGCTGATACAGGCGCCCATCCCGGCGCAGATCATCGACAAGGGTATCCCGAGCGCGGGCCTTCTGGCCCACGTGCTGATTTCGAAGTTCGCCGACCACATACCACTGTATCGCCTGGAAGGGATCCTGGAGCGTGCCGAGGTGTCGGTCCCTTGCTCAACACTCGGCGCGTGGGTGGGTGTGTGCGGCGTTCAGTTGGCTCCGCTCGCGGAGGCGATGAAGCGGGAGCTTCTCCAGCGCGCCGTGCTGCATGCCGATGAGACGCCAGTGTCGATGCTCAAGCCCGGCCTCGGCCATACGCATCGAGCCTACATCTGGAGCTACGGCAGCACGCAGTTCGACGCATCGCCGCTGGTGGTCTATGACTTCACCGAGAGCCGCGGCGGACATCACGCGCGCGCCTTTCTCGGTGGCTGGACCGGCAAGCTCGTCTGCGATGACTTCTCCGGGTACAAAGCGCTTTTTGACCGCGGCGTCACCGAAGTTGGATGCGCCGCGCACGCGCGTCGCAAGTTCGAGGAGCTCAAAGACACCGAGCGCAGCGAACTCGCGGCCGAAGCGCTGCTGTTTTATGGCCTACTTTACGATGCGGAGGCCAACGCGCGCGAGCAGTCGCTCGATGCCGCCGGCCGCCTTCGGTGGCGACAGCAACACGCCCGGCCGGTGGCAGATCACCTGCGCGAGTGGCTGACGCGCCAGCGCCAGAAAGTGCCCGACGGATCTGCGATCGCCAAGGCGATTAACTACAGCCTCGGACGCTGGCAAGCTCTGACCCGCTATATCGACGATGGCGATCTGCCCATAGACAATAACTGGGTCGAGAACCGCATCCGTCCGATCTCGGTCGGTCGCAAAAACTGGCTTTTCGCAGGGTCGCTGCGTGCCGGGCAACGCGCCGCCGTCATCATGAGTTTGATACAGTCTGCCAAGTTATGCGGGCACGAACCCTACCGTTACTTGCGCGATGTGCTGGAGCGCTTGCCGACTCAGCCGGCCAGTCGCCTCGAGGAACTACTGCCTCACCGCTGGCAGCCAACGTCGGCCAAGGCCACTCGCCTCAACTAGAATTCGCCGTCAAGGCGGGATGCCCGGGCGCTTACGGTTACAATGCGTTACCATGTATTTTCGCCCTCCCTCCCTCAAGGCACTGCGGACTTTCGAGGCGGTTGCCCGTCTCGGCAGCCTGACCGAAGCCGCCCACGCGCTGCATGTCAGTCCGGGGGCCATCAGTCATCAGAT
>DASXNX010000076.1:0-1544 GCA_036494725.1 Steroidobacteraceae bacterium
TCGCGTCGTTGTGTCTGCTGTGCTGTTGTTCAGCCCAGTCCCCGCAATCCGCTGATTCCCCGGTGAAATTGCCGCACATCGATGTCACGCATTTAGACTCGTCCGCCGATCCCTGCGTAGACTTTTACCAGCACGTATGCGGCAAGCTCATCGCGGAAAGCCCGATCCCGGCCGACCAGATCTGGTGGGGCCCGGCTGAAGAGTTGGACATGTGGAACCGGCAGGTGCTTCGCGGCATCCTCGAAAAGAACCAGGCGGCCAGTTCCACGCGCACGCCGAATGAACAGAAGATCGGCGACTTCTATGCCAGTTGCATGGGCCAGGCAAGCAGCGGAACAAGCGAGCTAGCGCAAATTCAGCCGCTTCTCGAGCGCGTCGGCGGGATGCGCGACAAGCGCGAAATCGGCGCAGCCTTGGCGGCGATCCACAGTTCGTTTGGCCGCGCGTGGGAGGGTAGCGATAACCAGACCAATGTCGCCCTGTTTGGATACGGGCCTACGGCCGATTACAACGACGTTGGACGCGTGGTGGCAGGCCTCGATCAGGGAGGGCTTGGATTGCCCGGCCGCGACTTCTACCTGAAGAGCGATGACGACTCGAAGAAAATTCGCGACAAGTATGGGGTCTACATCCAGGCGCTGCTCAAGCTGGGCGGCGAGAATGACGCGGACGCGGCCAGGGACGCAGGCACAATCATGCGCATGGAGACTGCCATGGCCCAGGCCCAGATGGATAACATCAGCCGCCGCGATCCCAACAAGATCAACAATCGTTTCACCCTGGCGCAGGTAAAGGAACTGGCGCCGGGCTTCGACTGGGACGGCTACCTGAAAGGAATTGGCGCGCCGGCGGCGCCGTTATATGAAGTCAGCGCGCCGGATTATTTTCGAGGCGATGAACAAGCTGCTTGTCGATGAAGACCTCGCCGCCTGGAAGGCCTATATGCGCTGGCAATTGCTGCGCGCCGCGGCGCCGTCGCTCGGCAATACCTGGCGCGATGCGAATTTTGCATTCGAGAGCGCGCTCATGGGCACCAAGGAACAGCCGCCGAACTGGCGCCGTTGCGCAACCGCGACCGATCGCTATCTTGGCGAGGCGCTGGGGCAGGTCTATGTCGCCCAGGTGTTTCCGCCGGACAGCAAGGTGCGGGCGCAGAAGATGGTAAAGGATATTGAAGCCGCAATGGGACGCGACATTGATGCGGTGACGTGGATGCAACCGGCAACCAAGCGCGAAGCTCACCTGAAACTCGCCGCGGTGGTGGACAAGATCGGCTATCCGGACAAGTGGATCGACTACAGTTCGCTCTCCATCGCGCGAGAAAGCTACACCGCCAACGTCGAGCGGGGAACGGCTTTCGAGTTGAAACGGCAACTGGCGTTCATCGGGCATCCCCTGGACCGAACGCAATGGCTGATGACGCCGCCGACCGTCGACGCCTACGAAGACCCGCAAACCAACACCATCAATTTTCCCGCCGGCATCCTGCAACCGGTGTTCTTCGATGCCAGCCAGGACGATGTTTTGAACTACGGCGCGGAGGG
>DASXNX010000077.1:0-22474 GCA_036494725.1 Steroidobacteraceae bacterium
TTGGCCGCCGACTTTGCCCGCGCGCAAGCGCGGAATATCCGTCATCAACGCCGCTTCGTCGACCCCGAACGGAAGGTGGTGCGTGTCGGAACTCAGATCGATGGCGGCAAAATCGCTCTTGTAGCGCTCTCTGATCTCCCAGGGCAGATCGTTGTGCCCGTCGATGAGCGGTGTCTGCATCAATACCTGGTCGACGCGATGTGCATAATCGTCTGCCGCCCAGCCGCTCAAGGGGAGGCACAGCAGCAAGGCGAAGGCACGAAAGAATTGTGATGTCATCATGGATTGAAGCTTACCTCTATGGACGCAAGTCCGGTGATGGTTCCGCGCACAGTATCGCCGCGCCGTATCGGGCCGACGCCGGAGGGCGTGCCCGTGAATATCAAATCGCCCGGCGCCAACTCAACGAAGGCCGAGAGCGCCGCAATGATTTCGGCGACGCTCCAGATCATGTCCTTCAAATCGCCCTGCTGGCGCAACTGCCCATTCAGGAACAGGGCGATCGGTCCGGCGGCAGGCGGCGCTCCCTGCGTTAAATCGCTGATGGGCGCGGAGTGATCGAATCCCTTCGCCATGTCCCACGGCCGGCCGGTTTTCTTTGCCTCAGCCTGCAAATCGCGGCGCGTGAGATCGATGCCCACGCCGCAACCAAAAATCTTCTCCGAAGCGGCGCTCACCGAAATATTGCTGCCGCCCCCGGCCAGCGCCACCACCAACTCCACCTCATGGTGCAGCTCGCTGGTTAGCGTTGGAAACGGCAGCCGCCGGCCGTTCGCAACGACGGCATCAGCCGGCTTGCAAAAGAAAAATGGCGACTCTCGGGCCGGATCATGACCCATCTCACGCGCGTGCTCAGCGTAATTACGGCCCACGCAATAAATACGCCGCACCGGAAAACGCAGCGGCGAGCCGGCGATGGCGATCGAGGCAGCATCGACACGGGGAAACATAGTTATAAATTAGATTAATTAAGATCTTTAAGTGTTTATTATATAACAATCTAAATTCAGGTCTAGATGCTTCTCGCGCTCTGGCTGCGCACTTCCCCTACCGATACACCCAGTCCGACCGTCCTATAATGAACCATGCGCTCCGCTCACGCCGATAAAAAGCCGAAGGTCATGCCATCATCGCATTCGCACGGCGCCTGTACCTGCGGAAGCCTGCGCAAGGCATCAAGGCGAATTTCGCAGTTCTACGATTCAGCGCTCGCACCGGTGGGGATCAAATCCACGCAATTCTCGATACTCGCCGAAGTGGATCGGAGCAGTCTCGAAGGTCCGGTCACCATGTGCGAGTTGGCCACGGCCATGGTCATGGACCGGTCCACATTGGGACACAATTTGCGGCCCTTGCAACGCGATGACTTGCTGTCGCTGCAGCTTGCCGCGGATGACCGCCGCAAGCGCTATGTGGTCTTGACCGAAAAAGGCAGGTCCACGCTGCGGCGCGCGCGCCGCCTGTGGCGCAGTGCGGAGGAACGCTTCGAGATCGTTTTCGGCAGGCGGGACGCGGCGAGACTGCGTGCCGTGCTGCTCGATATCGCGGGCAATGACGAACTCAATGTGACGGTTGCTTGACAATGCGGGCAACGCGCCCTCATTTGCCGGCTCGACGGCGTTGACTGGCCGAGATATATCACTTACATTGATCGTGAACTAAGGGCATATGCCCCTATCCTCGCCATACCGAGCGTTGACGCACGGCACGAAACGGTGCCCCGCGTTTTGCCGCCTGAATATCCCCGCCTGCAACGGAGCATGCCGTGTGGATTGTTAGAGTAGCGCTGCAGCGTCCCTATACCTTCTTCATGTTGGCCGTGTTGATTGTGCTGATGGGCGCCTATGCGCTGCTCAATACCGCCACCGACATTTTTCCCAACATCAAGATCCCCATCGCCGCCGTCATCTGGCGCTACAACGGCATTCTTCCCGAGGAAATCGCGAATCGCATCGTTCTATTCTCGGAGCGGGTCGCGCAAACCACGGTCAACGACGTGGAACACACCGAGTCGCAATCGGTGGTCGGCACTTCCGTGGTCAAGTACTTCTTTCAACCCGGCGCCGATCAAGACTTGTCACTATCGCAGATCACGGCCGTCTCGCAGGTGCAGCTTGGATTCACACCGCCGGGTACCACACCGCCGTTCGTCTTGTCGTATAGCGCATCCACCGTGCCTATCTTGCAACTCGCTCTGACCAGTTCGACGCTGCCCGAAGCGCAGATTTACGATCTCGCCAATACCATACTGCGCACGCAACTAGCCACGGTGGCCGGCGCATCCATCCCCTTCCCTTTCGGCGGAAAACAGCGTCAAGTGCAAGTCGATTTGGACCCTCAGGCGCTGCGGGCAAACGGGCTTTCGGCCGATGATGTGGTGACGGCCATCGGCGCACAGAATCTGATCCTCCCCGCCGGTACGGAAAAAATCGGGCCTCTCGAGTACTTCATCAAGCTCAACGCCAGCCCGCTCAAGATTGACGAGTTGAACGATCTGCCGCTGCGCGCGCGCAACGGAACGGTGACCTACATCCGTGATGTGGGGCACGTCCGCGATGGCTACTCGCCGCAGACCAACATCGTCCGTCTGGAAGGACAGCGGGCGGTATTGATGAACGTCTTGAAGACCGGCAAGGCCTCCACGATCGACATCATCAACGGCATCAACGCAAAGTTGCCGCAGATCCGCGCCAGTTTGCCCGCGGAACTCAAGATCGAGGCGCTCAGCGATCAATCCGTGTTTGTACGCGCGGCCATCTCGGGCGTCATCCGCGAGGCGGTCATAGCCGGTGCGCTCACCGGCTTGTTGATCTTGCTGTTCTTGGGCAGCTGGCGCAGCACCCTGATCATCACGATCTCCATTCCTTTGTCGATCTTGGCGTCGATCTGCTGCCTTTCCGCGCTGGGCGAAACCATCAACATCATGACGTTGGGCGGTCTGGCGTTGGCCGTGGGAATCCTGGTGGATGACGCGACCGTGACCATCGAGAACATCAACTACCATCTCGAACAAGGCAAGGATGTGGAAACGGCGATTCTCGACGGCGCCCACCAGATCGCCTTGCCCGCGCTGGTATCGACACTGTCGATTTGCATCGTGTTCGTGCCGATGTTCTTGCTTGCCGGAATCGCCAAATTTCTGTTCATACCGCTGGCGGAGGCCGTGGTGTTCGCCATGCTGGCCTCCTATGTCCTGTCGCGGACCCTGGTGCCGACGCTCGCGAAGTTCTGGCTCAAGGCGCATGACTCGCGCAAAATTCGGAAACTTGGGCCCCTCGGTCGCTTTCAGGAGCGATTCGAGCGGGGCTTCGAGCGCTTGCGCGAGGCTTATCACACGTTGCTGCAAGCCGCATTGCGCGGCGGCCCGCGCTTCGCTGCGCTTTTCTTGAGCGCCGTGGCCGCGAGCGCCTTGCTGGCATTCCCTTTCTTCGGGATCTTGCCGGGCCTTGGCCAGGACTTCTTCCCATCGGTCGATGGCGGCCAGATCAAGCTGCATATGCGCGCGCGCACCGGAACGCGCATCGAGGAAACCGCCGCCCTGTGCGACCGGGTGGAAGCCACCATCCGCGGCGTCATCCCGGCCAAACAAATCGGCAGCATCGTCGACAATATCGGGCTGCCGTACAGCGGCATCAATCTTGCCTACAGCACCTCGGCGCCGGTCGGACCGGGAGACGCCGACATCTATATCAACCTCGCCGAGCACCACCAGCCCACCGTGAATTTCACGCGCGAGCTGCGCAGAACGCTTGCCACGACATATCCATCAACGCAATTCTCTTTTCTGCCGGCGGATATGATCGGTCAGATATTGAACTTCGGCCTGCCCTCGCCGATCGACGTGCAAATCGTGGGCTTCAACATTGCGGCCAACCGGGAATTTGCGGACACGCTATTGCAAAAGTTGCGTTCCATTCCGGGCGCAGTCGACCTGCACGTACACCAATCGGGCGACTACCCGCAGTTCAATGTGGACGTGGACCGCACCAAAGCGCAACTGGTGGGTCTCACCCAACAGACCGTGGCCAGCAACATGCTCGTATCTCTTTCCGGCAGCTTTCAGACCGCGCCGTCCTTCTGGGTCGATCCCAAAAGCGGCACGCAGTATCAGGTCGTCACCCAAACGCCGCAATACCGCATGCAAAGTCTCAATGACCTGGGCAATACGCCGTTGAGCGGCGGTATCGCCGGTTCGTCGCAGATTCTCTCGAATCTTGCGGCAGTTCATCGCAGCGTGGCCCCCGCGGTGGTGAGCCATTACAACGCCACTCCCGCCATCGATATTTACGGCTCGGTCGACGCGGCCGACTTGGGTTTCGTGGCCGCCGAAATCAACAAGACCATCGCGGGCGTCAAAAAGGACCTGCCCAAAGGGTCGAGCGTCGTGGTACGGGGCCAGGTGCAGACCATGAAGGCCTCATTCAACGGCCTGCTCATCGGCCTGATCGGCGCGATCATCCTGGTCTACATGCTGCTGGTCGTGAATTTCCAGTCCCTGCTCGACCCCTTCATCATCATTACAGCGCTGCCGGCCGCCCTGGCGGGGATTGTGTGGATGCTGTTCCTGACTCATACCACGGTGAGCGTGCCCGCGCTCACCGGTGCGATCATGTGCATGGGCGTGGCCACCGCTAACAGCGTTCTGGTAATCAGCTTCGCGCGCGAACGCATGAACGCCGGCGATACGGCCGTCGAGGCGGCGCTGGCCGCGGGTTTCACGCGCCTGCGGCCGGTACTCATGACGGCCATGGCCATGATCATCGGCATGATTCCAATGGCACTGGGCTTGGGAGACGGCGGAGAGCAAAATGCTCCCTTGGGGCGCGCGGTCATTGGCGGCCTCATTTTTGCAACGGTCGCGACGCTGTTCTTCGTACCGACGGTATTCTCAATCATTCACGGACGCAGCCTGGTGCATCCGCTTCCTGACGCGGAGAGCTCCCATGCCTGACAAGAAATTTAGGCGCTATGCGCTGATTCTGCTGGTGGTTGCGTTGGTCCTGGGCGTCTGGGGCGAAGTCAGCCGCGTGCTCGCGCGATCCGCGCTGCGCAAGGAAGCCGCGACCGCTGCGGTGCTGACAGTCACCACGGTGAAGGCGGAGCCCAGCGCCGCGGGCGAGGAACTGGTCCTGCCCGGCGCCGTGCAGGCTTATATCGAGGCGCCCATCTACGCGCGCACCAGCGGATATCTTAAGTCCTGGTTCACCGACATTGGGACGCGGGTCACCAAGGGCCAGGTGCTCGGCGAGATCGAGACTCCGGAGGTGGATCAGCAACTCGCCCAGGCGCAAGCGGATCTTGCCACGGCACGCGCGAATGAGGCGCTTTCGCTCAGCACCAACTCGCGCTGGCAGGGATTGCTGGCCACCGAGTCGGTCTCCAAGCAGGACGCCGATGAGAAGGCCGGCGATGCGGCCGCCAAGAAGGCGCTGGCGGATTCCGCAGCCGCCAACTTCGCGCGGTTACGGGAACTGGAATCCTTCAAGCGCGTGGTCGCGCCCTTCAGCGGCGTCATCACGGCCCGCAACACCGATATCGGCGCATTGATCAATGCCGGACAAAGCGCGGGCACCGAGCTGTTTCGCATCGCCGATACGCATAAGTTACGCGTCTACGTACGCGTGCCCGAAACCTTTGCCTCAGCGGCCACACCGGGACTCGATGCGGAATTGCGTTTCGCAGAGAGGCCGAGCAAGCCGTATGCAGCCAAGACCGTGCGCACCTCCAATGCACTCGACCCGACGCTGCGCACGCTGCAGGTTGAACTTGAACTGGACAACGCCAAGGGCGAAATATTTCCCGGCGCCTACGCCGAGGTCCATTTCAAGCTGCCTGCCAGCATCGAGAGCCTGCGTTTGCCCGCGAATACCGTGCTGTTCCGCGCCGCCGGACTGCAGGTCGCCACGGTGGACGGCGAGCATCATGTCAGGCTCAAGAATATCGTGCAGGGCCGCGACTTCGGCAACACCATCGAGGTGCTGTCGGGCCTTGCGCCAAATGACGCGGTGGTATTGAATCCCCCGGATTCCATCACCGACGGGGTTGAAGTGCGCATTGCGGATAAGGCTTCGTGACGAGCCGGCTGATCGCAATCGGGGTATTCGCGATCGGGCTGAATGCCTGTTCTTTCGCGCCGGCGTATAAAACGCCGGACAGCGTGCCGGCCGCGAACGTCTACAAGGAATCCGCTGATTGGAAATCGGCGGAGCCTGCCGACACGCAGCTGCGCGGGGCCTGGTGGGAGCTGTTCCACGACGCGGCGCTGGATGAGCTCGAGGCCAAGGTCGGCGATGCCAACCAGGATTTGCAAGCGGCCTATGCGCGACTGCTGCAGGCGCGCGCGGCCACGCGCATCGCGCGTTCGAGCCTCTTCCCCACATTGACCGTCGGCTCCTCCGCGGTTCGATCACGCACCTCCATCAACTCGCCGAAATTCCCGGTAGGCGCGGAAGCCACGGGCAACAACTTTGATCTCGAGGCGGATCTGTCCTATGAGATCGATGTGTGGGGCCGGGTTCGCAACGCCGTGGCGTCGGCGAAGGCGAGCCAGCAGGCAAGCGCCGCCGATCTCGCGACGCTGAATCTGGCAATTCATGCCGAGTTGGCCGAGGACTATTTCACCCTGCGCTCCGAGGACACAGAGCAGGTGTTGCTCGACAAGACCGTGGAGGATTACGCGCAAGCGCTCAAGCTCACCCAGAATCTGTACAGCGGCGGTGCCGCGGCGTTGACCGATGTCGCTCAAGCTCAGGCGCAACTCGAGACCGCGCGCACGCAAGCAGCGGATATCCGCCTGCAGCGCTCGCAGAGCGAGCATGCGATCGCCGTGCTGATCGGCAAAAACCCGTCGGCCTTCCATTTGGAGTCGAATCCGCTGGTTGTGCCGCTGGCGCCGCCCGCCGTCGACCCCGGTTTGCCTTCCACCCTGCTGGAACGGCGCCCGGACGTCGCGGCCGCGGAGCGCAGAGCCGCGTCCGCCAATGCGCAGATCGGGGTGGCACGCGCAGCCTACTTTCCGGTTTTCAGCCTGAATGCCTCCGCCGGATTCGACAGCACCAGCGCGTCGACTTGGCTGAACGCGCCCAGTCGCATGTGGTCGGTGGGCCCCGCCGGCGTTCTCACGGTATTCGATGCCGGCCGTCACCGCGCACAAAGCGCGCAGGCGCACGCCATATACGATGAGCAAGTGGCGGACTACCGCACTACGGTGCTGACCGCCTACCAGGAGGTCGAGGACAACCTGGTCGCGCTCAAGCAACTCGAACAAGAGAGCGTGAGCGAGGCGGCGGCCGTAAAGGCTACCGCCACGGCGCTGCGCCAAGCGCAATACCGCTACAAGGCTGGGTTGGTGACCTACCTGGAGGTGGTGACCAGCGAGAACACTGCGCTGCAGGCTCAGCTTGCCGATGTCACCATCCAGCTTCGACGCATGAATGCCAGCGTCCTTCTGATCAAGGCACTCGGCGGCGGCTGGAGCAGTGGCGATCCCATGATCTAGCGGTGATCGCCCTTGGCGCACATCCTCACGTCGCCGCTCTTGGTGGAGATGTGCACTCGGGCATGCGTATCGCCGGTCTTGAACGTCAATCTCTGGCCGGGCCCGTGCCGTGGCTCCGTGGGCTTCGGCCCGAAGCAATTGTCAATGCCGCCGCTGAAGGTCTGAAGATCGAAATCCGCAGACGGTTCGCTCGCAAAGTCCACGCGGACATCGCCGCTCACGCTTTCGGAATCGAATTGCGCGTCGGGCCCTAGCGCTAGATTCGCCTTCAGTGTCCCGGATATCGCCTTGAATCGCGCCCGCGACACAGTGCCGAGAGTCACCGTGGCATCGCCGCTCACGGTGGTTACTTCCGTTTCGGCATTGCCGCCGGTCAGCACGATGTTGCCGCTGATGGCCTTAATCTCGATCATCTTGGCGGAATTCGCCGTGAGTTTGATGTCGCCGCTGACGACGCTGGCACGCAGGTCGCCGCCGACTTCGCCGCTCACATTGCCGCTGACCGTTTGCAGCTTGGCATCGCCCTGCACCCCTGAGATCTTCAAATCGGCGCTCACCAGCGAGGTGGACACCGAGCTGCCGGCCGGTACATGAACGACCAGATGCGCCTCGCTATCGGTTCTCGATCCCCAATTGAGCCCGGACGGCAGCACGACGCGGATGGAAGTCCGATTGCCATCGCCCGTCACATCGACGCGCTCGACATCCTTGCCGATGGTCCCGGTAATCGCGACCTCGGACTTCTCCCAGCCCTGCACGTCCACGGTGCCCGCCACATTGGAGATTTCGACCGCTCCCTGCGGATTGGCCGGCCGATGCTGGTCGACCGTTGTCGCGGCATTCGCCAGCGCACAAGGCGACAGCAGCAGCAGCGCGCGGACCCAATTGTATTTTGTTCGTAGCATCGTCAAATCCTCGTCATGGTAGGTTGGGTGGCCTGAACGACGTGGTCGTACAGGTCGAATTCATCGTGCCAGGTGCTCTCCCAAAGCTCTTCCAGCACCGGACTTCCCGGATCCGCCGCCAGCGCCTTGCGTATATCCTCGTGCGCCTGCTGGATGACCGCCAAACTGGATTCGATCTTGGCGCGCGTGGCCGGATCAAGAAGCGCCAGGCGCTCCTCGAAGGTCCTCTTTTCCATATCCCGCGCCAAAACGTACTTCGGATCCTTGAGTTCCTCGAAGGAAGCTCTGGCGCCGGCTGACTGAATGACCGGCGGAATGGATGGCCGTTGCAGGACTCCCCACGTGATCAGGCTCGCAAGACACGCAGCGGCCAGCAGTATGCCGGCCGCCAGGGCCATCGGCGGCCTCTGACGATGCGCGCCAAGGCGAGCCGCGATACCCGGCCACAAGGCGCCTGGAGGCTGTACCTCTTTCGGCAACTGTGCGAGCAAGTGATCAAGGGATTGTTGCGGCCGGTCGTTCATGCTTCCTCCAATCCAAGCGCGGCGCTCAAAAGACCGCGCGCCCGGTGTAGCTGCGCCTTGCAGGTGCCCTCGGCAATTTTTAGAACGCCGGCTGCCTCAGCATGGCTGTAGCCATAAATTCCTACCAACACCAGCACATGCCGGGCGCCCTCAGGCAATGCGGCGATGGCGCGTTCGACGTCCAGGGGCGGCGAGCCGCCGGCAGGGTCGGCCCGGTCCGGCATTCCCGACAGGGGTTCCGCAACCTCGTATGCGACTCGCAAGCCTTTGCGCCGGGACAGAACACAGTGCACGGCAATGCGGTGCAGCCAGGTTGAGAATCGGCTGCGGCGCTCGAAGCGCGACAGGGCCCGCCATGCCGCGACGAAGGACTCCTGCGTGCAGTCCTCCGCGGCCTCGCGCTGTCCGGTGAGCCGCAGACACAGTCCATAAACCCGCGGCGAGAATTGCCTGTAAAGCCGCTCGAAAGCGGCCACGTCCCCGGCGGCGGCGGCGGCGATGGTGTCCGTCGGCTCAACGCCGGCATCCATGGCAAGTACCCTATGAAGAGCCTGAATCATACGCCTTGGAGGCAGGCGGGCCCTCAAAGGTTTACAAGCGCCGCTCTATAGCTCGGTAATATCCATCCAGTTGTCGTCGGCGTTGCGGTCGATCAGCTTGTTATAGGGGTCGATTCCCGCACGTGTGGGCCGCTGATCGACGACAATGGTGAAGGTTTGATGCTCACCGGTCATTTTCTCGCGGCGCAGGTACAGGGGCTTTTCCGCATCCTTCGCGCCGCTAAAGACGCCTATTTCGATGTAGTCCGCCAGCGGCAGCGGCGTTTCGATGCCGTTGGCGTCGGCCTGGACCTTGTGCGCCTCGACTTCCAACGTCACCGAGTATTTGCCGTCGGGAGTTTTGCGGGAGGTGGCGGAAACCGTCTTGTTGTCGTAGAGCACGATGCGATCGAATCCGTCATCGATGAGATATTGGTAGTCGGGCGGCGTTTGTTCGCGCAATGCCGCGACCAGCATCCGCGTGTCCGGATAAGGTTCATTGGGCTTAGGATCGGCGTCGCGTTGAGCCGCATCCACCTGGTTGTGCGCGTTCGCGTAGCGGTATTGCATCAAGAAATTATGCAGTGCCAGATTGATCTTGTCCTCGCCCACATAGTCGGCGAGGGTGTACATGATCTGGCCGCCCTTCGAATACCAAACGTAATCCTCGCGCTGAACCAGGGCCAGGGGCCGCTCGCCGCGCACTTCGGCCGACCGGCCGCGAAGATAGCGATCGAGGAAGTAATGCAGCACGCGATGCATGTAGTCCTTGCCGTGCTTTTGCTGCATGACCATGTACGCCGAGTACTGTGCCAGGGTTTCGGAGAGCATGTTCGAGCCCTCCACCCGGCCGCCGACGAGCTGATGTGCCCACCACTGATGGCCGAGCTCGTGAGCGGTGACGAACAAGGTGAGATCGACGTCCGTGGGTTTGAGCACCCGGGTGATGAAGCCGATTCCCTCGGAAAACGGCACGGTGTTCGGAAAGGACTGCGCAAAGGTTCGGTAGCGCGGAAACTCCATGATGCGGTACTGCTTGAACTGATACTCGCTGAAATTCTTCTGGTAGTAATCGAGTCCGGCGCGCGACGCCTCGAGCATGGCGTCGATGTTGAATGCGTTCAGCGGATCGTAATAGACCTCGAGGTTCACCGGCCCATAGGTGCCGGCATACACATCCTTGCGCACGGTATAGCGCGCCGACAGGTAGGCGAAGAAATCCAGAACATGGGTGGCTCCCATGTCGTATTCAAAGAACGCCCGGCCGTCCTTCTGCCACGAGCGCTGCAGATAACCTGGAGCGATGGCGATTTGGTCCGGCGAGGTGCTGACAATGCTGTGATAGGTGATCCAATCCGAATTGGCCGTGAACAGATTCACGCGCGACTGCACCGGATCCCCGCGATGCGCCATGTTCTCGAGTTCGCCCAAATGCTCCTCGCGACGGCGCCGCGGATCGTCAATTTCAATGGCTGGGTCGTAACCGATGCCGGGAAAGAAGTCCTGATCGAAGAAGGTGCCGTTGTAGGCGTACTGGGCGGGCTCATGGCCGTCGCGAAAGCCCCGCGTCGTGTGGCCGACCGCGAAGGTCAGAATCAGAACCTCACCGGGCTGAAGCGCACTGTCCAGCGCATAGATCGAATACAGGTCGCGCGCGGAACTGCTCACCTTATGGAAGGGGCGGTCGAATTGCACCTGCGACACGGTCTCCTGTTGATCTGTCAGGTGGACTTCGTTGATCGGCTGGGTGCTCTTGTTCTGCAGTGTAAATCGACCGGTTCCCGAGAAAGATCGGGTTTCCGGGAAAATATTGATGACCGTGTCCACCGCCGTGACTTTCGGCTGTACCAGGCGCTCGTATTTCTTGAATTGCCGTTCGTAGTCGGCCAGCCGATGGCGCTGATCGTCCGCCGAGAGAAACTCGTTCAACACGTGCGCGTTATAAAAATACCAAGTACCCGCTCCTCCCGCGAGAACAAAAAAGATCCCCGCCGCCGCCGCATACGCGGGCATGCGCGCGCCGGCAAGACGGGCACGGGCGCGCAGCGAGTCTTCCGCGCCGCGGCGCGCCAAGGCCATGCTGATGACGCCGAGAAGCGCGAATATCGAACACCAATAAGTCAGGGACCACACGATGGAGGGCACGAAGTGTCCATAGCCGTTCATGTCCGAATAGGTGTAGGCCGGCACCGCACCGGGAAGATATAGCGTGTTCTCCCACCCGAATCCGAACAGCAGGGTCTGCAGCAAGAATGTGCCGATGACGATGCCGTGGCCGACGAATTTGTTCGAAACCAATGTCTGCACGAACATGGCGAACATCGCCAGTCCCATGAAATTCGGAAACGTAATGAAGTAGAACTCTTTGATGTACTGCAATACCTCGTAGTGGTAATAACCGTCGATGGTCTGCATCAGCATGCCGATCAGGATGGCCACGGCGAACAGGATGCCCTCGACGAATGCGATCGCCGTGAGCTTTGAAAGCCAATCACTCGCCTCTCCGATCGGCAACGCGTCATGGATACCATCGAATCGCGTGTCGCGTTCGCGCCAGATCAGTTCCGCGCCATAGAGGGCCGCCACGATCAAATAGAAAAGCGTCGCCGAGCCCTCCACCGCTCCCGCCATCAGGTAGGTCACCGGCCAGACATTCACGCCGTTCAAATGCCCGGCAAAGTGGCCATTGTTCACGGCGAACACGATGAGCAATCCCACGATCGCCCAGAAAGGCACCTCGCGCAGAATCAGGTTGATTCGGAGGCGTGTCAGCGCCAGGTATTGGCGCAGCGAGGTTCCGAGTCCAAAAACCTGATGAATCCTGGGAAATTTCACGGCAACGAAGGAACGCTGCCGTTGCGGTTCATCCTCTTCTTGACCCCGCGCTTTTGCCGCCCGCCTGCCCTGGGCGCGCGCCGTCAGCGCCTCCACCGACATCGGGAACAGCGCCCAGACCAGCACCAGCGCGATCGCTCCAACCGTCACCCACAGGAGTCGATTGAACAGAAAAACTCCCGGCGAGTAGCCGGAGAAATCCCATGGAAAAAGCCGGCTGTTCTTTTCCGCCACGCTCCAGTACTTGGCGATGGTGTCGCTGAGCTGCAATCCTACTGGGTCCAAAATGCCCGTCCAGAAATGTTCCAACGTGCGATTTGCCGAGAATATCGTCAAGCCGATGACGTACAGCATGAAGAGCGCCACGCCCTGCAGGTAGACGATGAATATCTTGCGCGTGAGCGCCGCGACCACGAAGAACAGCGAGCCGGTGAAGAATATCTGAACCACCACCACCGAAAGAAAGGGCTGCACGTACCACCATAAATGATTGGGCCCGATACGGGCGTGATCAGCCCACGGCGCGAACGTTCCCAGGAAGGTGCCGATCATCAGGCCTGAAAATATCAGCACAGTGATGACGAATGATCCGGTCCAGCGGCCGCCGAGATAAGCGAATTTCGAGATGGGCTTGGTAAAGAGGATCTGGTAAGTATCGCGCTGAAAATCGCGCAGCATGGCCGTGCCGAATATCGCCGCGATGATGATGAGTCCGAAAAGGCAGGCGTACAGATCATTGAACGTGATGGCGTAAGGCCCGTTCAGAAGCACCTTCCCATTACCGCTTGCGATGGGCCCAAAGCTCTCCGAAGCCACGTTCAGAAACGAATACGTCAGCCATAGCAAGAAATACACATAGGTCGATATGCTCTTCAGGCGAAAGCGCATCTCGAACACGAAGAATTCCCAGAACATTCGCATGTCGGTTCCGTCTAGTGCTTGGCGTGGCGCGACAATTGCAGGAAATAGACATCCTCGAGACCGGAAGCGCTGGCGCGAAAGCCCGGCCCGGGAGAAGCCGGCGAAAAGACCCGGATCTCGTGCTGCCCGCCCACCAGATGGGTGCTGACGATGTGCAGTTCTTTCTCCAAGGCCTGCAACTCACCGTCGGTCGCGACCACGCGTGACCAAATTTGTCCGTCGATGGCCTGCAGCGCATCGTTGGGCGCGCCCTCGAGCAACACCTCGCCGGAAGCGATGATGGCCATGCGCGAACACAGCTCGCGTACATCATCCACGATATGCGTGGAGAGAATGACGGTGACGTCGCGCCCAATCGCCGACAACAAATTGAGAAAACGATTGCGTTCGGCGGGATCGAGGCCGGCGGTGGGCTCATCGACGATGATCAAGCGCGGGTTGGCGAGCAACGCCTGCGCAATTCCGAAGCGCTGCTTCATTCCGCCCGAATAAGTCGACAATGCCTTCTTGCGCGCTTCCCACAGGTTGGTCTGCTGAAGCAACGCTTCCACCATTTCCTTGCGCTCGCCGGCGGCAACGACCCCCTTCAAAATGGCCAGATGATTCAACATGTCGACTGCGGACATCTTGGGATAAACGCCGAATTCCTGAGGCAAGTAGCCCAATATCCTGCGCACCGCATCTTTCTGCGTCAGCACATTGATTCCGTCCAAGTCGATGCTGCCGGCATCCGGATCCTGCAGCGTGGCAATCGTGCGCATCAGCGAGCTCTTGCCCGCTCCGTTGGGTCCCAAAAGGCCGAACATGTTGTTGCCGACCGACAGCGAAAGGTTTTTGAGCGCGCAAACGCCATTGGGATAGGTCTTGGATAAGCCGCTAATGGTAAGCGCCATTGATTTTCCTGTTGAATTAAAGACTGCCGGGTTAAAAACGGCCGGCCGGATCAGTTCCGATTGAACAGGTCCGCGATGGTGTTGACCGCGCGCTCGGCCTCGGCTCGATCCGGTACCGAGGTATCGTCGTTGTAGCCGTAGTAGTCATTGTCTCCGACCGCCTGGAACACGAAGCCGTCGCGCCTGGGCACGAACGATACATTATTATAGAAAAGCCCGTAGCGGACCTCCGCCTGCGGAATGACTCGAGCCAATTGGCCGCGTACCGGGGTCACCGATAGATCGCCGAATAGGGCGCGCGCTCCGTATCCGGTGGCGTTGATCAACACCTTTTCGCGCAGCTTGACGAAATCATCCGGGGAATGGAACTCGGCGATCTCGATCTTGCCGCCATTCGCGTGGAAGTCGCCGACCAGCAAGCGCGAATAGGACGCGAGGTTGAACATCATCAGAGTATTGCGCCTCAAGTACCGTTGTCCCAGCGAATGGCTTCCCGGGGGGAGGTCGGTACTTCGTGGCACCAGATCGCCGATGACCTCCCGCTGCAGTTCCGCGAAGGGCGGCCGGTTATCGGCGTCCCCCTCCGGCTCGCCGCGGCGGGGAGCGGAAGCATCATCGGCAACAAAGTAGTTGTCGATGAACTCAACCGGCGTGCCGGGCAGCCCCAAAAAATTCTGATAAGTCTGATACGAGGTGCGCGCCATCTGTTCCCACAATTGCTTGAACGCCGGAGTCGCATTTTGTTGCAGGCAGATTCTTGAATCCGGAGTCCACAGGCCGGTGGCCAACGAAGAGCGTACATTGGGCGGCAATTCCTTGGCGTAGATCGTGACCCGGACCCCGGCGCGTTGCAGCAGCAATGCCGAGGTCAGTCCCAGTGCGCCGCAGCCGATGACCGCCACATCGCGCTCACCGGTGGCCAGCGCCTTGGCCGCAGCAATGCTGCTCGAGCCCCACGACAGGGACCAGCCGCTGCCGCCGTGACCATAGTTGTGAACGATGGTTTTGGATCCGACGGTCTCGACGTCCAGCCGCGGCCCCGCTGCGCGAAATGGGCGTGTGCACACGGTAATGCGGGTGATGCGATCGGTGCTCGCGCGAATAGGCGCCAGCTGCAGCGCCGGGTTCGGGGAGCGCTCCTGAACGACGGAACTGACGCAACCATCGAGCGCACCCAACAGCAGGGCCGCGCCTGCCCCCTGCAGTACGCGGCGGCGCCCGGCTGCGTTGCCCTGGAATCGTCTCAAATCGACGCCGTCGTTAAAAGGCACCTCTGATGAACAGCATTCCGCCTCTATAGCCAAGATTCAGGCGCCCGTTGAAATTCGATTGCTCGATACTCAGTTGCGTCGTAAAGCTGTCGTAGGCCGCACCCACGCCGATGTGCTGAGTGAACAGATAGGTCACACCCGCCTTGACGTCCCACCAGTGGCCGTGAAACTGGTCGTAGCTGAAGCCGAGCAGCTGTACCTGGCCGTCCAGCACCCAGTTGTCGGCGAAGGCCCATCCGGCGCGCGTGCCGAGCACGGGCAAGGGTGCGGGCACGGAAGCGGTCTTGGCCGTACCCATGAGCGCGGTGGTCGTGCCATCCGGATTGGTCACGGTCGCGTTGCCGTCGAGCTCGAGCTTGACCTTGGTGTAGTGGATACCGGCGCCCGCGCCCCATTCGAACGTGGGGGTCTTCATGAACGCATATTCATACCCGAGTTCATAGACGCTCAATCGGCTCTTGGCGGTCACATCGCCGCTGAATGCGTAGTTGCCCCACTCGACGGGGTCGTCCGCAGGAATAGTCCGGCTACGCGAGATGCCGTTGGTGAAATACATGAACTCGACGTGTTGGCGCTCGGTGATGCGCCACAGACCGTCGACGCGAAAGCGCTCCGTGTTGTAGCCGGCGCCGAAGGCTTGGTTGAAGTTGACTTGCGGGTTGTTGGTACCTTGTCCTTGCAGGCTCGCCTTTGTGCTCTGGCTCAAGACGAACATTCCAACATCGATTTGGAAGGTTTCGTTGAGCAGCTGCGCACTTGGCGTATCGCTCGTGACGATGGTCTGCGCGCCGCTCAAGTTGGCCGCCGCGACGCCGATTGCCCCAAAACAAAGCAGCGAGAAATTCAGTCCGAATCGCATACTCTCTCCCTCCGTCAGTGCGCCCTACCCCTGTTCTCTGTGTATCAGCTACTTTACACCGCAGGGTACTGTACCGCGGCCGGATTGCGCGTCTATTGGCCCTTTGGACTAATAGCTGGCTTCCGGCGCTTGGGCTATAAGAGCCCATTACGATGCCAACACCATTGAAGCGGACGGCGGCCTGGGCCGGTTTATTGCTGCTGGGCCTGATCCTGCTGGGTTTGGCCGGATGGGGCGTGCTGGCGCTCCTATACTTCGATCACGCCAGCCCAGCCCTGCGCAACGTTTTGGCCACGGCTTATGGGGTTGCCTCGCTGATTGCGCTGTTCGGCTTCACGATGCGCCGCTGGCGTCGGCGCGCGGTGCTGACGCAACTGGCCCTTTTCTGCCTGGTGCTCGCATTCTGGAGCCGGATCCAGGCTTCCAACGATCACGTCTGGGTGACGGAAAGCGCCGTGCTGCCCTATGCGACCTTCGAGGGCGACCGCGTTACGGTCCATAACATCCGCAACTTCGATTATCGAACCGAAACCGATTTCACGCCCGCATACTACGATCGCACCTACGACTTGCAGCAGCTGAACTCGGTGGATCTCTTTGCCGTGTATTGGATGGGCCCCGCGATTGCCCATGTGTTCGTGAGCTTTGGATTCGCCGACGGCAATCACTTGGCCATTTCCATCGAAGCGCGCAACGAGCGCGGCGAAGGCTACTCCACCATCAAGGGTTTCTTCCGTCAGTATGAGCTGTACTACGCGGTCGGCGACGAACGCGACATCGTGCGACTGCGCACCAATTACCGCAAGGATCCGCCCGAGGAGGTGCACCTGTACCGGGTACATGGCTCCATCGCCAACGGCCGGGCGTTTTTGCTGGACTACCTGCGCGAAATCAACTCGCTCAAGGAGCATCCGGCCTTCTACAACACGCTCACCACCAACTGCACCAGCAATGTCTGGCTGCACGGGCGCGTTGCTCCCGGCCATCTACCCTACTCCTGGAAGATCCTGCTGAGCGGCTACTTCCCCGAATATCTTTACGAAGGCGGCAGGCTCGACACCAGCATCCCGTTCGATGAGCTACAGAAACGCAGCATCATCAATCCGCTGGCGCAGGCGGCCGATAAGGCCGAGGATTTCTCGCAGCGCATCCGCGCCGGGCGCATCCTCGCCGCGCAACCGTAAAACTGTCTAGTGGAACTGGCCCGCGGCATCGATCGCCGAACCGAGATAAAGATAGAGCGCGCGCCTGCCGCCTTCCGATTGGCCGTAAGCGAAGTACACCGGGCCCAACTTGGAGCGCACGCCCAGATATAGCGAGCCTCCCAGAAGCGCGCCGGTCGACCGCGTTCCATCCAGTCGCTCATAGACGTTGCCCGCTTCCACCGTGGCGCCGACATACACCGCGGTACCCAGCGATTCAGACAGGTACGCGACCGCGCGGCGAAATTGCACGGCGCCGAAGACATATTCCCGGCCGATGAGTTCGTTGATCTGGTACCCCGAAAAATTGAACAGCCCGCCCTCGGTGAACTGATCGTAGTACGGCGCATGGCTGCCGAAATCCGAGCCGCCGCGCGCAATAATGGTCCAGACGTTGCGCCCCAAGGAAAAGGTGCTCGACCAGTTGATCGCGCCGGTCTCGTAATCCTGCGTCGCACCCAGGCTCGTGGTGGAGTAATAGCCGCGCAAGCTCCCATAACTGCCGGAGGTCGGAAACAGGCGCAAATCCTGAGTATCGAAAGTGAATTTGGTGACGGCGCCCCCCAGCTCACTGTTGCCGGGGTCGGGAACCTCCGGATTCGCCACGTTGAGCCGGCCGTTGGCGCTGGCGCGCAGCAATCCGAGCCGGAATTCGCCCCAGGAAGCGAGCGCCACTCCGGCGTCGAACTCGCCGCCGTAGCGTCGACTGTCGAGTTGCGCGACGATGGTGTCGCCTTGATATAGATACAGAAGCTGTTGGTAGGCCAGCACCGAGGGCGCCACGAAGAACCGCTGATGGATGTCCAGCGGTTGATAGAACTCCGCGGCGAGAACGTTGGGACGGCCCAACTGAAAATCAGTACGGAATTCGCCGCCCAGGGAATTGAGCCAGCGCATGTTGTAGTCGATGCGTAAACCCCAGCCGGTATTGCCCTTGAAGTCGGTGCTTAGATTGCCGTCAAACAACAGATAGTTCGGCCCGTAATCCTTTTCTTTTGCAACATAAGTCAAGATGTTGCGGCCATTTTCGTTGGTCAGCTCATAGCTCACGGTCGTGAAATCGCCGCGGGCCACGAGACGATCCGCATCCTGGTCGGACTTATTCGGATCGAAGATATCGCCGGGCGCGGTGCGAATGAACGTTCTCATTATCTTGGGGTTGGTGGTGATGAACCCTGCCAATCGCACCTCGTCAATCCGGATCGTGCCGCGCTTCGCGACCTTGATGAGGTTCTCGCGCCATGCCGCATAGGCGGAGGGCGACAAACTGTACCGAGACAGGGCCGCGATCTGCTCGCGCGCAGCCGCTTCGCCGATCGGAATGCTCGCCGGTATCTTGTCGAAATCGGCAGAAGTAATATCCTTCAAGGTGACCCGGATCGTGACGTCCTTGTCGGTCAGCGTTGCCAATTGCACCTTTTCATTGGCGTCGATCGCGACATTCAAGGCCTGACCAGCGATCGCGACCAGACCTTTCAGATTCTTCTGAGTCGGCCCCGGGTTACCCACCGGCACCGCAATCACCACATCGGCACAGGTCTGACGGGCCACGTCGATCGGTAGATTGCGCACCAACATACCGTCGGCCTGCAACCGGCCGTTGTAGTTCACCGGTGCGAAGGCACCGGGCACCGCCATGCTGGCGCGCATGGCCTGCGCCAGATCGCCGCGGTCGAACACCGTCATTTGACCACTCTCGATATCCGTGGCCACCGCCCTGAACGGAATCGGCAAATCATTGAAATCGGAAATCGGCCCGGCATCCCCGACGATGTGACGGAACAGGGCTTCGATCTTATGAGTCGGAATCAGGCCACCCGGCAGCGCGAGGCTGCCATCTTTCACGCCGACCTCCAGCCCCAAGGGAAACACCAGATCGCGGCTCTTGCGATTCACCGGAATGCTCTGGCGAGGCGCACTTTGCAAAATATCGCGCCAATCCACCGCAGTAACGAAAGTCTCGAGTTCCTGAGACGACATCCCGGTCGCATACGCCGCCCCGACCAGGGCGCCCATCGAGGTGCCCGCGATGCAGTCGACGGGAATGCGCATCTCCTCGAGCACCTTGATGACGCCAATGTGAGCGCCGCCCTTGGCGCCGCCCCCACCCAGTACCAAACCGATGCGCGGGCGGGTTGGGGCGTTATTCGGCGGTTGCGGCGAGTCTGCAGCGAGCGCCGCGTGTAGCGCGGCGAACAGACACAGCGAACTGGTGATCGCCGCGCGCCGGGGCTTTCTCATTCACTTCTCCTCAAATACGGTGCGCGTCAGCGCATGCCCCCCAACTCGTAACATATAAATCCAAAATTTAGGATTGTACTTTTGGGAACAATGGTTCGAGCGGTCTAATCAAACCAGCGATATTGCAAGGTGATGGCACCGGTCTTGAAATCGCCGCCGGCGCGCACGGCATATCCGTTTGAATATGCGAATTTCATCGAGAACGCACGGCTTAGCGGCAGGGACAAGGTTGTGCCATAGCGAGAATTGCTCTGAGTTGCCTGGCTCGGACCGCTATTGGTGCTGGTGCTGCCGCCGCGATAGTGGGTGGCGTCGAGCGCCAGCCACAGACCGGGCCTGAAGGTGTAGCCGCCGTGCAACTGGACCGCGTACAGCGGATCCTGGCTACGGTCTACATCGCCGTAGTAATCGTTGTTATCCGTGAAGAATGTGACGCCGGCGATGCCCTCCAGAAACCACGGCCCCAGAGGCCATGACACGCCCATCTCCGGCCTGAACGACCAGCGATTCGATCCGATGTTGATCAAGCGCGACGGGTCGTACTGTCCGGTCGGGGCCACGACGGTCAGGCTCACACCGAGGGTCGTTGCGCTCGGGCGCTGCACGAATTCGGCGAGGGATGCGGCAGGATCACCGAGCACATTCCAAGCAAAGCGAAATTGCGAGTCGGCGAGCCCGGAGCGCTGAGCCGCTGCCGGCAGGTCATTGAAGAGTGCGGTGATATTGGCCTCCGTGTACGGGAGTACCGCGGCTACACTGGCCGTCTTTCCGAATAAAGCAAAGGTATGCGAGTATCCGGAAACCAGCGTGTTGATGCCCGCCTGCGCGTTGCTCACCGGCAGCGAGGGATCGACGAGAACATCGCCCGTCGAGCGGGCAAAGGAAAAAAGCAGGAACTCGGTGCCCACGGGAGCCGCTGAATACGCGCGCGGTTCAAGTTGCTGGGCACGTAAGCTTGGCGCCATACACAGCGCGCTCAACCCAAGACCAATGAGGGAAAGGCAGCGCGCGCGCATCGTCGAAGCATATACCAGGCGCGGGCGCCGAGAAAATTGCTTTCGGCGTTACTTGCCCCGATCATACCGAGGATGGTGATCCTCTGCCCCGCGTGCGATCTGGCACACCGTGCCACCGTTGCAGCGATGACCGAGCGAACTCGATGCGTTCGTTGCCGCGCGCCCTTGCAGCGCCCCGTCAACGGCAAACTCGACTCGGCCGTCGCGCTCGCCGTCACCGCGTTGCTGCTGTTTTTCATGAGCAACGCCTATCCCTTGGTGGTCATTCAGGTAAACGGGGTGACGCGGGCGACCACGCTGATCGAAGCCGCGCAGGCGTTCTATCTTCAAGGGCACCTGGCGCTGGCCTCGCTGGTGTTCGTCACCACCGTGATCGGACCATTCCTGCAAATCACGGGCCTGCTCTACCTCTTGGTACCCTTGCTATTCAATCGTCAGGCGCCCTTTCAGGACACGGTGTTCCGGCTGCTCAACCAAGTGCGCGTATGGACCTTTGTCGAGGTGTTCATGCTGGGCACGCTGGTCGCGTTGGTGCGCCTATCGGCGTACGCACAGGTGATACCGGGCGTCGCGCTGTGGTCGAGCGCCTTGCTCATGCTGACGCTTGCCGCATTGTCCAATCAAACCTCTGCGGACCAGTTTTGGCGCTGGGTCGAGAGCCACCGCGAATGAGCGCGCACCCGACCGGGCGCAGTCTCGGATTGCTCTTGTGCCAGCAATGCCGCGCAACCGTGCGGGCGAACCTGGTGGACTATCCGCGCTGTCCGCGTTGCTACGCGCACCTGCACGAACGCAAGCCCCACAGTTTGGCGATCACGGCCGCGTTGCTGGCATGTGCCGCCGTACTGTATGTCCCGGCCAATTTGCTGCCGGTGATGTATACGCGAACCATCTTCGACGAGGAGAAAGACACCATCATGAGCGGCGTGCTGGTGCTGCTGCATTCCGGATCCTGGCCGATTGCGGTCTTGGTGTTCGTCGCCAGCATTGTGGTACCGCTATTGAAGATCCTCGCGCTCAGCGTGCTACTCTTTTCAGCTTGGCGCCGCTCGCCGCTGCGACGGGCGCAGCGCAGCGAATTATTCCGCATGATCGAATTCATAGGACGGTGGTCGATGCTCGATGTTTACGCGATATCGCTGCTGGTCGCGCTGGTGCAAATCCGCACTCTGGCGTTTGTCGCGGTGGGTTGGGGTGCGCTGTGCTTTGCCGCCGTTGTTGTCTTGACCCTGGTCGCGGCTCGGACCTTCGATGAACGCCTGTTGTGGGACGCGCCGTGAGCGACGCGCCGCATTCGCAACTCGATGAGCTTCCGGCGGCAGTGCCGGCCCGCTCACTCTGGGGTCGATTGCCGCTGGTGTGGCTCTTGCCTGCGGTGGTCGTGCTGGCCGGTGCCTTCGTCGTGGTTCGCGAGAAGCTTGCCCAGGGCACGGCAATTGAAATCCGGTTCGAGAATGCCGAGGGACTGGAGGTCAACAAGACCAAGGTAAAGTACAAGGAGGTCGATATCGGCGATGTCAGCGATATCCGGGTCTCTCAGGATCGCAAACAGGTGATCGTCACGGCGGACATTCATCGAAATGCCAAGGAGTATCTGGTCGAGGACACGCGCTTTTGGGTGGTGCGGCCGCGCGTCTCGGCTGCCGGCGTCACCGGTCTGGGAACACTCGTGTCAGGCGCCTACATCAGCGTGGACGTGGGGCGCTCGCCGATCAAACGCGAGCGGTTCATCGGCGTCGAAGTGCCGCCGATCGTCACGGCGGACGTGCC
>DASXNX010000078.1:0-1805 GCA_036494725.1 Steroidobacteraceae bacterium
CCGAAGAAGAACTTCAGTGCGGTGATCGCGGCATTCAGCGAGACCGGGGAAATGCCGTGGTCGACCATATGCAGCTGGTAGCGCCGCAGGTCCTCGATGGTGGCGGTGTCCGGCGGGCGCTCGGGGAATGCGGTGAACTGACGGACCACGCGGACATAACCGGCTTGCGTCTTCGGCGCAAGCTTGCGCATGCGCATGTCGTCGTTCATCCGCTGGCGTAGCGGACTGATACCCTGGCTGGTGGAAGTCATGGCTCTGCTCCTGATGAGGAACGAGGCGGATTGCCTCGTCCTCCATCATGGGAACAGCGCGGGTTTCCCGTCCCATCCCGCTAACGCCCGTTCGGAGCCCCAATACCGCGCGAGCGGTTTCGTCCCGTCGGCCTAAGCGGACCGTCGCACAGGAGCGGCAATGGACCTCGGCGAACGTCCGCTTCAGGAAAAGTCGAACGGCTCACTTGCGAGGCGCAGCGGTCACCCGCGCGGTCAGTGCGCCGGCCAGGTGAGGCAGCATGGCCGCGACAGCTGCATCGGCAGGACGCATGCCATCCGAGCGGAAACTTGCCAGCTTTCCGCGCCAAGATCATTCAGACGGTTCGCGGCACGATTGGAAGATTTGACGCCCGGGGGTTAGGTCCTGCAGGGTGACCTCAACCTCTTCCTGCACGCAAACCCGCAACTGGTTGCGCGTTTCGAGCAGGCTCGGAGCAGCGCGGTTGGACAAGCCCATGGGATGGGAAGGAATCGCGGCGGCCAGGCGTGCGATGCGACGATGTGTGTCGTTGTGCGAAGGTATCGGCATGGTGCGGGCGAGCGTGACCACGGCGCGATGGCCGGCGATGAAACAAAGGTCTCGAAGCGAGTGATCAGCTTCGGCAGTAGTGCCGAAGATTGATCATCGTGTAGGCGAGGGTTTTCAATGCGTAGTGCAGGTGGCTGAGTCGCTCGAAGCGCAGCAGCAGGCGCCGGAACTTGTCTTCCCACGCGAACACTCGCTCGATTGTCCTGAACCGTTCTTTAAAGATGGCCGGATCGAACAGCGGCTTGCGCCCGCGCTTCGGTCCTTTTCTGCCGCGCGAATTAGGGTTGATGTTAGGCACCATGCCGCGATTGAAAATAGCTTTGCGGTTAGGCCGGCAATCGTACACGCCATCCAGGCTGATGACCGTGCCCCGCAGATCCAGCCCCACCGCACGGGCGATGCTCGTGAGGCGCGGCAGCACTTCTCGTAACAGCGGCGATTCATTGCGATTGCCCGGTGCTCTGACGAACGGCGCGATGACGTTGCAATTCCGGTCACACAGGGCAACCACCTTGCAGCCCTTGAGCTTCTTGTGGCCGCTGAAGCCGAGATTGTCGCCGCCTTTCTTCGCGGCGGTTGTGGTGCCATCGCCATGGATGATGCGCGTGTCCAGGCGGTCGTCGCCATGAAGCCTGAACACCGAAGCCTCGAAAATGGCGTCAAGGCATCCGTCCGATTCCCAGCGCCGGAAGGCGCGATAAATGCGTGTGTAGTGGATCTCGGGACGGCCGTGCCGATCCTTCTCGATGGGTAACTCCTTCCACTGGCAGCCGAGATAGAGCGCCTTCAGAATGTAGTTGAAAATCGCATGCGCGCTGAGCTTTCGCGCTGGTCCGCGACGGCCCTTGCTCAGATGCGGCCAGACAAATTGCTCGAACTCTTCGACGCTCAATTTCGTTGGAATCTCTTGCCACGACTGACTTTCGGCCATTTCGACCTTCAAAGCATCGGGATTCTAGCCGATTCGTGTCAGGCGGGTAGAACCCACGCCCGGCGGGCCTTTC
>DASXNX010000079.1:0-4305 GCA_036494725.1 Steroidobacteraceae bacterium
GCGCGCTCGCCGCCATAGCCCGCAACGGGGCAAGCACGCGCCTGACCAACAGGTAGCACAGCAACACCGCAGCAACGGCAGTCGAGGCCACAGTGGCCCAGATGACGTTGCGGTAGTTGTCGAGCAACGAGGCGCGATCGCCCATCGAGCGGACGACGCTGATTTTTACACTGGAACCATCGTGTAGAGTCGCCATACTCGCGATCCCCCGAACCGGGATCGTGCCCTCGGCGGTCCAGCGCTGAACTTGCGCGGTGACGACGCGCTCAGTTGCCCGGGTTGCCGGCAATGCAATGATGCCAATGTGCGGCGGATCGTAGTCGATCAACGTTGCCCCATCGGCCGCCTCGATGCGCATCGCCAACTCGGGATCGCCGAGTACGAGGCTGACCAGCCGCTCCTGATGCTCGCGAATGCCCGCGGTCGTATCGATTTCCGCGGCAAGGCGGCGCAAATGCCGAGTCGCCAATACGATGCTCAGATCGTCCTGGGTGTATATCCGGTCCGATAGGGCGCGAAACAGGATCACACCCACGAGCGACAAACTCAGGATCGAAATCAGCGAAAAGATCAGCGCGAGTCGCGCGCTTAGTGAAAGGCGCATCACTCGGGCTCGCGGGCGTCCATCACGTAGCCCATGCCGCGCACCGTGTGAATGAGCTTGATCGAATATGGCTCGTCGATCTTTGCACGCAGCCGGCGGATGGCGACCTCGACCACATTGGTATCGCTGTCGAAGTTCATGTCCCACACATACGATGCGATCTGGGTGCGGCTCATTACTTCCCCTCGGCGCTCGGCGAGCAACTGTAGCAACGCGAATTCACGCGGCGTCAGCTCGATGCGTTGACCCGCGCGTTTCACGCGGCGGCGGATGACATCGATCTCCAGATCGGCCATACCCAGCTGCTCCACTTCGCGCGCCGGGCCGCGCCGCAGCAGTGTCCGGATCCGGGCAAGGAGTTCAACGAAGGCAAACGGCTTGATCAAGTAGTCGTCGCCGCCAAGCTCGAGTCCCTTGACGCGGTCCTCGATGTCGTCCCGCGCCGTCAGGAAGAGTACCGGCGTCTGCTTTTTGGCGCGCAATTGCTTGACCACGCCCCAGCCATCCAAGCGCGGCAGCATGACGTCGAGCACTATGAGGTCGTAGTCAACTTCCATCGCACTGTGTAGGCCGTCGATGCCATCGTTCGCCACATCGACGGTGAAGCCGGATTCCTCGAGTCCCATCTTCAAGTACGCGCCGGTCTTGCGCTCATCTTCCACTACAAGTATTCGCATAGGCCCCCTCAATCGTGAAAAGCATACGCGCGGGCAGCCGGCGAAGCGATTACAGAATTGTCAGTTCACGGTCAGCCTGCGGAAAGCGCCCGATATTCATAGTGGCGCCACGTACATCGCGTCCGTGGTCAAAGAGAGGTTAGCCCCATGTGGATTGTCGAGCTGGCGCTGCGCCGACCGTACACCTTCATCGTGGTCGCACTGCTGATCGTCCTCACAGGACCGCTGGTGATCATTCGCACCCCCACCGACATCTTTCCCAACATCGACATTCCGATCTTGAGCATAGTCTGGTCGTTCAACGGCTTCTCCGCCGATGACATGACTCATCGCATCACCTCGCCCTACGAGCGTGCGCTGACCTCGGATGTGGACAACATCGAACACGTCGAATCACAGACCATGAATGGCGTCGCGGTAATCAAGGTCTTCTTTCATCCGGGCGCGGACATCAACCGCGCGATGGCGGAGGCCTCCTCGAGTTCGCAGTCGATTCTGCGATTGCTGCCGCCGGGCACGCTGCCCCCGACCATTCTCGCGTACAACGCATCGACGGTGCCAATATTACAGCTCGCGCTGTCGAGTAAGACCCTGGCGGAGCAGGATCTCTACGACCTCGGCAACAACTTCATCCGCACCCAGTTGGCCACGGTACAGGGTTCCGCGGTGCCTCTGCCGTTCGGGGGCAAAGTTCCGCAGGTAATGGTCGACATCAACAGCAAGGCGTTGCAGGAGAAGGGCCTATCGCCGCTGGATGTGGTCAATGCGGTCAATGCGCAAAATCTGATCCTGCCCGGTGGAACCGCGAAAATTGGCTCCTTCGAATACAACGTCAATCTCAACGGCAGCACGCAGACCGTCGAGGAACTCAATAGCCTGCCCATCAAGGCCACACCGGGCGGGGTGATCTTTATCAGAGACGTCGCCAACGTACGCATGGGTTTTGCGCCGCAGACCAATATCGTGCACACGGATGGCAATCGTTCCGCGCTCCTGCAGATCGAAAAGAGCGGCGATGCTTCCACGCTGGCGATCATCGGTCAAGTTAAAGCGATGCTGCCTAAGATTGCGGCGGGCTTGCCCAAGGCCTTGAGCATCAAGCCGGTGTCGGACCAATCGGTTTTCGTCAGTTCCGCCATCAGCGGCGTGGTGCGTGAGGGTCTCATCGCCGCCGCACTTACCGCCGCCATGATCCTGCTCTTCTTGGGGAGTTGGCGCCCGACCTTGATTGTCGCGGTATCCATTCCGCTCGCCATTACAACATCGCTAATCGCCCTTTCCGCTCTCGGTCAGACGATCAATATCATGACCTTGGGCGGCCTGGCGCTCGCCGTCGGCATTCTGGTCGACGATGCGACGGTGGCGATCGAGAACATCAGCCATCATCTGACACAGGGCACGCCAAAGCACGAAGCCATCCTCACGGGCTCAGCGGAGATTGCGTTGCCGACGCTGGTATCGACGCTGTCGATCTGCATCGTCTTCGTACCCATGTTCCTACTCTCCGGCGTCGCGCGCTATCTGTTCGTGCCGCTCGCGGAAGCAGTCGTATTCGCGATGCTCGCGTCCTATTTCTTCTCGCGCACTTTGATCCCTACCTTGGCGATGTATTGGATGCGCGAATCTGAGCAGAAGACGGACCAGGCTGTCGTGAACTGGAGCGGTTTTTTCGATCGCTTCCAGCATTTATTCGAGACACTGCGCGGCCGCTATCAGCGCATTCTCCAGGTCTGTCTTGGACGGCCGCGGCTGTTCGCGTCGGGTTTCCTTATTTTCTGCGCCGCCTCTTTGAGCCTGAGCGCAGTTTTGGGACGGGACTTCTTCCCCACCGTCGATACCGGCGAGATTCGCCTGCACCTGCGGGCTCAGACCGGCACCCGCATCGAGGAGACCGCCCGGATTACCGAAACCGTGGAACAGCGCATCCGTGCGGTGATACCGAAGGATCAGCTATCGACCATCCTGGACAACATCGGTTTGCCGGTGAGCGGCATTAATCTCACTTATGATTCCTCTTCGCCGATCGGCACGTCTGACGCGGATATTCTGGTCACCCTGACGCCGAAGCACGCGCCGACGAGTCAGTACGTGCAAGCCTTGCGGTCCCGGCTGGGTACCGAGTTCCCCGGCGTGACCTTTGCGTTCCTGCCCGCGGACATCATCAGTCAGATCGTGAATTTCGGTTTGCCATCGCCAATCGATATCCAGATCGTCGGTAACGACGTGACCGCCAATCGCAGGCTCGCGCAATCGCTCCTGCAGCGTCTGCATGGTGTGGAAGGGCTCGTCGACACGCGTATCCAGCAGCCCGACGATGCGCCCTCGCTCAATATCGACGTGGACCGAACCCGGGCGATTCAGGCGGGATATCAGCAGCGCGAGATAGCCCAGGATTTGCTGATTGCTCTGTCGGGAAGCTCTCAGACCTCGCCCAACTTCTGGCTTAACCCCAAGAATGGCGTCAGCTATCAGTTGGCTACTGAAACGCCGCAGTATCAAATCGATTCGCTGCAAGCCCTGCAGAACATTCCCCTCGCCAATGGTGCCGAGGCCTCCAGCACGCAGGCCCAGATACTCGGCTCGCTCGGCTCCGTATCGCGCACCGCGCAAGATGCCGTCGTGTCGCACTACAACGTGCAGCCGGTGATCGATATCTTCGGCGCCGCGCAGGGCCGCGATCTCGCCGGCGTGGCGAGCGACATTAATCGCATCGTTGACGCCGCGAAGAAGGAGTTGGCGCCCGGTTCGAGCATCGTGATTCGCGGTCAGGTGGCCACAATGCAATCCTCGTTTACCGGCCTCTTGAGCGGCATTGTCTTCGCGGTAGTGCTGGTATACCTGCTCATGGTGGTGAATTTCCAGTCGTGGCTTGATCCGCTCATTATCATCACGGGTTTGCCGGGTGCGATGGCCGGCGTGGTCTGGATGCTCTTCGTTACTGGCACCACCGTCAGCGTACCCGCCTTGACAGGCACACTCATGTGCATCGGCATCGCAACCGCCAACAGTATTTTGGTCGTGAGC
>DASXNX010000080.1:0-26576 GCA_036494725.1 Steroidobacteraceae bacterium
TACATCCATTTCCCTGGCTGACAGGGAATCGTCGGCCGCGTGCATGGCAAGTTCAAGCGCCACCTCTTCAAGGATGCGTTGTTGTCCCCGATGCACCATGCGAATGCTTTCGATGAGTTCGCGCCGAAGAGTATTTTTCAATAAAAACCCGGACGCGCCTGCCTTTAGCGCGTTGAGGGCTTGCACATCGCCCTTGTAGGTCGTGAGCATGATCACCTTCGCGTCGGGAAACTCCCGACATATTTGCGCCGTTGCATCAATACCGCTTGCATCCGGAAGTTTAATGTCCATCAGAACGACGTGCGGCCGATGTATGCGGTATAGAGCCACCCCTTCGGCCGCGCTCGGCGCTTCCCCGATAAGCTTGATGTCCGGCGCCAAACTCAGCACTGCACAGATACCTTCCCGAAATACAGGATGGTCATCGACCATCAGCACGGTGATGTGCTGCATTTCGCTAGCGACCTTCACTTCTCATACGGCAACGCCGAGTACGGAACTCGGTCTGCTCCCGGAGGCGGTCTAGCATGAGCTCGGCGCGCCGCAGCGACGCCGTCAGACCCTCCTTCGCCGGCGAGCCTTGCGGGATCAGCTGGCAGGTGGTTTCAAGCTGCAGCAAGACGCCTTGCGCGTTTTGCACAACGCCGTCGAGAAGCGAGAGAATCTCCTGCTGCTCGGAGTAGCAGATCTTGCGATACAGCCAAGCCACAAGAATCCGATTCAGACGTTGCAAAGGCATCTGGTGAGAGAATCCAGCGACTCGATCGATTCGTTACGATAAACGGGCACTTGACACTAGTTCGTTGCATTCTCACTGCAACGCTTGCGCCTTGCTTGGCGAAAGCTGCCCCGACTTTAACAATCGCGCGCAGGCACTGGACCTGAGGCGATGTATCTCACAAATGCCCGCCGTGCGATTGCAGGAAGCTGACATTCGTCCAATGCGTTGGCTCTTTGATCCCCCGAAAGGGGCATAGTCGATAGACCGCCTATCGATTCACACTCATGCGCTGTCGAGTTCATCCAGGCGCACCATGAGAATATCCCGGACGGCACGTGGCGTTCATTTGGCCAACGGCGGTAGCGCACGCAGTCGTATCTGGGCCGTGCGCGGTTTTCTGCTCGCGGAGCTCCTGAGCCTCGGCGGCTGTGACGGCGCTCCATCGAGAAATATCCTGGGGTCGTATTTTCCTTCCTGGATGGTGTGCGCGCTCATCGGCATCGCGGTCGCCGGGATTGTACGCGCGGTCTTAAGGGCTACGGGGATCTTGCAAGAGGTACCCGTACCCTTCGTGGTACTTCTCGCGGTGGGGTGCGCAGCCACCTTTGCGCTGTGGCTCTTCTGGCTCGCATGAGTGAGTCAGTCACCAAACGGGGCAAGGTGATCGCCGCTATCGCGGTGGCAGCAGCCATTGTCCTCGCCATCGCTGTCGTATTTGCAATAGACCGCCGACCCCGGACCCATGACGCTCGGATTTTTGCTTATAGCGCAACGATGGCCTCTGAAATCAACGGCCGCATCGTGAAAGTTTTGATCACCAACGATCAGGCCGTGAAGCAGGGCGATCCCCTGCTGCTCATCGACCCGAAGCCGTTTGAGTTTCACCTTCAGCAGGCACGCGCCCAGGTTGCTGCGCTCAAAGCGCAGATCGATCTCACCGGGCGGCAGGTGAGTGCGCAGGGCTCTGGCGCGCAGGCCGCGGAGAGCCAGGTGCGCAGGGCCCATGAACAGCTGAACCTTGCCCAGGACACGCGCAAGCGGCTTGAGCCTCTCGTCAGCCCCGGCTTCGTGACCCAACAGCAACTTGATGAAGCCCGTGCCAATGAATCCGAGGCCAGCTCAACCTTGGATGCCCTGACCAAGAGCGCCATTCAGGCCCATCAGGCGATCGGCGACACGCTGAGTCTCGAGGCACAGCTGCAGGGCGCGCAAGCCACCGAGGGACTCGCGGCACGCAATCTCGAACTCACCACGCTGCGCGCGCCATTCGATGGCATCGTGGTCGGACTGCAGATTGCCGAGGGTACTTTTGCCCTTGAGGGACGCCCTTTATTCAGTCTCATCAAGTCAAGCGCGTGGTATGCCATTGCCGATTTTCGCGAAACCGAGCTGCCTCGCATCGCGATTGGAGACCACGCCACCGTGTGGACCATGGCGCAGAGCACCCGCCCCTTCGAGGGCAGGGTCGAGAGCCTCGGCGCCGGCGTGCAGTCGACTGATCAGGATGGGCCCGAACTGCCCAAGACTGGCCGCGACCTCAATTGGGTCGTGGTGGCCCAGCGTTTTCCTGTCTGGATCCGTTTGGATCATCCGCCCGCCGAGGCAATGCATATGGGGATGACCGCCTCCGTCAAGGTGCACCATGCCGGCGCGCCTTGAGCGAGCAAATCGGGACTCAACGGGCTTTTTGGGTTGGTTATCCTATGAGCTCGCTCCGCGAGAGGGACGGGGCTGGGCGGTCGCCCGCATGGCCACCGCCTGCTCGATCACGGTGGCCATCTCGATGGTATTCCGAATTCCGGAACCGACCTACATGGCCTACATCGTGTTTCTAATCAGCAGGGACGAGACGGCAGCCACCATCACCTCGGGAGTCGGCGGACTTGCCGCCGCGACCATCGCTATCCTGGCAACGCTCGCGCTTTCGCTCGTTGACCTATCGGAGCCGGCGCTTCGTCTGCCGGCCATGGCGGCGATCACGTTCCTCGCCATGTACAGCGTCCGGGTGTTTGCGCTCGGCCCCATCACCTATCTCGCGGGATTTGTGGTCGTTCTTCTGCAGTCGGTGGTTGATGATGTCCCCAGCCCCGAACAGCTCACACGACTCACGCTATGGGTCTGGGTCATGCTCTTCGTTCCCATCGTAACAACCTTCATCCTTAGCCTGGTCTTTGGACCCAGTGTCGAGCTGCTTCGAGAACGCGAATTCAAGCGAATCTTGAGCGAACTGGCGGATGGACTACGCGCCCCGCGAATCGACATTCCGCTGGAGCGCTTTCGCGAGCGCGTTGTGGAACTCCTCGAGAAAAAGCCGGCCGCGACGCGTGCCGTCGCTCAAGTGGGCGTCACTAACCCCTCGTTGCGGCAGCTCTTGAACCTGCTGGTCCTCCTGGAAGTAGGCCCGACTGGCCAGCTTGCCGGGCGGGGTGGCCAATGGGCCGATGCCTTGGAGGGCATTGGCGCGCTCATAGGGCGGCCGATCACTAGAACCCACGCGAGATCTGTCGCTGCTCGAGAAAAGCACCCCTCTGCCCACCCGGCAGGCCTTGCGATCGAGGCGACCCTCTCAGCGCTGCGTCGAGCGGTTGAGGGGCGCGAACCCGTTGAGTCGGAGAAGAAAAGCGGGCCAAGGCAGTTGGTCGCACAGGATGCGACGACCAACCCGGCACACTGGCAATTTGCCCTCAAGACCACATTTGCGGTGATGATTGTTTACAGCACCTACACGCTACTTGACTGGCCGGGACTTCGCACCTCGATCGTGACGTGCTTCTTTGTGGCGCTCGGCAGCGTTGGCGAGACCGTGCACAAACTGACCTTGAGAATCGCCGGCGCGCTGATCGGCGGCATTCTCGCCGGTCTTTGCATTGTTTTCGTGCTGCCCCACTGCACTGACATCGGACAACTATGCCTCATTGTCGCCGTGGTATCGGCCGGTGCCGCGTGGGTCGCCACCAGCAGCGAGCAGCTGTCTTACGCGGGCCTGCAGATCGCCTTCGGGTTCTTTCTCGGCGTGCTCCAGGACTACGCGCCGGCGACCGATCTCACCGTGCTGCGAGATCGCGTGGCCGGGATCCTCCTCGGCAATATCGTGATCACCATTGTGTTCAGCGCGCTGTGGCCGCAATCGGCCGCCTCGCGTGTCCGCGCAGCTGTCGGGCAGGTCATGCGTGCCCTGGCTGCGCTCATCCGGACGCCTGGCGATACTCCCACGCATCGAGAGCAGGCGGTCCGGGGTCTCGTGCTTGCCGAACATTTTCGTACCCTGCGTGGCTTCGAGCTTCAGCTCGTGCCGGGACATGTCGCGGTAGAGCGCATCGCCGCATCGTTGAGGAAACTCGCACGTCTCGAAGGCTGGGTCTTTGTCTCGACGTCCGCAAAGAACTCTCAGGATTTCCGTCAGGCCGATCGGCGGGCGCTTAGTAGTTGGGCGCTCTCGGCGGCGTCGGCGGCCGAATCGGGCGGCTCCTGGCCGGCACCGCCGGTGCTGCGGCCCGGGATGTCGGAATCGCTGCTCGAAGTCACACGTGCCGCCGCCGAAGCGGTCGAGTCCGCGCACGTGATCGAGGAGCGACCGTGAGCACACAAATTCGGCGGCGGCCCGCGCGCCGCGTTCTGGCGGCCTGGGGGCTTCTGACGCTGCCTGCACTCGCCGCGAGTCAAGCCCCCGCCACTTCTGAGCAGCCCTGGCCCATCCCACAGAATGCCATCGAGCGAGCGACCCTCCTCGGCTCGCATGCGACGTCGGCTCCCACCGCACGCCCCTACGATCTTGCACAATTGATCGACTTGGCGGAGCGCACCAGCCCCGAAACACGCGCCGCCTGGGAAGAGGCTCGCGCCGCAGCCGCGGCAATCGGACTTGCCGAAGCGGCATATCTTCCGCAGCTGTCATTTCAAGCCATCGGAGGATTTCAACATACGCCGTTGCCGGTGCCGAAGGATCTCGTCCCGAAGGGCTACTTCATCTCCGATACGCGCGAAGTCCTTCCTTCGCTTGCGCTCAAGTGGCTTCTATTCGATTTTGGGCGACGCGACGCCGCATTGGAGGCGGCCAAAGCCGACTCGTTTGTTGCCAATGTCACTTTTACCGGCGCTCATCAATCGCTCATCTTCTCCGTATCGCAGGCCTATTTTGATTTGAGTGCCGCCCGCGGCCGGTTGCGCGCGGCCCAGCAGGCGCTTGCCGCCGCGCGCACCACCGAGGATGCCGCCGTCGCCAAGCGCAACACCGGCCTCGGTACCATTGTCTCAGTGGCACAGGCACAGCGCCAATCGGCGCAAATGCGCTATGCGGTGGCCGCGGCTGAGGCCGCGCAACGCACGGCACGTGCCAATCTCATTGCCTCTCTCGGTGTCGCCGCCGACACGCAGCTTGAAGTCACTGACGCGAGTGAGCTTCCCTTACCAAGGACACCCGAGCAGAGCGTCACTGCCGCCATCCACCTGGCGCTGGCACAGCGCCCCGACATCATCGCAGCGCTTGGGAAAATGGATGCCGCCCAAGCCAGCTTGAAGAGCGAAGAGCGCTCGTACTATCCGATCTTCGAGCTTTCTGGATCAGCCTTTCAAAACTTCGGCTCGGTCAGCTCGGATGGCAAGCCCTTCTCGACGATCGACAAGCCGGGCGGCGCTCTTTTGTTCTCATTCAGTGTTCCGATCTACGACGGCGGCACCCGCCGCAGTCGCGTCTCCGTGGCACGCTCGAAGCTGCACGTCGCGGAGGAACAACTCGTGAAGACGCAAGACAGCGCCTCGCAGCAGGTCGTCAAAGCCTACAACGCGCTGGTGAGCTATCTCGCAGAATACGACGCCGCAACAGCCTATCGCGATGCGGCGCACACCGCCTATGATGCAGCACTTCGTTCCTACCGGCAGGGTGTCGGCACGTATATCGACCTTGCCACGGAAGAAAATGCCGTTGTTCAGGCCGAAACACAGGTCGAGGATGCTCGTGCGAGTGCCCACACAGCGGCGGCGGCATTGGCATTTGCTATGGGAGGTGCCGCAACTGCGCCGTCGGCGGAAAACCCTTAGCCGCAGTTACTTCGGGAAGTTCTCGCCTATCATCTCAAACACATCGCCCGCCTTGCCGTGCAGCACCGCCTTCATTGAGTAAAGTGCCATCCCATAGGCTGGACCGATGGCGGTGAACGGCGGCATCACCAGTTCCATCGGCGCGACCTTGACGTTGAGAAGCGCGGGCCCGGGCTGCGCCAGCCACTCGGCGACGCTCGCTTCCAGGATGCCTGCATCAGTGACCGTTCTGCCCCACAGGCCCATCGCTTCCGCCACCTTGCCGAAGTCAGGATTTTTCAGATCCGTATACACCGGCATCAACCCTTCGCTCTTCTGTTCAAGTTCCACAAAGCCCAACTTCCCATTGTCGTAGACGGCGATCTTAATGGGCAGGTTCTCCTGAATCGTCGTGATCACATCGCCCATCAGCATGGCAAAGCCCCCATCTCCCGCGAGGGCGATCACTTGTCGTTTGGGCTGCGCCTTCTGAAGGCCAAGGGCGGTGGCCATGCCACCCGCCATCGTCCCGTGCAGCAGGCTTCCGAACATGCGTCGCTTGCCGTTAGCCGTGATCAGCCGGTGCAGCCAGACCACAGGCGTTCCATCGTCCGCCGCGAACAGCGCATCCTCGTCAGCCAGTCGGTCGATGATCGAGGTAAGGTACTGTCCATAAATCTTTCCGTGACGGCCGGGTGTGGCGCGCGCGGCCTGTGCCTCCAAGGACTTGCGATGCCGCTCGACATAAGTGGCTTGGAAAGTGGAGTCCTCGCGTTGCTTGAGCCGCGGCAGTAGCGCCTGAAGCGTGTCTTTGATGGTGCCGACCACGGCCAGGGCGACCGGATGGCGGCGACCGAGATGAGTCGGATCAATGTCAACTTGAATGATCTTGGCATGCTTGGGGTAGAACTGGCGCCAGGCAAAATCCGTCCCGAGCATGAGCAGCGTGTCGCAATTTAAGATGCTTTGGTATCCCGACTCCATGCCGATCACACCGGTCATTCCAACGTTGTAGGGATTGTTGTACTCGATGCCGTCCTTGCCCCGGCTCGTATGCGCGATCGGGGCCTTGAGGCGCTCGGCGAGCTGAATGACCTCATCGTGGGCGTCCGCGGCGCCGGATCCGGCATAGATGGTGATGTTCTCCCCCTCTCCCAAGATTGACGCGATCTCATCGAGGTCTTCATCGCTTGGCCGGATCACCGGACGGTTCACATGAATCGAAAATGGCGGCTCGTCGACCGCGTCGGAATCCGCCACGTCCACCGGTACGATGAGCACGGCGACTCCGCGCTTCGCGATCGCGGCCTGACAGGCCATCACGGTGAGCCTGCGCGCGTGTTCCGGCGTCAACATCATCTCGCAAAACACGCTGCAACCCTGGTAGATGGGCTTAAAATCCACCTCCTGGATGAAGTTGAATCCGAGTTCGCTGCGCACCACCTGACTTGCAATCAGAATGACCGGCGCCCGATTGCGATTTGCTTCGTATAGACCGTTAATGAAGTGCAGGCTGCCGGGTCCACAGCTCCCGGCCACCGCAGTCAAGCGATTCATCAAGAGTGCCTCCCCGTGAGCCGCGAAGGCGCCCGCCTCCTCGTGTCGCATGTGCACAAACTGGATTCCGCTCTTCGAGAGGTTCGAAGCAATCGTATTTAAGGTGTCGCCCACCACACCGTAGCAATGCTTCACGCCCGCCGCGGCCAGCGTTTCGACAATCACTTCTGCGACCTTTTTGCTCATGAATATCACCCTCGAATTGAATTAATGCGGGCCGTCCGGGATCCCGGGCGTATGCCTGAGGATGCGCGAGCCGCCGGAACCCATGCATCACTCCAAAGAGGGACAGCTTGTACACGCCTGCTTTTTATCGGCGAGTCTCAACTCCGCGATGCACCAGCAACGCCAAGGAGCCCTCGTCTAGCGGCCCGCTAATCGCTCGAGCTTTGCCATCAGCACCGGTGCCGTGTTCAACAGTTGCTGAATCTCCTCGCGCTGTACCTGGGCCATCACGAACGCGTACTGAGCCGACTCGGAAGCCTGGCTTTTGGCCAAATCGTAGAGATCGCGTGCCCGCTCGAGACAGATCGTCAGCGTCATATACCAAAAGATGAGTTCGCGAGGCAGCGGCCGGCGCAGCACACCGAGATTCTGCCCGAGTACCCGAAATACCGGCATGTAGTCCCGCTCACCTCTGAATCCCTGATAGGGGTAGAGTTCTTGATGCGGACTCGGATCGCCGGTCAATTCAAGTCGTTTGAGATACTGCTCGGTCACGAGATCGCACAGCGCCTCCATCTCTGCCGCCAGGGCAGCGGCGACATTGCGTCGCTGAATGCCCCTCTCCACTTGCAGCCGCAGAAGATTCGCTGCGAAGCCGGCAAGGCCGCCCACCAGGCCGCCCGTCACCGCGCCTGACAGCTGCCAGAGGGACTCTGGAGTTAGCATGTGCGCATCGCTTCAGTGCACGAGCGGTTCCGCAAGCGCTCTTAGTCGGCGCACCTGGCTCTTCAGGCTGCGCAATCGGCACACTCGGGGAGCACCCGCTCTTCCGAGACGACCGCACGCCGCTCGCGCCGCCAAGCGGCGGGCGTTTGCCCTCTTATCTGCCGAAATAATTTGCATAGATGCGCCTGATCAGTCATGCCGCAAGCCACCGCGATGTCGCTTAAGGAATCGTCGGTCATGAGCATCAGGTGACTGGCTTTCTCCAAGCGGCGTCGAAGCACATAGGCGTGTGGGCCGACACCAAAGGTCCTCTTAAATGCCCTCGCAAAATGCGCCTCACTGCGTTGTACGATTGCACTTAAGTCGGAAACCAAGATTCTTCTGCCGAGGTGTTCATCCACGTAGTCGCTGACTCGTCGAATCTGCCATCCAAGCATCGCGCAGCGTCCCGCACGGCTGGTACTGCGTTCAAGATCCTTATTGACCTCCACCCAAAGAAGCGAGGAGGCGCGAGAAATGGAAGCCCGCGCCGCCTCTCGATTCACATCGAGCTCTCGCTTGGCGGTGTTCAGCAGTTCCACGACACTAGAAACCAAGGTTTGCAGTTCCATCCGCCCTTCGGACGGACATATTGTTGAAGTGGTCGCGGCGTACATGTGAACTCCCTGCAATGGGCTGCGTCGAGATTAGACGCCCGCTAAACTAGCGGCCCGTGAACCTTGCGTAAATCACGAGATAAAGCGAGCATTTCCTCACCCTTCTGAGGCAGGGACTCAGGCGAGCTTTGGATGTACACTGTACTGGCTGTTTCGCTGCGAATTCGGGATACGACTCAGGGCCTGATCCTTTAGGGCTGATTGCTCATCATGCCGATAAGAATCCTATGTGTTGATGATCACGCCCTGCTGCGAGAGGGCATTGCCGCACTGATCGCCACACAATCTGATATGACGTTGGTGGCTGAGGCTTCGAGCGGCCGCGAGGCCGTCGCGCAGTTTCGATTGCACCAACCCGACGTGACGTTGATGGATCTTCAGATGGGCGAGATGAATGGAATAGACGCCATCATCGCAATCCGAGCCGAATGGCCTGGCGCAAAAATCATCGTATTGACGACCTATGCCGGTGACGTCCTGGCACAGCGCGCCCTCAAAGCGGGGGCCTTTGCCTACGTCCTGAAGGGCCTGATCCGCAAGGATATCCTTGAAACGATCCGCGATGTTTCCCGAGGCTTGAAGCGAATCGAACCCAACGTCGCAGCAGACCTCGCGCAGCATCAAGCCGACACCTCCTTGACGCCGCGAGAGGTTCAGGTGCTGACTTTGGTTGCCTCCGGCAATTCCAACAAATTGATCGCGGCGCAGCTGCAAATCAACGAAGAGACAGCCAAGACCCACATCAAGAGCATTCTCGCAAAGCTCGACGCCAATGACCGAACCCACGCCGTCATCTTGGGATTGCGGCGTGGTGTGATTGGCTTCTAACTGAAAACGGCTTCCGACTCACCTTGATGGCCTTGTCAGCTTGCAGCTACCGGGATTGATTCACGTTGGCAAGGTCGACGAGCTCGCGGAACCGCCCGTCCAAGACAGCCTTCAGGGTAAAGATACCGAAATGTTTCGCCTCCTCGAACGTGGTGGTCGGCGGCATGATCAGCTCCTGGCGCGTGCTGACGATGTCGACCAGTGCCGGCCCTTCATGCTTGAGCGCCCGGGCTATACCTTCTTCCATTTGCTGAGGGCGGTCGATACGAACCCCGAGAATACCCATGGCGTTCGCCATATCGGCGAAGTTCGGATTTTTGAGGTCGCATTCGCTGTCGAGGAACCCGCTCGCCTTCATCTCAAGTTCTACGAATCCCAGAGTGCCGTTGTTGAGCACGATGATCTTGATGGGCAGACCCATTTGAATGAGGGTCACGAATTCACCCATCATCATCGTGAATCCACCATCTCCGGACAGCGAGATTACCTGCCGTCCCGGGAACGTGGCCTGCGCTCCAATGGCGTGCAGCATGGCGTTCGCCATTGAACCGTGATTGAAGGATCCCACGATGCGTCGTGAGCCGTTCACCTGAAGATATCTCGCGGTCCAGGCAATCGGGGTCCCCACATCGCAAGTAAAGATCGCGTCCGCGGCAGCGAGCTTGCTGACGACCCTGGTGACGTATTGAGGGTGAATCTGCGTGCTGTGCGGTCGGCTCTCTGCCAGCGCGTCAAGGTCGCGGCGCGCCGCCCGATAATCTGCGAGCGCCTGATCGAGGTGGTCGGACTCGTCCTTTTGCTCAAGAGCAGGCAGGAGTGCTGAGACCGTCTCCTTCACGCTTCCGAGCAGGCCCAAGTCCAGCGGACAGCGGTTGCCGAGCGCCTCGGGTCGCAGGTCGATCTGCGCGATGGCAGCATTCTCGGGAAAGAACTGCCTGTAAGGGAAGTCGGCGCCCAGAATGAGCAAGGCATCGCAGCTCTTCATCGCCTTGTAACCGGAGGCAAATCCTACGAGACCGGTCATTCCGACGTCGTAAGGATTCTCATACTCGAGATACTCCTTGCCCCTCAAAGTGTGGACAATCGGGGATTTCAGCTTCTTGGCAAGCGCGAGCACTTCATCATGCGCGCCTGCGCAGCCCGCACCACAGAACAGCGTCACGCGACTCGATTCGTTGAGCATCGCTGCCAGTTGCAGCAAAATCTCTTCGGGGGGCGTCACCCGTGGTGCTCTCGGTACCAACCAGTGACGGGCCCGGCCAACCGCCGGCCTGAGGGCTACGTCGCCCGGAATCACGACAACGGACACCCCTCGCTTCGCGACTGCCACGCGTATGGCACGCGCCATGACCTGATCGAGCTGCTCGGGATTCGACACGAGCTCTACATAGTGACTGCACTCCTTGAACAGCAACTCGGGATGAGTCGACTGGAAGTAGTCGATCCCAATTTCCGTGCTTGGAATATGCGCAGCGATGGCAAGAACCGGTACGCCGCTGCGGTGGCAGTCAAAAAGACCGTTGATCAGATGTAGATTGCCAGGCCCGCAACTGCCGGCGCATACCGCCAACTTTCCAGTGAGATGCGCCTCAGCACCCGCCGCAAATGCGGCCCCTTCCTCGTGACGGACATGAACCCATTGAATCTTCTTTAACCGCCTCAGGGCGTCGGTAAATGCGTTCAGCGAATCTCCCACCACCCCGTAGATGCGCTCGACGCCGGCTTGTATGAGCAATTCAGCCATCAAATCCGCCGTCGTTTTCATGTCGCACTCCTGCCAATCCAGTGTGGCAAACGCCGACGTCGCGTTCAGGCGCTTGACCGGGACACCTTATAGCGTGCCGGCGACGCTGGAATTGGGGAAATCTGCGCGCACTTTGTGGAAAGCGATGCGGCGAATTAGCAGACGCGCCGGGTCATCTGCGCACAAATGGGCGCAGGCTTTCACAATCCCGCACTCGAACTCCCCGCTATGGTCTGTCGGTAGCCGCGGTCGTCTGAGCCGCGGATCTCAATTGAGCCCCATGTCGAGGAGGTTTTGATACGTGAGCGCAGGGGTGCACATGGTTGCGAGGGCACGGCGCGCACGCGAAGTTTTTCGCTTTATCCGCATCAACTCACCGGCCTATCTTCGCGTATTCCACAGTGACCTGCGCACGTTCCGCGAAGAACTTATCAGGACCTCCGTGGGACTTGTCATCGGCGCTGTCGCCGGGCTGTTGTTCGTATCGTTTCTCTCCGTCGCACTTCTCGTGAGCGCCTGGGATACGAAATTTCGGCTGCTGACTGCCTGGGGCGTGAGCGTGGGCTGGTTGGTGATTGCAATCATCGGACTCATCGTTGCCCGCCAAGCCCTGAAGGTGCCTCTCCCTTTCGCGAACTTCACTCAGCTGCTCCAGCAGGATCTGGCTGCCATCGAGAGGGTTGAGCCTTGAACAAGAAGACCGCTGTACGCTTCGCCATTCTCGCGTCATCGTCGATGTGGCCGATGCTCTTGAGCAGTTGTTCCCGCGGCGTCCTGAACCCACAGGGGCCGGTGGGTGCCGATGAGAGAGTGATCCTATTCGACGCCACCGCCATCATGTTGGCAGTCGTCATCCCTGTCATCGTGTGCACGCTGGCATTCGCCTGGTGGTTTCGATCTCACAACAAACGCGCGCAGCGCCGGCCCGACTGGGAATATTCCGGACGAATCGAGTTCATTACCTGGTCCATCCCCGCAATGATCGTGCTTTTCCTCGGCGGAATTGCCTGGATCGGATCGCATGACCTGGATCCGCCCAAGCCGCTGGCCGGCGGCACAAAGCCGGTCGAGATTGAAGTCGTCTCGCTCGATTGGAAGTGGCTGTTCATCTACCCGCAGGAGCAAGTCGCGGCGGTGAATGAGCTCGTGATTCCCGTCAATACGCCAGTGCGCTTCAGGCTCACCTCCGGCAGCGTCATGAACAGCTTCTTCGTGCCTCAACTGGGCAGCCAGATCTACACCATGGCCGGGATGACGACACAACTCAATCTCTTGGCTTCTCACGAAGGCACTTTCAGCGGCATCTCGGCGCAGTTCAGCGGCGACGGTTTCTCGGATATGACATTTGATGTTCGCGCGGTGCCACTCGAGGAATATCAGGCCTGGCTCGCCTCGACTCGCACGGATTCCAAGAATCTGGACGCGAATCGTTACGCTCAATTGGCAGGCCCCAGCCGTCACGACGAGCCTGTCACGTTCGGCCAAGTCACGCCTGGGCTCTTCGAGAGCATCGTGCACAACCATGGCGCTCCCAATGGCTTAAGCCCGTCGCCTGCACCGGCCGGCGGCAAGCCCCTTTAAGAGGCAATAAGATGTTTGGAAATCTAACTCTGGATGCGATCCCGCTCAACGAACCCATCCCGCTCGCCACGGTGTGCGTTCTCATTATCGGAATCGTCAGCATCCTTTCCCTCGTGACCTTAAAGGGCTGGTGGCCCTACCTTTGGCGCGAATGGATTACCAGCACCGACCACAAGCGGATCGGGGTCATGTATGTGATTCTCGCGCTCGTCATGCTGCTGCGCGGTTTTTCGGATGCGATCATGATGCGGGCGCAGTTGGCGCTGGCTGCCGGTCACGCAGCCGGGTATCTGCCGCCTGAGCACTACAATCAAATCTTCTCTGCCCATGGCACGATCATGATTTTCTTCGTGGGTATGACCTTTGTCATCGGACTGATGAATTTTGTGCTGCCGCTGCAGCTTGGCGTGCGCGACGTCGCCTTCCCGGTCCTCAATTCGGTGAGCTTCTGGCTCACCGCCGCCGGCGTACTCCTGGTCAATGTATCCCTCGGGGTGGGCGAGTTCGCGAGAACCGGATGGCTTGCCTATCCGCCCCTCTCGGAGCTCGCGTATTCGCCGGGTGTTGGGGTCGACTATTACCTTTGGAGCCTGCAAATATCCGGTCTTGGGACCCTGCTCTCCGGCATCAATCTCACCACCACGATCTTGAAGATTCGCGCACCCGGCATGCGCTACGGACGAATGCCCGTGTTCTGCTGGACGGCACTCGCTTCCAATCTATTGATTGTGGCCGCGTTTCCCATCCTGACGGCAACCTTCGCCATGCTGCTTCTCGACCGGTACTTAGGATTCCACTTCTTTACCAATGACGGCGGTGGCAACCCCATGATGTACGTCAATCTCATCTGGGGTTGGGGTCATCCTGAGGTTTATATCCTGATCCTACCCGCGTTCGGGGTCTTCTCGGAGGTGATCGCCACTTTCTCCGGCAAACCGCTCTTCGGGTATCGCTCGATGGTCATCGCGACCATGGCAATCTGCATGCTGTCCTTCATGGTGTGGCTGCATCACTTCTTTACCATGGGCGCAGGCGCCAACGTCAATGCCTTCTTCGGCATCGCCACGATGATCATCGCGATACCCACGGGCGTCAAAGTGTTCAACTGGCTATTCACCATGTACGGCGGCAGCATCCGCTTCACCGCGCCCGTCTATTGGTCAATCGGCTTCATCGTCACATTCGTCATTGGCGGAATGACCGGTGTGCTGATGGCCATTCCGCCGGCCGATTTCGTATTGCACAACAGCCTCTTTCTCATCGCGCACTTTCACAACGTCATCATCGGCGGGGTGATCTTTGGCGTGATGGCCGGCTACACCTACTGGTTTCCCAAGGCATTCGGATTCAGGTTGCACGAAGGATTGGGAAAAGCCGTTTTCTGGTGCTGGTTCCTCGGCTTCTACCTCGCCTTCACGCCGCTTTACATACTCGGACTCATGGGTGCGACCCGGCGAATGCAGCACTACGCCGATCCGACCTGGCAGCCGCTGATGGTGGTGGCACTGATCGGTGCGGTCGTGATCTTCGTCGGTATCATTCTCACCATCGTACAACTCATTGTCAGCATACGGACTCGAGAGCAGCGGCGGGACTTGACGGGAGACCCTTGGAATGGACGGACGCTTGAGTGGTCCATTTCATCTCCGCCGCCGGTGTGGAACTTCTCGGTGCTCCCGATCATCTCAGGCGCCGATGCGTTCTGGGAAGCAAAAAGACGCGGAGGCATTCATGCCGCCCACTCCCCGCTGGTGCCGTTGACCGTGCCAAAAAACACGCCGCTCGGCGTCTTCGTCGCATTCTTCGCCGTGATTCTCGGATTTTCCTTGATATGGCACATCTGGTGGCTGGCGGTATTAGGTTTGCTGGGCGCCATCGCCGTATGCCTTCGCCATGCGTGGCGAACTGAACTTGAGAATCACATCCCGGTCGCCACGATCGCGGAGCACGAGCGTGCCCATCAGGCACAGGTGGCAGGCGCATGAGTGCCGTCATCGATGTCGTGACCGAGGAGTCGCCCACGGGCATTCCTCTTTCCGAGCGCGGCCCGGCACCTCAACGGGTAGTCGCCGGCTTCGGCTTTTGGCTGTTTCTCCTGAGCGATATCATCATCTTCTCGGCACTGTTTGCGGCCTATGCCGTGCTGTCCGGCGAGACCAATGGCGGGCCGGCCGGCGTGGAGTTGTTCGACAAGCGTCACGTGCTGCTGGAGACGGCTTGCCTGCTGGCGTCGAGTTTCACCTGCGGGATGATGATGATCGCCATGGAGAGGCGTGCGACCGTGCTCACGTACTTCTGGTCTTTGGTCACTGCCGTATTGGGTGCGATGTTTCTCATGCTCGAGTTTTCTGAATTCGCCGATATGATTCAGCGCGGCGATGGACCGACGCGAAGCGCGTTTCTGTCTTCTTTCTTCGCCTTGGTCGGCACACACGGAGCTCATGTAACCGTCGGAATCGCGTGGCTCGCGATCATGATGGCGCAGATCGCCACTCTTGGGTTCCGTCCCATGGTGGTACGCCGCCTGCTGTGCTTTAGCCTCTTTTGGCACGCACTCGATATCGTCTGGATTGGCGTGTTTACGGTCGTTTATTTGGGGGCGCACTGATGAGTACGAATGTTGAGATTGCTGAGACCGACCGTGCACCAGGATCTCACCGAAGCAGCCGGGATCGCTTCCGTAGCTATTCGCTGGGTTTGGCTCTCGCGGTAATGCTGACGGTCGCCTCATTCGCCGCCTCCTCATCGAGTCGTGTTTGGGGACCCAGCATCCCGGTGCTTCTCGCAGTGCTCGCGATAGCCCAGATGGGCGTACACCTGGTCTTCTTCCTGCACATCAGTACCGCACCGGATTCGACGAACAACGTACTCTCGCTCGCCTTTGGCGTCTTTGTCGTCGGGCTCGTGATCTTTGGATCCATGATCATCATGTCGAATCTAAACCACGCCATGATGCCGGATCAGATGCTCGATATGCACGTCCAGAGATGATGCTCAGGCGCGTGAACTAAGGCGTCGATACCTCAGGCATGATCTGACCCATCTCCATCGCCTGACTCGGCGGCACTTCTTGAATACCTAGGACCAACTCCTTATCAGGTGCGCGCGTGGCGTTTTGGAGCAAAACCCAGAGTCGCTTCAGCAGTTCTCTTTTGTATTCTGCCGATCGTCCCGTTCGAATGAGCAGTGCAAGCGAGGCGGTCGCCGAGGGTTTGCCAGCGGAAAATCCGCTGCCGCGCGGATACTCATGAAACACAATGTGGACCCAATTGGCGGGTACGCCCGCATACTCCGAGTGCAATTGGGTAAGGTTTTCCGCCAAATCACTCTTGGCAGCGTCGTCGAGTACGCCCGCCTGACTGGTAACCGTATAGAGCGGCATCGAGAATCTCCTTCGATCCTTATGTCTTGCCAACCAGTCAGGTCACGTAGTTCTTGAGGATGCGCAGATCAGTAACGGAATAGGCCATGCCGAGCCGATAGCCTCGGCCAATGCGCAGCGGCGCGATTGTATGCATGTCCTCGCCCGGCACTTCCGGAATTGTCAGTTCTGCCGACCCGGCCCATACATCGACTATCGAGAGATCATCGGTGAGTGACATCGTGAGTTCGTCGACCGGCGGCTTTGTCTGCCGCGCCGCCACGAGCTGCGGGAAGTATCGACGCATCGTCGTCGGACGATTGAAGACCTTTGTGGGGTCCGATACCTTCTCCTCGAGTTGAATGCGCGCTGTTGCCAGTCGCTCACCGTGTACGGCCACGCTCGCGCCGAATCGGCTGTTCTTGGCGAGCGGCGCGGCGGCGGCGCTGGGTGCGGAAAATGTACGCGTCTGAAAAATACTGCCGTACTTTTTCGGATAGCCTTGCGCCCACCCTCGTGAAATGGCGGCGTCATTGTCCACAAATATGAACGGACAGTAGTTTACCGGTGTGCCCTCGAATACAGCTTCTACGAGCACGAAGGCTTCTCGGTATTGGTACCGGGCCGGATCGGTGAGCTCGTCATTCGAGCCCGTGAATTGCCAATCGAGAAACCAAAAAAACGCCCGGCCCTTGGACTTCTCATCGGCCGTCAAACCGGGCGGAAGGAGCGCCGCCACGGCGGCTGGATTAGTCCAATACTCGACCGCCGAACAGTCGCTCGAGTAGTGCCACGGAGGCGGCGAGGTGAGCGCGGATTTTCCCTGCGGCGTCAGCGGAACCGTAAATCCCTTGAGCATGTCGGCGACCTCCTTTGCGGTTGAATGTGGCTACATTCTGCGCCCGGAGATACGAGACGATTATCCCTCGATGGAGGGAGCTAATCGCGAGTGCGATCGGGAATCGTACGTGAAAACGCCGCGGTGAGAATCTCTCTATCAACGCCCACATAGCTCTCTAAAGTTTCAGCAAGCAGGGAGTAAAGCCCAATTCCGCGCGCCTCCGAAGACTTTTTTTCAAGGTCGCATATCAATTGAGAGATCGCCTCGCTCTGCTCCTCGCTAAATCCGACTATCGTAGACACGAGATTAGCCTCCAATCGGCGCGCCGAGCGGTGAAGCACTCGAGCGCATTGTCTCGTCAACGCTGAAACCAGTCTTGTACGTACGCATTGCTCTTTGCACAATTCGGCCCATGCAGCCTTGGGGGCAACCGCAAGTACCGCGGACGTGACGTCCATCAGCCGGGCGATCGAAACAGGTCCCTAAACGCCGAATTGCGAGGCTCTGAGTAGGCGAAGTCGGCTGGTATACGGAGCTCAATCTCAGTACCCGCATTTCCCTCACTCGACACCTTAAGGTCACCGCCGAGCGTCTTGACCCGCTCGCGCATCCCCGGCAGTCCCCAATGGCCGGGCTTTTGTCCATGGGCCAGGATCTGAGGATCGATTCCTACGCCATCGTCCCGCACTCGTATGCGCAATTCTGCGTCCGCAAAGGTGACTTCGACTTCAATGTGCTGCGCTTGCGCGTGCCGATATGCATTGCGCGTCGCCTCGCGCACAATTCGATAGCCTTCATCACGAACGACGGCGGTTAGTTGTCGCGGCGCGCCTTCAATCAGCAACCCGTAGTGAGGCGCCGGGTGATGTTCAATTTCGATGCCAAGCTCCGCCCCCAGTCTCCTCAAAGACGACGTGAGGTCGCCATCTTCGAACGATGCGGAGCGCAGGTTTTCCACCGCATCGCGTCCCTCAAAGATCGCTTGATCCCCAGACTGGAGCGCCGAATCCAGAGACGTTGCCGCGTCGCCTGGACGTCCCGGCAGCAGGTGGCGAACGGCCTGCAGCCGGAACATCAATCCTTGAAACCCTTGCAAGATAGAGTCGTGCAAATCGCGCGCGATCCGTTCACGTTCGGCAAGCCGTGCTTCCACTAGGCGCCGTGTGTGTGCGCGCACTTGCCGTATGCGAACGCGATAAAGGAGCCAGAGCAGCGCAAGTGCGATACAGGTGCAGAGCACGCGGAACCAAATCGCTTGAAACCAGGCTGCGGGCACCGCAATGTCCTGGGCGGCGCCCATCTCGCTCCACACCCCATCGTTGTTGGACGCAATCACGTGAAATCGATACCGGCCGGGTGCAAGACCGCTATAGAACGCGGCCCGGCGGTTTCCGGCGTCCTGCCAATCCTTATCAAACCCATCTAGCCGATAGCGAAAACGAACGCGCTCAGGTATGGGCAAGCTCAGCGCGGTGTAATCGATTTGGATATTGGTGGGAAGAGCGGGTAGGAAAGTGGTCTTATCCATTTCATAGCGGTGCCCATTCGCGCTGACTTGCTCCACGTGAACGGGCGGCGGCAAATTGTTTGAATTCCCGTTATCGGGATCGACAATTTGCACAATGTTCCCGTTGACAAACCAGATCCGGCCGTCCCTCGCCAGTGCCGCCGTGGGACGGAACGGAGATCGGCCAGAGAAGGCGCCGTCAAGCGCATTCAATACCGTGGATTGGATCCGCGCGTCGTCCTGCTCCCACCATCTCTGCAACTCGCTGTCGGCAATCCTCACGATTCCGCACTGCGTGTAGAGCCACAAATAATTTTTCGCATCAAATATCAGGGAACGGATTGCGCGACAAGGAAGTCCATTTTTGACAGTCATCGTTCGCAGTTTGCCGTTGCGCCAACCCACAAGACCCATCGACGTGACTCCCAGTACCGATCCATCCGGCCTGACGCTCAGACTATCGATGAGGGCTGAGTGGGAGCCCTCAAAGAACGGAAAACGCTCTAACTTTCCGTCACGAAATCGGGCCAAGACTGCCCTAAGGCCCAGCCAAAGGCCGCCGCCTGGATCCGCAGCGATAACATTGGCTTCCGGCATGGCGAGCGGAGTTTTAGGGTCGCGTGTTGTCGACAACACCTGTTCAATCTTTAGATTCTCGATGCGATATAGCCGCGACGGTCCTATGGTCTGCGCCCAAATGTTTCCTTGAGTGTCCTCCGCCATGGCGAGTACGGTTCCAATCGCTTCGCCATGCCATTTATCAATGGCGATCCATTTGTCCTTCGACCGCACGTAAATACCATCGTCAATGCCTGCCCACAAATTGCCGGACGAATCCTCCAGGAGCGACGTGATTTCCCTTCCCGGCAGCCCACTGGATCTGGAAACAGAGGAAACCTCATCGCCGCGAACGATGTCGAGTGCCCTGGCATTGCTGAGCCAAATGACACCGTTATGAGACGCGACGACGGCCGCAACGTTGTTTGAACTCAAGCCTTCGTGCGTCGAAAGGCTGATCACCCGCAGATCCCGGAATCGATCGATGCCCTGAGTGGTTGCGACCCACAAATCGCCCTCACGGTCTTCGAAAAGTCCTTGGACCGTGTTGCTCGAAAGGCCATCGGCATCGCTGAAGTGGTCGACTCGACTCTCAGTGATTCGATATAGCCCTGCGTCCTCGGTCCCGACCCAGAGCGACCCATGCCGGTCCAGCAGCAATGTACAAACGGACAGCGAACTGCCGTCAAGTCCGCTCATCGAGAATGACTTCCAGTTACCGTCCTTAAATTGCTGCAGGCCCATACCGGCACCTGTCTGACGCATGCCCACCCACAGCGATCCATCCGCGGCGGCGGCCAGGCTGGTGATTCCCACAATCTGGGCGTCGATTTCAGCTGCCGGCAAGCCGTACGTTTTGAACCCGCTTTGAGACCGTTCGGTCAACGCCGCGGCGCTGTTCATCCAAAGTACGTCGGGCGATTGGAAAACCAAGCCCCTGCCGTCGCGGTACGGAATGCCATCGGCGGACCCAAAGCAGTGGATTGTTGATTCTGCCACGGTACACAGAGGCCCGCGCCCATCCTGCGTACGCGAGCGCGTCATCCAGATGCTTCCGTCTTTCTGTTCCCGGATGCTGTCGATCAGGCCACGCGCAGTGTCCCCGTAGCTGGTCAGTTTTCCTGCTTGCCAGCGAGCGAGCCCGACGCCGGTTCCGATCCACAAACTGCCGTCGCTTGCGCCCAGCAGTGAAAAGATGGTGGGGGATTCCAGCTCCTGCCCGTCGGGCGCGAAGGGCAGAAATCGAACGCCGTCGAACCGTACCAGTCCGGCGGAAGTACCGACCCAGAGGTATCCGTCGGCGGTCTGCGTGATGGCGACGGGCGTTCCGGCAAAAACGCCGTCCTGCAGACGCCAAGCGGTGTGGCCAAGTTGAGAAATGCGGGGTCCAGGATCGATGGCGCCGGCGGACTGACAAACACCGAGCAATGTCATCATCACCAGGAAGGACGCTTTGCAACTCACCATTGCGCTGCTCTTGAGGAACCTCGGTGAGTTAGGCTTCCGTGGCGCGCGGTTAGGTTGGCTAGACGACGCGCTCCTCCAGCGCTCCCGAGATGGGGCGATGCTAGAACAGTCAAAATCGTCGGCCTAACCATAAGCCCTTTCTTGGTATTCTCGAGGTGAATCCAGACCAGCTTAGCCGATCGTAAAGCCCATGCTCAAATTCGCCCGTTTCTACGGTTTCGGAACTTGTTCGATGCCAATGACTCCTGGCCGGCACCCTATGAGGCGCGCTCGAGCACTGCGGAGTCATCTTAAACGATTGTATCCAGCGGCATCGGCGATGGCGCAAGTAGGCAAGCCCTTATTAGTCGCTTGGGGGAAAAAGATTGATCATCGCGAACGTCGAAGGCTATCGCAAACAATGCGAGGCCAGACTTCTTCGATTCCTATAAATTAGCTAGCCCGGTCCGGGACGAAGTCTCTCCACATCCTTCAAAGTGACCCGTGGTCCGCGATTCCCCCAACTTGAGCGGACAAAATTGGCAACCTGCATGACCTCGAAGTCAGAAAGCCGCCACGCAAACCCGGGCATGGTGAACTGGGCTGGCGTCTGAGACGTCCGCGGCGTCGCGGAGCCTTGGAAGATGATCGAGACCACAGATTCTGGGCTTGTGGCCTCGACGACCGCGTTTCCCGCTAAAGCGGGGAACACTCGCTCATAGCCACGCCCATCTGGGCGGTGGCAGGCGGCGCAGTTATCCAGGTAAATCCTGGCGCCTTCGGCGCTCGCATCCCCACTCTTGAGCGCCTTGTGCGAGTTCGGGTCATACGTGAACGATGCGTCGCTTTGGTCCTTTGATTCGAGGGACTTCAGATAATGCGCAGTGGCCGTGGCGTCCGCCTCCGACATATATTGGGTGCTATGGATGATGACATCCGACATCGACCCGAAGGCGATACCGCGCGAGTTCGCGCCGGTTTGGAGAAATTGGGTGAGCTCGATCTCGCTCCAGTCTCTGAGCGAGCCGGCTCCCTCGGTGCGGAGGCTCGGAGCGAAGTAGCTCTCGATGACCGCGCCGCCGAGATAGTGTGCCCCGTCGGTCCGGCGGACTGCTTTCAACTGCATGAAGACATTTCGTGGTGTGTGGCATTCCCCACAGTGCCCGAGTCCATCCACGAAATAGGCTCCTTGTGCTTGTGCGCGATCCAAGCCTGGGGGCGTTGTGAACGGAGCGGGACTTGCAGCGAAGAGCCAACGCCAGTAAGTGAGCGGCCAGCGCATCGACAGAGGAAATGGGATAGCGCTCACACGGTTCGGAATGTTGGCCGGGGCGACCGCGTACCTAAAGTAGGCATAGAGCGCGCGGACGTCCTCGGGCTTCGTATTATAGTAGGAGGTGAATGGCATAGCCGGATACAAGCTATGTCCATCGGCAACGCCGTACCGCAATGCCCTATCAAAGTCTGCAAAGGTGAAGCGCCCGATGCCGTGAGTGGCATCCGGTGTGATGTTTGTCGAGTAGATGGCGCCAATGGGAGTTCCCATTTTGAGTCCACCGGAGAATGCCGGCCGACCCGGGATGCTATGGCACGCGGCGCAATCACCGAGTTTCGCCAGATACGCGCCGCGATCGATCAGATCGGCATTGCGTTCGGGCGTGAATGACACATTCTCTCCGGCAGCCTTGTCACCCAGGTAAGAGATCGCCATCGCAACAGCCAGACCTGCGATCGCGACCCCCGCGAGCCGAAGTAAGTTCTTCCCGTTCACGAGGAAACCAACGGTGCGGGGGATTTCAGGTAGGAAGTCTTGAGTTTGTCCGCGGAGAAATAGGCAAGGCCGGCCAGAAGACCGGTGGGGTTGTAGCCTATGTTCTGGGGAAACGCGGAGGCACCGTAGACGAAAAGGTTCGGTAGATCCCAGCTCTGGGAGTAGCGGTTGATGACGCTATTGGAGGGATTGGTCCCCATTATCGCCCCGCCGGTGGTGTGCGTACTTTGATAGATGCGGACGTCGTAATGATTCCCGGGCTTCAACAGGAGCGTCGCCTGACTCTCAGGCTTCATTTGGCGGACGATCTCTTCCATCTTCGCGGCCGTGTAGGCCGCCATGCGGTATTCGTTGTCGTGCCAGTCGAACGTGATCCGTAAGAGCGGTATTCCAAACTTGTCGGTGTACGTAGGATCCAGCGACAGGTAGCGATCCCGATAGGACATGACGGTTCCCATGAGCGTGATCGGGGCCGAGTGGCGGTAGTGCTTATGAACCGCGGCCTTCCAGGCGCGACCCCATCGCGGAGTGTTGGGGGGAAGCAGCATCTGTTCGATGGGCCGACCTCCGGTGCCTCCGGCATAGATCATCGCCCCGCCCACGAATCCCTGTTTGGTGTGATCGTAGTGATCGGAGTTGAAGTCATCGATAGCACGCAGCCCCGCCGCTCCAGCGCCGATGAACGGGTTGATCTGCACTTCTTCGTCAAAGAAGGCCGTCGTGACGCCAAACATCTGGTAAGCGTAGTTCTTGCCGAGAACGCCCTTGCCGGTAACGGGATCATACGGAGTGCCGATACCGGAGAGCAGGAGAAGACGTACGTTGTGCATCTGAAACGCGGATAGAACAACCAGGTCGGCGGGCTGCTGCAACTCCTGTCCGTTCTCGTCGATGTATACCACTCCCGTGGCCCGCGTCCCGGCGGAGTCCTTCAAGATGCGTGTTACATAAGCGTTGGTTCGCACCTCAAGATTAGATCGATCGGCCAGAATCGGGAGGATCGTCGTCTGCGGAGAGGCTTTGGAGTAGAGAAAGCAGCCAAAGCGCTCGCAATAACCGCACAGATTGCACGGTCCCATACGCACGCCGTATGGGTTCGTAAAGGCAACGGAGCTGTTCGCCGCGGGCACGGGAAATGAGCGATAGCCCAGTTCCGATGAGGCCTTCTCGAACAGTTGCGCGGCATAGATGGCAGGAAGGGCCGGGGTTGGAAACTGGTCGCTACGGGGGCCTTCAAAAGCATTGCCGACCGATTGAACGGTACCGCGAAGATTTCCAGCGACGCCCGATACTCCACAGACCTTTTCGAAGTGATCGAAGTGCGGCTCCAGTTCCGCAAACGAGACCGGATAGTCCTGGATGGTCATTTCCGGCGGCACGAAATGTTTTCCGTAACGCTGTTCAATGTGGCTGCGCAAACCAAGGTCCTCGGGCGAAGCACGCCAGAGCTGCCCATTCCAATGCACTCCTGCGCCACCAACACCGTTGCCGAGTACAAAGGAACCGTACTTTCGATAAGGCACGGCGGTGTCGTTGACCGTGTGTCGAACCGTGACGGTCTCAGCGGCCAATGGTTGCCATAGCTCACCGCGGATTCCATGGCGAAGCTCGTCGGCGATTCGGGGATAGTCGAAGTCCGGCGATGTATCTCTAGCGGGACCTCGTTCCAGTGCAACGACGCGCAAACCGGCATCGGTCAGAGTCTTCGCCAGGATCGCTCCGGTCCAACCATAACCGATGATGACCGCATCGACCGGTTTGAGCTTGCGCGGCGTTGTCACGCTTTTGTACCGCGAATGGATACAGGCCCGTAGGGATATTCGGTGCCGGCCTGGTCGATCCAGTCGGTGAAGTCGGCCCTGGCGCCGGGGAATCCGATCCAACGCCAGGCGACCATATCGCGGTTGCCGCCGTAGATCGGGTCAGAGAAGTAGCCTTCCCGGGTGTTCTCCAACAACTGGGCAAACAGAGTCGATGCCGGAACAGTTGGCAACTCGAGAAGCCCTTTCTCGATCGATTCCAACATCCGGTCTTGATGAGCCGCTTCAAGGCGTGCGAAGTCCATGCCATGAATTTTTCGAGCCGCGGCATTGGTATCCTCAATGCCCAAACGATAGATCTCGCGCGGCGTATATCGCAGCTGATAGCCGAGAGTAGCGGGACTTTCTGGGTGAAACGGACCCCTGAGGTAGAAGAAGGACCCGTGGCCGTAGGGAAGTTCCATTTGGCGATCGATGAACTCCGAAACGCCCGCCTCGATTGCTCCAGGGCCCGCACCTTCCGTAGGGATGAGTCGCGATACCGCGGCCAATACAAATTCCCACTCGCTGGGGCGAAAGTAAGTCGGAACGTAAGGGTCTCGAGCTCGTGTGCGTCGTTCGCAACCCACCGAAACAATGGTTGCGAATCCAACAGCAGGTGCAGCGCCCAGAAGGAATTTTCGCCTGTCCACAGCTCGTGTTTCGCGTTGAGGAAACCTGCAGTCAATGCTAACTCTTGCAGTCGCTTCATCGTATCCCTCAGATGGGTGGCAAGCGTCGCCAGCAAGCGAGTCCTCGCGTTTGTCCCCCCATTGAGGGATAGCTCGACCCGCCGCGCCTCGCTCACACTCAGCTTCCATGCAGTATTCGGACTACAAGTGTTTCCAATTCCGTTTTGATGCTGGCGTCGCATTCGTCAGCATCAATCACCCGCCGATAAATCTTCTCGATGAGTCTCTGTCACAGGAATTAGACCAACTCGGCAGGCAACTCGAGGCCGACGAGAGCGTCCGGGTTGTGGTCTTGCAGAGCACGCTTCCCGACTTCTTCATAGCCCATTCCGGTTTGGGCCGGGTTGGAAACGCTTCCAAAACGGTAACTGCCACGCGCAGCTTTCGTCTTACTCAGACGATCGGCGAGCGGTTCAGAAACATGCCCAAGGTAACCATTGCCAAAATCGAGGGACGGGCCCGGGGCGGAGGCAATGAGATCGCACTCGCCGTGGACATGTGTTTTGCTGCTATCGGCAAAGCGATCTTCGGCCAACCGGAAGTTGCGATTGGGCTCGTTCCGGGTGGCGGCTCGACGCAAAGATTGCCACGGCTCATGGGACGGGGACGCGCCTTGGAGGTGCTCCTGGGATGCAACGATTTCTCGGCCGAGCTGGCAGAACGTTATGGCTATATCAATCGCGCGTTACCGGCGGACGAGCTGACACCGTTTGTCGAAGCACTGGCTCACCGGATCGCCTCATTTCCCGCGCATACCATCGCACACGCCAAGGCGGCCGTGGACAATGGAACATTTGGTTCCATGGCGGAGGGGCTTCTGGTGGAAGCCCACGAGTCCGATTTGAGTGTCGCGAGCGAGGTGACGCAAGCACGTGTGAGGGAAGCATTGAAGCTCGGTGCGGAAACGTATCAAGGCGAGCTGGAGTTGGATTTTTTATCGCGACTTTCCCCGGCGAAATAAAGGAAACCCATGCGCATCATCCACTTTGAGAAGGGGGGTGTCGCCGGAATAGCAGCGGATAAGGGCTCGGGCTGGCATGGCCTTACGGAGCGCGACAGCGGTTTTCCAGGCACTCTGCCCGAACTGATTGCAAAAGGTGTTGACCTGTTGCGCACGAGCGCAGACCTTCTGACGAGGCACGCAATCGATCTGAACGCAATTCGGATACTGCCTCCGGTGCCCAAGCCGCCGAAAATTATCTGCGTGGGCCTCAACTACGACGATCACCTCGAGGAAAGCGGACTCAAAAAGCCCGTCTATCCTGAAATCTTCGCGCGCTTCGCGACGAGTCTGATCGCTCACGGTGAGCCGATCCGCCGGCCTCCCGAGTCGTCCACGCTCGACTATGAGGCGGAGCTTGCCGTGGTGATCGGCAGTGGAGGACGTCGTATCCAGCGCGACAGAGCCCTCGATCACGTTGCGGGGTATTCCCTGTTCAACGATGCGACGATTCGCGAATTTCAATTGCGCACGCCGCAATGGACGATGGGCAAGAATTTCGATGCCACAGGAGCATTTGGCCCCTGGCTGGTGACGCCCGACGCTGTGCCGCCGGGGGCGCACGGGTTGCGCATTCAAGGCCGTTTGAACGGCCGAGTGATGCAGG
>DASXNX010000081.1:0-28823 GCA_036494725.1 Steroidobacteraceae bacterium
CAAATGGCCGCCGCTCGAAAAGCCGGCAAGGTCATCATCAAGGATGCCATCGCGGATATCACCCTGCAGCAGGTCCTGACGCGTCCCGACGAATTCGACGTCGTTGCCACCATGAACCTCAACGGCGACTACCTATCGGACGCCTTGGCGGCGCAAGTCGGCGGCATCGGCATCGCGCCCGGCGGCAACGTCAACTACATGACGGGCCATGCCGTGTTCGAAGCGACTCATGGCACGGCTCCGAAGTACGCCGACCTCGACAAGGTCAATCCCGGATCGGTGATCTTGTCGGGCGAAATGATGTTTCGCTACATGGGATGGCTGGAGGCGGCCGACGCCATCATCAACGCCATGGACAAGACCATTGCGCAAAAGACGGTCACCTATGACTTCGCGCGGCTGATGCAGGGCGCGACCGAGGTCAAGTGCAGCGAATTCGGCGATATTCTGATACGCAATCTTTAGGCGGGCTCGGCGGCTGCCGCGGGTTCCCGTCTCGGCAGCGAGCGCTGTTTCAATATGTCGAATGCGGCAATTCGATACGCCTCGCTCATCGTCGGAAAATTGAAGATCTGCTCGATGAAGAAGTCCGCCGTGGCGCCGGCGGCGATGGCGGCCTGGCCCAGATGAACCAGTTCGGTGGCGCCCTCGCCCAGCACCTGCACGCCGAGGATCTTCGCGCTTTCGCGTTCGCATAGCAGTGTCAGGAAACCATTGGGTTCGCCCACGATGTGTGCGCGTGCGACTTCGCTGAAATCCGCCCGGCCCACCATGAGATCGATGTTCTGGGATCTTGCTTCGCTCAGCGTCTGCCCCACGCAGGCGATTTCCGGGATGGTGTACACGCCGCTTGGAACCAGGGTGGCCGCAGCGGACGGCGGCAGGCCCAGCGCAGCCAGCGCCGCGCGGCGGCCTTGATCGGCGGCGGCACAAGCCAACGCGGGCGGCCCGATCGCATCACCGGCGGCGAAGATCCCGGCGATATTGGTTTCGAATCGCTCGTCCACGGTCACGGTGCCGCGGCCGCTTATCTTCAATCCGAGCCGGTCGAGTCCGATGCCGTCGAGATTGGCGACGCGCCCGAATGCGGCGAACACGATGTCCGCGCCGATGGGCTCCCCGCCGCGCAACTGCACCTCGACCTGCGAGAAGCCGTCGAAGCGTGCGCCGGCGACTTCCGAACCGCCGCAGTACTCGCCCCCCATCGCGCGAAACGCCGCGAGAAACCCCGCGCGCAGTGCCGGATCCAGGAACCCCAAGGGTTCCGCTGCCTTGTCCAACATGGTCACGGTGCAGCCCAGGGCGGCAAATATGGAGGCATATTCGCAGGCGATGACGCCGCTGCCGAGCACCAGCATCGTGCGGGGAATGTACGAGAGGCTCAAGATCGAGTCGCTGTCGAGGATGTGTTCGTGATCCACTGCAACAGCCGGCACGTGGCGCGGTCTTGATCCGGTGGCGAGCAGCATGCGCGGCGCCTGCAGCGTGCAGCGTGACCCGTCCACACGCTGCACCTCGACGCGAGCGGCATCAAGAAATGTGCCGCGCCCGCGATAGAGCTCGACGCCGTTGCGCTTGAGCTGCGCCAGAAGATATCGGTCCTGAGCCGCGATCACCGCATCGACGCCGTGCAGCAACGCCGACAGCGGCGCATCGCCCTTGAGCTCCACGGCCAATGAGCTGGCGCTGCCCTGCATGCGCCGGTAGCGCAGAGCCTGCTCACGCAGCGCCTTGCTGGGGATGGTTCCCGAGAGCAGGCAGGATCCGCCCACCAAGGGCTCGCGCTCCACGATTGCGGCGCGAAATCCTGCCTTGGCGGCCTGTATCGCAGCCTTCTGCCCGGCCGGCCCCGATCCGATGCAGATGAAATCGAATTTCTGCGGCGTCATCAGATGCCCGCCAGGCCACGAATTTGATCGCGCTTCGCCAGCAACTGCCGCCGATCATCGGGAAAGACGCCGAGCTGCTCGAAGACCGGATTTGCCACGACCAGCTCCTCGTCCAAGAGTTGCGGATGCAGGGTATGCGTGGCCAAGAGATGCGCGGCGTGCACCGTTCCGGCCAGATCGGTGTTGCTTGCGGCGCGATATTCGCGCCATTCGCTCGCGGCATTCTGCACTTCCTCGGGCAGCCGCCAGTTGCTCATGAGCACGCGGCCGAATCGCGGTTCGAATTCGATGACGAGATCCGCAAAAGTGCGCGTGTCCATGACGGTGCGTTGCTGCGATTCGAAGCCGGCGAGTATTTTCAACGCCAGAGCGGCGCCGGTTCGGTGCATCAACGCCGACAAGAACGCGCTTTCCACATGCTTGCGCCGTTCGCGCGCGATCTCCTTGGCCCAGAGCCCGGCCAACCATGCCTCGCGCCACAGATCCTCGGATTCCGGTTCGTGCCCTGGAGCCGTGAATACCTCGCCTCGCAGCATCACAGCCATGGCGATATTGCGCACTTCCGCGACCCCCAGCCACGAGACGGCCTGCTGCAGCGACACAATGGGCGAGCGCGGGCGCAAGGCCGGCGAGTTGGCGACGCGCATCAGCTCGCCCGCGAGCACCGGATCGGACTGAATCAAACGCGCCAACGCAGTCGCGTCGGCGGCATTCTGCGCGGTGAGCTCCGCCAGCTGCGCGCACACTCGAGGCAGCGGCGCAATCTGTTGCGGGCTGGACAGGGATTCGATCAGGAATGCGTGGGCCGCTTGCGAATGCAATGCGGACAGAACAACAGCGGATTGATGACTCACTTCACAGCCCTCGCCTTTGTCGACCTCAATAGATCGGCATACACAGGCGATGCTTGAACGAAATTGACTTATGTTAAATGAAACGCCTTGGCCAGAGCCTGTTCGAGATCGTCGGTCAGATCGGCCGCATCCTCCACTCCGATCGACAGGCGCACCGTTCCCTTGCCCACCAGCGACTGGGCGCGCTGCTCGGCGCTGTACTCCCCGCTGTGCAACAGCTGCGCGGGCAACACGAGCGACTCGGTTGAACCAACGCTGGCGGCGATCGAAAAGAATTCCAAGGCTTCCGCAAAGCGCGCCGTTTCCGCATAGCCGCCATCCAGCTCGATGCTCACGACGGTGCCGAAGTCCTTCATTTGCCGCTGCGCCAGAAGATGCTGCGGGTGACTGTCAAGACCCGGGTAGTGAACGCGCTTCACCCGCGGGTGATTCTTTAGAAATTCGCTGATCTTCAGCGCATTGGCGCACTGCCGCTCGTAGCGCAGAAAATAGGTGCGCATGCCGCGCTGAATCAGGAACGCCGCGTGCGGATCCAGGGCCGGACCCATCGGTCCGATGTCGCGGCGCATTGCCGCAATCAATTCATGGCGGGCAATGATGGCCCCGCCCATGACATCGCCATGGCCCGAGGCGTACTTGGTCAGGCTGTGCAGGTAGATGTCGATATCGTAGCCGCCGTGGTTGTGAAAGCCGGCAAAGGTATTGTCGAGCACGGTGAGGCAATTGGCTTGACGCGCGTGCGCCGTCAAATGCGCGATATCCGCAATCTTGGTGACCGGATTGGTGGGGCTCTCGAAAATCACCAATCGCGTGGGCTTCGTCTTAAGATGCGCCTCGATGCCCGCCAAGTCCTCGATCGACAGCATGGTGTGCGTCACGCCGAACTTGGCCAGCAAGTGCTGCACGATGTAGCGCGTGGGTCCATACGATTCCACGAACAACAGCACATGATCGCCCGCCTTGCACAGCGCCAGCAGGCTCGCCGAAATGGTTGACACCCCGGAGCCCGTCAGCAGGCAGTCGTCCCTGCCCTGCAGCCCCGCCAGCAAGCGCTGCAGCTGCGCCAAGGTCGGATTGCTGCTGCGCGAATAGTAATATCCTTCGCGTTCGCCGCGTTGATAGCGCAGCGTCTCGTTTACACTGTCGAACGAGAACTTGACCGACTGAAAAATGGGAGCCACGAGGGCCCGATTGTCTGCCGGAAGTTCGGCTGCCGGCGGATGATTCACGAGAGTGGTGTCTTTCATGGAAGACACGATAATCCAAAGAGACCGCCTGGGCTACGGCGATAGATAGCGATCCATTTCCGCGATGATCTCCGCCGTGGCGTCGAACAGCTGCACCGCATCTTGCGCGGACAGACCGAGATCGCGAAATCCCTTATCCATCATGAACACGTCGCGTTTCATCATCTCGGGCTCGTGCAAGGTGAAATCGGCGAGCTTGTGCGCGACGTTGACCACGTTGCTTTCCCATAGCACCGCTCCGGCGCTTGCATAGTCTTCCCAGTGCGCGATGACCATCGGCACGGGCGGCGGCAGCGCCCAGGCGGAAATCACGCGCCGGCCCACGTCGCGGTGAAACAGCTCGATGAGGCGATCGTAATCGTCACGATCAAGTCCTTGCTCGGCGAGTTGTGCAACGTCGTGCACCGTGCCCAGGGTGACCGCCTTGCCGATGTTGTGCAGCAAGCCGCATAGATAACAAACGCCGGTTTCGCCTCCGAGCCGGCGCGCCACCTGCCGCGACCACAGGGCGCTTGCCAGCGAGTGACGCCACAGCCGCCGGGCCCTGCGCTGCTGCCCTTCCACATGCAGTATCTTCGCCTGCAGCGCCAGTGTGAACGCGATGTTCGCCACTTCATCGATTCCCAACCAGGCAATCGCATGCTGCAGCGACGCGATGGGCAACGCCGGCCGCTTGGCCGCCGATGCCACGATGTGCAGTACATACTCCGTCAGGATTGCGTCGCTGTGGATGATATCGGCCAGGACCTGCGCGTTGCCCGCCTTGGTGGTTCCGCTCTCCACCACGCGCACGGCGACCTCCGGCAATTTCGGAATGGCCAGTCCATTGCGCGCCAGGTGTCGCTCCACCAAACCGCGCAGCCGATCGGGACTTTCGAGCTCCTGCATGGCAGGAGTAACGGCAGGCGAAACAACGACTTGAGACAACAATGTAGCTTTGCAAGGCACATTTGACGGGAATAAATGCGTAAAATCCGGTGAACATGAACGCCGTCGCAGATTTAACGCAGGGAGCGCGATTTCCCGTGGAAAAAGAGCCGGAATCGCGGCTGCGCGAGATTCCGTACAACTACACCTCGCTGGCGGATCGCGAAATCGTCATTCGTTTGCTGGGCGAATCCGGCTGGGCGATTCTGGACGGGCTGCGCAGCGAGCGGCGCACCGGTAGATCGGCACGCATGCTGTACGAGGTACTGGGCGATATCTGGGTGGTCGACCGCAATCCGTATCTTCAAGACGATTTGCTCGACAATCCCAAGCGCCGGCGTCAATTGATCGAGGCCATGCATCATCGGCTCGCCGCAGTTGCAAAACGGCGCGACCCCGCCGACGAGGCACGCGACGCCAAGGTCGTGGAATTGCTTCAGGCTGCCGCGCAAGCCGTAGCGAAATTCGAACGGCAGTTCGTCGACTTCTCGGAAAAGCGCAAGCGTGCGCGGCGCTTGCTGCTGCGGCACACGCGCGCCGACAATATTCGATTCGATGCTTTCGCGCGCGTCGCCCATGTCACGGATGCCACCGACTGGCGCGTCGAGCTGCCCTTTCTGGTTTTGATGCCGGATAGCGAAGCGGAAATTCCCGCGCTGGTGCGCGATTGCATCGAGCTCGGATTGACGGTCATCCCACGCGGCGGCGGCACTGGCTATACCGGCGGCACGGTGCCGCTCACGCCTTGGTCGGCGGTGATCAATACCGAGAAACTCGAGATGCTGGGATCGGTGGAAATCCTCGCGCTGCCCGGCGGGAGCCAGAGCGCCGCCACCATTTTCTCGGCGGCCGGAGTGGTCACCAAGCGGGTGAGCGACGCGGCGGAACGGGAAGGTTTCGTATTCGCCGTCGACCCGACCTCCGCGGATGCCTCCTGCATCGGCGGCAATATCGCCATGAACGCCGGTGGCAAGAAAGCGGTCCTGTGGGGGACCGCCGTCGACAACCTCGCGTGGTGGCGCATGGTCGATCCCGAGGGAAACTGGCTCGAGGTGACGCGCCTCAACCACAACTTGGGCAAGATTCACGATGTCCTGGTCGCCAGCTTCGAGTTGATCTGGAAGGACGGCACGGGTCCTGCGGAACAGGCCCAGGTCCTGCGCAGCGAACGGCTCAATATCGACGGTGCGAAGTTCCGCAAGATCGGACTCGGCAAGGATGTTACGGATAAGTTCCTGGGCGGCCTGCCGGGCGTGCAAAAAGAGGGCTGCGACGGATTGATCACCGCCGCGCGCTGGATATTGCATCGCAAGCCCGCCTTCACGCGCACGGTGTGCCTGGAGTTTTTCGGCCAAGCGCGCGACGCCATTCCCAGCATCGTGGAGATCAAGCGCTATCTGGATTCGAATGCCGGCGCGCGCGGTCCTCTGCTGGCGGGCCTCGAGCACCTGGACGAGCGCTATCTGCGCGCCGTCGGCTATAGCACCAAGTCTAAACGCGGCGCGTTGCCGAAAATGGTGCTGCTCGGAGATATTGTCGGCGAGGATGAGGCCCAGGTGGCCGCGGCCACCTCGCATGTGGTGCGCCTCGCCAACGCACGCTCCGGAGAAGGATTCATCGCGGTGAACGCGGATGCGCGCCGCAAATTCTGGCTGGACCGGGCCAAGACCGCCGCGATCGCCAAGCACACCAACGCATTCAAGATCAACGAGGACGTGGTGATACCGCTGGAACGCCTGGGCGAGTACACCGATGCCGTGGAACGCATCAACATAGAGCTGTCGATTCGCAACAAGCTCGATTTGCTCGGCGTCCTGGACGAGTATTTCTCCGCCGAAACCGCCGCCAGTGCCGAAACGGATGCCGGCCGCAAGGCCGAAGCGCGCGAATTGCTGGCGCGCGTACGCGCCCGCTGGGGATACCTGCTCTCGGCAATGGATACGCCGCTGAACGCCGCACGCGCCCACCTTGCGACGCTCGGCATAGCGCCCGCGGAACATGATTTGGGCAGCATTTTCGATCGTCTTCAGGACCGCAGCATTCGGGTCAGCTGGAAAATCGAAGTTCGCGAGGCGCTGGCGCGGATCTTCTCGGGCGCCGAGCATGCACCGGTGCTTAAGTTTTGCGATGCCGCGCATCGGAACGTACTTCACGGCCGCGTCTTCGTCGCTCTGCACATGCACGCGGGCGACGGCAATGTGCACACCAATATTCCGGTCAACTCCGATGACTACGCGATGTTGAGCACCGCAAACCGCGTCGTGGGCCGCATCATGCGCATCGCCCGCAACTTGCACGGCGTGATTTCCGGCGAACATGGCATCGGCATCACCAAACTCGAATACCTCACCGAGGCCGAGCTCGCCGCATTTCGCAGCTACAAGCAACGCGTCGATCCTGACGGGCATTTCAACCGGCACAAAATGATGCCGCAAAGCGATTTGCGCCGCGCCTACACGCCGAGCTTCAATTTGCTGGGACATGAATCCTTGATCATGCAGCAATCCGATATCAGCACCATCTCCGATGCCATCAAGGACTGCCTGCGCTGCGGCAAGTGCAAGCCCGTGTGCGCCACGCACGTGCCGCGGGCGAATCTTTTGTATTCGCCGCGCGACAAGATTCTCGCCACTTCATTGCTGATCGAAGCCTTCCTCTACGAAGAGCAAACGCGCCGCGGCATCTCGGTTCAGCACTGGGACGAATTGTCGGATGTCGCCGATCACTGCACTGTCTGCCACAAATGCGAGCCTCCCTGCCCGGTCGGCATCGATTTCGGCGACGTATCCATGGGCATGCGCGATTTGCTGCGCCGCATGGGCCGCAAGCGCTTCAACCCGGGCACCGCGGCCGCCATGTTTTTCCTGAATGCCGGTAATCCGCAAACGATCAAGCTGGCGCGCAAGGTCATGATCGACTGGGGCTACAAAGTGCAGCGCCTCGCGAACGGCGCGCTCAAGCGATTCGCGCGGGCGCAAACCGCGCGGCCCCCGGCCACCACCGGCAATACCCCGGTCAGGGAACAGGTCATTCACTTCGTCAACAAGCGCATGCCCGGCGGGCTGCCGAAGAGGACCGCGCGCGCCCTGCTCGACATCGAGGACCGCAACTACGTGCCCATCATCCGCGATCCCTCGAGGGTCACGGGCGAATCCGAGGCGGTATTTTATTTTCCGGGTTGCGGCTCCGAGAGGCTGTTCTCGCAAGTCGGGCTGGCGACGCAGGCGATGCTCTGGCATGTGGGCGTGCAGACCGTGCTGCCGCCCGGGTACCTGTGCTGCGGTTATCCGCAACGCGGCGCCGGCGAGTTCGACAAAGCGGAGAAGATCATCACCGACAATCGCGTGCTGTTTCACCGCGTCGCCAACACGCTCAACTATCTGGACATTAAAACCGTGGTGGTGAGCTGCGGCACCTGCTTCGATCAATTGCAGGGTTATGAGTTCGACAAGATTTTCCCGGGCTGCAAAATCATGGATATTCACGAATATCTCATGGAGAAGGGAGTGCGCCTGGAAAACGTCACCGGCGTGCGCTACATGTATCACGACCCCTGCCACTCGCCGATGAAGAAGCATGATCCGTTGACGGTCGTGAACACGCTCATGAACAGCGCGCAGAACGGACTGATCACCAAGAACGAGCGCTGCTGCGGTGAGTCCGGCACCCTCGCGATGACCCGGCCCGACATTTCGACCCAGGTGCGCTTTCGCAAGGAACAAGAGGTGCGCAGCGGCGTTCAGCAGCTTCGCGACGAGGGCCATCGGGGCGAGGTGAAGATGCTGACCTCTTGTCCTTCTTGCCTGCAGGGATTGAAGCGCTTCAATGACGATGCGGACATGGACGCGGATTACATTGTGGTCGAGATTGCCAAGAATCTTCTGGGACCCGATTGGCTGCCCGAGTATGTGCGGCGCGCGAACAGCGGCGGCATCGAGCGCGTGCTGGTCTAGGCGAATGGAAGGGGCGCTGGAAACATGCGACGTTGCGGTGATCGGCGGCGGCCCCGCGGGCAGCACCGCGGCCGCGTTGCTGGCACGCCAGGGACACAAGGTTATTGCGCTGGAGAAGGCGCATCATCCGCGATTCCATATCGGCGAATCATTGTTGCCCATGAACCTGCCGGTGTTCGAACGCTTGGGCGTGCTCGATAAGGTGCGCGCGCTGGGCGTTTTCAAGGGCGGCGCCGATTTCGAAGCCGACAACGAGCGGGGCTACAACACCTACGCCTTCTGCCGCGCGATCGGCGACAGTCCGCCGCACGCTTTTCAGGTGTGGCGCCAGGATTTCGACCAGATGCTCTACCGGCACGCGCGCGAGTGCGGAGCCGATGCCCGCGAGGGGCACGAGGTATTGGCGGTCGAGCAGAACGGCCCGCGCGAAACCTATCTGGACGTGCGCACCACCGAAGGCCGCGGCTACCGCCTTCGGGCGCGCTACGTGGTGGATGCCAGCGGCCGCGACGCCCTGCTGGCAGCGAAGCGGAAGCTGCGCCGCAAGAACGCCGCTCACCAGAGCGCCGCGATCTTCGGGCACTTTCGCGGCGCACTGCCGCGCAGCGGCGAGGACGCAGGCAACATCAGCATCTACCGCTTCGATCACGGCTGGATGTGGATGATTCCGCTTCCGCAAGGGGTCATGAGTATCGGCGCGGTTTGCCGGCCGGAGTACCTGAAACAACGCAAGGGCCGAACCACGGAATTTCTTCTCGACACCCTCAGGCAGAACGCCAATCTATGGCAGCGCGTCGAACGCGCCGAACTGATCGGCGAGGTGCGCGTCACCGGCAACTACTCCTACGACTCGGCCCGCATGGGCGGACCGGGTTGGGTGCTCGTGGGCGACGCCTTCGCGTTTCTCGATCCGGTGTTTTCTTCCGGCGTTTACCTGGCGATGAGCGGCGCCGAGCAGGCCGCGGAAGCGGTCGATGCGGCGTTGCGCCGGCCGGAGCTCGAGCCTGCGCTGCTGCGCAAGCTGGAGAAGCGTCAACGTGCCGGGATGGCTCGATTTTCGTTCTTCATCTACCGCTTCAATGGACCCGTGATGCAGCAGATGTTCAGCGCGCCGCGCAACACCTGGCAGCTCGAGCAGGCGGTGATCTCGATGCTGGCGGGCGACTTGTTCGATACCCCGAAAGTTCTGCGGCGATTGCTGCTTTTCAAGCTGGTCTATGCAATTGGCGGACTGCGCGATTGGAAGCGCTGGCGTTCCGAGCATCGATACCGGCTCAATCAGGCGCGCGTACAGTTCACCGGCGGCAACACGCCGCTGGACAAGGAATGATCGCGCGGCCGCCGGCCCTATTCCAAGAAAACCTGGCGTTTTGTTTCCATGTCGCCGGAGACTTCGATGACCAGGTCGTTTTCGTCGAAGCTGACATGAAATTCCGAAAAGCTGCTTAGCCAGAATTTCCAGGTGCGCGCGCCAAGATTGGGATTTTCGCTGCTCACCGGGTATCCGAGCGACATCAGCACTTGTTCACGCGTCATCCCTAAGGCCACGCGCGCGGAAGCGATCGCTTCCTGAGCCTTCTTCGTGAAGGTGGGTAATTTGACCGCGGGGTCGTCCGCGACCACGTAACGTTTTGCGAACACATCGAGCGGCAAATCGCGGCTGTAGTCATTGCCGATGGCCTGGTGCTTGCCGTTGATGTCGACTTTTACGCGATAGTGGCCGTACCCCGTGACTGCGACCGGCGTACCGACCGGAATGATCTTCATCCCCTTGTCATCGTAGTTGATGTCGCTGATCCAGGAGCCGGTGGTGCGCATGTTGCAGCATAGAAACCCGACCGGCTTGTCCGGCTTGTCCTCCGCCAACGCGCCCGCACTCACGCTCATCAAGCAAGCGAACACCCCGATCGGCACCATCCGCAGCATAATTTTCTCCCTGTTATTACCCGCCATCTTACGCCGGCGCGGCGTCGAGCTTGGCCCTGCGCGCCATCCACAAACTCACTCCTATGATCATCATGGTCACCACCGCGAGGGTCAGGGTCGCAAGCACATTGATTTCCGGGCTGACGCCCAGGCGCACCTTGGAAAACACCACCATGGGAAGCGTGCTGCTGCCGGGACCGGACGTGAAACTCGAGATCACCAGATCGTCCCACGACAATGTGAACGCCAACAGCCAACCTGAAAGGATCGCCGGAAAAATAATCGGCAGCGTGATGACGAAAAATACCTTCACCGGACGCGCGCCAAGATCCATGGCGGCTTCCTCGAGCGCGGTATCGAAGGTCGCCAGGCGAGAATTAACGATGACGGTGACGTAGGCCATCGAAAAGGTCATGTGAGCGATGGTCATGGTGGTGATTCCACGACCCGCCGGCCAGCCGATGAGCTGCTCCAGGGCGACGAACAGCAGCAGCAAAGACAACCCGGTGATCACTTCCGGCATCACCAGCGGCGCGGTCGTCATGGCATTCAAAGTGAATCGGCCGCGAAATTGCCTGAATCGGGCCAAACCAAACCCGGCGAGCGTGCCCAAGATCACCGAACCCGACGCATTGATGAGCGCGACCTTCAACGAGATCCACGCGGCATCGAGAATCTCTTCATTGTTGAGCAGGGCGTAATACCACTTGAACGTGGGTGAATTCGCGGTATCCCAGACCGTCACCAGCTTGGATGCATTGAAGGAAAACACCACCATCGACAAGATGGGGATGTACAGGAATGCAAAGCCCAATCCTAAGCAGGTCAGAATAAAATACGAGCTACGGTAGTTCATCGTGCGCCCGCCGACTCACGCGCCTGCACGCTTTGGTACCACATCATGAACGGCACCAGCAAAATGAGCAGCAGGATCGCCACTGCGCTCGCGACCGGCCATGCGCGGTTCGAAAAGAACTCGTCCCACAGCACGCGGCCGATCATCAGTGCATTGGGACCGCCGAGCAGAGCCGGGATGACGAACTCGCCCACCGCCGGAATGAACACCAGCATGGAACCGGCGAGAATGCCGTTGCGCGACAGCGGCAGCGTGATCTTGTAGAACGCCTGCCAGGGACGGCAGCCCAGATCCTCGGCGGCCTCGAGCAATTGCCAGTCCATTTTTTCCAGGTTGGCGTACAGGGGCAGGATCAAGAACGGCAGATAGGAATAGACGATGCCGACATACATGGCGAATGGTGTGTAGAGCATCGCCAGGGGCTCATGAATCAGCCCCAACGACATCAGCACATTGTTGATCACGCCGTTGGCCTTGAGCAGCCCGATCCAGGCGTACACCCGCAGCAGCAGCGACGTCCAAAAGGGCAATATCACCAGCAGCAGCAGCACATTGCGCGTCGCCGGCTTGGCGCGTGCAATGCCGTATGCCATCGGGTAGCCGATGATCAGGCACATGAGCGTCGACAGGAAGGCGACCTTGAGCGAGTTGCCGAAGGCGTGTAGGTATAGAGGATCCGTGAACAGAAAGGCGTAGTTGTTGAAATTCAGCTTAATCGCCAGCGAATTCCTGCCGACCCACTCCAGCAGCGGCTTGTACGGGGGTATCGCCAGGTCGACATCCGAGAAGGAAATCTTCAGAACGATGATGAAGGGTACGACGAAGAACAGCAGCAGCCACAGATAGGGCAACGCGACCACCAGGCCCCTGCCGGTCACGCCGACGCGCTGCAGACGGCCGCTGATATTCAGGGAGCTAACGGGTCACCACCACGGGGCTGGTCGCATCCCACGACAGATACACCTGCTGATCCCAGCTGATTGCCTCGGCATGGCGCGATGTATTGGGTTGAGTCACGCGCACAACCTTGCCGGTGGGCAGCTTCACCAGGTAGATCGATAAATCGCCAAGATAGGCGATGTCCTGCACCGCGCCGCGCACCACGTTGTCGGGGCCGCCCTCGGGCGCGACGGTGGACATGAAAATCTTCTCCGGTCGCACGGCGGCCCAAACAGTCGCTTCGGGCGGCGCGCTGATGCCATGGCTGACGAAGATCGTGCCGCCCAGTTCCGCGGAGCCGATGCGCACGTAATCGGGCTCATCTTCGATGAGCTTGCCCTCGAACATGTTCACCGAGCCGACGAAATCGGCCACAAACTTCGAGCCGGGAAATTCGTAAATTTCGGACGGCGTGCCGGCTTGCACGATCTCACCGTGATTCATGACGCCGATCCGGCTGGCCAGGGTCATTGCCTCTTCCTGGTCGTGGGTGACGACGATGAAGGTCACGCCCAGCTTGTCCTGCAGGCTGATCAATTCGAACTGCGTGTGCTCGCGCAGCTTCTTGTCGAGCGCCCCCAAGGGCTCATCCAGCAGCAACAACTTGGGCCGCTTGACCAGCGAGCGCGCGAGCGCCACCCGCTGACGCTGGCCGCCCGACAGCTGGTGCGGACGGCGCTTCGCGAGGCCGCCCATCTTCACCAGATCGAGCATGGTGGCAACGCGATCCTGCACCTCAGGTTTGGGCAACCGATCCTGCTTCAGGCCGAACGCGACATTTTGCTCGACCGTCATGTGCGGAAACAGCGCATACGACTGAAACATCATGTTCACCGGGCGCTCGTAAGGCGGCACCCCCGTCATATCCTCGCCGTCGATGAAAATCCTGCCCGAAGTCGGGGTCTCGAAGCCGCCCAGCATGCGCAGCAAGGTCGTCTTGCCGCAGCCCGAGGCGCCGAGCAAGCAGAATATTTCACCCTTGTAAATACTCAGCGAGACATCATCGACCGCCTTGAAATCACCGAACGCCTTGGTGATGCGTTCCACCTTGACATAGGGCAGCGCGGTCGGATCATTCCAAGGCTGGGCTTTGACGACTCCTCCCGGCGTTGTCGTCATCGGTTATTGGCCCGTCTTGAATTTTTGCCAGACTCGGGTGATCGCGCGAGTCTGCTCCGGTGAGTCGGCAAGCTGCACTTTGAGTCTTTGCATCTGCTCGGGCGTCGGATAGATCCCGGGATCGTTCTTGACCGTGTCTTGCACCAGCGGCTGTGCAGCGGCATTGGCGTCGGCATAGCGCTTGAAGTTGGATATGTCGGCGGTGACTTGGGGCGTCATGATGTAGTTCATGAACGTGTAGGCGTTGTCGGGATCCGGTGCGTCCTTCGGGATGGCCAACATATCGAACCACAGGATCGACCCTTCCTTGGGCACGTTGTACTTGATGTCATTGCCGTTCTTGGCCTCACGCGCCCGATCGCGCGACTGCATCACATCGCCGTTGTAGGCCACCGCGATGCACAGATCGCCGTTCGCCAGCGCCTCGATGTATTCGGACGAATTGATGTTGCGGATATACGGCCGTATCTTGGTGAGCACCGCTTCCGCCGCCGCCAGATCCTCCGCACTTTGCGAGTTCGGATCCTTGCCCAGATAACTCAACACCACCCGGATCATCTCCGCCGGCGAGTCAAGCAAGCTGATTCCGCATTTTGCGACCTTCGATGCCACTGCCGGATCGAACACCAGCCGCCAGCTGTCGAGCGGCGCGTCCGGCATCAAGGCCTTGACCATTTTCTCGTTGTAGCCGATGCCGTTCGTGCCCCACAAATAAATGATCCCATGGGCGTTGTCCGTATCGTGCATGGCGACCTTGGCCATGAGCTGCGGATCCATGTTTTTTAAATTAGGCAGCTTCGATTTGTCGAGGGTCAGATAGGCGCCCGCCTTGATCTGCCGCTCGAAGTAGGAGGCGGTCGGCACCACGACGTCGAAGCCGCTGCTGCCGGCCAGCAGCTTGGTCTCCAGGGTTTCGTTGGTGTCGAAATACGCGGCGTGTACCTTGATGCCGGTCTGTTTCTCGAAGTCGGCCAGGGTGTCGGGCGCCAGATAGTCCGACCAGATGTAGAGATTCAACACCTTGGACGGGCTCGCGCCGCCGGCAGCAGCGCCGGCGCTCGGCTTGCCGCCGCCGCATGCACTCAAGGTCAACAAAGAGCCAAGCGCCAGAATTGCCGTCCGACGAACGCAGAACATCTGACGCTTCCTTTATTTTTAGGGTCCGATAGTTATAGCGCAGCGGCAACGCGGCCGCTAGACGTTCAATAGCAAGTGTTCGCGTTCCCAGGAGCTGATGACCTGCGCGAAGGTCTCGTACTCGGCCTCCTTGACTGCGGTGAAGGCGAGAACGAAGCGGTCGCCGAACAGGTCCACCAACGGCTTGGATTCGCGCAGCAGGCGCAAGGACTCCGCCAAGGTACGCGGAAGGGCGATGGCCAGATCGTAAGCGCTGCCGGAAATGGGCTCCGAGGGACGCAAGCCCTCGACCATGCCTAAGTAGCCGCAGGCCAGGGACGCCGCAATGGCGAGGTAAGGATTGGCATCCGCGCCTCCCACCCGATTTTCCACGCGCCGCGCCTCAGCCCCGGACATCGGCACCCGAAGTCCCGCGGTTCGATTGTCGTAGCCCCAATGCACATTGATGGGCGCCATCGAATAGCGGCTGATGCGCCGGTAACTGTTGACATTGGGGCAGAACAACGACATCGCGCCGGGCAGATACTTTTGCAGGCCCGCGATGTGCCCGAAGAATAATTCCGACGGCGAGCCGTCCGCATTGCTGAAGATGTTCTTGCGGGTCTTGGTACTGATGATGCTCTGATGCAGGTGCATGGCGCTGCCCGGCTCCTTGGCCATGGGCTTCGCCATGAAGGTGGCATACATCTTGTGGCGCATCGCCGCCTCGCGCGCCGTGCGCTTGAACAGAAATGCCTGATCGGCCAGACCCATCGGATATCCGTGCAGCAGATTGATCTCCATTTGCGCGGCGCCGGATTCATGGATCAGCGTGTCGATCTCGATGTCCTGCGCCTCGCAGAACGAGTACATGTCGTCGAACAGCGGATCGAATTCATTGACGGCGGCGATGCTATAGGCTTGCCGGCCCACCTCCGGTCGTCCCGAGCGGCCTATCGGGGGCTTCAAGGGGTAATCGGAATCGATGTTCGGTTCCACCAGGAAAAATTCGAGCTCCGGCGCCACCACCGGCTCCCATCCTTGCGCTTCGTACAATTCGAGCACACGGCGCAGCACATAGCGCGGCGCCATGGTGACCGGCCGGCCGTCGCTGTAAAAACAATCGTGAATCACCTGCGCGGTGGGCTCCGCGGCCCAGGGCACGACGCGCACCGTTTTCGGATCCGCCTTGAGAACGATGTCGATATCGGAAGGATTCATCGCGCTCGAATCTTCCGGATAGTCGCCGGTGACCGTCTGCAAAAAGATGGCCTCCGGCAGGCGCATGCCCTCCTCCTCGGCGAACTTCTCCGCGGGCATGAGCTTGCCGCGCGCAATACCGGCCATATCCGGAATGATCGCTTCGACTTCCGAAATACCGTGCTCTTTCAAAAATTGTTGAATCGTGCTCGCCATAAATCACCTTGAAGCTAGTGCGCGTTGCCGGCTGGCGCTGCCGAATGCGGCAAACAGGGCGCGCGAGAATGAGTCTTTGGCGAATTGCCACTCAGGATGCCATTGCAGCCCCAGCGCGAAACTGGGTGAATCGGCAACCCGGAACGCCTCGATGACCCCGTCCGGGGCGCGTGCCTCCACCGCCAGATCCGACCCCAGCTTCTCCACCCCCTGGGAGTGAAGGGAGTTCACCTTCAAGCGATCGCGGCCCGCTATTTTCTGTAATTCACCCCCGGGTTCCAGGAGCACCTCGTGAATGGGAGCATATTGAACATCCAGCGGCAGCGACTCATCGTCGCGGTGATCGAGATTTCCAGGAACCTCGTGCAATCGTGGATTCAAGGTGCCGCCGAAGGCGACATTCATTTCTTGAAAGCCGCGGCATATCGCCAGCACCGGTAGTCCGGCGGCGATGGCCCGCGGAATCAGCGGAAGCGTCGTAGCATCCCGATTTGGGTCATGTAAAGTTCCCGGCGCACTGTCCGGTCCTCCGTAGTGTTGCGGTTCGACATTCGACGCGCTGCCCGTCAGCAGCAATCCGTCGCAAGCATCCAAGAGCGACGCCAGATCAATCTGCGGTCCCAAGGCCGGCACGAGCACCGGCACCGCATTCGCGCCCTGGGCGATGGCTTCGATGTACTTCTCGCCGACCATGTGGAAATAGTGCTTTCCATACAGCCGACGATCAGCCGGAATTGCAATGATCGGCAGGCGCGACATGTTTAAGATGTTAAACGTCCAGATGGACAAAGAGGCTTAGGCGACCACAATGTTACACCACTCCCCCCATGTCCCGGACCGGTTCGCTGTGCAAAAAGAGCTAAGATTTAGGCATTTCCAACACTTAGCCGTGTTTGGTGCGTCGCACCAATATTGCATTTTCATAGAAAACTTCTGTAGGCTCACAGGGCCTCAATCCTGTCAATAGCCATAAAATCCTAAACACTTTTAGCTCAGAACGACCCATGCGCCTGTCATATCCGCCCGCTCCTTCCTACTACGCAGCCGGCAACCCTTCGACGCCGCTCGAACCGCTGCGCGGCGATTCGCGCGCCGATGTCGCGGTGCTCGGCGGCGGCATCGCGGGCTTGTCCGCCGCGCTGCACCTGGCCAAGCGCGGCTACCGGGTTACGGTGCTGGAAGCCCGCAGCGTCGGTTATGGCGCCTCGGGGCGCAGTGGCGGTCAAACCATTTTCGGGCTGGCCGCCAGTCAGCAGAAGCTCATCGCGGCGGTGGGCCGCGAGGACGCGCATCGGTTGTTCGAATTATCCGTGGAAGCATTGGACCTGACGCAGTCGCTGATCCGCGATTACGCCATCGATTGCGATTACCACCCGAATCATGTGCACGTCGCCGTGAAGCCGCGCCAGGTAGAGGAACTGACATCCTGGACTCGCGAGCTCAACGAGGAATACGGCTACGTATCGGCACGCCTGCTTCATCGCGATGAACTTGACGGCCATGTGCGCAGCCGGCGCTACCTTGCGGGGATGCTCGACCCACGCAGTGGTCACCTGCACCCACTGAAGTACACGCAAGGTTTGGCGCGTGCCGCTCAAGCAGCCGGAGCAGTCATCCACGAGAACTCCGAAGTCCTGCGCTACGAGGACGGCGGGGAGGTGCGCGTTCATACCGAGCATGGCACGCTGCGATGCAGCCATCTGATCCTATGCGGTAACGCCTATATCGGCGCCGTCGCGCCATCGCTGGCGCGGCGAATTCTCGGTGTGGGCACCTATATCATCGCCACCGAGCCTCCGGGCGAGAACGTTGTGCGAACACTGCTGCCGAGCAATGCGGCGATTGCGGACATCAACTGGGTCCTGGATTACTTCCGGCGGTCGAAGGACAATCGCATGCTGTTTGGCGGACGCGTCAGCTACAGTTCCGTGCAGCCGCCGCGCCTGGCCGAGTCGATGCGCAAACGCATGGTGCGTGTGTTTCCCGAACTCGCAACGGCCAAGGTCGATTACGCCTGGGGCGGTTATCTGGACATCACCATGAGCCGCGCGCCGAACTTCGGCCGGCTTGCGCCCAACGTGTTTTATCTGCAAGGCTTCTCCGGCCACGGCATGGCGCTCGCGGGCTTGGCCGGCAAGCTGGTGGCTGAAGCGGCAGCCGGCACGGCGGAGCGCTTCGATGTGTTCTCGCGCATCCCGCATCGCGATTTTCCCGGCGGGCGTCTCTTCAGACGGCCGTCGCTGATGCTGGCAATGCTGTACTACCGCTTGCGCGATTTGCTGTAGCCGCCGCGCTATTTTTCCTCGGATTTGCCGGAATCTTTAGTGCTGGCAGCTTGAAGTTTCACGCCCGTGTCCAGCAAGGTGACGGTATACAGGCGGCCGCCGTGCGCGCCGTCGCGCAGCGGATTCAATTCGACGCTCACACGATCCCCGGGCTTGATTGAATTGCGGGTCCAGCCGAATCGCGTCAACACTCCCGGACTGGTGGTTTCGACGCTCCATTCTTGTGGCTCGCCGCCGCCCGCAGGCTGGGCCAGCATCCATATGACGCAGTGCGGATTGGACCACTGAAAACTCTTGACGCTGCCGCTAAGAGTGATGGTTTTGTTGACATCATAAATGGCGAAGGAGTGATGCGCGTGAACCGGCCAGGCGGCCGACACTGCCAATAATATCGCGCCGAAACATTGCTTCATTCGTAGCTGCATTCGTATTCTGATTCCTTCCTGCCTCATTTGGAGCCGGAGCCAACCGGCACGCCATTATGAAATTTGACGGGCGCGAAGATCGCATGGCCATTCTTGTCGACGGCGTCGGTATAGCCCTCTTGCTCGCACTCGCCCTCGACGATGTCGAATTTCTGCGCCCGCAGCCGGGCATACTTTCGGGTCGTTTTCCAGGGTTTGGTCAGCAGCTTGTTCGCGGAGATTTCGAGATCGTCGGCCAGAGTATTGGCATTGATCAGATGCAGTCTCTCGACGATGTGCATGTCGCCGTCATTCGGCACGCCCACGGCTTCGTTGACGGCAAGGTACACCTGCGGCAGCAAAGCAACGGTATCCACCACCAGGGTTTGACCTTCCCAGTGTCCGATGGAGTGGCCATGGAAGCTCGGATCGGGATCAGCCGGATGTCCGCGCCCATCGGTGTAGATGCGGCGCATACGATTGCCGTCGCCCTCGCCCAGCAACGTGACGCGCCCCGGCGTCACCAACAGCTCGAAGGCATTGTGCGTGATCAGCATATAGCTCGGCATGCCGGTCGGAAAACAATGATCGATGACCGGGAATGGCCGGCCCGCTTTTTCCTCGGCATACATGTGCGCGACCTGCGCGGCAATCTTCGGTGTCCACGGCGGCGGATTCGTGCGCTCTTGCTCGAATTGATCCATGACGTTCGGGGTCCAGATGCCGCTGAAATCCGGCAGCTTCGCCAGGGCCTGCCAGTCCTGCAGCGTCGGCGGCGGATTGATGGGATCTTTTTCGGCGGCGGCGGCCGCAGGCTCGGCCAAGGCACCGATGCCGGCCAATGCCGCCGCGCAGGTCAGCACCCGGGTGCAATGACTGAGGATTTGCATACGCCGAAAGATTACCCGATGCCCAAGGCCCCCGCCCATCCTATTTGAGCCGCACCATGAAGCAGCGATGAATTCGCGCATGACGTTCGAAATCTTTGGGGATGGTCGCGGCGCTCAAGTCCTCGACGCTCAAATCGGCAAGGGACTGCGAATCCAATTTGAAGCGCGTGTAGTTGGTAGAGAACAGGAGCCTGCCGCCGGGCCGCAGCAGTTTCAGCGACCGGCGGATCATTCCCACATGATCGCGCTGCACATCCAGCACCCCCGCCATGCGCTTGGAATTGGAAAAGGTCGGAGGATCCAGAAAAATCAGGTCGAAGCGCGCGGGGTGCGCGGCTTGTTCCTCCAGCCACGCCAGGCAGTCCGCACGGAACAACCGATGCTCATCGCCGGAATAACCGTTGAGCAGCAAATTCTCATGAGCCCAATCCAGATACGTATTCGATAAATCGACGCCGACGGTGCTGCGTGCTCCGCCGGCAGCGGCATAGACGGTCGCGCTGCCCGTATAGCAGAACAAGTTCAGAAAATCCGAGTCCTTGGCCAGGGAACGCAGCATTCCACGGACCAGGCGGTGGTCGAGAAATAGACCGGTATCCAAGTAGTCGCGGAAATTGACCCAGAATTTCAGTCCGCCTTCCCGAACCACGTGGCGTTCCGCCTTGTCCTCCCGCTTTTCGTACTGATCGGCGCCCTTTTGCATTTTGCGCACCCGGGAATGAATTTGCGCCGCCGGCAATTGCAGGACCTCCGGCAACACCGCCAGGACCTCGCGGCGCCGCTCGCGCGCGCTCTCCTGCTTCACGGAACTCGGCGCAGCATATTCCTGCACATAGGCGTGCCGCGCTTCTCGGCCGTACAGATCGATTGCAAACGCGTACTCGGGCATGTCGGCGTCATACACGCGAAAGCACTCGATATGTTCGCGGTCGGCCCATGAGTTGAGGCGCTGCAGGTTCTTGCGCAGGCGATTGGCGAACATCTGGGCGCCCGGACGGCTCGCCCAATCCGCGCGCACTTCCTCCGCCGGACGCTGCACGTTGGCGTCGGTCAAATCGAAACGCAGCAAACGGCATTCGATCGTGCCGTTGTAGATCCGGTGAGATCGTTTTGCGTAAATCCCGAGATTGCGCGCCAGCGGCGGATTGCCGGTGAGAATGGCGGCTTGCCAGCCCTGAAATCGATCGCGCAACACCGCTCCCAATTCCGAGTACAGCGCGGGCAGTCCGGATTCCGCGCCGATGCGCTCGCCATACGGCGGGTTGACCACCACCAGGCCAGGTTCGCCCTTTGGCGGTGACTGATCAGCGAGCGCGCGCTTCTCGATATGCATCCAGTCCGCCAATCCGGCCTGTGCGCCGTTTGCTATCGACATGCGCACAGCCTCGGAATCGATGTCTGAGCCCAGTATGCAGCGTCTCACTTCGCGCGCGGTGCGTCGCTGACGCGCTTCCGCCCGCAGTTGCTCCCAGAGTTCGGTTTCATGGCCGCGCCATCCTAAAAATCCGAAGTACTCGCGATCCATCGCCGGTGCGGCATCCGCCGCGATCAGCGCCCCTTCGGTCAGGAATGTCCCGGATCCGCACATGGGATCCAGCAACATCCCGCCTGCTTGGGCGATCTGCTGCCAACCGGCGCGCAGCAGCACCGCGGCAGCCACGTTTTCCTTCAGCGGCGCACGGCCGCCTTCGCTGCGATAACCGCGTTTGTGCAGGCTCTCTCCCGAGAAGTCCAGGGAAATGAGCGCGGTACGGCCCTCCACATGCATGTGCAACAGCACGTCCGGACGGTCGGGTTTGATATTCGGCCGCTCTCCGGTGGCCTCGCGCAAATTGTCGCAGACCGCATCCTTGAGCAATTGCGATCCGTAAATCGTGTGCCTGATGGCGTCGTTGCCGCCGCTGCAATCGCACGCCAGCGTTGCGCCGGGCCGAAAATGCTCGCGCCAATCGATGCGCTTGACCGCTTCGTACACGCTCTGCGAGCTGACCGCATCGATGGATCCCAGGCTCAACAGCACCCGGGTGGCGGTGCGCGACCAGAGGCAAGCCCGGTACCCCACCTCGATCGTGCCCTGGAATTTCACATCATGGCTGCGCTCGCGAATGTCGACTGCGCCGAATTGCGCGAGCTCCTCCGCCAGCACCGAGGCCGCGCCCACCGGCGCAGTCGCAATCCAGTAACGCACATTGTTGCTCACGCGCAGAGTGCACTGGAGCGCAAGTCATGCCAATCGGGAGCCGGGTGATTTGAAAGGTAGCGCAGCAAGATCTTGTACACATCCACATCGAACTCGGCGCCCTCACGCTGCAGCCGCAAGGCCTCCAGTTCCTCGTCGGATCGGGCGCTTCCCAGATAAGCCCACTGATCGAGTACGTGCAGCTGTCCGCGTTCGCGCAGTGCGATACGGCCCGGGAAGGGCCAGGCCTTGATCTTCAGCGAAGACAGCGCCATCTGAACACGCGTTCGATGCAGAACCGGCGGCTCCTTGCCGACGCAGGCGCCTCGGCACTTGCCGACCTGGAAGGCGAAGCAGGACCCCGTGCTCTCCTCCAGCCCCAGGACTTTGAGGCACAGCTGCCGGGCGCGCGCGATATCGTTCAACGCTTTGGCGGCATCCTTTTCGCTGTGAAAAACGCCGAAGCTCTGCGCGAGGTCATCCCGCTCGAGCGCATCGATGCGCCAGGGCACGACTCTTCCCGAGCCATCCGCCGCCAATCGCAAGGTCGCCGAGTCGGAGCCGGCCTTGCGGCGGCGATTGAACAGCGGCTGTGCGAGCTTGAACCACGCCGCTTCCTGCAGCATGGCGCCGAGTTCCCCGGAGGTCTGCACCCAGTCGATGCGGCGTACCTGCATCGCCAGCGCCGAGTCCACGCAGTCCTGCCGCGCGCCCAGCTGCGTCAACACATGGCTGCGCAGCGAGTTGCCGCGGCCGATGTAAAGCAACGCATCGTCCGGGCCATACAGCCGATAGGCGCCGGCGCCATCCGGCAACTCATCGGCCCAATAGGAGGGCAAATGTGCCGGCAACCTCGGAGCAACGAGCCGCGAATGTGCCTGCGCCTCGTGCAATTGCGCCGCGGGCACTTCGCGCCGCAGGGCGAACCAGAAGTCTTTGAGCACCTGTGCATCGCCGAGCGCACGGTGCCTGGATTCGCAGATCAATCCATGCCGTTCAATCACCGCGTCCAGATTGTGCCGCGCCAGCTCCGGAAAAAGGCGGCGCGACAATTTGACCGTGCACAGCACCTCGGCGGAAAAATCCACGCCGAGCTTGCGAAACTCCGCGCGCAGGAAGGAATAATCGAAACGAGCGTTGTGCGCGACGAATACCGCGCCCTGCAGCTTCTCCAGTACGCACGTCGCGACTTGCGAGAAGCGCGGTGCGTCCGCAACCATCTCGTTGTTGATTCCGGTAAAGGCCTGGATGGCACTTGGGATGCCGCAGCCTGGATTGACCAGCGAGCTCCAAGTGTCGACGATCTGCCCATCCTCGATCCGCACGATACCGATCTCGGTGACACGGTCATGGGCCGCATTGGCGCCCGTCGTTTCCAGATCGACGAATACGAAGCGTTCAGCCGCGTCCATCGAGGGACAGCAAGGGATAGTACAAATCGGGCCGCCGGTCGCGGAATACCCCCCACGCTTGGCGGTAGCGGCGGATCTCGTCCAGATCGAAGGAGGCGGTCAACACCGCCTCACCGGCGCGATCGGCCTCGGCCACTTTCTCTCCCGTCGCGGACGCGATGAACGAGGAGCCGTAAAATGTCAGGGTGTAATTCTCCCCCTTTTCCGTGCCGATGCGATTCGACGCGACCAGCGGCATGACATTGGCCGCGGCGTGACCCTGCATGGTGCGCTGCCAGTGGCCGCTGGAATCGATGCTGGCATCCTGCGGCTCCGAACCGATTGCCGTGGGATAGAGCAGGATCTCGGCGCCCATCAATGCCATGCACCGGGCAGCCTCGGGAAACCATTGATCCCAGCAGATCGCGACGCCCAGCTTCGCATAGCGCGTGTGGAAAACCTGGAAGCCCGTGTCACCGGGCGAGAAGTAGAACTTTTCGTGGTAGCCGGGGCTTTCGGGAATATGCGCTTTTCGGTAGTGACCTAGAACTGCGCCGTCGGCGTCGAGTATGACCACCGAGTTGTAAAACGCATTGTTGGCGCGCTCGAATATGCTGATCGGCAACACCACGCCCAATTCGCGGGCGATGCCTCGAAAATGCTCCACCGCCGGATGCCCTTCCAGCGGCCGGGCCAGCTCGAGGTGGCGGGCAAGGTGGTCCTTGCAGAAATACGGCGTCTCGAACAATTCTTGCAGCAGGATCACTTGCGCACCGCGGCCGGCTGCTTCGCGAATGAGTTTTTCCCCGCGCGCAATATTGGCGTCGCGATCCCAACTGCAGGCCATTTGCATGGCCGCGACCGTTACGGTGCTCATGGAGGTGATTATGCCACCTAAAAAGTAGGCGGCGAGCTCGCGCTGACGATCTCGCATTCCTCCCGGCCGACGTTGCGAAATCGATGCGGCAAGGAACTCTTGAAGTAATAGGCGTCCCCGACTCCGAGAATGCGCGATTCGCCGCCGACCGTGAGCTCGATCTTGCCCTTCACAACCACGCCGCCTTCCTCGCCGGCGTGGGTGAGCATCTCCTCACCGGTGTCCGCGTTGGGCGAGTAACGTTCATGCAGGATCGACATGCTGCGCTTGGCCAAGCGGCCGCCCACGAGGCGCAGCTCGACGCTCGCGGTGCCGATATCGGGCAATTGTTCCCGCGGGAAGAACACCTGCGGTTTGCCGCCGACCTCCATCGTAAAAAAATCGGCCAGGGCCATGGGTATGCCGTCCAACACTTTTTTCAAGGAACCCACCGATGGGCTCACACGATTCTGCTCGATCAAGGAAATCAGGCCGTTGGTCACGCCGGCCCGCTTCGCCAATTCGCGCTGCGACAAGCCATACATCTGCCGCACGGCTTTAAGATGACTACCGACGTCTAGGCTCATATTGTCTATTATAATAGACAGATTGCGCCAAAGCTCGCTAAAAATTGAGCTGAGTGTCGATTTTCCTTATCATCGGCTCGCCCCGCCGATTAATTTTGCAAGGACCCCCAACCATGAACGCCCAGCTCACTCCTGCACCCAGCCATCCTGATCTCGATGCGTTTTGGATGCCGTACACGGCCAACCGCCAATTCAAGGCAAACCCGCGCCTGCTGGCACGCGCGCAGGGCATGTCCTACTGGACCTCCGACGGGCGTGAAATCCTCGACGGTGTCGCGGGCCTGTGGTGCGTGAATGCCGGCCACGGGCGCCGCGAAATCACCGAGGCAGTCACCAAGCAGCTGGAGACCATGGAGTTCGCGCCCACATTTCAAATGGGCCATCCGATCGCCTTCGAACTGGCGAATCGATTGGCGAAGATCGCCCCGCCCGGCCTTGATCGAATCTTTTTTACGAATTCCGGTTCGGAAGCCGTCGATACCGCGCTCAAGATTGCCATCGCCTATCATCGCGCCCGCGGCGCCGGCCAACGCACGCGCTTCATCGGCCGCGAAAAGGGATATCACGGCGTGGGCTTCGGCGGCATGTCGGTGGGCGGCATGGTCAACAATCGCAAGGTATTTGGGTCCTCGATGTTGCCGGGCGTAGATCATCTGCCGCACACGCTGGATATCGAACACAACGCGTTCTCGCGCGGGCTACCCCAATGGGGCGCGCATCTTGCGAATGAGCTGGAGCGGCTGATCGGCCTGCATGATGCCTCGACCATCGCCGCCGTCATCGTCGAACCGATCTCCGGATCCGCAGGCGTAGTGCTGCCGCCGGCCGGTTACTTGAAGCGTCTGCGGGAGATTTGCGACAAGAACGACATTCTGCTGATTTTCGACGAAGTGATTACCGGTTTTGGCCGGGTCGGAAAGCCGTTCGCGTCCCTGGCATTTGACGTGACGCCGGATATCATGACCACCGCGAAGGGTCTGACCAATGGCGCCGCACCCATGGGCGCGGTGTTCTCGCATCGCAAGATTTACGATGCGCTCATGCAGGGCAGCCCCGAGAATTCCATCGAGCTGTTTCACGGCTACACCTACTCGGCCCATCCGATTTCCTGCGCGGCCGCACTGGCGACGCTCGATGTGTACACGAAGGAAGGACTTCTGACGCGGGCGGGAACCTTAGGCGGCCATCTGGAAAATGCGCTGCACGCGTTACGCGGTCTGCCGCATGTCATCGATATACGAAACTATGGCCTGATCGGCGGCGTCGAACTCGAGCCGCGGCCAGGCAAGCCCGCCGCGCGCGGCTACGAGGTGTTCCTCAAGTGCTTCGAACGCGGCGTATTCGTGCGTCAGACCGGCGACACCATCGCCATGTCGCCGCCGCTGATCATCGATACCAAGCAGATCGATCGCATCGTGGACACTCTGGCGACGGTGATCCGGGAAACCGCCTGACCTCTCAAGATTTGGGTTCGAATATCGAATACCACTTCTTGCACGGCTCGGTTACTTCCCAGACGCCCTCGAAACCGGCGGGGACGACGAATGCGTCCCCCGCTTTCAATTCGCGTTTTTCCCCCGACGCCGATTCGATGCGCACACGCCCCTCGATGATCACGCAAAATTCGTGCTCGGTGTAACGCACACGCCATTTGCCGGCGGTGCTCGTCCAGATGCCGCAGAAAAATTCTCCGCTCGCGTCGGCGTATTGATTCGACACACGCGTGCGCGGAATGCCGGCGAGAATATTCTCATGCGATGGGTTCGCGGATTCTCCGGTCTGATATCGATCGAGGACGACGATCTTGGGGTGTTCGCTCATGCGCTATCGTAGGCTGAGCGTGCGCGCATTAACAAGTGCGGCCCGGAGCTCGAGCCAGCTCCGGGCCGCCTGAAGCGCCGGCGATCTAGCCGTCGCAACCGTTTCCTTCCGCCTGGGCGACCGCCGGAGCGCTCTCGGTCTGCAGGGTCAATCGAACTTTGCGTTCCAAAGCGTAGCCGTCATCATCGGTGGCGACGCTTTGGCTCTTGCCGTAGGCATTCACTTCCAGAACATCCTCGGTGACTCCCGCGGCCAGCAACAGGTCGCGCACGGCATTGGCCCGATCCTGCGAAAGCTTGATATTCGCATCGACGGTTCCGCGAGGGTCGGCATAGCCGTCAATCCGGATCTTGAGCGCCGGGGATTTTGCCGCCGCCTGCGCCAGCACCTGGATCTGATGGGCAATATCCGGCGTGATCTCGGCGCTGCCGGTACGAAACAGCACATCGCCCTGCAAGCCATCGAGGACCTCGGCAGCATCCCCTTTGGCGGATTGCACGCTCTCGACCTTTGTCGAAAGATCGTCGAGCTTGGCGCTCAAGAGTTGGTTTTTGCCGGAGAGCTGCGAATTTTGATCCGACAGGGTCGATGTTTCCGCTTGCAGTGCCGATTTGTCGTTCTCCAGCAGGGCAACCTTCGCCTCCGCCTTCGAGGCATCGCCGGCTCGATGAACTCGGTTGCCGAGCCAAGTCCCGAGGCCCGCGCCGACGATGGCCCCCACCGGTCCGGCGGCAAACGCACCGATGACGCCGCCGGCCAGGAATCCGACCGGCTCCTGCGGATGCGCGGGCTTGGGCTGATCCGCTAAAGCCGCGCCGCTCAATCCAATCAATCCAATCGTCCAAATGAATTTCGAGTATCTCGTGCCCATGACATTCTCCTCGGCTGCCCAGTCGAGGCGACGACCGCCGCCCCATGGGAGCCATTACGGGCGCCGATTAGGGCGGCGTAGAGCCGCGCTCGTGGCAAATCATGGCGAGGCGGCGACGAATTGCGGGGCGCGGGTTCGGCTCAGTCCTTCAACGAGAACGGCGTGAAATTGGTGCCGATATCGTAGTAATCCTCGTTCTCGGTCCTTTTGAGGAAGGCGACCACGCGATAGGTCAGAGGGGTGGCAAGAATTTCCCAGCCGCTCTTCAGTCCATACTGGGTGAGCATGATCAAGATCAAATGATGGGTCGGAGTGCGGCCGAGGAAGGCCAGTACGCAGAAGATGACGGAATCGACCAACTCGCCGCACAAAGTTGAGCCGACGACACGAGTCCAGAGCCAGCGACCTTGCGTCCAAATCTTCATTTTGGCGAGCACGTAGCTGTTCACGAAGGTGCCGCACCAGAACGCGGTGATCGAGGCCACGACGATTCGCGGCGTGTTGCCGAACACGGCCGCAATAGCCGTTTGGTTTCCGAGCGAGGAAGCCGACGGCGGCAAGTGCACCACCACCGCCGCCATGATCGACGCGAAAGTCAGCGCGGCAAATCCCGCCCAAACCACGCGCCGGTCGCGCGCGTACCCGTAAACCTCAGTCAAGATGTCGCCGAAGATGTAGGAAATCGGAAAGAACAGCACGCCGGCGAGGAATGTCAGGCTGCCGCCAATCAGCGGCAGCTCGAACGGCAGCGGAATCGTGGTCTCTTTTGCCGGCCCGATCAGATTGGAACAGAGCAAGACGCAAACATAGGCCGCCATGACGAAGTCGTAGTACTTGAATTGGCGGGATGGGATTGCGGCGGCCATATCACCGCAGTGTAGCGGCTGGCGGGCGGATTTGCCGACGATATGTAATACCGATCGAACCGGCTCTCGCTACTGTCGTGGTTTGGCGAAGACCATCACATCAAGGAGAGCGCCGGTACGGTAGATATACGGCTCATACCTCGAGTAGCGGATCTATGGAGCAGGGCAAACCCTTAATGGCAACGGATAGTCCGCTTGTCGATTTCGATGCTGTCTGTCAAAAGGTCCGCGCCGCGGTCGAACCGAATCGCACCCACGCCATTTCCTTGCATGACGAGCTCGGCGAAATGCTATGGCTGAGCGAAAGCTCCATGGGCCCCGACGAGCACAATGCGGTCCGCGAAGCGGCCGAGGCGTTCGCTGAACCCCGCAGCGAGTCCGTACTCGCATTCGATCTCGGCGATGCCCGTTCGGCGGTGATGATTCGCGCA
>DASXNX010000082.1:0-19014 GCA_036494725.1 Steroidobacteraceae bacterium
ATGTCCTTGTTGAGCGCATTCAGTTTTTCCGGGCGATTGAGCGTGAGCGTCGCGGCACCACCGCTATTGTCCCGTCGGACCAATTCGTTCATTGATGCTCCTCCGTACGATTCCACCAGCCGCCGCCGAGTGCCTGAAACAGGCCTGCCGTATCGGAGTAGCGATTGGCCTGCGCCACCACCAGCGACAATACCGACGATTGATAGGTCTGCTCCGCATTGAGCACCGTCACCAAGCTGATTGTCCCCAGCCCGCGTTGGCGCTCGGCGAGCTCCAGGGTTCTCTTCGCCGCCCGCTCCGCCTCGGCGCTGGCCTTGAGCGCGTCCGCGTCCGCCTGCAGCGCGCGCAGCGTGTCCGCCACATTCTGGCACGCCAGGATCACCGCGGCTCGGTACTGCGCGGCCGCTTGATCCAGGGCGGCATCCGCCGCGCGCTTCTTGTGCAGCAGCGCGCCGGCGTCGAACAGCGTCTGCGTCAGCGATGCGCCCAGATCCCAGAATCCGGTGTAGGGAGTAAACAGCTGACCGAGCTTCAGCGCGCTCGATCCTATATCGCCATTGATGACGAATTGGGGCAGCAGATCCGCGATTGCCACGCCGACTGCGGCCGATGCCATGTGCAAATTCTCTTCCGCCTCGCGCACATCCGGCCGCTGTTCGATGAGCTTGGAGGGGACGCTCAGCGGCAGATCGGTGGGCAGGGTCAGCTCGTCCAAGAGAAAAGTCTCCTCCGGTTCCTCCGACGGCAGCCTGCCGAGCAACGCCGTCAGTTCGTCGCGGGTTTGACCCAGTTGCTTTTGCAGCGGCGGCAGCGTTTGCGCGGTCTGGGCTTCCAGGGATTGCTGGGCGAGCACGTCCAGATCGCTGGCGGTACCGAGAACGCGCTGTTGCTGCACGAATCCGGTCAGTTGATGCTCCATTTCCAGCAGGCGAACCGTCGCGGCGATCTGCGCGCGCAGCGATGCCTCCTGCACCGCGGTGACCACCACATTGCTGCTCAAGGTCAGATACGTGGCCTCGAGCTGGAAACGCGAGCTCTTGTATTGCGCCTCGGCGATCTCCACCTGGCGCCGGGTCGCGCCGAAAATATCGGGCGCGTAGCTCAAGGTCAGCTGCGCGGTGTACAACGTGTAGGTGGAGCTCGAGGAAACGGTGGGGCTGGTCAGGGTGCTGGTCGGAAACTCCGAGCGCGTGCCCCCGAAGTTGCCCTGCACGGTCGGGAAGAAGCTGGTGCGCTGTGCCGCATACAGCTCGTGCGCCTGGCGCAGCGCCGCCTGGGCGGCACCCACATTCGGATTGCTCTTGAGCGCCTGCTCCTCCAAGGCATTGAGCTTCGGCGACTGAAACAGGGTCCACCACTCGCCCGGTACGTCCTTGTCGGCGATGAAATGCTGTGCATCGCCGCCCACGCTTAGCGCAGCGGCAGTTTGTTGCTGCGAGGATGCGTTCCCGTACCCCGATGCAGTGGGCGGCGTGGGACGCTTGAAATTCGGACCGACCGCGCAAGCCGCCGTTAGGCTAAGCCCGAGGCCGAGAAGAACGCGCACCAGCCTCATCGGCCCCACCGTGCTTGGCCGTGACGTTGTTCGGCCCAGTGCTCGATGACGTGGTACATCGAGGGCAGAACCACCAGGGTCAGTATGGTGGATATGGCCAGCCCGCCGACCACCACGGTGGCAATTCCGCGCTGCACGTCGCTGCCGACGCCGGTATGAATAGCCGCGGGCAGCATCCCCAAGGTCGCCACCGTTGCGGTCATCAACACCGGGCGTAAACGTTCGGTCGCACCCTGCATGATCGCCTCGTGAAGGTCGAGGCCGGATTTTCTCATGCGATTCAAATTCGACACCATGATGATGCCGTTTTGCACGGCGACGCCGAAGAGCGCGATGAACCCCACGCCGCTGGCGACGTTGAGGTTCTGGCCGGTGAGATGCAGCGAGATCAAGCCCCCGAGCATCGCGAGCGGCACCACCCCCAGGATGAGCAACGCCTGGCGAAAGGCCTTGATGCCGATGGTCAGAAAGATCAGCATCATGCCCATCACCAACGCCAGGATCACCATGAGGCGCGCCTCGGCACGGCGCTGATTCTCGAACTGGCCGCCCCATTCGAGGCGGATCTTGCTTTTGTCGAAGCGGATCTGCTTCTCGATCTTGGCCTGCGCTTCGGCAAGGTACGAAGTCAAATCTCGGTCGCGGTTGTCGATACGGATGGTCAGGTTGCGCCGGCCATTCTCGCGCGTGACCGTGCTCTCTCCCGAGCGCACGCGGATATCCGCGAGCTGCGACAGAGGCACCTGTGCACCGGTCGAGGTATTCACGAACAGATTGCCGAGCGCTTCCGGCGAGTCGCGCGCATCGGTGCTATAGCGCACCGTCAACGGATAGGTTCGCTCGCCGACATACACCGTCGAGACCGGTGCCTGGCCGACGCCGGTTTGAATGACGTTCTGCACATCCGTCATATTCACGCCGTAGCGCGCGGCCTTCTCATGATCGAGATTGATCTCGATTTGCGGAATGGGCGGCTCCTGAAAGATCGATGCGCTGGAGGTGCCCTGGATTCCGTACAGGATGTCGACGATTTGCGCGCCGATGCTGCGCAGCTGATCAAGATCATCGCCGTAGAGCTTGGCCACCAGCGGACTGTGCGCGCCCCCGATCAAATCGTTGACGCCGTCGATGATGGGCTGGCTGATGCCGATCGAAAAACCGGGCAAGTCCTTGTTGAGGCCGGCAGCGAGCCGATCCACGAAGGCCTTCTTCGATTCGCCGGACGGCCAGGTGTCGTAAGGCTTCAGACCCACCGGCGCTTCGATGTGGGACATGGTCCACGAATCGGTGCCGTCATCATTGCGCCCGACTTGCGTGACCACATAGGACACCTCGGGATATTTCAAAACCGCGCGGCGCAGCTCGCTGGCCATGTCGCTGGCCTTGTTCAGGGCCAGACCGGTGGGCATCTGCACCTGCAGCCACAGCGCGCCTTCGTCCAGATCCGGCAGGAACTCGCGCCCGACAGTCATCCCCAAGCCGACCACCGCGAACAGCGCGAAAATCACCACGCCGTAGATGATTCGCGGCTGATCGAGACAGACGGCGAGAAGCCGGTCGTACTGCACCGTCAGGCGCTCCAGCCAGCGATTGTGGTAGACGCGGCCGGGCTTGCGGAATGCCAGGTAAGCCAGGGCCGGAACCAGCGCCAGGGCCGTGAGCAGCGCGCCGAACAATGCGTAGCCCATGGTGTAGGCCATGGGCGTGAACAGCTTGGCCTCGGCGCGCTCGAACGAGAACAACGGCAGGTACGCCGTGATGATGATCAAGCTGGCGAAGAAGATGGGGCGCGTCACCTGCAGCGTCGCAGCCTTCGCTTCGCTCTCGCTCAGTTCCTCGTCGGGCATGGCCTCGCGCCGGCGCAGAACCGCTTCCGTCACGACGATGGCGCCGTCGACCAGAATGCCGAAATCGATCGCGCCCAAGGACAGCAGGTTGGCCGACACATGCGTCAGGTTGAGCAGCGAGAACACCGACACGAGCGCCATCGGAATGCTCACCGCAACCACGAACGCACTGCGCGGACTGCCAAGAAAGATGATCAGGATCAGAAAGACCAGCGAGATGCCCTCCAGAATGGTCTGTCCCACCTTGTGAATGGTGTTGCGCACCAGATCGTCGCGATCGATATAGGGCACGATGCGCACGCCGGCGCTCGCCAGCTGGGTGTTGAGCTCCGCCACCTTGGCGTGCACCCCGCGCAGCGTCTGCGAGGGGTTTTGATACTTGAGCATCAGCACGATGCCTTCGATGGTGTCCGGATTCGCGTCCTTGCCCAAGATGCCCTCCCGCTCTTGGTGGCTCAAGGTGGTGCGGCCGAGATCGCGCACCAGGACGGGTGTGCCGCCGGACTGCGTAACGACGATCGAACCGAGTTGCGCCAGAGAGTGAATCAATCCCACGCCGCGAATGACGTAGCTCTGGTCGCCGCGCGACACCCGGCCGCCGCCTGCGTTGGTATTGTTGTTGTTGATGGCGTCAATGACGTCGGTGATGCCGAGTCCGTAATGCTGGAGCTGCTTGGGATCGAGATCGAGCTGGTACTCGGTGGTGAAGCCGCCGAAGTTGGTATCATCGACGACACCGGGAACGGATTTGAGCGCGGGGATCACCGTCCAGCGCTGGATCTCCGATAGCTCCTGCAGATTCTTGGTGTCGGACTCGAGCGTGTATCGGTAAATCTCGCCGCCGGGTCCGGCGACCGGATCCAGCGACGGCGTCGCACCCGTCGGCAGAACCGCCTGGCTGATCCGCTCGGTGAGCCGCTGTCGCGCCCAGTAGTCCTCGTAGCCGTCGCGAAACAGCACCGTGATCAACGACAGTCCGAAGGTGCTGGACGATCGCATCAGGAGCAGCCCGGGCGTGCCGTTGATTTGCCGCTCCAACGGCACCGTGACCAGCTGCTCGACTTCTTCCGCCGCGAGCCCGGGGATCTGCGTCGTGACCTGCGCCGCGACATCGCCGAGTTCCGGGTACGCCTCCACCGACAGGGTTTCCCAGGCGTACACGCCGTAGGCTGCCAGCAGCACCGTCAGCACGATGACGGACACGCGGTGATGCAGGCAGAAGCCGACGAATTGATCAATCATTGAGCAGAATTCCGCCCTTCACCACCACCTGCTCGCCGGCGCTCACACCGGAGCGGATCGCGACCAGCGGCCCTTCCTCCAGCTGCGCATCGACGACGCGCCGCTCGAAGGTCCAGGGAGCGGTGGCCACGAACACGCTGGTTCTGTCGTTGTTCATCAAGAGCGCCGAGCTTGGCAGCACCACCAGCGATCGTTCGCGACCCGAAATGACGACGGTCGCAAACATGTTGGGCTTGAGCGCGTAGTCGCCGTTGCCGAAGGCGATTCGAATCTTGCCGCGGCGCGAATCCGGTTCGATGACGTCGGACACGAACAGGACCTTGCCGTGCAGGACGCGGTCCGGATAAGCCAGCAGCGTCACTTGCGCGTCCTGATTCTTGTCAACCGCGGCGACATCTTTTTCGGGCACCAGCGCTGTGACCCAGACTGTGCTCAAGTCGGCGATGGTCATCAGCGGCTGCGTGGGATCGTTGATCATGTTGCCGGCAGACACGCTCAAGGCGGTGACGCTGCCGCTCATCGGCGCCGTGAGCGTCAGCAGGTGCGACGATGAATCCGAGGCGCCGAGCATTTTCAACCGGGCCTGGGTGCGCGTGTATTCGGCCGTGGACTGCGCGTTGTCGCTCCTGGCCTGATCCAGATCTTTATCCGAGGCGACGCCGAGCTTGTTCTGCGCCTCTTGGCGCTCCAGATTCTTGGAGGTCAATTTGAAGGCGTCGGAGGCCTTGGCGTTGTCATCGAAGGCCTGCCCAAGATCGGGCGAATCGATGACGGCGAGCACCTGACCGCGGGCGACCCGATCGCCTAGCGCGACCTTGAGTCCGATGAGCCGGCCGCCCAAGGGCGCGAGCACGGCGGCGGTGCGCGCCGGGTCGGATTCCACCACCGCCGGCAGCGACAATTTGGGGTTGACGGCTTGCGCGGATGCCGGCGTCACACTCAAGCGGCCGCGCAGAGCCGAGCCTTCGGGCACGAGGATCTTGCCCCCTTGGCGCACCATCAGGTCAGGTTCGCCGGCCCCCTTGCCCGATCCGTTCAGCAGCCCGAATCCATGCGTCAGGAGCAGGGCCAGGAATAGCGCTCCCAAAACGACGCCGCCCCAAAGAAAGACGCCCCCTCTAAACGAGGGCTCGTGGTCGTGTATCGGCATGGCGTATCCCTGATTGTCTTGTGCGCAAACTGTAGGACATTTCGATGACCGAACCGTGTCGGCGGATTGCCCGCGGCAGCCGAGAGGAATGCTAAGCCTCTTCCCTTATCCTGTCTAGGGGGATAGGATACGCGTATGCACAAATTTCCGGAAATCGGATCGCGGCTGAAGCGCGCGCAAGGGCATCTTGCGGCGGTGATCACCATGCTGGAGGCGGGCCGGCCCTGCATGGACCTGGCCCAGCAGCTGCATGCGGTGGAGAAAGCCATCAGCAACGCCAAGAGAGAATTGATCAAGGATCACATGCACCATTGCATCGAGGAAACTTCCGAAGCCATGCCTCGCGAGTTTCGGGACCTGATCAAGGAATTTCAGGGCGTGACCAAGTACCTCTAGTCGGGTGCGACGGAACCGCCCAACGCTTGGAAAAGCGCGGCGGTATCAGCCAATCGATTGGTGCGCGCTTGAGCCAGGATGATCACGCTCTGCTGGTAGGCCTGTTCGGCGTTGAGCAGGGCCAGGTAGCTCACCGATCCGAGTTCCAGTTGATGGCGCGCAATCTCGAGGCTCTTTTGCGCGGCGTTCTCGGCCTTCGCCGCCGCGCGTAGTGCGTCCGCGTCCGTATCGAGCGCGTGCAACGCGTCGGCGACATTTTGAAAGGCCGTCAGCACCGCGGATTTGTATGCAGCGCCGGCTTGATCGAGAGCGGCGTCGGCCGCGCGCTTCTTGTGCAGCAGTGTGCCGCCGGCGAACAAAGTCTGCGTGGCACTGGCGCCGATGCTCCAAAAACCGGTGCCGGCCTTGAACAAATCGCCCATGGCCGTCGCAGAACTGCCGATGTCGCCGGTGATCGTGAACTGCGGCAGGAAATTAGCGGTCGCGACACCGACCTGCGCGGTGGCGGAGTGCAATTGCGCCTCGGCTGCGCGCACATCGGGTCGGCGCTCAACCAGCTGCGAGGGCACGCCCAGCGGCAAATCGGCGGGCAGCAGCATTTGATCCAGCTGCAGCGTCACAGGTTTGAATTGCGCGGGTAAGCGCCCGGTGAGCGACGCCAGCTGGTCCTCGGTTATCTCCCATTGACGCCGCAACGGCGGCAGCGTCGCCTCCAGCTGAGCCAGCGCCGCTTCCAGCGCATAGACATCGGCCTCGGCGATCGCCCCCAGCTCGAGTTCATGTTTCAGCACCGCGAGCGACTCCTCCTCGAGCGTGATCACTTCTGTTGTGGCGCTGATCTGCTCCCGAAGTCCGGCTTCCTGAATCACCGATGTGACGACATTCGCGGTCAGCGTGAGATAAGTGGCATCGAGCTGATAGCGCGTTGCCTCCGCCTGCGCCGCCAATGATTCCACCTGGCGGCGGTTTGAACCGAACACATCGGGCACGTAGCTCACCGTGACTTGCGGAGTGAACAGGCTGTACAGCGCTGTTCCGGAAGCCAGATTCGGCGACAGCACGCCGGTGGCATCGCGATTGCGGCTGGCATCGAATCCGCCCTGCACCGCGGGGAAATAGCTGCCTCGCTGCGCGGCGGTATTCTCGAGCGCTTGGCGCAGCGCCGCCTGCGCGCCGTGCACTTCCGGGTTGGCCTTGAGCGCCTCGCTCACCAGGTTATTCAGCTCGTCGGAGCCGAACAGCGTCCACCAGTTTCGCGGCACATCCTGCTCGAGCAGAAACTTTTGCGCCGCCCCGTTGCCTTCGGCCGATGCCGTCTCCTGCGGCAGGGGCTCGGCGGTAAATCGATCCACCTGCGGCGGCGCCGGCCGATGAAAATCCGGACCGACGCAGGCGCACAACATGCACGACAAGCACGCCGCCGTTGCGTGATATGCGGCGCCCCTCACGAACCGCTCTCCCGTGGGGTTTCCTGCGGCAACTCCTGTGCCCGCGAGAATTTCAAAATGAGCACCGGCAGCACCAGCAATATCAACACCGGTGCCAGCAGCATGCCGCCCACCACCACCAGCGCGAGTGGACGCTGCACCTGCGAGCCGATGCCGGTGGAGAACGCAGCCGGAATCAGGCCCACGCAGGCCACGATGCAGGTCATCATCACGGGCCGAAGCTGCGTGCGGCAGGTTTGCAGCATAGCGGCGACGCGGCTCAGCCCGTCATCGAGACTCAAGTGGTAGTAGGACAGAATCAGAATACCGTCCATGGCCGCGATGCCGAACAGCGCCACGAACCCGATGGCGGATGAAACACTGAAAGGCGTGCCGCTCACCCATAGTGCGAGAATGCCGCCCACCAGCGCCATGGGAATCACACTGGCTGCCAGCAACGCGTCGCGCAGACTGCCGAAATTCAGGTACAGGAGCAGCACGATGAGCGCCAGCGACAGGGGCACCGCAACCCCGAGGCGCCCGGCCGCCTCTTGCAGATTCCCGAATTCGCCCACCCATTCCAGACGATATCCGCCGGGCAGCAGCACCGAGGACTCGACGGCATGCTGCGCCTCGAGCACCGCGCTGCCCAGATCGCGCCCGCGGACGCTGAACTTGATCGGCACATAGCGCTGCTGCTGCTCGCGATAGATGAAGGCCGCGCCGGATACCAGCTTCACCCCGGCCACATCCTGCAAGGGAATCTGAATGACGCCGCTTCCGGTGCCGGCCGTCGCGCTGATGGGGATGCGGCGGATGGATTCCAGGTTTTGCCGAAACGGCGCGGCGAGACGCACCATCATCGGAAAGTGGCGGTCGCTGCTGCCCTCATACAGATCGCCGGCGCTCTGCCCGCCGATCGCGGTCTGCACCACCGCGTTTACATCGCCGGGCGCCAGGCCGTAGCGTGCCGCCCGCACCCGGTCCACGTCGATGCGGATGGTGGGCTGCCCCAGCGAACGGAATACCGCGAGATCCGTGATGCCGGGAATTTTGGCCAGCAGCGCGGCGATGCTGTCGGCGGTCTTCTCGAGCGTTTCCAGATCGTTGCCGTACACCTTGACGGAGTTTTCGCCTTTGACGCCCGACGCGGCTTCCTCGACGTTGTCCTGAATGTACTGCGAGAAATTGAAATCCACTCCCGGAAACTGCTGCTCCAGCGAACTCGTCATCTGCTCGGTGAGCTTTTCTTTATCGACACCCCTGGGCCAGGTATCGAAGGGTTTCAAGGGCACGAAAAATTCGGCATTGAAGAACCCGGTGGCATCGGTGCCGTCGTCAGGCCGGCCGTGCTGCGAGACCACCGATTGCACTTCCGGATACTTGATCATCACGGCGCGCATCCGGTTCACATAGGCGTCGCTTTCCTCGAGGGAGATGGATTGCGGGAAAGTCGCGCGCACCCAGAGGTTTCCTTCCTCCAGCTTGGGTAGGAATTCCAGCCCCAGCGAGCGCACCGCGAAAAACGCCAACAAGGCGATCAACGCCAACCCGGAGAAGGTGATGATGCGATTCGCCAGCACGAATTCGAGGGCCGGTTGGTACAGACGCCGCAGCCAGCGCACGATCGCGGTTTCGCGCTCATCTACTTTTTCCGGAAAGAGGATCAGGCTCAAGGCCGGCGCAATTGTGAAGGTGGCGATCAGGCCGCCGGCGATCGCATACGCGTAAGTCTTCGCCATCGGCCCGAAGATATGACCCTCGATGCCGGATAACGTGAACAGCGGCACGAACCCCGCGATGATGATGGCGGCGGCGAAGAAGATGGATTGGCTGACCTCGGCGGCCGCGACCGAGATGGCCCCCGTCTTGCCGCGAAAACCGCTGCGCACGCGCATACGGTGCAGGGTGCTGGGACCGTGGCCGAGATGCGCGGTGGACTCGGCAAGGTGCCGGTAAATGTTCTCGACCATGATGACTGTGGCATCCACCACCAATCCGAAATCGATGGCCCCCACCGACAACAGATTCGCCGACTCGCCGCGCAACACCATGAGTCCGATGGCGAAGGACAGCGCGAAGGGTATGGTCGTCGCCACGATCACGGCGCTGCGCAGATTGCCGAGAAATGCCCACTGCAGCAGGAAGATCAGCAACACGCCCGCCACCATGTTGTGCAGAACGGTGCGGGTGGTGACGTGGATCAGGTCGCTGCGGTCGTAAATTCGCTGGATGCTCACGCCCGGCGGCAGAATGCCGCTGCTGTTAACCTTGTCCACTTCCGCTTCGACGCGCTTGATGGTCGGAATGCTTTCCGCGCCCCGCCGCATAAGAACAATGCCCTGCACGATGTCGTCCACATCGTCGTAGCCTGCGATTCCGAGCCGCGGCAGATTGCCGATGGTCACGGTCGCGACGTCGCCGATGAACACGGGCGCGCCCTGATTGTTGGTGATCAACGTTTTGCGAATTTCCTCGGCGGAATGAATCAGGCCCACGCCGCGCACCACGGCGGATTGCGCGCCGAAGTTCACCGTCTGGCCGCCGACATTGATATTGGCGTTGGAGAGAGCCTGCAGTACCGCGGGCACCGACAGACCGTAGCCCACGAGCTTGCCCTGGTCGATCGCGATGTCGTAGGTCTTGGTCTTGCCGCCCCACCCGGTGACATCGATGACGCCCGGCACGGCCTTGAAGCGCCGCTCCAGCACCCAGTCCTCGAGAGTCTTGAGATCGGTGACCGAATAGTTGGGCGGCCCGACGACGCGATAGCGGAAGATTTCACCGATGGGGCTGGTGGGGGAAATCTGTGGCTGCGCGCCATTCGGCAAACTGCCCAGCTGCGACAGCCGATTGGTGACCCATTGCTCGGCCTGGGTGTAGGTGAAGTCGTAGGTGAACTGCACCTTCACATCCGATAGGCCGAACAGGGAAATGGTGCGAATGGCCTGCACGTTGGGGATGCCGGCCATCTGGATTTCCAACGGGATGGTGATGTAGCGCTCGATCTCCTCGGCGGACTGCCCGGTGCTTTGCGTGACGATGTCCACGAGCGGGGGCACCGGATCGGGATAGGCCTCGATGTTCAGATTGAGGAAACTGACGGCGCCGGCGATCAATGACATGATCAACAACGCGACGATCAGCACGCGCTGGCGCAGCGCGAAGGTGACGATGGCGTTCATGACGAGGCGGGAACCGCCGCTTGGTCGATGAAAAGACCGCCCTTGATCACCACCCGCTCGCCCGCCTTCAGGCCGTCAAGTACCTCGACCAATCCATCGTTGACGCGGCCGGTACGGACGGCGCGCAGTTCGAGTAAATCATCCGGCCGCAGCACCCACACATGAGCCGCCTCGCCCTCGTGAACGACGGCGCTCTCAGGGATAGCCGGGGACTGCGCCGATTCGCTGGTGAGTATGCGGAAGTTGGCGAACATTTCCGGCTTCAACGCGCCGTCGCGGTTGGCAATTTCCGCGCGCACCGGCAGACGGTGCGTCACCGGGTCGAGCAGCGCGGCGACGTAGGTCACCCGCGCGCTGAACACCCGCGTGGGATAGGCAATGACATGCACTTCCACGGGCTGTCCGAGCTTCACCAGACCGGCATTGGCCTCGCGCACGTTGGCGAGCAGCCACACGCTCGATGAATCGGCAATGGTGAACACCGGGGTTCCGGCTCCGGATTGGAGGTACTGGCCGGGACCCACTTGACGATCCACGACCACGCCGGCGATCGGTGCCGTGAGCGTGGCCAACGGGTTGATGGCCGGCGCCTGCTCCAGCTCGGCAATCTCCGCAGGCGACTTGCCGAGAATTCTCAGGCGGTCGCGGACCGCGTTCATGGCGGCCTCGGCGGTCGCCAGATCGGACTGCGCGGACTGCCAGTCTTGCAGGCTGCCGCCCTTGGCGTCGAGCAAGGCATGTTTGCGGGTCTCGTTGATGCGCGCGAGTTTGACCTGCGCGGCAGCGGACTTAAGATCGGATTGCGCCTGCACGAATTCGGAGGCCTCGAGCGTGGCCAGCGGCGCCCCGGCCTTGACCACGTCGCCCAGTCCCGCGATCACGCGGGTGATTCGGCCCGAATAAGGAGAGAACACCGGCGTCGCGTGATCGCCGTTCACCGCGATTTTTCCCTCGGTCAATTCCTCGCTGACGAAGCCATGCATCTGCACCGCCTCCACGGTGAAGGTCTTCAGCTGCTGCGGCGAAGCACGAAAGGTACCGGGGGGCGACGGCGGCGCGGCGGGCGCTTCGCGCGCACCGAACAGGCGCGGGGCTAACCAGATCGCAAGAGTGACAAGGGCTGCCGCCGCGCCCGCGATGCCTGCAGCGCGCCATTGGCGCTCGCGCGGCCACGCGCGCCGGTTGATGGATTCTCCGCCCGCCGGCGCATCATCGGCATCGCTCGGTAAGTCGCTCATTCGGCATCCCTTTCATAGAAGCAATCGGCATGCCGTCGGACCCTTTTGAACGCTCGAAGTTTCCCCGGGCGAACTTTGCACGGCAAACCAGTTTGCCATTCTTCTCGCCTCAGAAATGGAAAATAGCGTCGGCGGCCACCATGAATTGCGAGTGCCTGCCTGCACCCAAGGTTGCGGTGGGATTATCGTAGGCGTCCGCGTCAAGCGCGTGGTCGAAGCGCAACTCGGGGCGCAATTCGACGGCGTCGCCCACCCAGTGCGTGTAGCCCAGATCGAACTCGGCGTAGCGGGTCTTGAAGCCGGTGCGCTGGCCGCGAGCGTCATTGAGGTAGTCCGTGCGCCAGGTCACGATATCGCGCGGCCCGATCTGGTAGTTGATGTAGTTCACCGCGGCCCACTCGTAGGAATAGCAGAACGCCACCCCGGGATTACAGATGGCGCCGCTGGGAGCACCATAATTGACATGGGAATAACGCTCGCCGATGTAGGCCAGCCCCGCCGGATTGTCGACATTCGGCGTGTGGCTTTGCCACATGTACCAGAGCTCGGTATCGATGTGCCATTGCGAGTTGAATTTGTGATACCAGGTCACTACTGCGTGCTGAACATTATTCCAGCGCCAGTTGCTGTCGTTCAGCGTGTTCATGCAGGGGTAGATGTTGTCCTTTCCGGAGTTCGAGGTCCAAATGACGCACGCGGCCGGCGTCAAGTGCCGCTCGCTTTTTACCCACGGTGCCACGTCGTTGCCGGCGGATAGCTCCTCTTGAATCCGCCAGTTCTTGCTCAGCTTGGTGGTGGCAACAATACCGTTTTGGGTATATGGGTCGAAGGTATACAAGAGCGAGTGGCTGTACGTGATGTTATTGGGCGCGAGCTGCGCTTCGATGTCCGGAATCGAAATGTAGCGCCCGACCCGGATGTTCGTGCCCTGCGCGATCTTGGGAAACCAGAAATCCAGGTAGTACATGACCGGATCGAAGCCGTATTGCTTCGCGCTGTTCGTGTACTGATTGCTGAATATGCCCTGGCTGAATGTGTACTTGTAATCCGTGCCGTATAGTCCCGTGACTCGGAAGCCCCAATCGAGGTGATCGCGTTGGATCTCATCGGGGGTACGCTCGAGGTACAGAGTGACTTGATCGATCTGCACCGTGTTCGGTTCGAAGGAGTAAGCCGCCGGGTAGTTGCCGCCCGTGCCGGTGGCGTAGTTGAAACGGGTGTGCGAGGTGCTCAGGTTGCCGCCGGGCTCGAACCAGCCATACAGGGTGAAGCGGCTGTTTTTGAGTTTCTGCCCCCCCGCGCCGCAGTACAGCGCATCCATGAGCGCGTTGTAGTACATATTCTCGACCCCGATCGCCGGCGATCCGCCGACGTTCCAGGTCGAATAGGGCCACGGCGGATTGGAGATGGGCACCTCCGCGCCACCCACGACGTACGTGGGCGGCGCACTGGGATCCGGGCCCTCCCAGGTCAGATGCGTCGCATAGCTGTTCTTGAGCCGGGTCCAGAACCCTTCGTTTTCGGATCCCGTGGCGCAGCCCTCAATCGGGGCGCTGGGATCCGAGGCAGGCGGCGGCGGATCCGCCGCAAAGGCGCGGATCGCGATGAACAGCAGAGCCGCAGCGATTAGGCGGGCCGCAATGACTTGCGCCGATTTGGCGTGGTGCATGGACGCACGATACGAAAGGGCACATCAAAATGCCGCCCCGTTAACGCGGGCGATTGGAAAAATTGTGTTAAAAGAGCACCGGTTGCGGGTACAAGCTTCCTAGCCCGTTACTTATCGATCGCTTGCCGCTTCAAGTAATCGTTAATCTGCCCGCCCCATTCGGGGCCCGCAAGCCTGTCGCGCGCCGCCATTTTACTCACGGCCTCGTTGGCCGCGGTTGTCAGAGCGGTGCGTTCATAGGTCACTGCAACGAGCGTCGATTTTCCCGCAGGCGTCAGCTTGAGTGTGATCAATGTGACGAGGACATCCGGGATCACATAGGCGTATTGCACGCGGGTTTTGTCCGCCTCATCGAAGGCCGTGGTCACCCAAATGGCGGTCGTATCGCCATGGGCTATCGTGAACACCGTGCCGCTTTGGTCGGATGGCATTCTTGGCCATAAAAATACCGGGTCCCATCCGGGCGCCCATAGTCGTTCCCTTTCCGCGCCGAAAAGCGGCCACGCGACTTCAAGCGACGCGTTTGCGACAAAATCGAAATTTTCACGCGTGTGTACCAGCGCCGCGGAAATAACCTTTTCCGCCGCGGGCGAATGACCCGGCACCATGGTTGCCCCCGCCATCAGGATCAGACCAGGGATAATCGGCGAAACCCGCCTCACTGCTTGTCCTTCAGCTTGTGGCTGTCGCCAACGACGAGGGTCAGGTTGTAGATCTTCTTGAGCTGCGCGATTTGAACCAAGGTTTCCTTCGCGAACGGCTGCTTGCCCGCGAACGCGTGCAGCACGATACCCTCGAGTAGGTCCCCCAAGGACACGTCCTTCAATTCCGCCAGCGCTTTGAGCACCTTCAAGATGCCCTTCTCGATTCGGATTCCGGTTTGAACCCGCTCCACTTCCATCACGTCGGCTCCAACTTGGTACTATTGTACCATTGTACCACAGTACCAAAAAGAAAACCGCATGCGGCGGTCCCCCGGTCGCAGAATCCCTTGATCAGCCCTTGGGCTTGCTCGTGGCGCGCTCGATGATTCGCGCCTTGTCTTCGTCCCCGAGTTTCGCGGGCCGCGTCCAGTTCTCCAGCGTGACCTGCCTGGAGCGCGCCAGCGACAGCTTGTCCGCGGGGGTGCTGGCGGAGATCGTCGATCCCGCGCCGATATTGGAGTTGGCGCCGATTCGAACAGGCGCGACCAGCATGCTGCCGGAACCGATGAAAACCCCGTCATCGATGAAGGTGGGCCACTTGTTGGCGCCGTCGTAATTGCAGGTGATGGTGCCGGCACCCACGTTCACATTTTTGCCGACTTGAGAATCGCCGAGGTAAGTCAGGTGGTTTGCCTTGCTGCCGGAGCCGATCTCGGTATTCTTCACCTCCACGAAGTTGCCGATGTGTACTTCGCGATGTATCACGGTACCCGGCCGCAGGCGGGCAAAAGGACCGACACGGCAGTCCTGAGCCAGGATGGCGTTATCGATGACGCAGTTGGCGAAAATCTCGGTGCCCTCGCCGAGGGTCGAATTGACAATGAGGCAGCCGGGCCCGATTCGGACACCATTCCCCAAGCGCACGTTGCCGATCAGCACCGCGTTCACATCGATGAACACATCGCGGCCTACCTCCACATCGCCGCGGATGTCGATGCGCGCAGGGTCCGCCAGGGTGGCGCCCGCCAGCATCAGCTTTTCCGCCCGTGAACGCCGCAACACCGCCTCGACCTGCGCCAATTGGACTTTGTCGTTGACGCCCGCGACCTCGAACGAGCTCCCTGCAGCGACGGCCTCGACGCGCTTGCCGGCAGCCACGGCGAGCGCGACGACATCGGTGAGGAAATATTCGCGCTGCGCGTTGTCCGCTCTCAAGCCCAGAAGCCACTCGCGCAGGGAGCGCGCCGGCGCGGCCAGGATCCCGGAATTCACTTCTCGTAATTTCAATTGCGCAGCCGTTGCGTCGCTCTGCTCGACGATGGCGGTGACATGGCCCTTGCCATCGCGAATGATGCGCCCGTAACCGCCGGCGTCCTCGACCACGACCGAGAGCACCGCGAGCGCGTCCGCTGCGGCGGTGTCAACCAGCTTCTTGAGCGAATCGCCGCCGATCAGCGGCACGTCGCCGTACAGCACCAGCACCAGGTGATCGTCTGGGATGACGCTCATGGCCTGCATGACGGCATGTCCGGTGCCCAGTTGCTCGGCCTGCAGTATCCACTCGAGGTCTTCGTGGGCCAGCGCCGCCTGAACCTGCGCGCCGCCATGGCCATAAATCACATAGGTATTGGCCGGCTTCATGGCGCGCGCGGCCGCGGTCACATGTTTGAGGAGCGGCTCGCCCGCCAGCGATTGCAGCACCTTGGGCAGATCGGAGTTCATCCGCTTGCCCTTGCCGGCCGCCAGTATGACCACCGAAAGCTGCATTAGACTTCCGTTTACGGTGATTAGTGTTTCTTGCGCAATTGCTCTATGGCGCGAATTTGTGCGATGGCGCGCAACAGCTCGGTTTGCGCTTCGGCCAGGTCGACCTTGGCGGTTCGCTCCCGCATCGCATCCTCGGCGCGCTGCTTCGCGGCCCGCGCCGCCGCTTCGTCCAGATCACGCGCCCGCGCCGCGGTATCCGCCAGCACGGTCACGAGATGAGGTTGAATCTCGAGCATGCCGCCGCCGACATAGAACGTCTGTTCATCATGGCCTTCCGTCTGCACGCGCACCACCCCGGGCTTCAAGGTCGTGAGCAGCGGCGCGTGCCGCGGGTAAATGCCGAGCTCGCCCTGCGAGCCGGGAACGAACACCATGCTCGCCTCACCCGCGAAAATCTCGCCTTCGGCGCTGACGATGTCGACGTGAATGGTTTCGGCCATGATCTTCTCTGGATTTCAGCTACTGCAGCGTCTTGGCTTTTTCAACCGCTTCTTCGATGCTACCGATCATGTAGAAAGCCTGCTCGGGCAGGTGATCGTATTCGCCCGCGATGATGGCCTTGAAGCCACGGATGGTGTCCTTCAAGGGCACGATCTTGCCGTCCTGGCCGGTGAAGACCTTCGCGACGTTGAAGGGCTGCGACAGAAAGCGCTGAATCTTGCGTGCACGATACACGGTGAGCTTGTCCTCTTCGGACAGCTCGTCCATGCCCAGCATCGCGATGATGTCCTGGAGCTCCTTGTACTTCTGCAATATCGCCTGCACGCCGCGGGCAACCTGGTAGTGCTCCTCGCCCACCACCAGAGGATCGAGCTGGCGGCTGGTGGAGTCCAAGGGGTCGACCGCCGGATAGATGCCTAAGGAAGCGATCTGACGCGACAGCACGATGGTGGCATCCAAGTGCGCAAAAGTGGTGGCCGGCGATGGATCGGTCAAGTCGTCCGCGGGCACGTACACCGCTTGAATGGAGGTGATCGATCCCTTCTTGGTTGAAGTAATACGCTCCTGCAACACTCCCATTTCATCGGCCAGCGTCGGCTGATAACCGACCGCCGAAGGCATGCGGCCGAGCAGCGCCGACACTTCGGTGCCCGCGAGGGTGTAGCGGTAGATGTTGTCGACGAAGAACAGCACGTCGCGGCCCTTGCCGGAGGCCTGCGTTTCATCGCGGAAATATTCCGCCATGGTGAGGCCGGTGAGCGCCACACGCAGGCGGTTGCCCGGCGGCTCATTCATCTGACCGTACACCATGGCGACCTTGGAGTTGGCCAAGTTGTCCTTGTCGATGACGCCCGACTCGATCATCTCATGATAGAAGTCATTGCCTTCGCGGGTGCGCTCTCCGACGCCGGCGAAGACGGACAAGCCGCTGTACTGCTTGGCGATGTTGTTGATGAGTTCCAGCATGTTCACGGTCTTGCCGACGCCGGCGCCGCCGAACAACCCGACCTTGCCGCCCTTGGCGAAGGGCACCAGCAGGTCGATGACCTTGATGCCGGTGACCAAGAGATCCTGGCCGCCGGCCTGTTCGTCCTAGGCCGGCGCCGGCCGGTGAATCGGCAGGTACTCGGCCGCGTTCACGGGGCCGCGCTCATCCTGCGGCTTGCCCAAAACATCCATGATGCGGCCGAGCGTGCCCGTGCCGACCGGCACCACGATTCCCTTGCCGGTGCCTTTGACCGTGAGGCCGCGGCGCAGGCCTTCGGATGGGCCCATGGCGATGGCGCGTACCACCCCGTCCCCGAGCTGCTGCTGCACTTCGAGAGTCAGGTCCACGTCGTCGAGTTTGAGTGCGTCATACACCTTGGGAATTTGATCGCGCGGGAACTCTACGTCGATGACCGCGCCGATGATTTGGACGATTTTACCGCTGGACATGCTGATTGACCTCTTGCCTAGACCGCTGCCGCGCCGCCCACGATCTCGGACAGTTCCTTGGTGATCGCGGCCTGGCGGGCCTTGTTGTAAATGAGTTGCAGCTCATCGATGAGCTCGCCTGCGTTGTCCGTCGCCGCCTTCATGGCCACCATGCGCGCGGCCATCTCGCAGGCGACGTTTTCGACCGCACCCTGGAAAATCTGCGCCTCGATGTAGCGCATCAGAATGCCGTCGAGGATGGTCATCGAGTCGGGCTCGTAAATGTAGTCCCAACGCTCCTGCAGCTCTTCCTTGTCGACGGTCTGAAGCGGCAGCAGCTGCGACACGATGCCCTTCTGGGTCATGGTGTTCACGAATACATTGTGCGACAGCAGCAGCTGATCGACCTTCGTTTCCCGGTAGAAATCCAGCATCACCTTGGTGGTGCCGATCAAGTCCTTGATGTGCGGCCGGTCGCCCAAATGCGTGACCGAGGCGGCAATCTCGACGCCCTGGATACGGCGGAAGAATTGCAGGGCCTTGGAGCCGATGACGCACAGATACACCTTGTTGCCGCGCGACTGCGCTTCGCGGATTGCCGCCAAGGTCACCTTGAACAAATTCAGATTGAGGGAGCCGCACAATCCGCGGTCGGTGCTGATCACGACGATGCCGACGGAGGTCACCGGACGTTCCAATGTGAACGGGTGTTTGTAATCCAGATTCACCTGGCGCAGATGGCCGATGATCTTGCGGACCTTTTCGGCGTACGGACGCGCCGCGCGCATCCGATCCTGCGCCTTGCGCATTTTGCTTGCCGCAACCATTTCCAAGGCTTTGGTGATCTTGCGGGTATTTTTGATACTCGCGATCTTGCCCCGGATTTCTTTTGCGCCTGCCATGTACTTCTCTTGAGTCTCTAAGCCTTACACGGTTGCGAAAAATTCATCGCAGCACTTCTTCAACGAGGCTTCGACTTCCTTGGTGAGGTCCGGCTTGCCATTGATGGTTTTGAGCAAGTCGCCGTCGCTCGAGCG
>DASXNX010000083.1:0-15560 GCA_036494725.1 Steroidobacteraceae bacterium
GTTGAATTCGACGCCAGCAGGTGGTGGTCGAGAGCCGGGTCCGCGCGGCGACCTCGGCGACCGACAGCGCAGCCTGCCGCTGTAGAATGTCCAGCAGGCGCAGGTCCAGCCGGTCGATGGCGGCACGAGGATTATTTTCCATTTTTGGGCAACTTTCGGAATGAACGTTCCGAATTATCCGGCGTGTCTCGAATGAACGCAACTGCCGGCGCCGGAGGGAGGTAAGTTATGCGCATGAACAAGCACTCGCGCCTGCATTTGCCCAGTCCGCCGGCCCGTCCGGGCGAAGCACCCGACTTCAGTTATGTGCATCTTTCGCCTGCAGGCGCCGTGCGGCGGCCCGACGTCAATGCGCGGGCGCGCGACGTCGAGTCTTTGTCCCGCGATCTGGTGCGCGTGCTCGACGATGCCGGTGACGCCGTGGGGCCGTGGCATCCGCACCTCGATCCTGCGGAATTGCAGATCGGACTGCGCCACATGCTGCTTACTCGCCTATTCGACGATCGCATGCAGCGCAATCAACGGGCCGGCAAGATCTCGTTCTACATCCGCTCGCTGGGCGAGGAAGCCGTGTCGGTGGCACAGTGCATGGCGCTGCGGCCGGGCGACATGCTGTTTCCTTCGTACCGCAATCAGGGCTTGCAGATCGCGCGCGGCATCGCATTGGTCGACCTCATGTGCCAGCTCTTGTCCAACACGCGCGACATGTGCAAGGGACGTCAGCTGCCGGTGATGTATCACTCCAAGGCCGGCAACATTTTTTCCATTTCCGGAAACTTGGCGACGCAGTTTCCGCAGGCCGTCGGCTGGGCGATGGCGGCCGCCATCAAGGGCGAGGACCATCTTGCGGCCAGTTGGATCGGCGAGGGCAGCAGCGCGGAGGCGGATTTTCACCAGGCGCTCCTGTTTGCCTCGGTGTACCAAGCGCCGGCGATTTTGAATGTGGTCAACAATCAATGGGCCATCTCCACCTTTCAGGGGTATGCCGGCGGCGAGCAACGATCTTTCGCGGCCCGCGGACCCGGATATGGAATCGCGGGAGTTCGGGTCGACGGCAACGACTTTCTCGCCGTTTATGCGGTGACACAGTGGGCGGCGGAGCGCGCTCGCACCGGCGCCGGCCCGACACTGATCGAACTGGTGACCTATCGTGGAGCGGCTCACTCGACCAGCGACGATCCGGCGCGCTACCGCGCCAAGGACGATGCCGAACATTGGCCGTTGGGCGATCCCATACAGCGATTGAAGACGCACTTGATCAGAATTGGCGAATGGTCCGAGGCGCGCCATCAGGCATTGAGCGCTGAGCTCGAAGCCTTGGTCGCTGCGAGCTGGAAGGAAGCGATTGCGTTCGGCACCATGAGCGAGGGACCGCGACTGAATCCCGATCTCATGTTCGAGGACGTGTTCAAGGAAATGCCGCAGAATCTGCAACGGCAACAGGCCTTGATGCGCCAGGAACGGAAATAGATTCATGGCCAACATGAACATGATCCAGGCCCTGAACTCCGCCATGGACATCATGCTGGGCAAGGACCCCTCCGTGGTGCTCATGGGCGAGGATATCGGCTACTTCGGCGGCGTGTTCCGCGCGACGGAAGGATTGCAGCGCAAGTACGGTGAGCATCGCGTGCTCGACACCCCGATCGCCGAAGGTGGAATCGTAGCGACCGCCATCGGCATGAGCGTGAACGGCTTGCGTCCGGTGGCCGAGATCCAGTTCGCGGACTACATCTATCCAGGCTTCGACCAGATCGTCAGCGAACTGGCGCGGCTCCGCTATCGCTCCGCCGGAGAATTCTTCGCGCCCGTCACCATCCGCACGCCCTGCGGCGGCGGCATTCGCGGCGGACAGACGCATTCACAGAGTCCCGAGGGCATATTCACCCATGTCAGCGGACTCAAAGTGGTGATGCCGTCGAACCCCTACGACGCCAAGGGGCTGCTGATCACCTGCATCGAGGACGACGACCCCGTGGTCTTTTTCGAGCCGAAACGTCTGTACAACGGTCCTTTCGACGGCGATCCGAACAAGCCGGCCGTGCCGTGGAGTTCGCACCCCAAGGGTCAGGTGGACGAGGGCTATTACAAGATTCCGTTGGGCAAAGCGGACATCGTACGCGCCGGATCGGCGGTCACCATCGTCACCTACGGCACCATGGTGTATGTGGCGGCCGCCGCTGCCGCCGCCATGAATATTGATGCGGAAATCATCGACCTAAGGTCGTTGGTGCCGCTCGATACCGATACGATTTGTACCTCAGTGAAAAAGACCGGCCGCTGCATCGTCGCTCATGAAGCCACCCGCTTTTCGGGCTTTGGCGCGGAGCTTTTGTCGATTGTTCAAGAAGAGTGCTTCTGGAATCTGGAGGCGCCGATACAGCGCGTCACGGGCTGGGACACGCCGTATCCACATGCCTTTGAATGGGAGTACTTTCCCGGACAGGCGCGCGTCAAGGCCGCGCTCAACAGCGTCATGGAATCCGCATGAGCCAGTACACCTTCAAGATGCCGGACTTGGGCGAAGGGACGGTGGACGCCGAGATCGTCGCCTGGCACACCAAGCCCGGCGATATGGTGAGCGAGGATCAACTCATCGTCGAGGTGATGACCGACAAAGCCGCCGTGGAAGTGCCGGCGCCGGTCAGCGGCCGGGTGCTGTCCGTGACGGGCGCTCCGGGAGACAAGGTGGCGGTGGGCTCGCCGCTCATCGTATTCGAAACGAGCGACAGTGCGGTCGCCGCTGCGACGCCGGCACCGACCCCCGCCGCGATCCCCGCGGCGCCGGCCAACGGCAAGATCGCGCCGCCATTAATCGTGGCTGCGCCGATGCCGGCGACGGGACGGGTCATGGCATCGCCCGCCAATCGCCGCCGCGCGCACGAAGCAGGTATCGATCTTGCGACCGTGGCGGGCTCGGGCCCGGGAGGCCGCATCGTGCGCGCGGATCTCGAAGGGGCCGTGCCTCGCACTGAGCGGGCGCCGCTTGCGGCGGCGGCGGATGTCACGGAGATCAAGGTCATCGGATTGCGCCGCCTCATTGCCGAGCGCATGAGCGAGGCGAAGCGCAACATTCCGCATTTCGCCTATGTCGAGGAGGTCGACGTGACCGAGCTCGAGGCGCTGCGCCTGCATTTGAATGCATCGCCTCCGAAGGGCGCAAGTTCGCTGAGTTATCTGCCGCTGGTGGTCATGGCGCTGACGCGTGTGCTCGAATCGTTTCCCCAGTGCAATGCCTTGTTCGATCCCACGCGCGGGGTGCTGCTGCGGCACCGCGCGGTGCACGTCGGCATCGCCACTCAAACGCCTGATGGCCTGAAAGTCCCGGTACTGCGCAACGCGCAAGCGCTGGGGCTCTGGGATGTCGCTGCCGAGATCCGGAGACTGGCGGATCGGGCGCGGACCAACAAGGCCGGCCGCGAGGAATTGGCGGGATCCACCATCACGGTCACGAGCTTGGGCAAGCTTGGCGGCATCGCCTCCACTCCCATCATCAACGCGCCGGAAGTGGCCATCATCGGATTGAACAAAGCGGCCGAACGGCCGGTGGTGCGTCAAGGCAGTGTGATGGTACGTCGAATCATGAACCTGTCATCCTCGTTCGATCATCGCTTCGTCGACGGTTATGATGCGGCAGCGATGATCCAAGCTTTGAAGGAACGCCTCGAGCATCCCGCGACGATATTCATTCCCACGGTGTAAGCCATGACTTCTCAACCTCAACGCCCCGCATTCGGTACTTTACTCACCTCGCATATGGCGGTAGCCGCCTATCGCGAAGGCCATTGGCAGCAAAGCGAGATCAAGCCGGTCGGAGCGCTGGAGATCAGCCCCGCCGCGCATGTGCTTCACTATGCGAGCACCTGTTTCGAGGGATTCAAGGCTTTCCGCCGCGCGGATGGTTCGGTGCACGTGTTCAGGATGGATCGACACATCCAACGATTTCAACAAAGCGCCCGGCAACTGGTGCTCCCGGAGCCTGAAGCGGAGCAGGTCGCCGAGATGGTGCGCGCAGTCATCAATCGTTGCCGTGATGCCGTGCCGGAAGCGCCTGGAGCGCTGTACTTGCGGCCCATTCTTTTTGGCACCACTGCAAACATCGGAGCGGCCGCGACGCCCACCGCCGAAGCGCTGCTGATCGTGCTCGCAAGCCCGGTGTGGGACTATTTTTCCGGCGGCATGAAGCCCCTGCGGATCCTGGTCGATGATGAGAACACCCGTTCGGCGGCCCAGATGGGTATGGTGAAAACCGGCGGCAACTATGCCGCGGCCTTGGGACCCACCTTAAGCGCCCGGGCAAAATATCAAGTCGATCAGGTGCTGTTCTGTCCCGGCGGCCAGGTTCAGGAGACGGGCGCCGCGAATTTTCTTTTAATCCGCGAAGGCGAGCTTTTGACTCGCAGTCTCGACTCCAGCTTCCTGCACGGGGTGACGCGCGACTCGCTGCTGACCATGGGGCGCGACATGGGCTATCGCGTGTCGGAGCGAAAATTTGATGTTCTGGAAATGCTCGACTGGGTGCGCAAGGGCGAGGCGGCGCTGTCAGGCACTGCGGCGGTGCTGGCCGGCGTCGGTACGCTGATTTACGCCGGCGCGGAGCACAAGGTGGGAGCCGGTGACGTGGGACCCTTGACGCGCGCCTTACGCGCGCAATTGGTTGCGGTTCAGCAGGGCGAGGCGCCCGATCGGCACGGGTGGCTGGAACGCGTCTAGTATTCCTCGCGGTCCTCTTCGTCGTCGTCTAGATCGTCGTCGTCCTCGTCCTCGTCCTCGTCGTCTTCATCCTCGTCCCAGTCCTCGTCGTCTTCGTCATCGTCTGCATCCTTTTCGGCTTTGGAGCCCGACCAACCTTCCGGCTCCTCTGTGAGCTCCAAATCCAGTTCGGCCCATTCATCGACATCCAGTTCTTCGGTGTCGCCGTCTAGGTGTTGAATCTCAACGGTTTCCTTGTCCTCATCGACTTTGAGAACCTGAAAGGTTTCATCGTTTTCGAGGTCCTCATACCACTGCCCGACGGTCGGTTCGTACTCTCTTCCCACGGCTGATCCTTATTTGAGACGGCTGCGCAATCGGCACCGCGAATATTAGGGGAGGCCGCTTGCTCAAGTAAATGGCAATATTGAGATCTTATGACCGTTGCCGACCGCAAAGTTGCCGCGCGCCGCTTAGTCGACGCAAAGCGTGTCGTCGTGAAGGTTGGCTCGACCTTGTTGGTGGATGGCGACAAGGGCCGGTTGAATCGCTCCTGGCTCGAGAGCGTGGCGGAGGACGTCGCCCTGTTTCGCAAGCGCGGCCAGGAAGTCATTTTGGTGTCGTCCGGCGCCATCGCCTTGGGCAGACGCCACCTGAAGCTGGGTTCGGGCAAGCTCAAATTGGAGGAAAGCCAGGCCGCGGCCGCAGTGGGGCAAATACGCCTCGCGCACGCGTACAAGGAACTGCTGGAGACGCATGAAATCACGGTGGCGCAGATCCTGCTGACGTTGAGCGATACCGAACAGCGCCGCCGTTATTTGAATGCGCGCGGCACGCTCAATACCTTGCTCAGCCTCGGCGCGGTGCCGGTCATCAACGAAAACGATACGGTGGCGACCGCAGAGATCCGCTATGGCGACAACGACCGCTTGGCAGCTCGCGTTGCGCAAATGGCGGGTGCCGATTGCCTGGTTCTACTGTCGGACATCGACGGTCTGTACACCGCGGATCCCCATGAGGATCCCGACGCACAATTCATCGCCCGCGTACTGGAAATCACGCCGGCGATCGAGGCGATGGCCGGCGGCACCGGCAGCGACATGGGCTCGGGCGGCATGCAGACGAAGATTGCCGCCGCCAAAATTGCGGTGGCCGCCGGGTGTCATTTGTGTATTTCCAAGGGTGCCGTGCAAAATCCGTTGCGCGGCATCGAGGAGGGCGCGCGCTGTACCTGGTTTGTGCCGTCCTCAACGCCCATGGCCATGCGCAAACAATGGATCGCCGGCACGCTCAAACCCGCCGGCGCCATTGCCGTCGATGACGGCGCGGTTCGCGCGTTGATGGGCGGCAAGAGTCTGCTGCCCGCCGGCGTGACCCGGGCAGTGGGGCGCTTCGATCGCGGCGACACGGTGAGCATCATCGGCCCCGATGGCACCGAGGTGGCGCGCGGCATCTGCGCCTACTCGGATGCGGATGCGGCGCGCATCATCGGGCGCAAGTCCGCCGAGATCGAGCGGGTTCTGGGATTCAGAGGCCGCGACGAAATCGTGCATCGGGACGATCTGGTGTTGCTGAGGATAGTTTGAGCAGCGTCGCGGATCTGATGCAAGGGCTCGGCGCCGCGGCGCGCGCGGCGGCCCGGGTTTTGGCGTTTGCCCCGACCGAGCAGAAAAATCGTGCGCTGCTCGCGGCAGCGGCCGCGCTGCGCGATGGCCGCGCCGCAATATTGAGCGCGAACTCCGAGGATTTACGCGCGGCGGGCCAGGGAGTGCCGGCGGCGCTGCTCGATCGGCTGGCGCTGGACGAGGCGCGCATCGAGTCAATGGCTCGTGGCATGACCGACATCGCAGCGCTCGCCGATCCGATCGGCGTCCGTCTGGCGCATTGGTCGCGTCCAAATGGAATGCGCATCGAACGCATCGCGGTGCCGCTCGGCGTGGTCGGAATCATCTATGAAAGCCGGCCCAACGTCACCGCCGATGCCGGCGCCCTATGTCTGAAATCGGGCAACGCCGTCATCTTGCGTGGAGGCTCGGAGAGCGTCAGATCCAACGCCGCGATTCTTGCATGCCTGCAGAAGGCACTGAAGCTGGCAGGTCTGCCGGAAACCTCGATTCAAGGGGTGCCGACGGCGGATCGCGAAGCCGTGGGCTACATGCTGGGCAATATGGCGGACAGCATCGACGTGATCGTACCGCGGGGCGGCAAGAGCCTGATTGCCCGCGTACAGAAGGAGGCGCGTGTGCCGGTGATCGGGCATCTCGAGGGGGTTTGCCATGTATTCGTCGATCGCGGCGCCGATCTCGACATGGCGATGCGCATCGTGGTCAATGCCAAGATGCGGCGCACCGGCGTGTGCGGTTCGGCGGAAACTCTGCTGGTCGATCGCGCCTCTGCGGGCACCCACCTTCGGCCCCTGATCGAGGCCCTGCTCGATGCCGGTTGCGAAGTTCGCGGGGATGAAACCGCGGCAGGATCGGACCCGCGTGTGAAGCATGCTGAGGAGAAGGATTGGTACGCAGAATATCTCGACGCCATCATTGCGGTGCGCGTCGTCGATGGTGTCGCCGCGGCTATCGCACACATCGCCCAGTATGGGTCGCAGCATACCGATTGCATCGTCACGAATGACTCGAGCGCCGCCGAACGGTTTCTTCGCGAGGTCGACAGTGCAATTGTGCTGCACAATGCCTCGACGCAGTTTGCCGATGGGAGCGAATTCGGCATGGGAGCCGAAATAGGCATCAGCACCGACAAGTTCCACGCCCGCGGCCCGGTTGGCGTTGAACAGTTGACCAGCTACAAATACCTGGTCAGGGGCAGCGGCCAGGTTCGAGACTAGGGCTTACGGGGCCGCCATTATGTAAATTTGTCGGGCGCCGCACAGAATTCGGCGCTAGCGGCTGTTGCAATGGGAATATTCATCCTGAATCGATGGTTTAGCGGTTAAGGACCTAGGAATGCTCGCATTGTTGCCCTACCTGATCGCAGCCGCGGGCGGCGCGGCGATCACCGCTATCGCGGTCTTCACGCGCCGGCACTTCGGCGCGGGCGGCGATCCGGCTCTGCCGAAGCAAACTCTGGCCGATCTGCAGCGATTTCGCGCGGCGGTGGACACCTGCGTGGACTCGATCTACCTGGTCGACCGGGAGACGATGCTGTTCGTGGACGCGTCCGTCTCCGCCTGCGAGCGCACCGGTTATCCGTACGATGAGCTCAAGAAGATGGGACCGCAGGACCTGCTCAAGGAGAGCCGCGATGAGCTGATCCGCGGCTACGATGAAGTGGTTGCCGCCGGTCCCAAAGGCATCCGCAGCGAAGCAGTCAGCCGCTTCCGCGATGGCCGGGAAAGTTTCGTCGAGTTGAACCGGCGCGCATTGCTCCTCAACGGCCGCTGGATCATCGTGACGATATCGCGGGATGTGACCGAACGAAAAATGTCGGAATTCGCGCTGCAGCGCTCCGCGAGGTTGTTCGCCGCGCTGAGTGACACCAACGAAGCGATCATGCGCGTCACCACGCCGGAGGATCTGTACCAGCGTGTGTGCGAGGCGGCGGTTCACGGCGGCCGGTTGCTGGCGGCCAGCATCTGCGTGCCGGATGCGGATCTGAAAAATGCGCACATTGTCGCCGCCGCGGGTGCGAGCGCGGATCGGCTGCGCGAAGTGCAGCTGTCGATCGACGGAGAGACGCCGCAGGGGCGAGGCCTCGTCGGCACGGCATTTCGCGCGCAAACGCCGTGCGTGAGCGACAATTTCCTCGACGATGAGCGCACCGCCCACTGGCACGAGGTGGCGCGCGAAGCCGGCATCGCCTCCGGAGCCGCGCTGCCGCTGGTTCAACATGGCCGCACGATTGCCGTTCTGCTGCTTCACTCGGCGGAAAAGCAGGCATTCGACGAGGAGATCCTGCAGTTGCTGATGCGCATGGGGCGCAACGTCGTGTTCGCGCTCGACAACTTCAAACGCGAAGCGGACCGCACTGCGGCCGAAGAGCAGCTTCATGCCACGGATGCACGGCTCAAGCGGGCCACGCGCGGGGCCAATGACGGTCTGTGGGAGCTGGGCGTGGCGACACGCGAGATGTGGGTCTCGCCGCGCTTTGCGGAGATGTTCGCCTACGAACAGCAGGAGTTCATCGGCAGCCGGCAGAAGTTCTTCGACATTCTGCACCCGGAAGATGCTGCCGCGCTGCGTGCGGCGATCGAGCGCTGCATAAAAGATGACGTGCTGGTGGATGTCGAAGCTCGCGGACAAGTCAGCTCCGGCGAATGGCGCTGGTATCGCATTCGCGGCGCGCTCGAGCGCAATGCCGAGGGGATTCCGCTGACCGTCTCGGGCTCGCAGCGGGACATCACCGAGCGGCAGCGCTACCAGCTGGCGTTGATCGAGGCGACGGAAACCGCGGCGGCGGCGAACAAGGCCAAGAGCGAATTTCTCGCCAACATGAGCCACGAGATCCGCACGCCGATGAACGGCGTCATTGGCATGATCGAACTGCTCCTGGAAACATCCTTGAACCCCATGCAGCTCGACTATGCCGAAACCGTGCGCGACAGCGCCGCCGCGTTGCTCACGGTGATCAATGACATTCTGGACTTCTCCAAGGTCGAGGCCGGCAAGCTCGAACTGGAACTCCTGGACATCGACCTGCGCGACACCGTCGAGGATGTCGCGCGGCTGCTGGCAATTCAGGCCCATGCCAAGGGACTCGAGGTCATAGCCCTGATCGACCCCGGTCTGCCCGACATGATTCGTGCCGATGCGGGCCGATTGCGCCAAATATTGCTCAACCTCGGCGGCAACGCGGTCAAGTTCACGCACAAGGGCGAAGTGGCCATCGAGTGCAGGGTTCTGCAGAAGGATGCGCAGGGCACCGTGGTGCGTTGCGAGGTTCGCGACACCGGCATGGGAATTCCTGCGAGTCGCATCAACGCCCTGTTCACGGCCTTCACTCAGGTGGACGCGTCGACCACGCGCCGCTTCGGCGGCACCGGGCTCGGACTGTCCATCGTCAAGCGACTCGCCGAGCTGATGGGCGGGGAAGTGGGCGTCTCCAGTCAGGAAGGCACGGGCTCGACTTTTTGGTTCACCGCGCGTCTCTCCAATGCGCAGGATGCGCCGAAGGCGCGCAGCGCTCCGCCGGCCGCACTGCGCGGTCAACGCATCCTCATCGTCGACGACAACATGACCAACCGGAAAGTCATGATGGGGCAATTGTCGCTTTGCGGAATGGATGCAATGTGCGCCAGCTCTGCCGATGAGGCATTGAGCATGATGCGCCACGCCGCGGCGGCGGGGCGCGCATTCGAGGTGGCCTTGCTCGATCATCAAATGCCCGGATGCGACGGCGCGACCTTGGGCAAAACCATTTTGACGGAATCAGCACTGGGCGGGACGAGGCTGATCCTGCTGACTTCGTCGGGGCAGCGCGGCGATGGACGCCTGTTCTCCGAGCTGGGATTCGCCGGCTATCTATTGAAGCCTGTCACGCAGCGCGATCTGACCGATTGTCTGGCGATGGTGCTCGGCACCCAGGCCGAGGATTGGCGCTTGGCCACCCAACCCATCGTCACGCGCCACGCCTTGCGCTCGCAGCGCATGCGCGAGGGCCACCACATTTTGCTCGCGGAAGATAACATCGTAAATCAGAAAGTCGCGTGCCGCATTCTGGAGAAGCTGGGCCTGCGGGTCGATGTCGCCGCGGACGGCCAAGCGGCGTTCGACGCTTGGGCTACCGGCCGCTACCACCTGATTTTGATGGATTGCCAGATGCCCATCATGGATGGCTACGAAACCACGCGAAAAATCCGCCAACACGAGGGCGTGGGAAAGCGCATTCCGATCATCGCGCTCACTGCTCATGCGATGAAGGGTGCCGACAATGAATGCCGCGTCGCAGGCATGGATGACTATCTATCCAAGCCCATCGACCGGGACCAATTGCAAAAGACCCTGGCACGCTGGCTGGGCGGCGGCGCCGACGAATCCGGCGTGGTGGACAAGGACGCGGCGGGCTAAGCTACCCGCCGGCGTCCGGGGCGCTGTCCGCGTCGTCAACCACCACCGGCTTGGTATATCCCGACGCGCCATGCTCGATGAGCACCATGCCGCAATTGGCGGGCGCATGTGCCGATTCCCAGGTTCCGGCGACATAGGCCCACAGAGTCATCATCACTCCGCCGTGACTCACCACCACGATGTCATCGCTGCCGTGCTCGGCGGCCAAGCGATCCAAAATGGGACCGACCCGTGCCTGAACGTCCTCATAGCTCTCGCCTCCCGCAGGCTTCCACGCCCAAGGACGCCGCGGGTCGTAGTCCGGTTCCTGTAGGAAAGAATCGTAGGGTCTGCCCCGGTAGTCGCCGATCTCGCGCTCGTGCAAATCGGGTTCGACCTGCAGCGGCACCCCGAGCACGCCGGAAATGACGCGCGCGGTCTCGCTGGCGCGCACGTAAGTGCTGGTGATCACGAGCTTGGGATCGAACAACTGCGCGATGCGACGCGCAACCGTTTGCGCCTGGGTGTAGCCCAATTCGGTCAGGGGTAACTCATGCGGTGCGGTCGCGTAGACGCGCTCCCGATTGCCCGAGCTTTCGCCGTGCCGGACCAAAATCAATCTGCTCACGCGCGTCTGCTCACGCGCGGTGCGAATCGCGCAAAGCCGCAATTTCCCGCAACCAGTCCCGGACCGCCGCCACGTTCTCCAGCTGGAATTGACCGTGAACACGGCTTCCGACTCCGATCGAGATGCCGTGCTGCGCCTCGACCATGGCAAATCCATCCTGGTCGGTGAGATCGTCGCCGGCGAATACCGGCCGCCTGCCCTTGAATGGCGGCTCTTGCATGAATGCTTTGATTGCGGTGGCTTTGCTGAATCCGGCCGGCTTTATTTCCACGACCATATTGCCGTTTTGGATGTGATAATTGCTGCCGAGCGGCTTTGCGATTTCGATCATTGCCTGACGCATGGAAGATTCGTGGTGCGGTGCCAGGCGAAAATGTACCGCAATAATCCGCTCTTTGTCCTCGATCAGCGTACCGGGATGGGCCGCCACCAGGCTCTTGATCGAGGCTCGCGCGCGGTCGAGTTGCGCATCGACGAAGCTCGCGCCTTGCATCGTTCCGTCGGCCTTGCGCCGCTCCACTCCGTGCTGGCCCGCCGCGGGCAGCCTGAGCGGTGCAAACAATTCGTCGAGACTGCGAATCGTGCGCCCGCTTACAAAGGCGACGGCGCCGCCCAGACGATCCGCGACATCTCGCAGCAAGGTCTTGATCTCAGAATCCGCGTCGCTTCTCGAAGGAGTATCGTTCAATTCGATCAGCGTTCCGTCGACATCCAAGAACAAGCACCAATCGAGCGAGACCGCAGGCAGCACGGGTTTCATGCGGCCGCTTTTGCAAATGCGCAAAGACGCTCGGCTGCGGCCTCAAGGGTGCTATCGCGTTTCGCGATGCACAGTCTCACCAGGGTCATGCGCGGCGGTTCTGCGTAAAACGGTGAAAGAGGAATCGTCGCGATTTTCGCTTCGCGGATCAGACGGTCGGCAAATGTCAGGTCGTCTTCCCGGCTCAGCGCGCCGTAGTCCACCAACTGAAAGTAGGTGCCGGCTGCAGGCACCGGTTCCAGTCCTGAGCCTTTGAGCAGACGCGCGAGGAGATCACGTTTGGCCTGAAAGAAAGCAGCCAGTCCGTGCCAGGCATCGGGATAGTTCGCCAGGTAACGGGCGATGGCGTGCTGCAGCGGCGAGACGATGCTGAAGGTGTTGAACTGGTGAACCTTGCGCAGCTCGCGGGTCAAGGCCGGCGGAGCCACGCAATAGCCGACTCGCCAGCCGGTGGCGTGCAGCGTTTTGCCGAAGGAGAAAACTGCATAGCTGCATTCGCGCAATTCCGCGTGCGCCAGGACGGATTGGTGTTGCCGTCCATCGAACACCACATGTTCATACACTTCATCTGCGAGCACGGTGATGGGTCGCCCGCGAATGCAGGCTGAAAGCTCATCCAGATCCTCGCGTGTTGCCACGGAACAGCTCGGATTTTGCGGACTATTGATGATGATCAGCCGCGTGCGATCGCTCAAGTTTCGGCGCACCTGATCCCAATCGAATCGAAATGCCGGAGGCCTCAAGGCCAATCTCAGGCAGCGGCCGCCCGCGAGGCGCACTGCCGGTTCGTAAGCATCGTAGGCCGGGTCGAAAACAATAGCTTCGTCGCCGGGCCCGATCACCGCCTGTATGGCGTCGTACAGCGCTTCGGTGGCTCCGCAGGTCACGGTGATCTCGTCGTACGGGTCGAAGCGGCGCTGATAGCAGTGGAAGAGCTTGTTGGAGATTTGCTCGCGCAGCTCGATCGTGCCTTCCATCGGCGCATATTGATTGCGTCCTTCGGCAATGACATCGACCAACGATTGGCTCAATCGAGAATCGATCGCATAGTCCGGAAAACCCTGACCGATGTTGAGCGCGTTTTCCTCCAGCGCGCGGCGCGACATCACCGTGAATATCGTCGTCCCGACCTCCGGCAATTTGCTGCTGAATCGCAATTCAATGCTCCAGTTTTTGCAAGCCACCCGCCAGCGAGCGCGCGGCAATTCCGCGCTTGCGCAGTTCCCGTGCGGCAGCCATGCTTCGCTTTCCGGACGCACACAGCAGAAGCACCTCGCGGCCGCCTGCAAGCACGCTGGGATCGGCCAGCAGCTGAGCCATGGGAATGTGCCGCGCCTGGGTGGGATGCGAAGCCACTTCGTCGGCTGTTCTTATGTCGATCAACTCGAGGCCCAAGCCGGCGGCCGCGGACAGGGAAGGCGCGGTAATCTCGATGTCCGGGTCCGGATGTTCCAAATCATGGATATACGCGCAGGACGGCGCGACGCACTCGGCACGCCGCGGTGCCTTGATCTTCAGGCTGGAGAAATTCATGAAATCCAGCAGCAGCAGTTCCCCGGCGAGTTGTCCGCCCAACTGGAGCAGGATTTTCATGGTGAGCAGCGCCTGCATCGCTCCAAAGGCGCCGGGCACCGGTCCCAGCACCCCGGCTTCGGCGCAGTTGCCCACCACGCCGTCGGCTAAGGCTTCGGGCCAAAGACAGCGCAGACACGCGTGATCGGCATCGGGTTTGTAGACCTGCAGCTGGCCCTCGAATTGATAGACGCTGGCGAACACCGCGGGGCGCTTGGCGAGCACAGCGGCATCGTTGATCAAGTACTTGGTGCGAAAGTTGTCGCTGCAATCGACGACGACGTCATAGGCGCGAATCAGCTCGAGCGCATTGTCGCTGCTCAATCGAGCACTATGGGTCTCGACGCGCACTTGGGGGTTGAGCCGGGCGATCGCAGAGTGCGCCAGTTCCACTTTGGATTTGCCGGTATCCGCCAAGCCGTAAATCGGCTGCCGGTGCAGATTGCTGGCATCCAGAACATCGTGGTCGACCAATCCCAGCACGCCCACTCCCGCACCTGCCAGGTACTGCAGCACAGGACTGCCGAGGCCTCCCAATCCGACGACGAGCACGCGGGCATTGGCGAGGGCGGCTTGACCTTGTGTGCCGACTTCCTTGAGAAGCAGCTGTCTTGAGTAGTCGGGCTGCATTCCTACTTGGGATCAACCATGGCGGCACGATCATGCTCGTGATCGCTTGCGTGCGTGTGATGCGATGGCGCCGCGCACCGTTCGCAATTTACCCAACCGGAATCCCCATTCCGATAATGTTCCTTTTTCCAGATGGGGACACGGTGTTTGACCTCATCAATGATGTAGCGGCACGCATCGAAGGCTTCGCCGCGATGCGCTGAACTCACCCCGACCCACACCGCCATCTCGCCGAGACTCAAGCTTCCCACTCGATGGATGCACAGGGCATGATTGGCGGGAAAGCGCCGCAGCGCCTCGGCGATGATGCGATCGCCTTCCTTCACCGCGAGAGCTTGAAAAGCCTCGTACTCCAGGCGCGTGACATCCTGGCCTTCATTCTGATCGCGAACCCACCCCTCGAAGCTGGCGTAGCCGCCGCAAGCCAGGTCCAGCAATTCATTGCGCGCAGCCTGCGTGTCGATGGCCGATTGCGTGAAGCGAAATCGCATCAGCCGCCCGCCACCGGAGGGATGAACACGACCGCATCGCCCACCGCCAGCTTTCGCCCCCAATCGGAGAATTCGCTGTTGACGGCCACCTTCAACTGCTCGCGGGCCAGCGTAAAGCCATAGCGAGCGACGAGTTCTCGATAAAGATCCGCCGGGGTGGCGGCAGAAGTCTCGAGAGTTTCCTCGGACCGTCCGGCCTGCTCGCGCATCAGGGCGTAATACTGGATGTTCAGACGCATGGCAGGCGCGCCGTCGAGTGATGCCAGGGCTTGCGCATATTCCTCCGGTGTATTCACGTTATCCAACGCGCGTTTGTCAATCGGCTCGATCAGACACGCCTTGCGGCTCATGAGAAATTTCCGCGGACAGTGACCACCACCGGACTGGAAATCCGCCAGCGCCGCCGCCGCCGAGGGTTCCCAGATGGCGCAAAGCGGTTCCGGCAGGCCGTCGTGCGCGCTCCTGAAGGCAGTTGCGAATGCCGTTGCATCGCGCTCGCGCAACAGCCTCGCCAGCGCCGCATCCGAGAGAAACGGCAAATCGCAGGCGAGCACGAGCCACGCGACCGCGGGGTGGGCGGCGAGGGCCGAGCGAATTCCGACAATCGGTCCTTCGCCGTCCACGGAATCGACAATCAGCGGACGCGAAGCGCGCAATGGATCGGCGCTCTGAGCCTCCCGGACCGAAACAAAGACCTTCGACGCATGCCGGCTCGCGAGGTCCAAAGCGCGGTCGAGTTGATGCCGCCCTTGGTACATGAGCGCCGCCTTATCCCGATGCATGCGGCT
>DASXNX010000084.1:0-135075 GCA_036494725.1 Steroidobacteraceae bacterium
TCGATGTGCAGGAATTCATTGGGTCCGTGCGCGTTGGAATGCGGCCCAAGCACGCCGGTGACCAAAAATTGCGTCTTCGGGAACCGCTCGCCGAGCATCCTCAAGAATGGAATGGTTCCTCCGCCGCCCAGGCTTACCGGATCATGTCCGTAAACATGTTTCGAAGCGCGTTGCATGGACTGTTCGATCCAGGGGGCAAATGCCGGGGCGTTCCAGCCGCCCGACGACGATTCGGGCTCAAAACTCACGTGCGCGCCGTACGGCGGATCACGCTCGAGGGCCGCGCGAACCGCCCGGCTCGCGCGCTCCGGATCGACGGTAGGCGGCAAGCGCAGGGAAACTTTCAGAGCTATTTCCGGCAAAAGCACGTTGCCCGCCGCGCCCATCGGCGGGAGGCCATCCGCGCCGGTCACGGCCAACGTCGGACGCCAGGTATTGTTGACCAGCAAATCCTGCAGATCCGCCGACACGGGGCCGGCTCCTGGGACGAAGGGGACCTTATCCAGAATGTGGGAACCCAACACGCCGGCGGCCACGGCGATTTGCGCGCGGCGGTCCGAAGGGATTTCGGCATGCAATGCATCGAGCCGAAGCTCTCCGGTCGCGGGATTCTCGATCCGCTCGAGCAATAGCTGGAGCAGCCGAAAAGGCGTCGGCGCAATGCCTGACGCCAAACCCGAATGCGCGCCTTCGCTCAGCACGCGCACTTTGAGCCGGCCCACGAGGTTGCCGCGCAGCGACGTGGTGCACCACAGGCGCTCGTAGTTGCCGCATTCCGCATCGAGACACACCACCAGGGACGGTTCGCCGAGATTGCTTCCAAGCGCATCGAGATGCGCGGGTAGATGCACGCTGCCGCTTTCCTCCGATGCCTCGATCAACAACACGCAACGCGGCAGGGGGACCCCCTGCGCCTTCAATGCGGCAATCGCCGTCAACGAACTGAAAACTGCGTATCCATCGTCCGCAGCGCCGCGCCCGTAAAGTTTGCCCTCGCGAATCACCGGCTCCCACGGCCCGAGTCCCGGCAGCCAACCGGTAAATTCCGGTTGTTTGTCGAGATGACCGTAGAGAAGAACGCTTCCGGGCAGATCCCCCGGAACATCCACCAGCAACACCGGCGTTACTCCGGGCAAACGGCGCACCTCGACGCGCATCCGCGGCACGGGCTGCAGACGGCACCACTGCGCCATGAGGTCGATGGCTTGATCCATGTATCCGTGGCGTTCCCAATCGGGATCGAAAGCCGGAGATTTGTTGGGAATGCGCACGTAGGCCTGCAGCCTTTCGATGATCGAGTCGCGCCAAACGTTTTCGATGAATTGCCGCAGGTCTGTCAGATTCATTCGCCCTCCCCTCGATTGACACCGTGCCCCATTCATAGTTTTCTGTCCACTGAGTCGATGGAGTGTCGCAAGTGGAAGCCTTTTGGGTTTCGATCACCACCATATCGGTCGCTGAAATCGGCGACCGCACGCAGTTGTTGTCGTTGGTGTTGGCGGCGCGCTTTCGGCGGCCGTGGCCCATTATCGCAGGAATCTTGTGCGCGACACTGGCCAACCACGGAGTTGCCGGAGCCGTCGGCTACTGGTTTGGCAGCTTGTTGAAGCCGAGAGTCCTCGAAATAGTCGTGGGCGTCAGCTTGCTTGCCATGGCGCTCTGGACCTTGAAGCCGGACAAGCTGGAGGAGAATCCCGCCGGCAGCAGCGCCATGGGGGCGTTTATCGCGACTTTGACCAGCTTCTTCATAGCCGAGATCGGCGACAAAACCCAGATCGCGACGCTGGCGCTGGCGGCCGCGTATCCGCATCTGCTCGCGGTGGTGACGGGCACCACGGCGGGCATGCTGCTTGCCAATGTTCCTGTTGTGTTTCTCGGCAAGGCGTTCGCGGACCGGCTACCGCTCAAAGCAATCCACTACGGCGCCGCCCTGCTATTCGCGCTATTGGGCGCGGTCTTTTTGGCGCGCGCCCTTTGGATGTCGTAGGGCGAATCGCGTCCACGTTCTTGGCCGGCGTGCTGTCGCCCATCTGGTGCGTCGCTGCGGACGACGAAACTTTCGCCGTCCATGGACAATTCACCTATGTAGGACAGGCGACATCGGATTTCGATTCACCTTATCGAGGCACCAACAGTCTCTCGCCCGGCATCAGCTCCGAAACGACCGACGCGACGCTGTACTTGGGAACAAAACTGTGGCCGGGCGCGCAAGGGTGGATCAATGCCGAACTCGACCAGGGCTTCGGGCTCGACGACACATTGGGTGTAGCCGGTTTTCCGAGCGGCGAAGCCTATAAAGTGGGGAAAAATCAGCCGTACCTGCGGCTGCCTCGCCTGTTCATACGCCAAAATTTCGATTTGGGCGATGCGCGGCAACCTGTCGATTCGGCGGCCAATCAGCTGCAAGGCCTACAGAGTGCGAATCGCGTCGTCCTGTGGCTGGGCAAATTCAGCGTTGTGGATGTATTCGACACGAATCGATACGCCCACGATGCGCGCGGCGATTTTTTGAATTGGAGCGTCATCGACACCGGCACTTTCGACTACGCGGCGGACGCTTGGGGCTACACCGTGGGCGCAGCGGCCGAGTGGTATCAAAACAGCTGGACGCTGCGCGCCGGTTTTTTCGACCTATCGGACGTGCCGAACAGCGTGCACCTGGATCCGGGCTTTCATGAGTTTCAAATCGACGCCGAGATCGAGCACCGTCACGAGCTGCAAGGTCGGGCCGGCCGGCTGCTGCTCACCGTGTTCGACAGCTACGCACGCATGGGCCTGCTTGACGAGGCGGTCGAGCTTGCTCACGACACCGGCATGCCCGTGGACGTTGCGGCGGTGCGCCGCTACCGCAGCCGCCTCGGCGCAAGCCTCAGCTTGCAGCAAGAGATTGCCGCGGATCTCGGCGCCTTCATGCGCACCGGCGTCGCCGACGGCGCGGTCGAGACCTATGAATTCACCGAAATCGACCGCACCATCAGCGCGGGAATTTCGCTGCAGGGCTCACGTTGGAGGCGGCCCGACGATGCTGTCGGACTGGCTGCCGTCGACAACGGCATTTCGGCGGCGCGAGAACGCTACTTGAATGCAGGAGGCTTGGGTATTCTCATCGGCGATGGACGGCTGCCGCATCCCGGCCCCGAACAAATCATCGAGACTTACTATTCGGCGGCGCTGCTGAAATTCGCGCACCTCACGTTCGACTATCAATGGATCAGTCATCCTGCATACAACCGAGATCGGGGACCCGCATCCGTCGTTGCAGTGCGGCTGCACGCGGAATTCTAGCTTGCCCCTGTTGCTGCGGCTTTAGTAACATGCATCGCCCCCATCACAAAGGAGATTGAGATGAGCTTGGCATCAGAATTCAAAGAATTTGCGATGAAGGGTAATGTGGTCGATCTCGCGGTCGGCGTGATCATCGGTGCGGCATTCGGCAAAATCGTATCGTCGCTGGTGGGTGACCTCATCATGCCGATCCTGGGCAAGATTATCGGCGGAATTAATTTCTCCGACCTCGCGTTCTCTCTCGGCAAGGACCCCACCGGCAAGGAGGTCCTGATCAAGTACGGCGCGTTCATTCAGACTGCTTTCGATTTCCTCATTATCGCGATCGTGCTCTTCATGTGCATCAAGGGCATCAACAAGCTCAAGAAACCGCCCGCGGCGGCCGCGGCCGACGCACCGCCTACCCAATCCGAACTGCTGCTCGCGGAAATTCGCGATTTGCTCGCCAAGCGCGCATAAGCCGATATGCTCAACAATCGCGTTTTCTATGCGGCCTTGTTGGCGTTGGCGCCGGTGCTATCAGCGTGGGGGGACGACGCGCCGCCTCCGCCGCCACAGGGGGTTTTGATCGGCAAGGGGCAGTTCGGATTCTTGAGTGCGCACGGCAACACGGACGCCGAATCGCTCAACGGCAAGATCGATCTGTTGCGCTACGATGGCCCATGGAAAAATGAGTTCTCTCTGGAAGGTTTGTACGGTGAGAGTTCCGGAATCACATCCGCCGAGCGCTGGGAAACCCGCGCGCAATCGAGCTACACCTTCTCGGGAAATGTGTACGCCTTCGGCGGCCTGCGTTACGAGCATGATCTGTTCGACGGCTTCGAGTATCAGGCCAGCGTGTCCGCGGGTTTGGGTTACAAGATCCTCGACAGCGACAGCACCAAGTTGTCCGCGCAGGCCGGCGTGGGCTATCGCAGCTTGCGGCCGGAGACCATCATCAAGGATCCCACCGGCGTGGTGATTTCCCGAACTCCGTTGGATATCGAGAACGATCCCATCCTTACCGCGGGCGTCGATTTTTTGCATGCCTTCAACAAATCCACCGCGCTGACCAATAAATTTCTCATGGAGGCCGGTTCCAGCAATGTCCTGCTGCATGACGAGATTGCGCTGAACGTCAAAATGTCGACCAAGCTGACATTGAGCGTCGGCTATGCAATCACCGACAACACCAAGCCGCCGGCACCGCTGAAGCAGATCGACACGGTGGCGACGGTGAATCTGGTTTTTGCCTTCTAGTACACTGTCGCGAACTAAGGAGGGGTTATGGGCATGTTCGACGGAATTTTGGGCGGTGTGGTCGGTGCCGAGATGGCCACCGTGGTCAACGGATTCATCGAAAAGCACGGCGGCGTGCAAGGCATCGTCACGCAGATGGAACAGCAGGGCTTGGGAGGCACCGTACGCTCATGGGTGGGGACGGGAGCCAATCAGCCCATCTCGGCGGATCAAATTCATCAAGCTTTCGGATCCGACACCATGAAACAAATGGCGGCCAAGTTCGGCCTGTCGCCGGATGTGCTGGCGGCCAAGCTCTCGCAAGTTCTACCGCAGGCGATCGATAAGCTCACCCCGGCCGGCACGGCGCCCAAGGCCTAGCGGTGAAAATGATCGTGTCCAAAAGAGCGTTGATGATTTCGGTGATCGGTCTCGTCGCCGCGGGCGCGAGTGCCGTCGCGGCCGGTGCCGGGCGCACTTATTACCCGGCCGCGGGACCCGATCCCAAGAACGCACCGCCCTACAGCAGCGGCATCATGGTCGACGGGACCTACTATGTAGCCGGAACCTTGGGAGTTGATCCGGCCACGGGCAAAATTCCGTCGGACCCGGAAGCGGAAGCGCGATTCGTGCTGGATGCCGTGAAACAAACTCTCGCCAGGGGAGGTTTGACGATGGACGACCTGGTATCGGTCACCGTCTACTGCACCGATCTTGAGCTTTACGACAAGTTCAACGTCGTTTATCGCGGCTATTTTCATGAGCATTTTCCGACTCGTGCGTTCATTGGCGCCGCCAATCTGGTGCGCGGCGCTCATTTTGAAATCGCAGCGATTGCCGTCGCGCCACAGACGCCGAAAAAATAGACGCTAGCCGTCGATGAATTTCCGCAGCCGCTCAATTTGCTCGCCGAGCACATGGTCGGCGGCCTTCGACAAGGACTCAAATCCGTCCTTGTTATAGCCCCCCACGAGATAGCTCAAGGAAATATCCGTACCTGCGGCGCTGCTTTTCACGCTCCACGTCATGGACCCTTCGACGCCGAGGCCTTGAAACGGGCCCAACGCGCCGCGCAGACGCAAGACCTTGCCGGGCGCGACATAGACCACGCGCATGTGTTCGACCGAACCGCCATCGGGCAGCGTCTCGCACCAACAACCGCCGGCACGCGCGTCCAAGGTGAGGTTCGCGGCACTCCCTGAGAAGGTATGATCGGAATTCCACCAGCGCGCCGGCAGCAGCAATGCGGCATAGGCTTTGTCGGAGGGGGCGGCGACGTGCACCGTTTCGTGCACTTCAAAGCCGTCGCTCGCGACGTTGAGCACTTCGGGTTTAGCGTTCTCAACCGGCGCGAGCAGTGCCCACGCTCCCAATGCGGCCAGCAATCGATACGACGCAGTCATGTTCATCTCCCTGTTTCCGTTGCACATTTGTTGAACGCTTCGAGGATCGCGCCCCACCCGCCCGGCGAATCGATGCTGTCGCGAACCTGTGGTGCCTTGTGTCCCATGCGTTCCAGCAAACGATGTTCCAATTCGACCCGCGTAACCTCGGCGCTCTCGGCAATGAAGCGAACTTCGACTTCGGTGACGAGCTGCGGGTCATACTGCCAATCGGCGTTGATCTGCCACGCCAGCACGAGCGCTGCGGGCGGATTCCAGTCGATGACGTATCCGGTTTGACAGGTTGAGCCATCCTCGCCCACGGTGTACCAGCGGCCGCCGATTCGAGGTTCCACGATGCATTCCTTCAGCGGCGATTTGAGAATGGAGTGCGTCGCCGGCCACCATTTGGACATGCTGCCGGAAAATACGGCGAATGCCCGAGCCTGGCTCGCATTGACACGCAGCTGTTTTCGCACCGGTGCGATCGGAATCATTTGGCGGCCTCCTGACGTTCCACCTCTGCCTGGAACGACAGCAGCGCCTCCCCCCAGAATCGATCCAGCCATATTCGCAGGGCCACGAGACCCTTGGGATCAATGTAGTAAATACGGCGCGAACCTTCTGGTTTGTCTGCGACCAGTCCGGCGTGCTTGAGGACGGCAAGATGCTGCGACACTGCAGGGCGGCTGACAGGCATTCTGTCGGCGATCTTGCCCACCGATCTTGGACCGCGGCGCAATTCTTCAAACACCCGCCTTCGAGTGGGATCGGCAAGAGCGGCAAATGCCATATCGTAAGCCATTGCTTACGGTAAGCTATGGCTTACGTGACTGTCAAGAGCGTTTTCAAGTGGAACGCGATTGTTCGACTAAGATCTGATAGATCTTGAGCACCCTGGGAACGTAGGCAAGCGTCTCGGAAAAGGGCGGGATCTGGCCGCCATTGCGATCGACCGCGTCCTCGCCGGCGTTGTATGCCGCCAGCGCCAATCTAACGTTGTTTCCGAAACGGTCGATGAGGAACTTCAAATAACGTGCCCCGGCATGGACGTTTTGGCGCGCATCATAGGGATTGGAAACCCCGAAGCGGCTGGCGGTCGCCGGCATCAATTGCATTAACCCCACCGCGCCGCGCTTGGAGACGGCACGTGAATTGAAGCCCGATTCGACCACGATGACCGCTCGCAGCAGATTGGGTTCCAACGCCGAGGTCAGGGCGGCATGCTCGATGATTGAGTCGTATTGCGTTGCCTTCGCCAGCAACAGCAAATCATAGCGATCGCCGGCCGCGGTTCTGTCCTGCGGCGTGAAAGACAGCAATCGATAGCGATTGTCATCCGGCGTGTCGGTGTAGTGCCTGAGTCCCTGGGAATCGAGGTAGGTATAAATCTTGGTGGCCGCAACACTCGAGGTGCTGAGCAGAATTCCAGCGAGAAATGCGATCTTGAGCGGCATAGATTACGGTCCTGCCCGCAATCTATCCGGAACACAGCCGCCTCGATGGGACCTGTATCATGAAACCAAGGTATGCCGCTCTGTGACGCCGTTCGCATTCCCGCAACGCGCATCCACTCAAGCTAACCGGCAATATGTCGATCAAAAGCTTATTCCTCGCAAGATCAACTCCCGTGTCCGAAACCGCCGATTGGAAGCAAAAGTACCGCGACTCCCTCGCTGAGATGGAAGCGGAGGAAAATCGCTGGCGGCATATAGAGCAGGTGCTGCGCCGACTGATCGGCCGGCTTTGCGCCGCCGGCATGGGCGTGAATCCGCAACTCGACCGCGAACTCATTACGCTGGCTGCCGCGAATCGGCGCAACGCGGATGCCGATGAACTCGCCCGCCTGGCTGAGTCGTTGACCACCACGGTTGTCGCGGTGGATGCCGTTTCACCCGTTCCGACCATAACGTTTCCGCCGACGGATACGCAGACCCGCACTGCGCTAAAGACGCTGCTGGAGCGGCTCCCGGCGAGCGCCACCGACAGCTCGGCGGTGCAAACCTTGATCGCGGCATTGGCGAAAGTCAAAAACGACACGGCTTTGGCGGCAATCGTCGGTCGCGCCGCCGATCTCATCCATGAACACACTGAGCATCTGGCGCGCGAGCGCTTGCAGACTGCCTCCATACTCTCCGCAGTCACCAAACGCTTGGAGGAAATGGCGGGCTACCTGGTTGAATCGAGTCAGGCGAACCGCAGCCACTTCGATGATACGCAATCTTACAGCGACAGCGTCATGATGCAGATGCGCGAACTCACGGACGAGATCGGGAGCGCGACAGAATTAGGGCTGCTGCAGTCGCTGGTGAACTCCCGTCTGGAGCGGGTCGCAAAGCAGGTCAACGAGTTTCGCGCGCGCGAGGACCATCGGCGCCAGGAATTCAGCGGACGTGCCGAGCGCATGCGCGCCCGCATCGCCGACCTGGAACGCGAGTCCGTGGAACTGCACTCGAGGCTCGCCAACGAAAAGCAGGTTGCGCGGCTCGATCCATTGACCGGTGTTGCAAACCGTATGTCATTCGATGAGCGCTTCGCGCGGGAAATCGCTGCCAAGCCGCGGGCCGCCTCGCCTTTGGTCATGCTGCTTTGGGATATCGACAGCTTCAAATTCATCAACGACAGCTACGGCCACCGCGCCGGCGACCGCGTTCTGCAAAGCGTGGCCGCCTGCTTCATGGCGGCAGTGCGCGGCAGTGATTTTGTTGCGCGCATCGGCGGCGAGGAATTCGTGATGCTGCTCTCGGGAGTTACGCTGGCGGATGCCCTGCCGATTGCCAATCAAGTGCGCTCCGCGGTTGAGGCTTTGCGGTTTCATTTCCGGGGAACGCCGGTGCGCGTTACCGTCTCCTGCGGAATCACGGAGCTGACTGAGCAAGATAGCGCCGACGGTGCTTTCGATCGTGCCGACACGGCGCTATATCGCGCCAAGGACAGCGGCAAGAACCGCTGCATTGCCGCTTAAGGCGGATGGCAGGATCGGCCCCGCATCGTCTAGTTAACAGATATTTAACGCATTTTCTGGCGGTGAGGCACTGATTTTCGGCCCATCGTCGCTAGAATGAATCTCCACCGACCTAGCTTTCCGCTCCGCTGAATCAACTTATTTGCGGCCCGGCAAGGTTAAGGCGAGGATGGAGATAGTGCATTGCAGCATAGATTGCCGAACGTCACATGAGCAGCGTCCCCGAAACAGCACTGACTGAAGCGGCAATCGCCGTTCCCATTGGGAATCCGGCTGCGATCGCCGTGCCGCGCAGCGGATTGCGGCTGCGCGCCTGGATGCTCAGCGCCATGCTGTTACTGCTGCCGCTGGCGGCCTACTGGCCGGCCACCTTTCACGACTACGGATTGCGCGACGATTATTCCAACCTACGGGAAGCGCACGAGGAAGTCGGCAAGGTCGTCAAGTTCTGCGCCTCGGCCGCCAGGCCAATTTACGGATGGCTGCTGCAAGCCACCTTCAAGCAAACCAGCAGCGTTCAAAATCTCGAGTGGATGCGATTTTTCTCCGCACTGCTGCTGGGTGCCATTTCATTGGTGAGCTTTCGCGGCCTGCGCACGCTCGGTTGGTCGTTCAACACCAGCCTGTGCTTTGCGGTATTGCTTGCATTGGTGCCGTCGACGCAGGTCATTGCGGCCTGGGCCATCGGTTGGCCTTATGCCGCGACGGCGCTGCTGGCGATTGGAGGATTTTTCACGGCCGAGGGCGCGCTGACCGTGGGCTTGCGCGCCGGCGTGGGACGCGCCGTGGGTCAGTGGACGGTGGCGCTCGGCCTGATGCTGGTGGCGGCGCTGATCTATCAGCCCAGCGCAATGTTCTACACGGTGCCTTTGGCGGCGGCCTTGATCGCAAAACGGCAGCGCTCGATCAAGGAATGTGCCCGCTGGATGGGAATTCACCTTGGCTTCGTGATCGGCACTCTGGGTCTGGCCTATGGCGTGATGTCAGTGCTGTATGCGAACGGCGTCTTTGTGAAATCCGGGCGAGTTGCCTTCGAATCACATTGGGGCGAGAAGATCGCATGGTTTCTGCAGGAGCCTCTGCCGAATGCGCTGAGCATATTTGTGCTGAACGACAACAATCAGCGCGATCAGCTTCTTTACCTCGGTTGCGCCGCGATGGCCGGTGCGATTCTGATTGCGGGCGCGTACCTCGAATGGCGGCGCCACGGCATGGCGCGCGGCGTGACCTGGCTGGCCGGGCTGTTGCTCCTTCCACCGTTCGCGTTCGCGGTGAGCATGATCGCGTCCGAACGCTATGCGACCTACCGCACGATACTGGCGATGACCGCCGTGCTGCTGTGCTTCCTGGTGGCCTCGATGAGCGCGTTGGCCGCGCGCTGGAGCGCGAATGCCCGCAAAGTGCTGGTCGCGGCCGCGATATCGATCGCTTTTTTCGTGGCGCAACACCATGCTTATGCGCTGATCGCCGTCCCGCAGGGCAATGAGTGGCAGCTGATCATGACGGGCGCGAAGCATGTTCGTCTGGACAACGGGCGCCCGCGGATATTTGCCATCGCATCGACGCCGGCAGACATCTCCACCGCAACGATCTATCACGATGAATTCGGCTCGCTCTCGTCGAATTCCGAATGGGTGCCGCGCGAGATGTTCAAGCGGGCCATGCACGATTTGCATCCGGAGATCTCGAATCTGGATTCGCGCTATGATTTCGCCACCGGCCCCACGCTACCGGCGGGCCAGCGTTTTGACGTCATCATCGATATGCATCGCCTAAGGCAGTTCTACGCAAGAAATTGATCACTGACCCGCTGCTTTGGGTATTTGCGTTTCTCGGCGCCCTCATGGTGGGCGTGTCCAAGGCGGGCATCACGGGTTTGAGCATCCTGTCGATCGCCCTGTTCACGCAGGTATTTCCCAGCAGTAAACAGGCCAGCGGTCTGGTGCTGCCGCTGCTGATTTTCGGCGACCTCGTGGCCGTGTTGTCCTATCGCAAGCACACGCAGTGGCGCTACTTGTGGCGATTGTTTCCGTGGACCGCGCTTGGCGTGGTGCTGGGCTATCTCACGCTCGGCCGAATATCCGATCACAATGCCCGGACCTTGATAGGTTGGATCATCCTGTCGCTGGCGGCGTTGAGCTTCTGGAGGCGCTACGTCACGGACGCGAATGACGCGCGCGGCTTGAGCGTGCATTGGTCAATCGCCGCGCTCATCGGGGTGGCTTCAGGCTTCATCACTCTGGTCGCGAACGCCGCGGGCCCTCTGATGGCAATCTATCTGGTGGCGATGCGGCTGCCCAAGATGGAATACGTCGGCACTGCCGCCGTATTCTTCATGCTGCTCAATCTCTTCAAAGTCCCCTTCATGGTGGACTTAGGATTGATCACGGCCCAAAGCTTCAGCTTCAATCTGATTCTGGCGCCCGCTGTGGTAGTCGGCGCGCTGGCCGGACGCTGGCTGCTGATACACATCAATCAGAAGCTATTCGAACAGCTTGTGTTGCTCTTGAGCGCGATCGGGGGAGTACTATTGATCCTTTAGTAGCCGCGCGCGAGGAGAAAATCCATGGGGTTTCAGGGTGGTCTGGGGGGTCTCATTGTTCTGGTCGCGGACGTCTGGGCGATCGTCAACATATTCCAAAGCAGAGCCGAGACGGGGATGAAGGTCGTGTGGACCGTGGTGGTGATCGTACTGCCCGTGCTGGGATTTATTCTGTGGCTGATCTGGGGTCCGAAGACCGCTACAGCCTGACGCGGTCGGCAGTACGCTGGGAAACTGCGAAACGGCCCGGCCCCAGCAACATCGCCGCCTCGTAGCAACTGTCGCGCAGGGTTGAATCGGCGGCTGCCAGCGCGCGCTCACGCAGCGGCGAGGCACCGGCCGGCAATAGCTCGGCGACACTGCCCAGCTGCGCCACCGCGGCGTCCAGCGCCTTTTGCAAATTATCCGCGGCACTTTGGGTGGTACCCGCCGCCAGGACATTGCGATCCAGCAGTCGTAAATCGTTCGTAAGCAGGGCGAGTTGGCGCCGGGAACGTGCAATCGCCTCAATGCCGCGCGGACTGACGGCGCGCGTCAACATTCCGACATCTTGACGTGCGCTCCGTAGCACTCGATCGAGACGGTCAAGCCACTCTATCCAGAACAGCGGACTGTGCATTGGCGATTCCCTAGATTGCGCGCCCTACAGAAGTGTCGGCGGCGTTTATTATTTCAAGTAAAGACTACCCGGGTTGCAGGCGGGTCGCTACCATTGGATTCGCCGCAGTGCGGTTAATCCTGCGAATTACCTGTTCATACATACAGGAATGCAATGCACCCCAAGGATCATGACCGCCATAAGCTGGGGACGGCCGGATGGTTGCGAGCGGCGGTTCTCGGCGCGAATGATGGGATCGTCTCGACATCCAGTCTGCTGCTGGGACTTGCCGCCGCGCATACCTCGCATAGCGGCCTGATGTTGAGCGGCACAGCCGCCCTGGTCGCGGGCGCCATGTCCATGGCCGCCGGGGAATACGTCTCGGTGCACTCACAAGCTGATGTCGAAGCAGCGGCGCTCAAGCAGGAGCGCAACGAGCTTAAGGCAGATTTCGCCGCAGAACGGCATGAGCTGGCGGAGATCTATGTGCGGCGCGGAGTCGACTCCGCCCTGGCGCGCCAGGTGGCCGACCAACTCATGGCGCATGATGCGCTGGGTTCGCACGCCCGCGACGAACTGGGATTCTCGCCGGCATCACAGGCGAAGCCGCTGCAGGCGGCGTCAGCTTCGGCCGCGAGCTTTGCAATCGGCGCGACGCTGCCGCTGTGCGTGGTTGCGCTTGCTCCCGCTCAATTCCTGATGGCTTCCATTCCCGCAGCCTGTCTCGTGTGCCTGCTCATCCTGGGGGGTTGGTCGGCCCGGGTCGGCGGCGCAGACGTGCGGGTCGGCGCTCTGCGCGTCGCATTTTGGAGCGCGCTCGCGATGGGCGTCACCAGCGCCTTTGGCGCCGTGATCGGTGCGTTATGAATTCCGTGCTTCTCAGCGTTGCACAAATGCAGGAGGCCGAACGGTTGACGATGGCGGCTGGCACCACGGGCTTCGTGCTCATGCAGCGCGCCGGCGAGGCCGTGGCCCGCGAAATCACGCGCCGCTACGCGCCGCAACCGACCGCAATCCTGTGCGGCCCCGGAAACAACGGCGGCGACGGCTTGGTTGTTGCTTTTGAACTGGCGAAATCCGGGTGGCCGGTTCGTCTCGCCTTGTACGGCGACGCGGGAAGCTTGCAAGGCGATGCACGCATGCACGCACAGCGTTGGGCCGGCGGCATGGAACCGCTAACTCCCCGGGTGATCGAGAGCGCGGCGCTGGTGGTTGATGCCTTGTTCGGCTCGGGACTGAACCGTCGCCTGGACGCCCGGGCGATCGAGACTCTGGCGTTGGCGGAGCGACGCGGTGTACCCATCATCGCAATCGACACGCCAAGCGGAGTCATGGGCGACAGCGGCGAATCCCACGGCGCGACGCGATCAAATTGCACCGTGACTTTCATGAGAAAGAAACCCGCGCATGTGCTGTTGCCCGGTCGCGATTTGTGCGGAGAGGTCGTGATAGCGGATATCGGCATACCCGCGGCGCTGCTCGATATGCTTTCCTTGAATACCTGGGAAAACGATCCAGCGCTCTGGCTCGACAGGCTGCGTCCGCCTAATTCCTCGGACAATAAGTACCGACGCGGGCACGCGCTCCTGTATGGAGGCTATCCGGTGACGGGTGCGGCCCGAATGGCGGGACGGGCGGCCGCGCGAATCGGCGCCGGCCTCACTACGATCGCCGTGCCTGATCAGGCCTTGGCAATCTATGCCGCAGCTCTCACCAGCATCATGGTACAGCCGCTGCGCGAGGCAAGCGACTTCGAGCGCTTGCTTACGGATGCAAGATATACGGCCTTCCTGATTGGGCCCGGTGCCGGCGTCAACGAGGGCACGCAGGCCCGAGCCTTGCGCATGCTGCAAACCACGAAACCCGTTTTGCTTGATGCCGATGCCATCAGCGCATTCGCCGCGCAACCCGAGGCACTATTTCAGGCCATTCGCGGGCCGTGCGTCATCACGCCGCACGAGGGCGAATTCAAGCGAATATTCAACGCCGCGGGCGACAAATTGTCGCGGGCGCGCTCGGCGGCGAGCCGCAGCGGAGCGGTCGTCGTATTGAAGGGCAGCGACACCGTGATTGCGGCGCCCGACGGCCGCGCCATCATCAACAGCAATGCGCCGCCCACCCTCGCCACCGCCGGCTCGGGAGACGTGCTCGGCGGACTGATTCTCGGACTTCTCGCGCAGGGCATGGACGCCTTTCATGCCGCGGCGGCCGGCGCGTGGCTACACGGCGCCGCTGCCGCGGAATTTGGGCCCGGCCTGATCGCCGAGGACCTGCCCGAACAGATCCCCGCCGTGCTGCGCCGGCTGGCGCGTGACGAATATCAGTGAGCATTTGGTTTCCGCGCATTACGGTTCACTCGCTGGTCATCGTCATCAGCGTGCTCGTCTACATTTTGACCACCCGGGCGCAACGCGAGCGCCGCCCTCCATCCATTGCCATTGGCTGGGTGCTGGGGCTCATCGCCCTGCCCTACATCGTGCTGCCCATGTACTTGATGTTCGGCAGACGCAAATTGACGCGCCGAAATCTGCGCCGTGCGACCTGCCATGCGTCCATCGGACATTGGGCCGAAGACCTCATCGAAAGCTTTGGTTTGGCGGGGGCCTCGCCTGCTTCCATCAATATGCATGAGGACGGACAAGCCTCGGCCGCGGCTCTGTTTGCGGTGATGTCGGATAGCACCTTCAGATTGGACATCTGCACCTACATTTTGGGCGATGACGACTTCGGCAACGACGTCATTCAGCACATGTCTGAAATCGCCCGCCGCGGCGTCGAAGTCCGGCTGATGCTGGACGGCGTGGGCGCGACCCAATTGTCAAGATCGCGCTTCGCGCAAATTCGCGCCGCCGGCATCAAGACGGCGATCTTCAGCCCATTGTTTGCCCGCCGCACGCAGGGTCCGCGCAATTTGCGCAACCATCGAAAAATGGTGATCGCGGACGGCTTCAGGCTTTGGGCGGGCGGGCGCAATCTCGCCGCCGAGTACTTCATTGGCAAGGACGGGGCCGCGCCGTGGCGCGATTTGACCTTCGATTTGCAAGGTCCGGTGGCGGCCGCCGCCGCGGTGCAATTTGAAGCCGACTGGATCGCCGCCTGCGGGACGCCCGCTGCACGAGCCGTCGCCGCCCCCTTGAGCGGCGGCGCGCGCGGCCCTGGCGCATCAGCGGTCGCAACCGACCAGGCGCAATATCTGCCCAGCGGGCCGGATCAAGCCGAGGATACGGTGCATGCGCTGCTCATCGATGCGTGTTTTCATGCGCGCGCACGCATGCTCGCGGTCACCCCGTACTTTGTGCCGGATGTCGCCCTGGAAACCGCAATGCGCTTGGCCGCGCGCCGCGGCGTACAGATCGACCTGGTCATTCCGGCGGCGTCCAATCATCGCTTGGCGGACTTCGCGCGCAGCCGCGCGCTTCGTTCCTTGAGCAATGCCGGCGTCAACGTCCACCTGCTGCCCTACATGAATCACGCCAAAGCGGTGGTGTTCGACGAGTCGCTGGCGATATCCGGTTCGCCCAATCTCGACTCGCGCAGTTTGTTGCTGAACTACGAATGCGCCGTCGTATTTTATGGACGCTGCGAAATAGAATGGCTCGCAAAATGGATCACGGCGCTGCGCGTCGACTCGCGGCCGTTCGATTGCAGCCCGCCCGGCTTGCTGCGCGATCTTGCCGAAGGACTGCTGCTATCGGTGGCCTATCAACTGTAGAATGAATCAACCCGCTCGGCATCGGAGAAGGATCGGTGGAGTTCAAGGATTATTACAAGGTGATGGGCGTTGCGCGCGATGCCACGGAAGCGCAGATCAAGCAAGCGTACCGCAAGCTCGCCCGAAAATATCATCCCGATGTCAGCAAGGAGAAGGATGCCGAGGCGCATTTCAAGGAGGTCGGCGAAGCCTACGAGGTTTTGAAAAGCCCGGAAAAACGCGCGGCGTACGACCAGCTGGGCCGGGGACATCGGCCGGGGGAGGATTTCAGGCCGCCGCCCAATTGGGATGCCGGCTTTGAATTCAGCGACGCGGGTCCGGGCGATTCGTCGCACAGCGATTTCTTCGATGCTTTGTTCGGCGCCCGAGCCCGCGCGGGCGCAGGCGGACGCGGCACCTTTCGCGCCGGGCACGGCGAGGATCATCATGCAAAGGTCATGCTCGACCTTGAGGCATCGCTGCACGGAGGCACGCGTACATTCACCTTGCAAATGCCTGAATTCGATGAACAAGGCCGCTTGGCCCTGCAACAGCGCACGCTCAACGTGCAAGTGCCGAAAGGCATTCTCGCCGGCCAGCAAATCCGACTCGTCGGTCAGGGCGCGCGCGCCGGAGAGGGCGGAACGCCGGGCGATTTGTATATCGAGGTGGAATTTCAACCGCATTCCTTGTACCGGATAGACGGACGGGATCTGTCATTGGAATTGCCCGTGGCGCCCTGGGAAGCGGCGCTCGGCGCCACCGTCAAAACACCGACTCCGGGCGGCATGGTGGAATTGAAAATTCCGCCCGCATCTCACGGCGGCAGTAAATTGCGGCTGAAGGCCCGCGGGATTCCGGCCGCGCCCCCCGGCGATTTCTATGTCGTTTTGCAAATCGCCCTGCCCCCGGCGGATGATGACAAAGCCAAGGCGGCTTACGCGGCCATGGCTGCTGCCCTGCCATTTAATCCTCGTGCAACCCTCGGAGCCTAAGATGTCTCCATCGGATGACCAGATCCTGCAAGGCGCCATTTTCGACGAGACCGCGGTTCTCACTCTGGGAGACCTCAGCCGGATGTGCGCCGTCGATGAACGGCACATCGTGGAGTTCGTCCATGAAGGGGTTCTGCACGCGGTGCTGATCGAAAGCGAATGGCGGTTCAGTGGCGCTGCCGTGCGCCGCGCGCGGCGGGCGCTGAGGCTGGAGCGGGATCTGGAGTTGAATCTCTCCGGTGTCGCGCTGGCGTTGGATTTGATGGAAGAAATCGAACAGCTTCGCCGTGAACTCGGAGCGAGACGCTAAATGGCCAATATGGAATCAGATGCCTTCGTATTCTTCGGTGCCACGGGAGATCTGGCTTACAAGAAAATCTTTCCGGCACTGTATGCCATGGTGTGCCGGGACGGGTTTCACATACCCATCATCGGCATGGCCCGCGCCGGCTGGAGCCTGGAGAAGATCCAAGAACGCGCCCGCGACAGCGTAAAGCAGGCGGGCGACTTCGATGAGGCCGGCTTTGCCAAATTGGCCGCGCTGCTGCGCTATGTGGACGGCGACTACGCCGACCCGGATACGTTTACAAAATTGCGTAAAAGCCTGGGTCCGGCCAAGAGGCCCATACACTATCTGGCCATTCCGCCGAGCATGTTCGGCACCGTCGTGCAGGGGCTGCAGAAGTCCGGTTGCGCCGACAACGCCAGAGTCATCGTCGAAAAGCCCTTTGGGCGCGATCTCGCAACCGCCCAGAGTCTCGATCGGACTCTCCATGAGGTATTCAGCGAGCGGTCAATTTTTCGCATCGATCACTATCTCGGCAAGGAAGCGGTGCAGAACATATTGTACTTCCGCTTCGCCAATACCTTTCTCGAGCCGATTTGGAATCGCGAATACATCCGCGACATACAGATCACCATGGCTGAAAACTTCGGCGTGCAGGGACGCGGCGGCTTCTATGAGGAGGTCGGCGCGATCCGCGATGTGATTCAAAATCATCTGCTGCAGGTGATCGCCTTGCTTGCAATGGACGCTCCTGCGGGTCACGACCCGGCGACTCTGCAGGCGGAAAAACTGCGCATCTTCCGCGCCATGCGTCCGCTCGATCCGAATGAGGTCGTGCGCGGTCAATTTCGCGGTTATCGCTCCGAACAGGGCGTCGCGAAGGATTCCCAAATCGAAACCTTTGCCGCGCTGCACCTGCACATCGACACTTGGCGCTGGGCGGATGTGCCCTTCTATATCCGTGCCGGCAAATGCCTGCCGATCACCGCCACCGAGGTCATGATCACTCTCAAGCGGCCGCCGCTGGCCATATTCGATTCCAGCGACGGCATGCCCGCCAACTATTTCCGGTTGCGCCTGAGTCCCGAAGTTGTGATCGGCACGGGCGCGCTGGTGAAGCACGACGGCGAAGAAATGCGCGGTGAGCCGGTGGAATTGATCGCCCGCCACCAGTCGGCGGCCGAGAAATCTCCTTATGAGCGCCTGCTGGGCGATGCCGTGCGCGGTGACACCACGCTCTTCACGCAGGACGACAGTGTCGAAGCCGCCTGGCAGGTGGTTGATCCCGTCTTGAGCGCATTGCGGCCGGTCGTCGAGTATGAATCTGGAACATGGGGGCCGGCCGCCGCCGCGCACATCGTGAATGGCGGCAATGCCTGGCATGACCCGCACCCGGAAAAGACATCGCCGTGCTGAGCAGCGGCCAGGTGATATTCCTGGTGGACGTGGACAACACGCTGCTGGATAACGATCGTTTCACAGCCGACCTCGGAGATGCATTGCAGCGCGCCTTCGGCGCCGCCGAACGCGCGCGCTACTGGGATCTGTTCGGCCGCCGGCGCGCGGCCCTCGGCCTCGCGGATTACCTGGGCACGTTACAGGACTTTCGCACGGGCCTCGACGATCACTCGGAATTGCTGGGCATGTCGGAATTTCTGCTCGAATATCCGTTTTCCAGCCGTTTATTTCCGAAGGCGCTCGAGTCCCTTGCGCATCTAAGAAAACTGGGGCAACCGGTGGTGCTGTCCGACGGCGACATCGTATTCCAGCCGCGCAAGATTCAACGCTCCGGCATTTGGGCCGCGGTCGAAGGCCGGGTCATGATTTATCTGCACAAGGAGAAGGTTCTGGATCATGTGCAACGGCGCTTTCCCGCCAAACACTATGTTATGGTGGACGACAAGACCAGCCTGCTGGCCGCGATGAAAGCGACTCTCGGCCCGCAGCTGACCACGGTGTTCGTGCGTCAAGGGCATTATGCTGCCGCCCCGGAATCCGCGGCCGCGTCGCCTAAGCCGGATTTGGTCATCCAGCGCATCGAGGATCTTATCAGTCACTCACTAACCGATTTTGAGGCATGCTCATGAGCAACGCGAAAGCCCTGCATGATTTGGGTCAAAGCCTTTGGCTCGACAACATTACCCGGGAAATTCTCGATGACGGCACATTGCGCCGCTATGTGGAGAAACTCTCGGTTACCGGTCTGACCTCGAATCCGACTATTTTCGACGAAGCAATCGGCAAGACCGCAGCCTACGACAAGGGCATACGCCAAAAGGCCGCCGCGGGAATGTCCGGCGAGAATTTATTTGTTGAACTGGCGCTCGAGGATTTGCGCCGCGCCGCGGATATCTTCAAACCCGAGTTCGACCGCACGCAAGGAGTCGATGGCTGGGTCTCCATGGAAGTGTCCCCGCTGATCGCCAACGATACGCAGAGCACCATCGACGCGGCGCTGCGCATACACCGCCAGGCGAATAAGCCGAACTTGTACATCAAGATACCGGGCACGCCGGCCGGAGTTCCGGCGATCGAGGCGGCCATATTCGGCGGCGTGCCGGTGAATGTGACACTGCTGTTCTCCCGCGAGCAATACCTGCGGGTCGCCGATGCATACATGCGTGGAATCGAGCGCCGCATTGCGGCAGGACTCGATCCCCGCATCAATTCCGTGGCATCCGTCTTTGTCAGCCGCTGGGATCGCGCGGTCGCCGATAAAGTGCCGCAGGAGCTGCAAAATCGCTTGGGCATAGCGATCATGCAGCGCACCTACCGCGCGCACTGCGAATTGATCGCCGCCAAGCGTTGGAAGGATCTGGAAAGCAAGGGCGCGCGCAAGCAGCGCATGTTGTGGGCCAGCACCGGCACCAAGGATCCCAAGGCGCCGCCGGGTTTGTATGTCGAAGCGCTCGCCGCGCCCGACACCATCGATACCATGCCCGAGAAGACTCTGCTGGCCTTCGCCGAGAGCGGAAAGGTCAAGTCGGTGATGGCAAAGGACGGCGGCGACGCCGAGGAAGTGCTCGCCCGCTTCTCAAAGGCCGGAATCGATGTCGACGCGCTCGCGGCGCAACTGCAAGTCGACGGCGCGGCGTCGTTCGTCAAGTCCTGGACCGAGCTAATGCAGCGCATCAAGGACAAGAGCGCCGCACTGGCCACTACTTGAGTTCGAGGATTCATCCGCTTGCGGGCCAGCCCGCGCCGGCTTCGGTGCTGGTGAATATTCCGCGCCTCATCAGCGCGTACTACACCGAGCGGCCGGATCCCGCGATCCCCGCGCAACGAGTTTCCTTCGGCACCTCGGGACATCGAGGGTCTTCCTTCGATGTAGCTTTCAACGAGGCGCATGTGCTGGCGATCAGCCAGGCCATCTGCGAACACCGCAAACAAGCCGGCATCGATGGGCCGATCTTCATCGGATTCGACACCCACGCGCTGTCGGCGCCGGCCTTCGCCAGCGCACTCGAAGTGCTGGCTGCCAACGGCGTCGAGATCATGATATCTGCCGGCGATGAATACACGCCGACGCCGGCCGTGTCGCACGCCATTCTCATTTACAACCGCGGCCGCAAGACGCAGCTGGCCGACGGCATCGTGATCACGCCTTCGCACAATCCGCCGGACAGCGGCGGTTTCAAATACAACCCGCCAAACGGCGGTCCGGCGGACACCGAGATCACCAAGTGGATCGAGAATCGCGCGAACGATTTGCTCCTGCCTAAAGCCGGCGAGGTCAAGAGGATTTCGGTTGCCGCCGCGCGGCGCGCGCCGACCACCCATGAGCACGATTACCTCGGTACTTATGTGGAAGATCTTGGCGGTATATTGGATCTGGCCCTCATCCGCGATTCGAAAATCCGCATGGGCGTCGACCCACTGGGTGGCGCCGGTGTGCATTACTGGCCGCGCATCGCCGAGCGGTATGGCCTCGATCTAACCATTGTCAACAAGGAAATCGATCCTACCTTCCGTTTCATGACGCTGGATTGGGACGGCAAAATCCGCATGGACCCCTCCTCGTCCTACGCTATGCGGCGGCTCATCGATCTCAAGGACCGGTTCGACATCGCCTTTGCCTGCGACACTGATCACGATCGTCATGGAGTCGTGGCCGCCAGCAGCGGTTTATTGACGCCGAATCAGTACATGTCCGCGGCGATCGACTATTTATTCCGCCATCGCAGCACATGGCGGCCGGACGCCGCCGTCGGCAAGACGGTGGTGGGCAGTACCATGATCGATCGGGTGGCCTCACGGCTGCAAAGAAGCCTGTACGAGGTGCCGGTGGGCTTCAAATGGTTTGTCGACGGATTGATCGACGGCAGACTGGGTTTCGGCGGCGAGGAGAGCGCCGGCGCTTCCTTCAGCCGCATCGACGGTCGCGTTTGGACCACGGACAAGGATGGCCTGACGCCGGCGCTGCTGGCGGCGGAGATCACGGCCCGCACCGGCCGCGATCCCGCCGAGCAATACCGCGCGCTGACGGGCGAATTGGGCAGTTTTTTCACCGATCGCATCGACGCCGCGGCGAACGCGGAGCAACGTAAAAAACTCGCAAAGCTCGACCGCCAGCAGGTCCGCAGCGCCGAGCTGGCCGGGGAACCGATCGACCAAATTCTCACTCAGGCGCCGGGAAACGGCGCGCCCATCGGCGGCATCAAGGTCACCACGCGCGGCGGCTGGTTCGCCGCGCGCCCATCCGGAACGGAAGACATCTACAAGATTTATGCCGAGAGCTACCATGACGATGCCCACCTGCGCCGTCTGATTGGCGAGGCGCAAAGCATGGTCGACGCGGCGCTGGCCGGTGCCTGAGAAGTTAACGGCGGCCGCCAAGCGCTTGCTGCCTTGGCTCGTGGCGGTGGGATTCTTCATGGAATCCCTGGATACGACCATTCTGAATACCGCCGTGCCCGCGATTGCGCAAGCGCTCAACGTTGCGCCGCTCAGCATGAAGGCGGTTCTCGCCAGCTATACCTTGAGTCTCGCCGTTTTCATTCCAATCAGCGGTTGGATGGCCAATCGCTTCGGCACCCGGCGCGTGTTTGCCAGCGCCATTGGCATCTTCACGTTGGGCTCGTTGCTCTGCGGCTTGTCGAACAACATCCACTGGCTGGTGGCCTGCCGCATTCTGCAGGGCGCCGGCGGCGCGTTGATGCTGCCGGTCGGGCGAATCACCCTGATACGCACTTTCGCCAAATCGGAGCTCATCAACGCGACCAGCTTCGTCGCCATACCCAGCCTGGTGGGGCCCATGCTCGGGCCCGTCATCGGCGGCGCAATCATCGGATATCTGCATTGGAGAGTGATTTTCTTCGTCAATATTCCGATCGGCTTGTGCGGACTGTACATGGTGTACCGGCATTTGCCGGACTATCGCGAACGGCGCAATTATCCTCTGGATGTGGTCGGATTGGTGCTGTTCGGCTCGGGCGTAGCACTGCTGTCATACGTGCTCGAGGTGTTCGGCGAAACCAGCTTGAGCGGTGGCGAGATGCTGGGCTTGTTGACGATCTCCGGCGTATTGCTGGCCACCTACGGACTGCACACCAAACGGACCGTGCATCCATTGCTGCGTCTCAAGCTGTTGGGCATCCGCACCTTTCGTATATCGATCAGCGGCAACTTGTTTACGCGCTTGGGGATAGGGGGCATTCCCTTCTTGCTGCCCCTGCTCTATCAAATCGGATTGGGATTCTCGCCGATCCAATCCGGTCTGCTCATCATGCCGCAGGCGATCGCGGCGATGAGCCTGAAGCTCACCATGCCTCGGATACTGAAAAAATTCGGCTACCGCACCGTGCTGATTTTCAACACTCTGTCGGTCGGCCTCGTGATCGCGGTGTTCTCGACGATCGGCGCCTCGACGCCGGTTTGGCTCATCGTCGCAACGGCATTCATCTACGGTTTCCTGACCTCGCTGCAATACACCAGCATGAACACCCTGGCGTATGCGGATGTCGGCGAGCACGAAGCGAGTGCTGCCAGCACCATTGCCAGCACAATACAACAAATGGCGGTGAGCTTCGGCGTCGCCACCGCCTCGCTCGCAGCCGCCTTTTTCATTCCCGATCGGCTGAGCGCCACCCCGTCGCAAATGATTCACGGCATTCACTTGGCGTTGCTCGGGCTCGCCGCGCTCACTGCCATATCCACCTTGGTATTTGCGCGTCTGCGCGCGCAGGACGGGGCCGCCGTCTCCAGCCACAAATCCGAAGTGCCCGCGGGAATCTAGTCTGCTTCCCGCCGGCGCCGCGCCTCATATGCCCGCAGATGCGCGTAAGCGGTGCTGAGCAGTGGTGCGGCAAGCGCATTGGGTGAACGTCGCAAAAGATCGCCGACGATGTGATCCGCTTCGATGCGGCCACCCTGCTCAATGTCGCGCAGCATCGATGCCGTGAACGCCGATCCCGGCGTGGTGAGTACCGATAGGCCGACCCTTGTCGACGGCTCCCGCGGTGCAAAGCCGTGCGCGGCGGCGATCGCGGCGCATTCCTGCAGCAGGCCCGCCGGAATGTCGCGCGCATCGGCCGACATGATATCCCCGATGGACGCGCGCATGAGGCAAGTGGTCGCCGCCGCGGCGGCGATGAACACCCACTTTTCCCACATTTCCTGAAGAATATCGCCGCTCAAGATTCCCTCGAATCCCGGCACCATCAACGCCGAGGCGATACCGTCCATGTTGCGGAGCTTCGGCTGCCGGGCGCCGAACACGAGGCTGTTGAAGGTGCCCAACTGGTGAATGCGGCCCTCATCATCCAGAGTGGAAGAAATGCGCGCCAATCCTCCCAAGACGCGCTGCGGGCCCAATCGCGCGTCCAGCACATCCAGGTGCCGCAAGCCGTTGAGCAACGGCAGCACCAGCGAGTCAGGACCTACGCCGGCGGCGAAATCCTCGATCGAGCTTTCCAAGTCGTACGATTTGCAGCTGAGAATGACGAGATCGTAGTGGTTCTGGATGGCTCCGGCCATTACCAGCGCCGGCGCGGGCAAATCGAGATTGCCCAGCGGGCTGACGACGATGAGACCGTTGCGAGCCAGTTGCTCGGCCCTGCGCGGCCTCACGAGAAACGTGACATCGCGGCCCGCCTCGAGCAGCCGCGCTCCGAAATAGCCGCCGATGGCCCCGGCGCCGACTACCAGTGTTCGCACGCCGGCTTCTCTGATTTACTCTTTCTTTATCTCGTGTCCGCCGAACTGGTTGCGCATCGCCGCCAGCAACTTGTCGGAAAATGAATCGTCATCGCGCGACCGCAACCGTTCCAGCAGCGATAAGGTGATGACGGGCGCCGACACGCCCAATTCGATGGCATCGGCAACGGTCCAGCGACCTTCGCCCGAGTCCGCCACATAAGGCGCAATTCCCTTCAGTGTCGGATTCTTTTCCAACGCGCTCGCGCAAAGATCGAGCAGCCATGAACGCACCACGCTACCGTAGCGCCAAATCTCGGCAATCTGATGCAGGTCGAGCTTGAACTCACTCTTGTGCTGAAGTATGGAAAAGCCTTCAGCGTACGCCTGCATCATTCCGTACTCGATGCCGTTGTGGACCATCTTGGTATAATGCCCCGAGCCCACAGGCCCGACCCGGCCCCAGCCTCGATCCTTGGCGGGCGCCAGCGTTTCGAAAATAGAACGAAGGCGTTCCACCACGGCTTCATCGCCGCCGATCATCATGCTATACCCTTCGGCCAAACCCCAGATGCCGCCGCTGGTTCCGCAATCGACGTATTGAATCTGCTGCTGCGCGGTCATGGCGGCCCGCCGCTGGGTGTCCCGATAGTTCGAATTGCCGCCGTCGATGATGGTGTCGCCCGCACTCAGCAGCGGCACCAGGCTGGTAATGGTGGCGTCGGTAATTGCACCCGCCGGAATCATCAACCATACGGTGCGCGGCGCCTTGAGCTTGCCAACCAATGCCTCGAGCGTGGCCGCGGTCTCGGCGCCATTTTTTTCGAGGAGTTCCCGCGCCGCCGCAGCGGGATCGTAGCCGACGACTTTGTGACCACCGCGCGTCAATCGCTGCGCCATGTTGGCGCCCATGCGGCCCAAACCTATCATCGCGATTTGCATAGTTTATCGCCCGTGTTGCGCTTGCGTACTATGCCAGTATAGCCCGGCGCACGGCGGGGTACAGTGGTGTTGCGTCAGGACCGCTTGAGTATGGTCATCACTGCCGGGCTGCCGACTGCCTCGAAGCGGCCGGTGAATGTTAGCGCGCCGGTTGTTGCATTGAGATGAAACGAAGTGATCGAGTCGCCTCGTTGATTGCACGCATAGAGGAATGCGCCGCTCGGATCGATGCAAATATTGCGCGGCGAGTCGGCATGCACCCAGGTCTCCGCGATGGCGTGCAACTGGCCGTCGTTTCCGACGCCAAAAATCGTTATCGCGTTGTGCAGACGATTCGAAACGTACAGGAAACGGCCGTCGGCGGTAAGCACCACCTCGGAGGCGAGGTTGCTGCCGGCAAATTTCGGCGGCAGGCTGGCAAGGACCTGTTTGAGCTTGAAGCCGCCTCGTGCCGAGTCGTAGTCGTACACCGCGACCCTGGCATCGTGTTCGTAAAGATTGTAAAACCATCGCCCGTTGGGGTGAAAGGCGAAATGCCGGGGCGCACATCCCGGAGGCGCCGCGACTACCGGCACCGCCGCCGGCAGCAAGTGCCCGGCCGCTGCATCGAAGCGCCACACCAGCGTCAAGTCGAGACCCGCGTCGTTCGCTATGACGAACTGTCCGCCCGGGTCCGGCGCAACCATGTGCACGTGCGGACCCTCATGATCGCTGGCCGCGAATTGCCCCGGCGGATCCTTGACCGCGCGCGCCGCGTGGTGCCTCGGACCGACGCTGGGCCTGATGTCGGTCGCTTCCCCCAGAGTGCCGTCGGAGCCCACGGGAAACACCGCAACGCTGCCGCCCCCATAATTGGCCACGAACACGAATTTTCCCGAGGGATGCACGCTGGCATAGGAAGGGGTGGTGCCGCCGGAACTCACCGCGCCCAGACGCTTCAGCTGAAAGTTATCGGGATTGATGGCGTAGGTGACGACGGCGCCGCTGCGCGTGCCCTGATAATTGTCCGTCTCGCTAATTGCGTACAGGTGTGTCTGCGCCGGATTGAGGACAAGCCAGGTCGGATTGCGTATATCGTCAATGACCTGCAGTTGCGTGAGGGCCGCCGTGCCGGGTTCGATGCGGAATAAATAAATGCCGCCGCCGTTTGGCGTGTAGGTACCGACATAGGCATAGCTGTACCCGGGCCCCGGTGCCGCCGCACCGGCGGCCGACACCACGCGCGGCAAACACGCCGGCACGGCCAACAGAGAGGTCGCCCGAAGCAATTCGCGACGGGTAATTTTCAGTTTCAGCAACCAACCTACTCCAGCTCGTCGTACGAGGGTTCAGTTGTTCAGCGAGATCGTAATGCCCGTGGCAGAAAACGCAAACGTCAAGGGTGTGTATTGCCCGATCACGGTGAACCCCGTTGCGAGGATTGCGCCGTTTAGCTCCGTCTGCAATTGAGTGATGAAGGCCGCATAGCTGTCAAAGCTCTCGACGGTCGAACTCGCGGCATGAGCAATGGCGAATATCACGGCCGAACTCGTCGTCGCCGGCGCTATCACCGGATCAGAAGCCAGGCCGACGAGATCGACGATTTCCGACCCGATCTGGATCTGATGCCGCAGCCCGATGCTGCTGTTGAGCACATCGAGGGTGATCGCGGAACTATTGAACGTGGTGAACGGCGCGGCCGTCCCGGCGCCCCAGTCGACCACTAATTCCGCTTGAATCGTAGTGGGATCAAGCAAGGCGGCAGCCGTAAAGTTCGGGGCCGCCGATCCGAATGCGCTGGGCGCCCCCGTCACCACGACCGGAGCGCCCGCAATCGCGTTGGTCAAATCCAAAGCACCGGTGACAATCTGATATTGATCCGGGATGGCCCCGCTTCCCGTGAAATTGAAGGCACCGATCGCTCTGCCTCCGAGCGACGACAGATTCATCGTGAGAGCTCCGCTTCCCTGCGCTGTGACCAAGCCCGCGGCCGCGGTTGCATCGATCCGGACTCGCCCCGCAGTCGCGTCCAAAGTTACGCCCGAGCCGGAGCTGGCCACGCCGAACGCATCGATCGTCGAACCCACGGATATCTGCAACGGACTGTAATTGACTGCGGTGCCCTGACCGAACACGGTAACGGCCGTATTGGCGCCGATATTGACGATGGTCGTGCCGGGCAGCAAGGAGTTGCTGCCGTCGTTCGCGATCAACGTGGCATCCTCGAGCCCCAGGACATTGCCGCTGCGCGCAACGACGATTCCCGATACGCGGTCGAAGCCGGACCCCTGCACGCTGCTGCCGGCGAGTACCTGCGAGGCGCTGAATGTCACGCTGCTGGTGGTCGTGGTTACAGTGGGCGCTGTCGTGACACCGGGGGTATAGGTAGTACCCGTACCGACGGTCGATACGGTGCTGGACGACGTCAACGTACCATAGGACACCACGAGGCTCCCGGCGCTTAAGGCCGCGAGCCCGGACAGTCCTGCGCTGCCGGTAGAAGCGCTGCCGTTGATTTCAAATGTCGTCGTGGTGCTCGGCAAGATTGACAGCGTGCCCAGCCCTGCAACCGCGCCGCCAAACGGCAGCACGCCGCTCGAGAAAGAAGTGCTCGTGGAACCGACGCTGCCGAGCGGACCGCGTATGCGCACCTGCTTCGTATCGATCGGCATTGCACTCGCCGCAAACAACGGCGTGATCGTCACTGTTTGCGCGGCCACATCGACCACGTTTGATGCCGCAAGATTGAAATTCAGCGCGAGGAGCGCGGCCTGCCTGTCGGCTATTCTGAACGGCTCGCTGGGATCCAGATTTACGGTGACGGAGACTTGCCCCGCCGGCTGGCCATTTGCACCCAGCGGTGTCAGCGTCAAGCCCGCCAAGCTGCCGTCGTCGTAAATGATCTGCGCCGCGCTGTAATCAAGAGTGATCACGGCGCTGGTATAAGTACCCTTCGATACCGCCGGTGCGCCCAGCACCTCGCCCAAGTCCAGCAGTTTCGTGAAGTCGACCGTTGTTTCCGCGGGCAGCACCTTCAATGTGGATTTGCCGTCCGACGTGTTCAATTGGACCGACGCCAGGCCGACGCGGTAGGCGAGAAACGGGTCGGAAGAGGGGGTCGCCGTGACCGTCACCACGGCCGTTCCAGTGCACGCGGCAGCCGCCAGCAGCGCCAACCCCAGCGGCAAAACGCGCAGCCTCGACCATCTGCCGCGCGTGTTCATCGATGCCGTTGATGCTTGCATGCCCGGTATTGTTGTGCGATTCGAGCAGCCTGAGAAGCGTAAAACAGGCAAAGATCTGTGAAGTCTGCGTAATACGGCATGCGTCGCAGCGCAGCGACAGTGCTTAGTCAACCGGCTTCAGGGGCGCGGGCTCCGGCGGCACATCGGGAACCGTCGAGCGGCGCAATTGCTTTGCATCTTGGCGAGCCTTTCTCGCGGCCTCCTTGAGTTTCTTTGCATGACGATAATTCGGTTTGGCCAATGGGATCTCCTTAAATGACAGGCTGATTTGATTTTACTCTGCCTGTGCCGAAACGCGAACCGTTAAAGGAGATGCGGCTATACTCAAGAGGTGGCCGATCACGAACAAAAATCTTGGATGGCTTCGGCGAACTTCAGCCTTGGCGTGCTCGCCTTCATCAATTTACTCAGCTACCTGGACCGCTACGTTGTCGCGGGAGTGCTCGAAAGCTTGAAGCATTCGGATCTCGGCCTATCCGACGCCAATTTGGGATCTCTGATGTCGGGTTTTCTGATTGTCTACACAGTCTTGGCGCCCGTTTTCGGAGCCCTGGGCGACCGCCGCTCGCGGCCGCGGCTCATCGCACTGGCCGTCGCCTGCTGGAGTTTCGCCACGGCGATGTCGGGATTCGCGGTGAATTATCTGACCCTATTCATAGCGCGCGCCTCCGTGGGCGTGGGTGAAGCGGCCTATGTCACGATCGCCCCCAGTTTGTTGTCCGATTACTTTCCGGTACGCCAACGTGGCCGGATCATGGCCATTTTCTTTTGTGCCATACCGGTTGGGTCCGCGCTAGGGTACGTGGTCGGCGGACTGGTCGACAAGCATTTCGGCTGGCGCATGGCCTTCTTCGTTGCCGGTGTCCCGGGCCTGGTATTGGCGGCGCTGTGCTTGCTGCTGCGGGACCCGCCGCGAGGAATACAAGATCGTGCGCCGGACGCCACGCCGCTCGCGCAGACGCCGGCAAGCGCACCGCGCGCCGGCATCGGCCGCGAAACCTGGGAAACCTATGGCCGGCTGCTGCACAACAAGCCCTACGCGCTCACCGTGCTGGGCTACGCCGCCTACACGTTTTGCGTGGGCGGTCTCGCGTACTGGATGCCCGCATTTCTCGAGCGTGCGCGCGGCATGCCGCGCGCCGAGGCGACCGTGAGTTTCGGTACAATCGTCGTCGTGACCGGATTCGTCGGCACCTTTGTCGGCGGCTGGATGAGCGACTACTTCGCCAAGTACTCGAAGCAGGCCTACCTGTGGTTGTCCGCCATTGCGACGCTGGTCGCGGCACCGCTCGTGTGGTTGGCGCTGACCGGACCGCCCTCCCTGTATTTCACCTACATGGTGTCAGCGCAGCTCTGCCTTTTCTTGTCCACCGGCCCCATCAACGCCGCGATCGTCAATCTGGTCATGGCCAGCGAGCGCGCCTCCGCCATCGCCCTGAGCGTCTTTGCCATCCATTTGCTCGGGGACGCGTTGTCGCCCTTTTTGGTGGGTATATTGTCGGATGCGTTTTCGCTGCAGCAGGCGATCAAGATTCTGCCGCTTGCCGTGCTCGCGGGAGGCTTGGTCTGGGCTTGGGCCGCACGTGCGCAGAAAGCGTGGGATCCGCCGGCCTTACGCGCTTGAGCGCGCGCGCTGAATCTCAGCGAGCTGCGCCGCGAGTTCCGGACGCGCCGCCACGTCCTCGATATCCACCGTCAGCTTGCGTTGCCAATTGGGGTATTCGCTGCCGGTGCCCGGCACATTGACCGGATCCAACATGCACAGCAAATCGTCCATTTGCAGCGCCACCATGGCGGCCCGCGAACGCGCCAGATAGAGATGCACCGCGTGCACCAGCTCGGCCGTGAAGGGTTCATTGGGAGTTGCGGGGTGAGCCGGATTCAGCCCCAGATCCCGCAACGCCGTCAGCAGCCGCGTGCGATCATGAGCGCGCTCGCGCACGATGTCCTGTTCGATTTCGGCGCTGGGATACAGTCCCAGGCGGCGGCGCAGATCGATGTCCCGCCCCTCCCAAAAACTGCGTAATGTCGGCAAGTCATGCGTGGTGGGCGTCGCCAGTGCGGACCTCGTGTACTCGTCGGGCCTGCGGAAGCGATCGTCGATCTTTTCGAACAGCATGACTTTGTAATGATAGAGGCCGAATTCCGGCATGGTTTGACGAATTTCGTCAGGCACCACGCCCAAGTCCTCGCCGACAACCAAGCAGGCGCGCCGCTCGCTTTCCAGCGACAACACGGTGAGCAGCTGGCGCAGCGGATAGTGCACATACGCGCCGTCCCGCGGGCTGCTTCCGGCGGGCACCCACCACAGCCGAAACAGCGACATCACATGATCCAGCCGCAGCGCGCCGTAGTAGCGCATGCTGTCGCGGATCAACCCGGAAAATCCCTTCAGGCGCTGCGCTTGCATTGCCGCCGGATCCTGGGGCGGGGTTCCCCAGCCCTGCCCCTTCAATGCAAGCGGATCGGGCGGAGCGCCGATTTCCGCGCCGAGACAGTAGCGGTCTCGATGCATCCACGTCTCCGATCCCGACGGGTTGGCGCCCACCGCATAGTCGCCATAAAGTCCGATCGGCATCCCCCGTTCGCGAGCCAGCGACTGGGCGCTCGACAGCTGCTCATGAGCCAGCCATTGCAAGTAGACGTAGAATTCCACCTCCTCGGCATGATCGCTCGCGAAGCGCGCGGCCGCCTCGCCATGCACATCGCGAAACTCTTCCGGCCAGCTCAACCAACCCGATGCACTTCCGGTGGTTGCGCGAAAGTACCGATCGAGCGCATCAAACCGGGCGTGAAGTTGCAGAGGCGCGCCGCCGGCGTCGACGAAACTCTTGAAGCTGCGTCCACGCTCGCTGGCCTGCGCCAAATGCCGTGCGCGAAAATCCTGGTACAGCAGCGCGAGGATTTCAAACTTGATCTCCTCGACACCGGCGTAGTCGACGCGTTCCTGCGCGCGCAGCTGCAACAGCCGGCTGGTGAAATTTGGGTCTGCGGCGCGGCCGCGTGCCGCCGCGCACTCCTGGAATTCCGCGACGGCCGGCACTGCGATGTAAAGAACATTGAGAAAGTGCCGGCTCGAAGGGCTGTACGGGCTTGATCTGGCAGGGTCCGCGGGTGCGAGGGCATGCAATGGATTCAATCCGATGAATCCCGCGCCGTATGATGCTGCCCAGCGGATCAATTGTTTGAGATCGCCGAAATCCCCGATTCCCCAATTGTCTCTCGAGCGCAGTGTATAAAGCTGCACCGATACGCCCCATAGCTTGAGACCTTCGCGGATCGCAGCGGGCTCATAACATTTGGACGCGCAGACGATCAACGCGCATCGATCCGCGGCGCCGCCTATTTTGACTTCGAGCTCGTGGTAGCCGGGCGGAAGATCCAAGGGCAGATGGAAACGCCGGCGCGTGACCCACGATCCCGCAACCTCGCCCCGCCAAATCTCCGCGCAATCGGCCGTCGATACATGACCGTTGATCTGCGATCCATCCTCGAGGCGCGCGCACCACAGAAGGATGGCACCAAAATCGCGGGCGGCAACGTTGATCTCGATGCCGGCCCGCGAGCCGGCGGCGGTGGTCACGGCAGGCAGGAGTCTTCGGCCCTGGACACTTTCGAGCTGCAACAGGTCCGCAGCCAGCGCGGCATCGTCGTCCACCGCACATCCCATGGCACGTAGAATGCCTATCTTGGTTTGCAGGCTGAAGTATTTGAGCTCGCCGCGATAATCGTGGTAGGCCTCGCCGATACCGCGCAGCCGGGCCAATCTGTCGATGAGCGCCGCATCGGCCATTCAGCACTCCAGTAGCGCCGCGCAGTGCGCGGCCATTTCAAAGTTGCGAACGTCTCCCAGGCTGTTTGCGACAACGCCGCCGCGCGCCGTATCGAACAGACAAATCCAGGGCCCGCTGCCGGGAGCGGTGGGCAGCGCAAAAGTTTGTGCGGAATCTGCCGAATTCACCAGAAACAGCAAGTGTTCCACTGAACCGGCGTGTTCGCCGAACCAGATTCCGAGCGTTCGCAAGTTCGGATCCTGCCAGTCGGCCTGTGTCATCTCCGTGCCGCGCCCGTTCAACCAGGTCACATCCTTCACGCTGGCGCGCGATGCGGCGCCCTTGAGAAAAGTCTCGCGGCGGAATTCCGCGTGCAAACGGCGCAGTTGGGCCAGCAACCGCACGAACTCCAACTGATCGTGATTCACGGCGCGCAAGCGCCAATCAATCCACGAGATCTCATTGTCCTGGCAATATGCATTGTTGTTGCCACGCTGAGTCCGCGCGAATTCATCTCCGGCTTGCAGCATCGGGACGCCCTGCGCCAGAAACAGGGTCGCCAGGAAATTGCGCATTTGACGTTTTCGCAAACCGAGTATCGCGGCATCCTCGGTCGGTCCCTCGATTCCGCAATTCCAGCTCCATTCGTTGCTGTGGCCGTCGCCGTTATTCTCCAGATTGGCTTCATTGTGCCGCGTGTTATAGGAGACCAGATCGTTCAAGGTCATGCCGTCGTGCACGGTGGTAAAATTGATGCCCGCCGACGGCTTGCGCCCGTTGTGGCGAAATATGTCGCTGGAGCCCGCGAACCGCTCCGCGAACTCGCCGACTTTTCCGGCATCGCCGCGCCAGAAGGCGCGAACGGTATCGCGATAGCGGTCGTTCCACTCCGACCAGCCGGCAGGAAAGTGTCCGAGTTGATAGCCGCCCGGCCCGACATCCCAGGGTTCCGCGATCAACTTCACATAGGCGAGCGCGGGTTCGGCGCGCAGCGCCTTGAACAAGGGAGCATGGTCGTTAAAGCCGTTGGCATCGCGTGCCAGCACGGTCGCCAAATCGAAACGAAACCCATCCACGTGCATTTCCTCGACCCAGTATTTCAGGCAATCGACGATGAGCGCGCGCACCCGCGGATGTTCGCAATTCACCGTATTGCCGGTGCCGGCGAAATTCTCGTACTGGCGAAGGTCCTGCGGGTTTAGCCGGTAGTAAACCTTGTTGTCGAAGCCGCGCAATGACAGCAGCGGGCCGCCCTCGCCGCCCTCGGCGGTGTGATTGAACACCACGTCCAACAGCACCTCGATTCCCGCGGCGTGCAGCGCCTTCACCATGGTCTTGAATTCGGCCACGCCGTCTTCCACCGCATATTCGTCAGCGGGAGCAAACCAAGCGACCGAATTGTAACCCCAGTAATTTGTCAGTTTGCGCTCCAGCAAAAACGGCTCGCTAAGGAAGGCCTGACAGGGCAGCAGTTCGACAGCCGTCACGCCGATGGACTTCAAATGCTCGATCACCGGCGCCACGGACAGACCGAGGTAACTTCCGCGCCACTTTTCGGGCACCGCCGGGTGCAGACGAGTGAATCCCTTGACGTGCAACTCGTAAATGACCGAGTCCCGCCAGGGGATGGTGGGAGGCCGGTCATTGCCCCAGTCAAACGTGCGGTCGATCACCCGCGCACGCCTCGGAGTCTGTTTCGAGAGGGAGCACGCGTAAGGATCGATCAAGGGTGTCGCGGCATCAAAGCGGTGACCGTTCTGCGGTTCGTCGGGTCCATGTACGCAATACGCATAGTAGCTTCCCGGTCCGGCGCTCTGCGGCGGCACCAAGCCGTGCCAGACCTCGGCCGTGCGACCGGGCAAATCGCAGCGGGTGATCTCGGTATTGTTCCGTGCATCGAACAGGCAGAGTTCGACTCGCGTCGCATTGCTGGAGAACAACGCGAAATTGACGCCATGCTCCGTCGGAGTCGCGCCCAGCGGGCGCGGCGAACCCGTGCCGATCTCCATCAAGCCCAAGTCCCTGTGAAGAACATGGCTGCGAGCGGCGGCAGGTTGAGCGACAGCGCGTGCGAAGCCTCGACCTGGCTTTGCCGGTTGTATCCCGAGCCGCCGAATCTGGGATCGTCCGAATCGAACAATTTTCGATAGATTCCGCCATCCGCAACGCCGATCTCATAGTTGTCGCGCGGCACCGGCGTGGCATTGAAAATGCAAATGATCGGCGCGCCCGTGTCCTGGCCGACCGCCAGCCGAGAAAATGCCCAGACACTGTCATTGGCGTTGTGCAAGTCCAGCCAACGAAATCCTTGCGGGTCGCAATCGCTGCCGTACAACTGGGCGTTCGCCGAATACAAGCGATTCAAAGCACGCGCGCAATCGCGCAGGGGCGCGTGTTCCGGATTTGCCAATTGCTGCCAGTCGAGCTGTTCGTAGTCGCGCCATTCCTGTTGCTGACCGAATTCCGAGCCCATGAACAGCAGCTTCTTGCCGGGATGGGCGCACATATAGCTGAGCAGGAGCCGAAAATTTGCGCGCTTTTGCCAGTCATCGCCGGGCATTTTTCCCAGCAGCGAGCGCTTGCCGTGCACCACTTCATCGTGCGAGATCGGCAATACGAAGTTCTCGGACCACGCATAGACGAATGAGAAGGTGATCAACTCATGATGGTAGCGTCGGATGACCGGGTCCAGCGACACATAGCGCAAGGTATCGTTCATCCAACCCATATTCCATTTGAAATTGAAGCCGAGGCCGCCGAATTCCGGCGGCCTGGTGACGGCCGGGAAAGAGGTCGATTCCTCCGCGATCGTCAGCACACCCGGAAACGCGGCATGAACCGCATTGTTCATCTGACGCAAAAACTCGATGGCGTCGAGATTCTCGCGCCCGCCGTGCCGGTTTGGCAACCATTCGCCCGCTTTGCGGCTGTAATCCAGGTACAGCATCGCGGCCACGGCATCGACCCGCAATCCGTCAACATGATACTTATCCATCCAAAATATCGCGTTGGCCACCAAAAAATTGCGCACCTCATGCCGCCCGTAATTGAAAACTTTCGTGCCCCATTCGCGGTGCTCGCCAAGGCGCGTATCCGCGTGTTCGTACAGGGCGCTACCGTCGAATAGCACCAGACCGTGATCGTCGCGCGGAAAATGCGCCGGCACCCAATCGAGGATCACGCCGATGCCTGCCGCGTGACAACAATCGACGAAGCGCATGAAGTCCTGCGGCGTGCCGTAGCGCGACGTTGCCGCATAGTAGCCGACCACTTGATAGCCCCATGAAGCGTCGAGCGGATGCTCGGCAAGTCCCATGAGTTCGAGGTGCGTATAGCCCATGTCGAGCACATAGGGTATGAGTTGCTCAATCGCCTCGGACCAGTTCATGAAAGGTGGCGTACGGACATGCCACGGCCGGCGCCAGGATCCCAAATGCACCTCGTAGGCGTTGAAGGGCCGTCGCAGCGGCTCCTGATGCGCGCGGCGTTCGAGCCATGCGCCATCCTGCCACTGGTAACCATCAAGTTCGGTCACCAGAGAGCAGTTGTCCGGCCGCAGCTGCATTGCGAACCCGTAAGGGTCCGCCTTGAGAAACAGGCGGCGATCTTTCCCGCGAATTTCGTATTTGTACAGAGTGCCCGCGCCGACTGCGGGAATCTCCAGCTCCCAAATGCCCGAGCTGCCGCGCGGCCGCATGATGTGCGCACGCCCGTCCCAATGATTGAAGGGACCTACGACGCTGACCCGTTCCGCGTTCGGCGCCCACACGGCAAATCGGGCGCCCCCGGTTTGCCGCAAGTGCGCGCCGAGCTTTTCATAAATCCGTTGGTGATTGCCCTCGCCGAATAGATAAAGATCGAAGTCGCTGATCCCTTGATCTGTCAATTCGATGCCACCTTCATATCACAGGCTTGACCGCCCAAATGCGGTCGGCGTACTCGCGAATGCTGCGATCGCTGGAGAAATACCCCATATTCACGCAATTGAGCACGGCTTTGCGACTCCAGTCATCCTCCTGCAAGTACAGGGCATCCACCTGGTCCTGTGCACCCGCGTAGGCGGCGAAATCCGCGAGCACCAGAAACGGCTCGCCCTCGCTCAGCAGCCGGTCGACGATCGGCTTGGCATCGTCCGGGCGTCCTGGCGAGAAGAATCCCGACCTTATCAGATCCAGCGTGCCTTTGAGCTCCGGATTCGTCTCGAGCTCGCGGCCCGGGCTGTAGCCTGCAGCGCGGCGCGCCGCCGCCTGGTCGGCCGTGAGCCCGAAAATGAACATGTTTTCAGCGCCAACGTGATCGCGAATCTCGATGTTCGCCCCGTCCAGCGTGCCGATGGTCAGCGCCCCGTTCAACGCCAGCTTCATGTTGCCGGTCCCCGATGCCTCCATCCCTGCGGTCGATATCTGCTGCGAGAGATCCGCCGCGGGCATGATCACCTGCGCCAGCGATACGTCGTAGTCCGGCAGAAATGCGACCCGCAGCCTGTCTTGAACGTTGACGTCGGAGTCGATGGTACGCGCCACGTTATTGATCAGTTTTATGATGGCCTTGGCCATCGCATAGCCTGGCGCGGCCTTGCCCGCGAAAATCACGGCGCGCGGCACCACCGGAGCGCCCGGATTGTCGAGGATTCTTCGGTAGCGGGTCACCACGTACAGGAGATTCAAAAGCTGGCGCTTGTATTCGTGAATTCTCTTCACTTGAACGTCGAACAGGAAGTCAGCGCTGATCTCCACGCCGCTGCGCCGCATCACTTCGGCGGCAAGGCGCTGTTTGTTGTCGCGCTTGATGGCGCGAAATTGGCGGCGGAACTCGCCATCTTCCGCTGCGCCGGCCAGGCGCGCGAGTTCCTCCAGATCGTTTTCCCAAGCCCGGCCGAGACGTTCGGTCAACAGGGCCGCCAGGCCGGGGTTCGATTGTTTGAGCCAGCGGCGCGCCGCGATGCCGTTGGTCACATTGATGAAACGGTCGGGATACATCTCCGCAAAGTCGCGAAACACGTTTTTGCGCATCAGATCCGAATGCAGTTGCGCGACCCCGTTGACTCGGTGGCTGCCCGCGATGGCCAGATGCGCCATGCGCAGCCGGCGCTCGCCGCCGTCATCGACGATCGACAGGCGCGCGCGCCGCGCGGCATCGTTGGGAAACGACGCTTCGGCCGACTGCAGCAAATCGCGATTGATCAGATAGATGATTTCCAGATGGCGCGGCAGCAGCCGCTCGAACATCGCCACCGGCCATGACTCGAGCGCTTCCGGCAGCAAGGTGTGGTTCGTATAGGAAAACACCCCTCGGGTGATCTGCCAGCTTTCCTCCCAATTCAGGCCGTGTTCATCAATGAGCAAACGCATCAGCTCCGCAATCGCCACCGCCGGATGGGTGTCGTTCAGCTGAATTGCGATCGCGTCGGGCATCGACGCGAGCGAGCGGCCCTCGCTTAGATGGATGAGCAAAATGTCCTGCAGGCTGGCGCTAACGAAAAAATACTGCTGCCTGAGGCGAAGTTCCTTGCCCTGTGGCGTCGAATCGTCCGGATACAGCACACGCGAGAGATTTTTCGCCTCCACCTGATCGCGCACGGCCGCTGCGTAGTCGCCGGAGTTGAACGCCCCGATCCGAAACGGCGTGACGGCACGGCCCGACCAAAGCCGTAAATGATTGACCGTGGGTCCGCCATTCCCCGGAATCAATTGATCGAATCCGATGGCATGCATGTCCTCGGTATCGACCCACCGATGTAAATCGCCGGCAGCGGCATTCGCCGGCGCCTCGCTGCGACCGCCGAAACGCACGGTGTAGCTCGCGTTGCCACGCGGCGTCTCCCAGACATTGCGCAGGCGCAGCCAGCTGCTCGCGACTTCGCGCTGTCCGCCGTCGTCGCCGATGACTTGGGTAAAGATGCCGTAGTCGTAGCGGATCCCATATCCGACGGCCGGATAATGCAGCGTCGCCAGCGAGTCGAGGAAACACGCCGCCAGGCGGCCGAGGCCGCCGTTCCCGAGGCCCGGGTCCATTTCTTGAGCGGCTATGTCCTCCAGTTCATGGCCGAGGCTGCGCAAGGCCGCACGTGCCTCCTGCACCAGGTTTCCGTCGAGGCTGTAGAGCGCGTTCAGCAGCGACCGGCCGGGCAGGTACTCAACCGAGAAGTAGCAGACCCGCTTCACATGCGCGTTCGCCACCCGCCGTTGGGTTGCCAGCCATCGCAAGGTCAGTTCCTCACGGACGGCCAGGGATAGCGCATCGTAGATGTCCCGCGCGGTCGCCTGGTCCGGATTCTTGCCCAGCGTCCGCGTCAGGCGGTCGAGCAATGCCGCTTGCAGAGCGCCGGGCTGCAAGGCAGCGTTGCGGCGGGTCGCGAATTGAGAATCTATCGAATCCATACCGGTTATTATAGAGTCGTTAGCCGGCAGACGGGGCAATCAACCATGCAGCATTCCGTTTGAATACGTCCTCCTTGGCCGTCGGCATTGATGTAGGCGGTTCCTCCATCAAGTGCGCGCTGATCGATTTGCGTTCCGGCGAGTTCGCCGGCGAGCGATTCAGCACACCGACGCCCGCACATGATTCAACCGATGCCTTGCTGCATGCGTTGACCGAGGTGGTATCGAATGTGCATGGCGATCACCCGGTGGGCCTGGCATTTCCCAGCGTCATGCGCCGAGGCGTCGTGCTCACGGCTGCAAATCTGAACAAAGCCTGGATCGGCAAGCCGCTGGCGGAGCTCGCTGCACAACATCTGCATCGGCCGGTGGTAGCGATTAACGATGCGGACGCTGCCGGCCTCGCGGAGCTGCGCTACGGGGCGGCGCGCGGCGTCGGCGGCACCGTATTGTTGCTGACGCTGGGGACAGGCATCGGCAGCGCCTTGTTCATCAACGGCGAGCTGGTGCCGAACACCGAAATGGGTCATGTTCAAGTCTTGGGTACCGAGGCCGAGAAGCGCGCCTCGGGGCGCGCCAAGGTGCAGGGCAATTTGAGCTGGGAGGCCTGGGCAAGCGAATTGAACCTGGTGATCAACGAAATGCACTCGCTGTTGTGGCCCGACCTGATCGTGCTATGCGGCGGCATCACCGAGGAACCGGAGAAGTTCATGGACAAACTGCATTGCGAGGCACGGCTATGCATCGGCGCTCTGCGCGCGGAAGCAGGCATCGTCGGCGCAGCATTGGCCACAACGCTGCCGGCGACGCGCCGCTAGGAAGAACACTGATCAAGGCGCTGCTCGCCGCGGCCGCAGTCTTGAGTTTGGCCGCCTGTGCGACGACGGCGCGCGAAGACCGTCGCCCGACGCCGACGCCGGTTGCAACGGCCGAATCGGGCGCGCCGGCGCCCAGCACTCCAGACGCTCAAACATTGATGATCGACACCGCAACCGCGATGCTCGGTCAGCCGTATCGCTACGGCGGCGCAGGGCCCGGCGGCTTCGACTGCAGCGGCTTGGCGGTGTACGCGGCCGCGGGCGCCGGCATCCTCTTGCCGAGGACCGCTGCCGAACAGCTGGAATTTGGTTCGAAGGTGGCGCGCGGCGAACTTCATGCCGGCGATCTGATCTTCATGCAGCTTGCGGGCAAGGAATTGCACGTGGCGATCGCGCTCGACGAAAGTCGTTTCATTCACGCACCGTCGAGCCGCGGATTCGTGCGAATCGACTCGCTGAGCTCGCCGCCCTACTCGGCCGGTTTCATCGCCGCGCGGCGAGTAATCCCGTCCGCGGCAAATGCGGTATCATTTTCTGCCCCACACTGAGGAAGTCGCAATGAAGCTTTACTATTTTGCGGGTGCGTGCTCGTTGTCGCCGCACATCGTGATGCGCGAACTCGGCCTGCCGGTCACTTTGGTCAAGGTCGACTCCAAAACCAAGAAAACCGAAAGCGGCACCGACTACCTGTCGATCAACTCGAAGGGCGCCGTGCCTGCGTTGCAATTAGATGACGGCCGGGTACTCACCGAAGGGCCCGCCATCGTGCAATATCTGGCCGACTTGAAACCCGATTCCGGTTTGGCGCCGCGCGCCGGCTCTTTCGAGCGCTACCAGTTGATGGAAATCTTGAACTACCTCACTTCCGAGGTTCACAAGACATTCACGCCCCTGTTCAATCCGGCTTCCTCGGCCGACATGAAGGAAGCCGCCGTAACCAATTTGGGAAAGAAGTTCGATTGGCTCTCGAGCTTTCTAGGCAAGAAGAATTTTTTGATGGGCGATCACTTCACGGTGGCGGATGCATATCTGTTCACGCTGCTGCAGTGGACTCACTACGTGAAAATCGATCTCGGCAAATGGCCGGTGCTCTCCGCCTATGCGGCGCGCGTCGCCCAAAGGCCGAAGGTTCACGAAGCGATGAAAGCCGAAGGATTGATCAAATAAGACTCGCGGCGCGCATGCTAGATTGCGGCGGCCTCCAGGGCCTCAGCGGAGGCCGCGGCAAATTGCAGGGATGCCAGCCGCGCGTATAGCGGACTTTGTGTCAACAGTTCGGCGTGCGTGCCGACCGCGATCTTGTGTCCATGATCCATCACCACGATGCGATCCGCCTTGAGCACCGTCGCGAGCCGATGCGCAATGATGATGGTGGTGCGGCCTTGCATGAGTTTTTCGAGCGCTTGCTGCACCAAGCGCTCGGATTCCGCATCCAACGAGCTGGTCGCTTCGTCCAGCAGCAGGATGGGCGGATCCTTGAGTATGGCGCGAGCGAGTGCAATCCGCTGACGCTGGCCGCCGGAGAGCCGCGTGCCGCGCTCCCCCAGAAAGGTGTCGTAACCCTGCGGCAATTTTCGGAGGAACTCATCCGCGGCGGCGGCAACGGCAGCGGCCTCGATTTGCGCGTCTGTCGCGCCGGGTCGGCCATAGCTGATATTCTCGCGCGCGCTGGCGCCGAACAACACAGTTTCTTGCGGCACCAAGCCGATTTGCGCCCGGATGTCCTCCGGACGCAGATCCGCGAGCCGCTGGTTATCGATGAGCACGTGGCCGGAATCCGGATCGTAAAAGCGCAGCAACAATTGAAAAGTCGTGCTTTTGCCGGCGCCCGAGGGACCCACGAACGCAATGGTTTCGCCCGGCGCTACTTCGAGGCTGAAATTATCGAGCGCGGATTGCTGCGGCCGGGACGGGTAGTGAAAGGTTACGTGATCGAATCGAATGTGGCCCCGCACTCGCGCCGCGAGCTCGAGCGGGCGCTCTGGCGCCCGGATGACGGGCCGCGCCTGCAGCAACTCGCTTAATCGCTCCATCGCCCCCGCGGCGCGTTGAATCTCGCCCCACATTTCGGTGAGGGCCGCGGCGGAGGTGCCCACGAAGGCCGCATAAAGCAGGAACTGCGCCAGCTGCCCACCTGTCATCGTTCCGGCGAGAACCTGGCGCGCACCCAGCCACAAGACGAAGGTGATGCCACCGAACACCAGCATGATGCCGATCGCCGTGAGTGCGGCACGCACCCTGGTGCGCCGCACCGCCGTGACGAAGCTATGCTCAACGGCCTGGTGATACCGTTCGCTCTGCAGCTCCTCCATGGTGAAGGCTTGCACTGTTTGGATGGCGTTCAATGTTTCGTCGGCCAGGCTGCTGGTATCGGCGATTCGATCCTGCGAGGCGCGCGACAAACCGCGCACCCGCCTGCCCGTTACGATGAGCGGCACGATGACGACGGGAATCAGCAGCAAAATGACGCCCATGAGTTTGGCGCTGGTAATTCCCATGAGCGCCAGCGCACCGATGAGGCTTAAGGTGGAACGCAGCACAATCGACAGATTGACGCCGGCGATGGCCTGCACCAGTGTCGTATCGGCAGTCAGGCGCGACAGAACTTCGCCCACCCGCGTAGTTTCGTAGAACATGGGATCCATTCGCACGACACGCCGGTAGATGGCGGTTCTCAGGTCCGCGACCACCCGCTCGCCCACCCAGGTCACCATGTAGAAGCGCAGCGCCGCGAACAGGCCAAATACGACTGCCGCCGCGAGGAACCCTATAAACCAGCGATTGACGGTGCCCACATCCCGTTCGGCGAATACGTGGTCGATGAGCTGGCGCAGCGCCAGCGGCAGCGCCAGTTGCGCGGCAGCGGCGATCAGCAGCGCGAAAAGCGCTGCGATCATCATTGCACGGTACGGACGCAAAAAGGGCATCAGCTCCAACAGGGGATTCAAGGATTTGGCGCGCGGGCGCTCGTCAGGGGTGCTCATGACCCCATGATATATTGATGCCACCGTGAATTTTGCAAAATCGACCGAATGGCATGATGTGGACGTCGCGAAGTTTCGCAACGAAATCATGCCGCGCGACCGGCCCGCCGTTCTCAAAGGGCTGGTCAACGATTGGCCTGCCGTGCGCGAGGGGCGCAAATCGCCGCGCGCCCTTTGCGACTATATAAAGACCTTCGATTTGGGACGCCCGGTGCAAACTGCGGTCGGGCCGCCGGCCATCAAGGGCCGTCTCTTTTATCGCGATGACATGCGCGGATTCAATTTTGAGAGGATCAATGAAACTTTCCAGATCGCAGTGGAACGTGTGCTGGCGCACATGAACGATGCCGAACCGCCGGCGCTGTATGCAGGCGCGGTCTCCACGGCTGACGGGTTTCCTGGATTTGCCCGTGAGAATGGTCTCGAACTATTGGACAAGTCCATCGTTTCCAGAATCTGGGCCGGCAACGCGGTGACGGCCCCGACGCACTTCGACATGTCCGACAACATCGCCTGCGTGATCAGCGGCCGCCGGCGGTTCACCTTCTTTCCGCCCGAGCAGTTGCCCAATTTATACGTGGGACCGCTGGAATTCACCCCTGCGGGGCAGCCCACCAGCATGGTGAGCGTTGCCGCGCCCGATTTGAATCGCTATCCCCGATTTGCGGAGGCCTTGGCCGCGGCCGAATCCGCGGACCTCGGACCCGGAGACGCGGTTTTCATCCCGAATCTTTGGTGGCACAACGTCGAATCGCTGGATGCCTTCAACATTCTCGTGAATTACTGGTGGTACGACGCGCAGCGGGGACCCGGGTCGCCGTTCGCGGCGCTCGTTCACGGATTGCTGTCGATCAAGGATTTGCCGCCCGATCGCCGTGATGCTTGGCGTCGGATCTTCGATCACTATGTTTTTCAAACGAACGGCGAGCCCGCCGCGCATCTGGCACCGGAGCACCGCGGAATGCTGGGGAACATGACGCCGCAGCTTGCCAACGACATCAGGGCTTGGCTGCTCAAGGGGTTGCAACGGTCCTAGCATCGCAGGCTAGCCTTTCAGCCGCCGAACCGATATGTTGCCTATATCGGGGAATTGGCGAACAAGAGAGCGTTGCTCGCTCGCCGTACAAAAATGGGGATGCAATATGTTGGAACTCCGAGTTCGTATTTCGCTCATTGGCGCGATGTTCGGCGCGTTCGCCGCCCTCCACGATCATGCGGCTGCGGCTGCCGATGCCGCGGCCGTTGCCGCGCCGGCCGAGGAGTCCGGCCCGCTTCAAGAAATCACGGTTACCGCGACCCGGCGTGAGGAAAGCCTCAGCAAAGTACCGATCAGCGTCACCGCTCTCACCCAGGAGGCCATGGATTTGCGCGGCATCAAGGATTTCCAAGATATCGCGCGATTCACGCCGGGGGTTAATATCGACAACTCGGGCACCAATAATATTGCCATCCGCGGCATCGCCTCGAGCGGCGGCGCCGGCACCACCGGCATCTACATCGACGACACGCCGATCCAGATTCGCGCACTGGCCTTCAATCCGGATGACGCCCTGCCAAAGTCCTTTGACGTCGATCGCATCGAGGTACTGCGCGGTCCCCAGGGCACTCTGTTCGGCGCCGGCTCCGAAGGCGGCACGGTCCGTTACATCACGACCCAGCCGAGCCTCACGACCAACAGCTTCTACAGCCGTGAAGAAGTGTCCTACACGGAAGGCGGTTCGGAAAGTTACGAAGGAGGCATCGCCGCCGGCGGCCCCTTGATCGACGGGACTCTGGGAGCGCGCCTCTCGGTTTGGTACCGGCGCGACGGCGGCTACATCGATCGAATCGATCCTGTCAGCTTGGCGCTTGATCAAAAGAATGCCAATTTCGATGAGACGGTGCTGTATCGCCTGGCGCTGATTTGGGCGCCGATAGAAGGCTGGACCGTGACGCCGAGCATTTATTATCAGGACCGCTTTCGCAACGATGTCGAGAGCTACTGGCCGCTGTATTCGAATCCCAGCAACAATCAGTTCGTGAACGCCGATCCAACGCAGCGAACGGATCCGGATCGGTTCTACCTGGCGGCCTTCAAAGTCGAAGGGAATGTGGGTTTCGCCAAGCTCATCTCGAACACTTCGTATTTTCATCGCGACGAAGTCACCGGGTACGAGGGCACGTTGTATAACTTGGGGTTCTATCAATCGATAGTGTTCACAAATCCACCCGATTACGCGGCGGGTTCGGGGATTTTACCGGGCTTGTATCCCCTGCTTGACGGCACCGGTCTGCACTTACCCCCCGGCGCGACGGACTACCGCTCGCCTGCCTCGATCAATAACGGCCAACAGAACATTACCCAGGAAATACGCTTGCAGTCCCTGGACTCGAGTTCGCCACTGTTCTGGACCGCCGGGCTCTTCTTCAGCGAGAACCGACAGACTTATCTCGAACAGATTCATGATCCGATGCTGAATGAACTGTCCGTCGCGGCGACCGGACTGACGTTCGACAACTGGTTCGTTGATCCGTCCACCGGCCTTCCCGTGGGCTACGACCCGCGTTTCCCCAATGATTCGTACTTTCTTCAGACGAGCGCTACCGATCGGCAGTACGCGGTGTTTGGTGAAGGCACCTATTCCTTCACCGACCAGTTCAAGCTGACCCTCGGTGCGCGTTACTCCATGCTGAAGTACTCCTTCGAAACGCTGACCGGGGGTCCGCAATTGTACCTGCCGCCGCAAACCGGCAGCGGCGACAAGAGTGAGAACTCCTTTACGCCCAAGGTCAGCTTCTCCTTCCAGCAGGATCCGCGGAATCTGTACTACTTCACTTACGCCAAGGGATTTCGGCCGGGCGGCGCGAACAATCCTGTGCCTTATGCTGCGTGCTCCTCCGACTTCCAGACCTTCGGTATTCCGGGCGCGCCCGCTACGTACAGCTCGGACTCGGTTAATAGTTTCGAGGTCGGCGCGAAGAACAACATCGACAACCGCTTCAAGATCGCCAGCAGCGTCTACTACATCAAGTGGAGCAACATTCAGCAGACCGTGGTGCCGCCGATTTGTCAGATCTCATTTATCGCCAACCTGGGTCAGGCGGTGGCCAAGGGCCTGGACATTCAGGCCGAAATGGCGATTACCGACAATTTCACAGCGGAACTCGCCGCCGGCTACACCGATGCGCGCTACACGCAGAACTCGAGTCTCGCCCCGCCGCCTCCCGGTCAAGCGCCGCAGTACGTGGTATCCGAGGGCGACGCGATTTCGGGTCAAAGCGGCCAGCCCGCCCCACCGCTCACCTTGACGTTGGGGCTTGAATATCGATTCAAGATGTTTACCCGAGCCTCGTACGTTCGTTTCGACGATGAATACGAAGGTCGGCCGAAATGGAATTCTGCCTCCCAGGATCCGACCACGCTGCAGTACGACCCGGCCAATTACACATTGTCGTCGACGAATTTTGCCTCCGCACGCGCCGGCATGACCTTCGGCGGCTGGCAGGCCAGCTTGTTCTGCGACAACCTTTTCGATTCCCATACCGTCACGAACTACAACTGGAGCATCGATCCGGGTGACGGCAACAGCCGGCTCGAGCGGCAGTTCACCTTCAGGCCGCGCACCGTTGGCTTGACGGTGACGTACCGATACTGATGCGTGGCTAGTCTTGCGCGAATGCAATTGGGGCTGCTCTTGCTGGCCCCGGCATTCGCAGCAGGGCCGCATGCGCAGGCAGCGGCCCTGCTGCATGAGGTTTTCCAGGATCACGGCGTACTGCAGCGTGACCGGCCCATTCAGGTGTGGGGAGAGGCCGGCGCCGGCGAAGCGCTGACCATCTCGATTGCCGCTTCGACAGTGCACGCCACGGCCGACGCTCATGGGAGTTGGCGCGCGGTCTTGCCGGCGATGGGTGCCGGCGGCCCATATGTCTTGGCGGTGCACGGCAGCTCCGGCGCCGCCCAATCGGCGACCGATATCCTTATCGGCGATGTGTTCCTGTGCTCCGGCCAGTCGAACATGGAACTATCGGTGCTGCGCGCTGCCGACTCCCAGGGCGAGATCAGCAATTCCAAGAACAACTCCATCCGCATGCTCACGGTGGAACATGCCGTCAGCCCGCTGCCCCTCACGCATTTCACGAGCCCCGTAACCTGGGAGGTTGCAGCGCTCGAAACGGTGCCTCATTGGTCGGCGGTCTGTTTCTTCTTTGCGCGCGAACTGCAGGCGAGCACTCACGCGCCGATCGGACTGCTGCACTCCTCCTGGGGTGGATCGAACATCCGGCCTTGGATGAGCGCGGCGGCGCTGCGCACCCACGGCTACGAGTCTGCGCTCAAGATCTTGGCGACCTATGCGCAGAACAAACAGGCGGCGCAAGATCAATTCGCCCTGCAATGGCAGCAATGGTGGCGCGACAAAACCGGCGACGCTTCCGGGGCGGAGCCTTGGAGCGCCGCACACGTCTCGTTGCCGGCATCCTCGACAAATTGGCGACCCGCACCGGCGGTCTTAAGCGACTGGCGAAACTGGGGCGTGCCCGAACTCAAGAACTTCACCGGTCTCCTCTGGTATCGGACCAAAATCAGCTTGACCTCCAGGCAAGCAAGAGCGCCGGCCACGCTCAACTTGGGGCCGGTCAATCAAGTCGATCAGACCTGGATCAATGGCCGCCCGATCGGCAATACCTTCGGCTATGAGACCGAACGCACTTATCGGATTGCGGCCGGCGTATTGCACGCCGGCGAGAACGTCATCGTGATCAATGTACTTTCCACCTACGGTGCCGGAGGACTGCTGGACGGTCATGCGACGCGAGAATTGCGGCTGGAAGGCGGAGCCCCGATTGCGCTGAACGGACTCTGGGAATACCGCATGGTACCGAGCGCGATCGGTTATCCGCCGCGCGCACCGTGGGAGTCCGTGGGAGGTTTGACCACGCTCTACAACGCAATGATCGCGCCCCTGGGACCCTATGGCTTGCGTGGAGCGCTATGGTATCAGGGCGAGTCCAACACCGGCGAAGCGGATAGCTATCGGTCCTTGCTCAGCGGACTGATGTCGGATTGGCGGCGGCAATTTGATCCGCAACTACCCTTCCTCGTCGTCCAGTTGCCCAATTTCGGACCCCAGCCGACCACACCGGTTGAGTCGGGCTGGGCCGCGGTGCGCGAGGCGGAGAGGCTGGCAGTGGCGCAAGACGCGCACGCTGCGCTGGCGGTCACCATCGACATCGGGGAGGCGCACAATTTGCACCCGACCAACAAGCAAGATGTCGGAAGGCGTCTGGCACGGGCCGCGCGGCGCGCCATTTACGGCGAGTCGATCTCGCCGTCCGGGCCCGTGGCGCTCGGCGCTGGGCGGAGCGACGGCCAGATTGCGGTCAAGTTCGGCGATGTGGAAAGCGGGCTGGTGGCCTACAGTCACGATAGTCCCATCGGCTTCGAGCTGTGCGCCGACGCGCCGGGGACTTGTCGCTTTGCGGAGGCCCGCATCGACGGCGTTCAGGTCGCATTGTCGGCGCCGACGCAGGCACCCACCAGGGTTCGCTATTGCTGGGCGGATAGCCCGGTTTGCACCCTATTCGATGGCTCCGGCTTACCGGCCGGACCCTTTGAATTACGAATTCAACCCTAGCTTCGTTCAGCAGGACTCGCGTCGGGCTGTTTGAGTTTGCCCGAAACGCCTGATAGCGCTACCATCCGTACAGAATATGGGGGCGCCGGACTTCCGGCCGGGGGACAAGGAATTGATGGCGCGCGCCTTTCTCGTGCTGCTGGGCTGCGGCCTCGCCATTGGACCCATACTGAGCGCTGCGGACGCTCCCTCCCCGCCCGTCCGCTTGAGCAGCGAACAGGACCACCAAAGGATCCTCGGGCTGCTGCAGATCGAATCCTTGCGGCGCGGTCCCGACGGCGACCCAGCCTCGCCCAATGCGGCCAATTTCGATGAGTCCAAGGTAGCGCCCTACCCCGGGATTCCTGATCCTCTCAAGCTGAACAACGGCGCTCGCGTGGATTCCAGCGACGGCTGGTGGCGGAAGCGTCGCCCGGAAATCGTCGAGCTGTTCGACCGCGAGATTTATGGCCGCGTGCCGAAGGGGGTGCCCACCGTGGCGTGGCGCGTGATGCGCACGCAAAGCGAAATCATTGACGGCGTACCCGTACTGACCAAGGAAATCGTCGGCCATGTGGACAATTCATCGTATCCCCTTGTTGACGTCGACATTCGACTCAGCCTGACTACACCCACCGCCGCCGTGGCCGTGCCGGTGATCTTGGAGATCGGAATGAGCGCCGAGGCCCTGGCTGCGCTTCGAGCGCGCCTCACCGAAGCGCAACGAGCCGTTCTCGCCGGCGCGGGACCTTCCTGGCAAGGCCAGGTCCTTGCCCGAGGCTGGGGGTACGCAACGCTCGTCGCGGCAAGCGTGCAAGCGGATGATGGCGGGGGATTGACGCAGGGAGTGATCGGCCTCGCCAATAAAGGACAACCGCGCAGGCTCGACGACTGGGGGGCATTGCGCGCCTGGGCGTGGGGCGTCAGCCGCACTTTGGATTATTTTGCGACCGATCGAAGCGTCGACTCCCGGCGGATCGGCATCGAAGGACTCTCGCGCTACGGCAAGGCGGCGCTGGTGGCCATGGCCTACGAGCCGCGCCTGAGTATCGGCTTCATCGGCTCCTCCGGCGCCGGCGGCGCCAAGATCTTGCGCCGCAATTTCGGCGAGCAAGTAGAAAATATCGCATCCACTGCCGAGTATCACTGGATGGCGGGCAATTTCCTCAAGTATGCCGGCCCGCTTTCGGCAAAGGATTTGCCGGTGGACGCGCATGAACTCATCGCGCTGTGCGCACCGCGGCCTGTTTTCATCGGCAGCGGCTCACAGCAAGTCGAAGGCGGCTGGGTCGATGCCAGGGGCCTGTTCCTGGGCGCGGTCGGCGCCGGCCCCGTCTACAAGCTGCTGGGCAGAAAGGATCTGGGCACCTCGGAATTCCCGCCGGCCGAAACCGCGTTGATCAGCGGCGATATTGCCTTCAGGCAGCATCTCGGCGGTCATACCAACGCACCCAATTGGCCGACGTTCGGGGAATTCGCGGGCCGCTACTTCGGCGGCATGGCGCCCGACGGTATGACGCCGCGCCCCAGGGTCCTCGGGCTGTTCAACGATCAAGCGACCGTAGGCAGCGCCGCGCCCGCCGGCACCGCGCAGTACGACGCGGCCACCCAGGTCTACACGCTCGTCTCCGCCGGTGCCAATACCTGGTATCACGTGGACAGCTTTCACTATCTTTGGAAGAGAGCTTCGGGCGACCTGACGCTCACTGCCGATATCGCCTTTCCGCCGCGGGCCTATGAGCATGAACCCAACCCGCATCGCAAGGGACTGCTGATGATCCGTCAGTCCTTGGACGCCGGCGGCAGCTACGCCGCCGTGGCCGTGCACGGCTCAGGGCTGACCGCGCTGCAGTTCAGGCGAGCTCGCGGCGCCAACACCGAGGACATCGAATTGAACATCGATGCTCCCAAGACGATTCGCATCGAAAAGCGCGGCGATACGATCAATCTTCTTTTGTCGATGAAGGGCGAACCTCTTCACCTCGTCGGCGCATCCGTCGATTTGCATTTCACGGAACCCTACTACATCGGACTGGGCGCCCTGTCGCATGATGTGACAACCGACGATCGGGTTGAGTTCTCGCGCGTGAGCCTGCACGCGACCGAGGCGATACCCGGGAACGTGAAACTGGCACGCGTGGCGACCCTGGAGACCATCCAGATCGATGATCAGTTTCGCCGCGCGATGGTGATCCGCAGGACATCGGTTCCCATGCAATCGGCCAACTGGGCGCCTGATGGCAAGAGCATCTATGTTCACGAAGGAGGCCGGGTCCTCAATATTCCCTACCTGACCCCCGAGGCCGGCGGCGAGCCCCAAATCATCGACACCGGCGCGCTCAAGGATTGCTCGGGGAATTTTGGCATCTCACCGGACGGAAAATGGCTGGCGCTGAGCTGCGCCGAAACAGCGCGGGATGCGCACCAGGTTTACGTGATGCCGGCGCGAGGCGGCGCCGCGCGCAAAGTCACCACCGGGACGGCATCCAGCTACTTTCACGCTTGGTCGAACGACGCCGGAACCATCGCCTTCACTCGCGGCAGTGCCGGCAAGGCCGACATCTTCACCATCCCGGCTGCCGGTGGTGCGGAAATCAGGCTGACCCACGACGCCATCAATGATGGCCCGGATTTCTCCCCGGACGGTAAGTTCATTTATTTCGATTCATCGCGCTCAGGCACGACGCAGATTTGGCGCATGCAGCCCGATGGCTGCGGCGCAGAGCAAGTCACGGATGATGAGCACGCCAACTCCTCTCCGCACGTGTCGCCCGACGGGAGAAACGTCGCATTCTTGAGCCTCGCCGGTAGCGGCGCGGAACTGAGCGATGCTGCGCTCAAGGTCATGGCTCCGGACGGTTTCATCCGCACCATCGCCACATTTCAGGGCGACCGCGGCAGCTTCTCGATGTACGGCTGGAGCGACCCCAGTCACCTGGCCTTCATCAGCTATCAAATGCTGCCGACGCGCGCCCCCATCATCGCCGTGTCGCATATTGCCCTGTACGCAAAGGATCCTACATCAAGCGAGCGCTTCTACGTTCACGACCTCGGCGCGGTGAAGGGGCCCGATCCCGAGAACTCGCGAGGCGTGCGTTATTACTTTGCGCCGGCCCAATTCGTCGAGGTGTTGCCGCTACCCGCCGGACCGCCTTCGATCAATCGGCTGGATCATGTCGCCTTCAATACCGGCGACGCCGAGGCACTTCGGCAATATTTGGCGTCGCAGAAAATCAGCGTGCCGCGCCAGGTCCAGCGGGGCGGCGATGGCAGCCTTTGGTTCGATGTCATCGATCCGGAAGGTAACAAGATCGAGTTCGTGCAGCCACCGGCCGTCCTGCCGAATGTGCCGATCAATCCCCTCTCGAACCGTATGATTCACGTGGGATTCATCATCCACAATCTCGCCCTGGAAAATGGCTTTTTCAAGGCGGTGCTGGGTTTCAGGCCCTACTGGTTCGGCGGCATGCGTGACGATACGCCGACGTGGATTTCCCTGCAGGTCCCGGACGGCGCGGACTGGCTTGAATTCATGATAGTGGGCAAGCCTGACGGCCGCGGCATTCCGCGGGACATCAATCCCGCCGACTTAGGCGTGCTCAATCACTTTTCGCTGGGGGTGCCGAACGCGGAACTCGCCTACACCTATTTGTGGAACAACGATCGCCTGGCGGGACAATTCAACACCCCCAAAATCGGCCGCGATGCCAAGTGGCAACTCAACTTGCTTGACCCCGACGGCACCCGGGCCGAAATCATGGAATACCATGCCATTGGTAAACCGTGCTGCTCGCCCTTTACGGCTGCCGATCCGCAAGAATAGCTGCCCGCACGCGAAAGCTCGCCGTCCGGCCTGTTGACTATTTTTGGTAGCGCTATCATATTCCGTTAGGGGTGGGAACAATGCGCTCAGCACTGATGATAGCCGCAACGATTTTTGCCGCCGCAGCGGCGATTGCGCAGGGCGCAGCGCCCATCGACAAAGCCAGTATAGACCAGGCGCTCCGCGGCCTCATCGATTCCAAAGCCTTGGTCGGCGTCTCGGCCCTCGTTTACCAAGATGGACACGAGGCCTACTTCGGCGCATTCGGGCTGGCCGATCGCGAGGCCGGCAAATCCATGTCGCGCGACACCCTGGTGCAAATCTTCTCCATGACCAAGCCCATTACCGGAGTCGCCTTGATGAGGCTGTACGAGGCCGGCAAATTCGGCCTCGACGATCCCTTGAGCAAGTACGCGCCAGAATTCGCCAATCTGCGCGTCTATGCGGGAATCGACGCGCATGGCAACGTCGTCTACGAAGCGCCACAGCGGCCGGTGACGATTCGGGATATCACGCGGCATACCGCGGGATTTTACGGCGGCACGGATCACTCGGTGGTCGGCGAAATCTATCGCGCGGCCGATCCCAGCAACAAAAACAACACGCTGGCGGAAGAAGCAAAAAAACTCGGCTCGGTGCCGCTGTTATTCCAGCCGGGATCGCGCTGGCTGTACGGCGCCTCGGTCGACATTCAGGCTTTTCTGATCGAACGCCTGTCCGGCATGCCTTTTGATCAATATCTTCAGAAGACCATATTCGATCCCTTGGGCATGAAGAGCACGCGCTACGTATTGCGGCCGCAGGATCGCGCCAACCTCGCGGCAATGTACGAATGGCACGAAGACGGCGCAATGTCCCGTGATCCCGATTCCGCCGCCTTCGAGTTCAACAGCCGCAACTGGCCCTTGAAGCCCGGCAGCTTCGGGTTGGTATCCACGCTCGATGACTACATGCGTTTTGCACGCATGCTGCAAAACGGTGGGGTTCTGGACGGCAAGCGCATTCTCAAGGCGGACACGATCAGGCTCATGGCCACCAACGCGATGCCCAAAGAGGTGACCGATACCTCGTGGCTGCCGAGCAAGGGCCGGGTCGGATTCGGCATCGATTTCGCCGTGCGCATCCTGCCGCCGGCCGACGCGGCCGAGGCATCGGGGGCTGTCGGGGAATTCTTCTGGGATGGCGCCGCGGACACGCTCTTTTGGGTGGATCCGGTCAACAACATCACGGCTGTTTTGTTTACTCAATATCACCCCTTTGGCAAGGTTCCCTTGCACAAGGCATTTCGCGACGCGGTGTACGGCAAGATCCCCGCGGCGCTGGCACATTGAACAACACGCGCCGCAAGCTCATCGCACAGGCTGCCGTCCTGGCCGCCGCACCCTTCATCAGCACGCGCGTGACCCGGGCCCTTGCGGCCGCTTCGCAGAGGAAATTGGGATTCGCGCTTTGCGGGCTCGGCAGCCTCAGCACTTACCAGCTGGCACCGGCACTGCAAAAGACGGTGAATTGCCGTCTCGCCGGAATCATCACCGGCACGCCGGCCAAAGCCGCCAAATGGAAGGCGCAATACGGTATCGCCGACAGGAATATCTACAATTACGAGACCATGCATCGCATCGCCGATGATCCGGATATCGATGTGGTTCATGTGGTCACGCCGAACGCCCTGCACCTCGATTACGCGCTGATTGCCGCCAAGGCCGGCAAGCATGTGCTATGCGAAAAGCCGATGGAGATCTCCATCGACCGATGCCGTCAAATGATCGACGCCGTCAAGGCGGCCAACCGCATGCTGGCGATCGGCTATCGCTGCCGCTTCGAGCCGCATCATCTGGAATGCATACGTCTCGCGCGCGAGCGGCAATTTGGAGCGCTCAAGCTCCTCGACGCGCACTTCGGCTTCAACATAGAGCCCGGCGTCTGGCGCTTGCAACGCGCGCTATCCGGCGGCGGCCCACTGATGGACGTGGGAATCTATGCGCTGCAAACCACGCGCTACCTTACCGGCGAGGAACCGATTTGGTTGTCGGCAACGACAACGCGAGGCGAGGACTCGCGGTTCTCGGAAGTCGAAGAGTCCGTGACGTGGCAGGCTAAATTTCCGGGGGGCGTGCTCAGCCATTGCAGCAGCAGCTATGCGGGCGCTCCCGCCGGTTATTTCCGCGCCATTGCGGCGCGTGGCTGGTTCGGACTGGAGCCGGCCTTCGACTACAGCGGCAATCAGGGGACCCGCAGCGACGGCAAGCGCATCGAGCCGGCGCAAACGGACCAATTTGCGGTCGAAATGGATAACTTCGCGCAATGCATCCGGGAGCAGCGAGCGAGCATCGTGCCCGGCGAAGAGGGCCTGCGCGATGTACGGCTCATGATGAGCATCTACGAATCGGCGCGGTCGGGAAAACCCGTCGATCTGCGTGCGTAACCGGCGATGCCGACTCGCTTCAGACGAATCTAAATTCGATCGAAACGCTCAACTGAGCCAACTGGCCGGAGACCGACGACGACAAGGTGAAATCGGCGGCAGCTTCGCGTTCGATGAGCATGATCATCGATACATCGCCGCCTTCTGCCTGAACTCGCTGCAGAAATGCCTGGCGCGAACTCAATCGCCTTAGAAGATAAAGCAACACGAGTTCCACGTTGTCATCCCGCAGGCCTTCAATGGCCTTGCGCCAGGCCTCCTCCGGCAAGGTGGATTTCCAGTCGGGGTGACGTGCGGCAATGGCCGCCAAAAAACTCGGCTCGATTTGCGACCACGACTTCGCATTCACGGCAGCCAGCCAGTAGGTCTGAGTATGGCGGCCTGCAACCTGTCCTTTAGCGCGCGGCGTGCGGCTTTCCCCCGCCTTGAAGGAATGCTCGGGCGTGAGCTCCAATGCGTCGGTTATTTCCTGGGGATCGATGGCCGGATGACGAATTCGCAGCGACAATTGAATTGGCGCAATCTTCGGCTCCGCAAGTTTCCGTGCTTCCATTGGATTCAACCCTTTGCTGATGTTCCGTCCGCCCTGTACCGGCAATATACGGCAGATCACCCGCCCCGCAACAGATGCATCACACGGGCACGAATCTTGCCGTAGTTTTCGGGTTTTAGCGGCCCCAACAAACCGTGCTGCTCCTGGGGCAGATGTGACAAGGGGTGGCCATCGCCGCGAAACACGTAGTGATCGAAAAACGCACGCCACGCGCGACGTTCCTCGGCCGGACGCTCGGCGATGGCAATGAGGCTCAGGAGCAGCGCTGTATAGGGGGCGTCGGGCCCTACGCTGAAGGCGTCCCACCAATAATTGATCAATCCATTGAAAGGAGCCAGCGACTCAACCTTGTGCCACCAAAGCTTCGGCAAGAAGAGGGCGTCTCCGGGATTGAGCTCGGCAGTCAGCGCTTGATCTTCGACCTCCCGGAACAGAGGATAGCGTTCGTCGTCGGGAGCTGACGATGCCGCCAGGCTCACGGGTTGGCCCGCCATGGTATTGTCGATTGGACCGACATACAGCTTGCCGATCAGTTCGGGCGGATACAGGGTAAAACGCCGCTTGCCGGCAATCACGCAGGCTAGATTCTCGAAAGCATCGTAGTGCGAGGAAACATTGGACGCATGTCCGAGCCAGATGCGGGCGGCAACGTCCCCCTTGAGCAAGGGCATTGGATTGCGCGTAGAAAATCCCGGCAGAACGCTGTCGGTGGGCACCGATCCCACATAGATCGACGGCGAGTCCGGATGTTCGAGAGCGGATACCATCGCTCCGAGCGCATCGGAGAACTTCATGCGTTTTCGTTCGAAATTGAAACCCCGCAGATCATCATTGTAAAAATACTTTCCGGCGATCCTGGGCGCGCCATAAAAGGCTTCGATTTGGCCGCCCACATCGAAAGGCGACAAGTGATCGCGCGCGGCGGTGGGCGAATGAATGGCCGCCTGCACCACCGGCCAGTCAACCACCAGACCGCGCAAGATCACAGGACGGCAAGGCTCGACCACCTCATGGAAAAACTGCTCAGCGCTGCTGAGATCTCGGCCGGCGAGTTCTCTAGGGCTTATGGCCGTCACCGCGATCCTGCGAGCGCCTCGCTGGCTTGCAGAAGACGATCGTTCTTTTTGCGCGCCAGCACGGGCACTTGCTTCAGGGAGGCAATCATCAGGTATATAAGCTGCAGATAGCCGCGCCGGAACAACTCGAGCACCGACGCATCCGGCAATTCACGCAGTACCGATTGGTTGATGGTGTAAAGGCCGGCCAGCTCGCGCTTTGAACCGTCGTCAAATCCCAACTTGATGTCGATCGGTTCCACCAGCTTGAGCTTCATCAGAGTATCGATGAATGCCTTGGTCATTTCGATGCCGGGCTTGAGATCGCGAAAAGCCGACTTGATGCTTTCCAGGTATGGAGTCGCTTCACCTTGTTCGGTAAACAACGCCTGTCCCCGTTCCTGCGCTATTCGGGGATGATCCAGATCAATTCCCAGTTCAGCGCCGGAAACGTAGAAGGGCATGCGTTGCAGGTTGAGGGGCCGATAGCCTTCGTGGCCTCCTTCGCGCAGGAACAAATTCTCGCCCTCATCCACCCCCAGCATTGCTCCGCAAAAAAACGCGCCGGTATCGGCGGCCTTGGACAAAAGCACCGGGTATTGCATCACCAGATGAGGAATTTCCGCGACCACGACTTGGACGAAGCGTTGATTGTCGCCATAACGCGCGGAGGGCTCAACATGCACGCACAGCGAACGGTGAGTCTGGCTGTTCAATAGGACAATATTGGTCACCGTAGGACTTCCCGCCATCAAATGGGCTGCAGTCCGTGTTCGAAGATCTTACGGATCAGATCGCGATTCTTCGGCAATTGCGCGCGCATCTGCTTGGTGATGGCCGCATTTTCCTTGAGGAATCGGGCGGCCATCGGGGCGGTGTCGGCGTTGTCCATGGGTCCGATCTCGGTACGGAATCCCATGCCGTATAAAACATATTGATAGCTGGCGGCTGGGAAGACCTCCTCCAGCCGATCAAACTCGTCGAAAAACCACGGCGATTGATATTTCCAAAGCTGCAGCAGGTTTTTCAAACGATCTGGAATGCTCTGCGGCTCCAGATTATCGCGCCAAAACGGCTCCGTCCTTTGCGTCAGGACATAGTGCAGCTTGAGGAAATCGATGATCCGGCCCCAACGATAGTGATTCACATCGTTGAAACGCGCCGCGACGATATCCATCACTTCGCGGTTGGCCGGCATCTGCTCGGCAACCAATTTTGCCGATAGCTCGACGAGCACGATGGCGGAAGACTCCAGCGGCTCGAGAAAACCTGCCGCAAGTCCGATGGCAAGGCAATTGTTCTTCCAAAAGGTCTCACGATGTCCAGCTCGAATCGGTATTTTGCGGATCGCGCGATCCTTGTGCTGTTCGCCGGCATAACTTAGGAGCGTCTCATGAGCGGCCTCTTCGCTGCTGTGGCGGCTTGAATAGACATACCCGATTCCGCGACGGGTGGGCAGGCCGATATCCCATATCCAGCCCGCCTGTTGCGCCGTCGAGATGGTGTGCGATGCCATCGGCGCATCGGGCGTCTCATACGGCAGCTGCACCGCGAGCGCCGTATCGCAAAACAGGACATCGGTGCAATCCTTGAAGGGCACACCCAGCGTTTTTCCGAGCAGCAGGGAGGCAAACCCGGTGCAATCGATGAACAGGTCGCCGGGGATGTCGCCGGCCTGGACTGTTGCCAGGCTATTGATGTCGCCGTTTTCAGCTTGATTGACGCTTTTCACGTCGGCCAGAACGTGGCGCACGCCGAGCTTTGCTGTGCAGTGCTGCTGCAGGAACGGGGCAAACTTGGCCGCATCGAGGTGATAGGCGTAGTTGGCAACAGCTTTGTACTCCGGTGTCGCGATCGTTTTTGGCGCCAGTCCGTTTTCGCACAGCTGTTCTTGAGGACATACGGCATCGCTAAAAGTTCGCCCCTGACCGTCCTTGAGCCAGTGAGGCGCAAGATTCAGCTGCGTGAAGCCTTGCGGGAACATCAATGGGTGGTAATAACCGTCGTTTTCGGCGCCGGTAGTCCAGCGCGCAAATTTCGCGCCCTGCTTGAAGGCGGCGTCGCAATGACGAAAAAACTCGGTCTCCGAGATCCCCATCTTTTCGAGAGACGACCGCAGCGTGGGCCAGGTGCCCTCGCCGACTCCGATGATTTTAATATTCGGCGATTCGATCAGCGTCACCGAAAAGCCAGCCTTCATCCGACCCTGGTGACGCGCTGCAATAATGCCTGCGGTCAGCCAACCCGCAGTACCACCGCCGACGATGACGATCGAGTGAATCGGATGAGACATGGCGAAATCATACTCCCACCGAAAAAAAAGGGGCCGCCAAGGGTTGCCGGCGGCCCCTATTCCGTCAGGGGGAGGATGGAATTACAGTTTCGCGCGGACTCCTAAGACATAGCTCGAACCGTAGTCGACGACGTCGAGCAACTGGTCGCTGAAGCGGCCGTGGGTGCTGTACACGGCATCATTAAGATTCGTGCCGGTGAAGTACACGCTGAAGTGCTTGGTGATGTCGTAACTCGCGCTCAAGTCGACCTGCGTCGTGGCATTCACGAACGTGGGCTCCGTGCCGAATTGCGAATTGTTTTGAGCCTGACCAAAGTGATCAAGGTACTCGTTCCGATGATTGACCATGACCCTGATGTGGAAGCCGTACTTCTCCCAGAAGGCCTGGAGGTTCGCGGAATTGGCGAGACCCGTCACCGCAAATCCGCTGGTGCTCAAGTCATACGGATTGTACGGCTTGTTGGTGCTGACGAAAGTCGCGTTCGCCTGGACGCCGAAGCCGGTATCCCAGAACGTATGTTGAATCGCCAGTTCGATGCCGCGCACCTCGGCCGACGGGCCGTTGATGTTGGTGGTGACAGCGAATATCGCAGGCTGCCCGGTGGTCGGATCGATCACGCCGTTGATGGTCTGATGGGTCGTGCCGCCGACGATGAAGTTGCTGACTTCCTTCAGGAACACATCGGCCGACAGATAAGAGTTTCTGGCGTAGTACCATTCCGCGCCGAGATCCAGATTATCCGAACTGTAAGGCAGAAGACCCGGATTTCCGCCCGTCGCCACGAGCGATCCCACGCGCTCGCTGGTGGCCAAGTTCGTCACCGGGGTGATCAAGTTGAGCGGCGGCCGCGACAAGCTGCGGGATGCGTCGAAGCGCACCTTCACATCATCCGTCACATCCAAGTTGAGATCCAAGCTAGGCAGCATGTACTTGTAATTATTTGAGTTGCTGACCACGGATGTCGGCCCATAAGTTACCTGGAACGCCGTGTGATCCGCAGCTTGCACGGTCAGCGCGGTCGGCAAAGCGCCCAAGCCGGACGAATATACCGTCGTATCGTTGAAGCGCACGCCGAAGCTCTCGTGCAATTTCATCGAGCCTATCGGCGTTTCGTCCGTGATCACCAGGTACGGTGCATAGGTCTTTTCCTCGATGGTCTGTACGCTCGAATTGTTGAGAGCCGTCATGTAAATCCCATTGAACGGCGGCGTGCAGCAAGTCTTGTTGGCGCCCGGAATGTTGGTCGTCTGCGGATTCCCCAAGCTCTGCAGATAATTCAGGATGGTATAGGGGTTGTACGCCAGGATGGCCGGCGGCAAATTGCCATTGTTGGAAAAGCCGTTGATGAAGTTCGAAGTGCCGAAGGAGTTGCCGAAGAAATTCTGCGGTAACGCGACGCCGCCGCTGTTATCCGACGCCGGACCATAGCCTGCATAGGCCTGCCAGTTGTTGTTCTGGAAGTCGTCGTATTCCTTCAGGTTCTTGGTATCGTCCACGTACTGGAAGCCGAACTTCGCCTTCAGCTTATCCTGAGACCACTGTCCCTCGATCTTGAACTGATTGGTGGTGTCTCTGTTTTCCGGTTGCGATATCGGCAACACGTGCGAGCCGATGATGCCGTTGTTGATGAACAATGCCGCATTGCCGTTGGGGCCGATTCCGGTGGGATACGGCAGGCTGTTGGAGCCGACGCCGGCGATGCCGACGCTGGTACCGTTACAAGCCGGTGCGCCAACGCCTGCATTGCAGCTGCTGCCTGGGCCCGAAGGGCCATATCCGACGTCCGCGTCAATGCTGCTGTACTGGCCACTCGGATTCAGTTTCGAGACTGCCTGGGAGGCATCGAAAATTCCCTTGAAGTTGCTGTTGATGTCCCACGCCGCATTGAAGCCGATCACGTTGCTCTCGATTACCGAGCCATTGACCTGGCCCTGGAAATCCGTCGGCGTGTTGGGCTGTACGAAGCTGGTCAGCGTGCCATTGGAACCGCGAGTCACATCCGTCAGGCTGCCCTGGTTGAACCATACGCTGTATCCGTATTGATCCTGGGTCAGCGAATCCCGCGCGTAGTTGTCGTCCAAGGTCAACATCAATGCATCGTTCGGATGCCATTGCAGCGCAAGGCGCGCGTCGACCCGTTCTTCCTTGTTGTGCTCCTGATAAATGCCGTAGTCCTGGATGTCCCAGGAGGGAATGCTGCCGACCGTCGATGCGCCCGCGGCGGCGCCTGCCAGCTGCGACGGCGCCAGTTGAAAGCCTTCCCAGCCTTGAATGTTGACGTGATTAGATTGGCCCTTTTGTTCCGAGTAGCCCACATCGGCCAAAACGCCGAAGGTGTCGTCGGCGAAAGTGTCGCTGAACAAAATGCCGGCGCTGGGAGCCGCTTTGCTCGCGCTGGAGGAGTAGTCACCCGACAGATTGCCGGCCAAGCGCAAGCCTGGATGATCAAAGGGTTTGGGATAGATGATATTGACGGTGGCGCCGATCGCGCCGCCCGACAAGCCGTAGTCTGGTGTCTTCAGAACCTGCACTTCACTGACGAAGTCCGCCCCCAGCGTGCTGAAGTCGAAGCCGCGGTTGCCGGTCGCCGTGCTCACCGGACGACCGTCAAACAATGTCTCGTTGAATTGCGGTCCAAAACCGCGAACTGTGATTTCAGTTGCGTCGCCGAACGTGGTCGGCACGCCGCCCACGGCGCTCGTGCCGCGGCTGACCGTGACACCGGGGATTCGCTGCATGGCGGCGGCAAGATTGGTGTCGGGGAATTGGCCGATGTCCTCGGCGGAAATCGCGTCGATGACGCCGATTGCTTCTCGCTTGATGTCCAAGCTTTTCTGCAAGGACGCTCTGATACCGGTTACGACGATCTCGGACAGATCATCCGACGAGGATGCCGGAGCATCAGCGGCAAATATTGCGCTGCTGAACGCCAGGGATCCCAAGGCCAGTCCTGATAAGCCAATCCGGGTATAGCTAAACCGGTTGGTGGTCGACTGGGTCCCCTTGGCCGCGATCTTCGAAGCATTCCGCCGTGTCTTTCGGCTCATTAGCAATCTCCCCGATGCAATTCGTTGTTAAAAAGCAGCAGCCGGCTTGGCGCCACAGGGCGTCAAGAACTCAATTGGTTAAATGTTTTATGCAACCCCCGTACACCGCCGATCCAGAGTAGCTGCTCCAAGACAAATGGTAGCGCTACCTTCTTGGACGCGAGTATAGGCACGGTTGTAAACCGAAATCAACTAGACATTGCGATATATCAGCAGCGCCGGCACCCATTTGAGGGTAAACCGGTTAATGCCTGGTAGCGGTATCATCGAGCCTTTAGGAGGGCTTGTGCCGGCCAGCTTGGCGCGATCAGCGATTGTCGCGTGCAGTGCCGCAATGGCTGTCATGGGGCTCGTGGTGGGGCCGCGCGCGGCGCTGGCGGAGGATGGTCATGAGTTGTGGCTGCGCTACCATGCCATCAGCGATGCGATGCTCGCGCCCTACCGCGACTCAGCCACGATGCTGGTCGGCGGGACCGATTCCCCAACCCTCAAGGCTGCGGCCGACGAATTGCATGGTGCCTTGACCGCGCTCCTTGCCGTCCCCTTGCCGCGCGCAAGCCGCCCGACTCGGGATGGCGCGATCATCATCGGCACCTCGAAATCCGCCACCGTTGTGGGCCTGCACCTGGATTTGCGCACTCTCGGCCGCGAGGGGTTTCTCATCCGCAGCGTCGTCGTCAACGGCCGCCGCGCCACCCTCATCGCGGGCAACGAAGATCAGGGGGCGCTCTACGGCGCATATGCTTTCTTGAGACTGATGCAGACGCGACAACCCATCGATCATCTGGATCTGTCATCCGCACCGCGATTCACGCACCGCATCCTCGATCATTGGGACAATCTCGACGGTTTCGTCGAACGCGGCTACGCCGGCGCTTCGCTTTGGGACTGGCACAAACTGCCCGACTACATCGATCCTCGCTATGCCGAGTACGCGCGCGCCTGCGCATCCGTCGGAATCAACGGCAGTGTTCTGACCAACGTCAACGCCAGTGCCTTGAGCCTTACGCCTCTTTATTTGAAAAAGGCCGCCGCACTGGCTGATGTGTTCCGGCCCTATGGTGTTCGTGTCTACCTCAGTGCACGATTCAGCGCGCCGGTTGAAATCGGCGGCCTAACCACCGCTGATCCCGAAAATCCCACGGTGCAGGCGTGGTGGCGCGCCAAGGCGGCCGAAATCTACCGTTACATACCGGACTTCGGCGGCTTTCTCGTCAAGGCCAATGCGGAAGGCCAGCCGGGCCCGCAGGACTACGGCCGATCCCATGCGGACGGCGCCAATATGCTCGCCGACGCGCTCGCTCGCTACGGCGGCATCGTCATATGGCGGGCGTTTGTCTATTCCCAGGATCAGCCGGCCGATCGCGCGACCCAGTCCACCTCCGAGTTCGCGCCGCTTGATGGTCAATTTCGCCGCAACGTGCTGCTCCAGATCAAGAACGGTCCCATCGATTTCCAGCCGCGAGAGCCGTTCCATCCCTTGTTAGGCGCAATGCTGAAGACCCCGCTCCTGCTCGAGGTGCAGATCACCAAGGAATACCTGGGGTTTGCGACCCACCTCGCCTATCTCGGACCGATGTGGCAAGAAACCCTGGGAGCCGACACGTTCGCGCGCGGCCAAGGTTCCACTGTGGCAAATTCAATTGCGGGCATGGCGGGTGTCGCCAATACCGGCAGGGACCGCAATTGGACCGGGTCGCAATTCGATCAAGCCAATTGGTATGCATTCGGCCGCCTGGCGTGGGACCCGCGGCAGCCCGCCCGCAGCATCGCCCAGGAATGGGTGCGCATGACTTTCTCGAACGAGGCCAAATTCGTCGCGCCCGTGGTCGCGATGATGATGGAATCGCGCGAAGCGGTGGTCAATTACATGACGCCGTTGGGGCTGCATCATCAAATGGCACGCGGGTCGCACTACGGCCCGGGTCCTTGGGTCAGCGGTGGGACGCGCGCCGATTGGACTTCGGTTTATTACAACCGGGCGGATAGTGCCGGAATCGGCTTCGATCGCACTTCCCACGGCAGCAACGCGGTCGCACAGTACGCTCCCCAGGTGGCGGCTGAATTCGACGACCCTGAACGCACGCCGGAGAATCTCCTGCTCTGGTTTCATCATCTCCCATGGGACTATCGGCTGTCCTCGGGGAACTCGCTGTGGGACGAACTCGTCCGCCGCTATTCGGAGGGCGTGGGCGCCGTTAGCGCGATGCGCCGCACCTGGTCGGGCCTGGCCGCTTACGTCGACGCCGAACGCTACTCGCAGGTGGCGGCTTTCCTCGCCGTTCAGGAAAAGGAAGCGCAATGGTGGCGCGATGCCAGCATTGCCTACTTCCAAAGCCTTTCGCATCGACCGTTGCCGGAGGGCTATGCGCCACCGGCGCAGCCTCTGCAGTACTACGAATCGCTGTGCTTTCCCTATGCGCCCGGAAATCCCGGAGCTCACGGCGCGACCTGCGATTAGTTGACGCTCAACTCGACCTTCTTGAGATGCACTGAGTCGGGTCCCGTCATCAGGGTGAATGTGCCGGGCTCCACCACCCGCCGCATGTTGGTGTTCCAGAATTGCAAGGAATGCGTCGTGACTTCGAAAGAGACGGTTTTCGACTCGCCTGGATTGAGATTCACCCGCTGAAAACCCTTGAGCTCCTCGACCGGGCGTGTGACCGAGCTGACTTCGTCGCGAATATAGAGCTGCACGACTTCATCACCCGTTCGGCTGCCGGTGTTCTTGACCTCGGTGGTCACCGTCACCGAGCCGTCCGTCTTGATGGACGGCGATGACAGCCGAGGCGCGCCGATCTCGAAGGTGGTGTAGCTCAAACCGAACCCAAATGGAAACAGAGGCTCGGTGGTATCGAACAAGTATCCACGACGCGCGCTGGGCTTTCGGTTATAGAACATCGGCAGCTGCCCTGCTGAGCGGGCAAGTGTCAGGGGCAGCTTGCCGCCGGGATTGTAGTCGCCGAACAGTATGTCCGCCAGGGCGGTGCCGCCCTCTTGTCCTAAGTACCAGCCCTCGATCAGGGCATTCGCACGCTCGGCGATGCTCACCACCGAGAGCGGCCTGCCGTTCAGAAGCACAACCACGGTCGGTTTGTGCAGGGCGAAAATTGCAGCCGCAAGGTCATTCTGTTGGCCGACCAAATCGAGGCTATCCCGATCTCCCAGGTGATTGTCCGCCCACCCTTCGCGACTCGTCTGCTCGGTGTCCCCAAGGATCAGCACGACCTGATCGGCGGCCGTCGCAACCCCGACGGCGGCGGCAATGAGTTCGCGGTTCTTGGCAGGATCCGCAAGCTTCACGTCGTCGGCCCACCAATCATCGTCCTCGGTGATGCGCACGCCCTCGGCGTAAACCACGGACTCCCTGTTCCCGATCTTGGTGCGGATCCCTTCGAGCGCAGACACCGCCTGGCGCGGCGTCACCGAGTAGCCGCCCAGGCGTACTACCGCGGCATTCGGGCCGATAACCGCCAGCGTTTTGCCCGCTGACATACGCAGCGGCAGGGTGCCGTCATTCTTCAAGAGCACCGCGGCGCGATGCGCGGCATCGAGCGCCACGGCGCGCGCCTCCGCATTGCCGGTCAGCGCCTCTGCGGCGGCGGCATCTGCAAACGGATGCTCGAACAGCCCGGCGAGAAACTTCAATTCCAAGATGCGACGCACGGCAGTGTCGATTTGCGCCTGACTCACTCTGCCGGCGCGCACCGAATCGACCAGCGTACGGTAGGCGGTGCCGTCAGGCAGATCGATGTCGACTCCCGCATTCAACGCGCGAACCGCGGCGGCGGACAAATCCGGCACGATGTGGTGGAGCGTGGCGAGCTGCTCGATCCCGAAGTAATCGCTGACCACAGCTCCTTTGAATCCCCATTCGCCGCGCAACACATCATTCAGCAGCCAGCGATTGGCGTGGGAAGGTATGCCGTCGATTTCGTTGTACGATGGCATCACCGCCCGGATATTGGTGTGCAACACGATCTCTTCAAAGGGCGGAAAGAAATTCTCCCGCAACGTGCGCTCTGAAATACCGGCTGGGCCCACATTGGTGCCGCTTTCCGGCTGACCGTGACCCGTCAGGTGCTTGAGTGTTGCGAAGACTTTGCCCTCGGCCAGCGGCAAGGTGTCGCCCTGCAGGCCGCGCACCGCCGCGACCCCGAGCTGCGACACAAGATAGGGGTCCTCGCCAAAGGTTTCCTCGATGCGGCCCCAACGGGGATCACGCGCCACGTCGACTACGGGAGACAATGCTTCGCGCACACCGCGCGCATTGATTTCCCGGCCCACGATGACGTTGACGCGCCGAATAAGTTCTGGATCCCAGCTGCTCGCCAGCGCGATCGCCTGGGGGAAGTGGGTGCCGTCAACCGCGGCATAGCCATGCAGGCCTTCCTCGTGGAACAGCACGGGTATGCCGAGGCGCGTCTTTTCCAAGGCGAAATGTTGAATGGCATTGACGATCTTGACCGTCCCGTGAACATCTCTGCCGCGCGCGATGCGCGGCGAGACCGCGCCGCGAAGATCGGACGGCCGAGAGAAACTACCGAAACCGTTCGGATACCGGATCGCGGCTTTCGTGGCATCAAATTGCATGTCTTTGTCGAAAATCTGCACCTTGTCCAGCCAGACCGCGAGCATCTGGGCGACTTTCTCCTCGAGGGTCATGCGGCCGAGCAGATCGTCGACACGCGCGTTCACATCCGCCTTTGGATCCTTGTACGTTACAGTCGGCGCCGCGAACAACGCGCCCGGAATGAGAACGACCAACGCCAGCACGACGATACGCGCGGCGGGTGCGAGTGTGCTCACTGATTTCTCCCTTGGACCTGCCTAAGTTTTCGCCGGCGGGCGCCGGTCAATATTTAGAATGTCTGGCAATGATGCTTTCCGCCAGTTCCTGGCGGCCCGAGCGCGGATGCGGATCGAGATTCTTTTCGGTGGCGAGATCCGCAAGGCCGGCGAGATTCAATTCGCCGGCCATTATTCGTTTGCCGAGCTCGCCGCCCCACTCTTGGTAGCGCTCCCGCCGCAGCCGCTCCAGCGCGCCGTCGGCAACCACATCCGCCGCGGCCAGCAAGGCGCGCGCCAACGTATCGATGCCGCCGATGTGGGCCAGATACAGGTCTTGCGGATCCACCGATTGGCGGCGCAATTTGGCGTCGAAATTGAAGCCGCCGGTCGTGAAGCCCTTGTCCTCGACCAATTGCGCCATTGAAGGCACAAGTTCCTGCGCGTTGTTCGGGAATTGATCCGTGTCCCAGCCATTGCGCGGATCGCCGCGATTGATGTCGATCGAGCCAAAGATGCCGAAGCAGCGCGCCGCCGCGATCTCATGCTCAAAATCAAGGCCGGCGAGCGTGGCGTGATTGACTTCGATATTGACCTTGACCTCTTTGGCCAATCCGTAGCGCTGTAAAAAAGCATACACGGCGGCGACATCGTGATCGTACTGGTGCTTGGTCGGTTCGAAGGGCTTGGGCTCTATCAGGATCGAGCCTTTGAAGCCGATCTTATGCTTATGCTCCACCACCATGGCGAGAAAGCGCGCGTATTGGTCGAGTTCGCGCCGCAATTCCGTGTTCAACAGGGAATCGTAGCCCTCGCGTCCGCCCCAGAGCACATAGTTTTCGCCTCCGAGCCGGTGCGTGGCTTCAATACAGGCGCGTACCTGCGCCGCCGCCCAGGCATACACGGATGGATCCGGACTGGTTGCCGCTCCGCCGGCATATCGCGGATGGCTGAACAAATTGGCTGTGCCCCACAGCAACTTCACTCCGGTTGCTGCGATCTTGGCCGCCATGCCCTCCTCGATCTTGCGCAGGTTGGCCGCGTGCTCCTTTAGCGTGGCGGCAGTTGCCATCGCATCGACATCGTGAAAAGTGAAGTAGCGCACTCCGAGCCGCGCGAAAAAATCAAAGGCGGCGTCGAGCTTGGCGTCAGCCATGTCCTGTGTCACCAGCGGCGCGATCCAAGGACGGTTAAGCGTGCCGGCGCCAAAAATATCGGCGCCCGGCCAATTGAAGGAATGCCAGTAGCAAACGGCGACCTTGAGCCATTCCTCCATGCGCTTGCCAAGAACCACGCGATCCTTGTCGTAGACCCGGTAGGCAAACTCGTTCTTCGTGTCCGGCCCCTCGAAGCGAACCGGCTCAACGCTTGAAAAAAGACTCATGATGCATACTCCGCGAACGTGTTCTTCAGATTCTGGTACAGCCGCACAAAAACGCGGCGCCGAACGGCAAGCAACGAAGTCAATGCGGCGTCAGGTTCAATCACGCGCTCCGCCGGGGGTGCCACGCACACCTCTTCCGCGCGCTCGCCGTAGAGCGCAATGCGCGCGAGCCGGGCCGCACCCAAGGCGGCGCCGACTTCGCTGCCAACCCGGTACGTCAAAGGACGATTCAAGGCGGAAGCCAGCAACTGCCCCCAATACGGCAAGCGTGCACCGCCGCCGGTAACGCTGATTTCCCCGACTGCGCCGCCGGTCTCCAGCAAAACGTCCAGGCCGTCGGTAAAGGCATGGGCGACTCCCTCCAGCACGGCTACCGTGAGGTCCGCGGGGGTTGTCTGGGAATTGACGCCGAAGAGGACGCCGCGGCTCAAGGGATCGTTATGCGGCGTGCGCTCCCCGGATAAATACGGCAGAAAAATCGGCGTTTGACGGCTCAACCCCTTGGCTTGGGCTACGGCGACCATTCGCTGCAAATCGCTCTCACCGCTGATTTGCGCAGCCCAATCGAGCGCGCTCGATGCACTCAGCATGACTGACATCTGATGCCAGCGGTTCGGCAAGCAATGGCAGAACGCATGCGCGGCGCGATTGGGATTGGGACGGAAACGATCCGTGACAACGAACAAAACTCCGGACGTCCCCAGCGACAAAAACGCCTGGCCGGGGGAGACAATGCCCAGGCCCACGCCGCTGGCGGCATTGTCGCCGCCGCCGCCGGCGACCACGACCCGCGGTATCTTGAGCTGTTCCGCCGCAGCCGCCGTGATGGTTCCCGAAGGCGCCGTGCCCTCAACCAGTCGCGGCATGTAAGCACGATTGAGCCCGGTTGCCTCGAGCATTGCATCGGACCACTCTCGCGCCCCGACATTCAACCAGCCCGTTCCCGAGGCATCGGACATGTCGCTGACTTTCTCGCCGGTCAACTTCAGCCGCACGTAATCCTTGGGCAGCAGCACGCTGGCCGTGCTCCTGAAAATATCGGGCTCGTGGCGGGAAACCCAAAGCAGTTTGGGCGCTGTGAATCCAGGCATCATGATGTTGCCGGTGATCGCCCGCGAATCGGGCGCGCGACGTTCGATGTCGATGCACTCCGCCGCCGATCGGCCGTCGTTCCAAAGTATTGCGGGACGCAGTGGCCGATCTTCCTTGTCCAGCAGCGTTGCCCCATGCATCTGCCCGCTCAAGCCGACCGCCTGCACCGCGGCGCGAGCCGGCGCCGGCAGGGTCCCCACGGCGTTGACCGTGGCCCGCCACCACGAATCGGCATCCTGCTCGGAAAAATTTGTTTGCGGGCGGCTGACATCGAGCGGGTAGGATCCTTGCGCAACGATCGCTCCGCGCTCATCGAGCAACAAGGCTTTGACGCTGGAAGTGCCGATGTCGATGCCAAGAAACATCAGGCCGCACCCACCGAGAATTGCACCTCGATCGCAAAGCGTTCGCCGGGAGCGATAACCGTTGCTTCTCCCGCCTCACGCCCGAGAGCGCCGTTGGCCGACGTTTGCGGTTCGACGCAAAAGAAATCCTCTCGAGGGGGCACATACACATGCAGGTGCTTGCAATGCGTGGCCTGCAACGTGACGGTTCGTTCCGGCCAGCACAATGCAGCGGTACCGTTCCACCCTGAAAAGCAGTTATCGAGCGGCACCGAATCGACGGCTCTGGCCGGATCGAAGCCCCAATCGACCGGTGTCTGGGTTTCCCGTACAGGCAGCGCCGCGCGATCGGTGAGCCATACGCGCGGCACCTGCGCGCGCATTTGTGCGCGGGCCGCATCGCCAAAATAGGGGTGCAAGCCAAGCATTGCCGGCATGGGTGCGTCGCTCAAATTTTGGACCGAGAGTTCGACGAAGAGTCCGCCATCCACCAGGTCAAAGCATTGCTCGCAGCGGTAGCTTCCCAGCCACTCTTCGGCGCCGCCCTCGAAGCGCACCGTCGCTTTGGACGCCGAGGCATCGACGACGCTCCACGATGATCGCCATCCGTTGCCGTGCAGCGGGTGAGGGTCTTGTCGCCAATTTCGCTCCAATTGCACCGCTCTCCCGTCGAAATTGAAGCGCCCGTTCGCGACGCGGTTGACATAGGGCACCATTGGGAAGCAAGCCGTGTCGAACGGATCATCACCCGCATCGGCCGGCGTCGGTCGAAAGATATCTTGACCACGCCAGTTGAAATCGCGGATTGCGCCGCCGCGTCGCGGATCCAGCGTGAGCCGCATCGCATCGTGGCGCAGCACCAGAAAATCCTCGTCGATTTTCACCTTACAGTCAGCTTCCGGCGGTCTCGCCCGCCGACAATTTGACCGGGCCCGAAGCACGCGCACCGCCGCGCGACCATAAGTTCTGAATTTCCTCGAGAGTGCGCCGTTTGGTTTCCGGAACATAGAAATAGACGAACGCCGCTGCGAGAAAACTCATGACCCCATAGATCCAGTACGGCAAGCCGTGATTGAACATGGCATTCAAAGTCGAATTGCCGATGAGAATCTTGAACGACCAAGAAACGAAAAGATTGGCAATCCACTGCGCCGCCACCGCGATCGCCAACGCTCTGTTCTTGATCGCATTGGGAAACATTTCGGACAGGAGCACCCAGGTGACCGGGCCCCAGGAGAGCGCGAATCCGGCGATATAGGTTACCGCGGCGATCAGCGGGCCCGTGCCGACGGCATTGGCCTGAAACTGGAATCCCAGAACAAGCATCGCGACACCCATGACCAAACCACCGATGATCAGCAAGGGTTTGCGGCCGAGCCGGTCGACCGTGAGAATCGCGACCATCGTGAAAATCACATTCGCCAGGCCGACGATCACGGTTTGCCACAGCGCCGAATCCGTGGATGCGCCCAGATTCTTGAACATCAGGGGAGCGTAGTAGAGAACTGCGTTGATGCCGACGAATTGCTGGAATACCGAGAGCATGATGCCCGCGGTGATCACCAGGCTGCCGAATGCAAACAGGCTGGTGCCGGTCGAATGCGCCGGAACAACCAGCGAGGCTTCGATCTCCTTGATGGTCGAGCGCGCTTCCGCTTCGTCAACCAAGCGGCTGAGCACACCCAGGGCCTTGTCGCTGCGCCCCTTCATCACGAACCAGCGCGGTGTGTCGGGAACCAGCATGAGCAATCCCAGGAACAACACCGCCGGAACGGCCTCCGAGACCAACATGAGCCGCCAGCCGGTGGATTTGATCCAGGCGTCATCCCCTTGCGACGCGATGGCCCAATTGACGAAGTACACCAGCAGCATGCCGAGTACGATCGACAGCTGATTGAAGGACACCAACCGGCCGCGAATCTGACTCGGGGCAATTTCCGCAATGTAAAGGGGCGACAACATCGACGCGATGCCGACGCCGACGCCGCACAGAATGCGGTAGAGGATAAATGGGGTGAGTGCGGCGGGACCCATGCCGCCTATGGGACCTAAGCCGAATTCCGGGTAAGCCGAACCCGCCGCCGAGATCAAGAACAGCGCTCCCGCAACCAGCATGCCGCCCTTACGGCCGATGGCGTTGGATACCCAGCCGGCGACGATTGCTCCGATAATGCAGCCAAAAAGCGCGCTGGAGACGGTCCAGCCGGACAGTGAACTGCGCGCAGTTTCGGATAAATGTTGCGGATCGATGAAATTGGCATCGATGGAGCTGACCGCCCCCGAGATCACCGCGGTGTCGTAACCGAAGAGCAGACCGCCTAGAGTGGCGACAAAGGTCAGTCCCGTCACCAAGGATTTGGTGTTTTGTTTAATGTTTCCCCCTTACCCGTGTGTTTTGACACGGGCGATGCGCTAGCCGGCGCGACTTATGGTAGCGCTATCACGGGTGAGGCGTCAATTTAAGGAATCGGCGACGAAGACTCCCGTTTGACCAATGTAAAGTTCATGAAGTGCAACAGCGGCTCGAGGGTTTCCCCCAGCCGTCGCAAACGAATCTCCTCCAGCAGCAATTCAACGGCCTTTCGAGCCATCGATGCGACGGGCTGGCGCACCGTGGTGAGCGCCGGCCAGATGGTGGTCGCCAACGGCGTATCGTCGAATCCGACGATGGTCAGATCCTTGGGAACATCGAGGCGCGCGCGGTGCGCCGCGGCGATCGCGGCAGCCGCCATATCATCGTTGCTGGCAAATATCGCAGTGGGACGATGCTGCGCGCTCAAGATTTGCTCGGCCGCCACCAATCCAGAACGGTAGCTGAACGATCCTTGCTTCACCCATTCGGAGTGCACCGGCAAACCCGCTTCGCGCAGCGCCGCGCCGAACCCGGCTTGGCGTTGCAGGCTGGCCGTCTGATTTGGCGCGCCGACAATAAAACCGATATTGCGATGTCCCAGCGACAAGAGATAACGAGTCATGGCCGCCGCCGCCTCGAAATCATTGATTCGCACAGAAAGCCCCTCCACTTCGGGCCGGCCGGTTGCCACTGCGATGAAGGGAATTCTCGCCTCGCGCAGCGCCGCCATAGCCACCTTCGAATCCGAAAGCGGCGGCGGCAAAATGATGCCCCCGATGCCGTCGCGAAGCAGCCGCTCGATGGCAGCGCGCTCGTTGCGTACGCCGCACTTCTCGAGCACGATCTGGCAACCCACTTCGCTGCTTTGCTCGAGAACGCCTACCAGGAGTTCGTTCAAATAGGCGGCGCTCGGATTGTTGTACAGCAAGCCGATATGCACCGTCGCGGCCTTCGCCAAGTTGCGGGCGGCGACGTTGGGCGTGTAGCCGAGTTCTTTGATTGCTTCTTGAACGCGTTGCAAGGTTTCGGCGCGGACGTTGGCATCGCCGCTGATCACTCTGGACACCGTCATGGGCGAAACGCCAACATGTTTGGCGACCTCGTGCATGGTCACCGCATTACGACTGCGTCTGGGCGTCCTTTTCACTGCGTTCCTCTGCGACACTCAATGCCACCGTAGTGTAGCAAATGGCGCAGATCGCACCTGGGTGCCACTATAATTCAGAGCGCAGCAGCGCCTCACCCGGTACCATTTGGTAGCGCTATCGCGAAGCTCGAGGGCGATCCCATGACCGACAACCGTATTCGCAGCATTGCCATCGTCGGCGGAGGGACGGCCGGTTGGATGGCCGCCGCCAGTCTTTCCAAGTTCCTGAAGAACCTGCACTGCCGGATTCAGTTGATCGAATCCGAACTGATCGGAACCATCGGGGTCGGCGAGGCCACCATTCCGCCGATCATGGATTTCATCAAGGCTTTGAGCATCGACGAAAACGATGTCATCCGCCAAACGAAGGCGACTTTTAAACTGGGCATCGAATTCAAGGATTGGACGCGCCTCGGTCATTCCTATATGCACCCGTTCGGCCAGACCGGCTTCGACATGGAGCGCGTTCCCTTTTCGGCGTACTGGCTCAAGATGCTTCAACAAGGCCAGGCCGGCCCGCTGGAGGACTATTCGCTGCAGGCGGTAGCCGCGCGCATGGGGAAATTCATGCGACCGATCCGCGCCCCGGGAACGCCCCTCGACAGCATCACGTACGCGTTGCACCTCGATGCGGGGCTGTTCGCAAGATATCTGCGCGGCTACGCGGAAGCGCGCGGCGTGGTACGGACCGAGGGCAAGGTAAAGGAAGTGTCGCTAAGGCCGCAGGACGGGTTTATCGATTCGGTGACCCTGGAAAGCGGCGAGCGCGTCGCCGCGGACCTGTTTATCGATTGCACGGGCTTTCGAGGCTTGTTGATCGAGGACGCTCTGCACAGCGGGTACGAGAATTGGAATCGCTGGCTGCCATGCGACCGCGCCGCCGCGGTGCCGTGCGAAAGAACCGGATCGTTCGCCTCGCACACCCTGGCCACCGCCAAGCCGGCCGGATGGCAGTGGCGCATCCCGCTGCAGCATCGCGTCGGCAATGGATATGTGTATTGCAGCAACTTCATCGGCGACGCCCAGGCGCAGGACGCATTATTGTCGAGCATCGAGGGCAAGGCTCTGGCCGACCCCTTGTCGTTGCGCTTTTCTACCGGCAGACGGAAGCTTTTCTGGAATAAAAATTGCGTCGCCATCGGCCTTTCCGCGGGTTTTTTGGAACCTCTGGAATCGACCAGTATTCACCTGATTCAGCGCGGAATCGCGGTGCTCTTGAAGCTGTTCCCCGACCGGAATTTCAGGCCGGCCGACATCGACCGATACAACAAGATTTTCGCATTCGAATATGAGCGTGTGCGCGATTTCTTGATCATCCACTACCGTATGACGGAGCGGGACGACGGCGAATTATGGCGCCATTGCCGCAACATTGCGCCGCCGGATAGTTTGCAGGAAAGAATCGACTTGTTTCGCAGCTACGGACGCATCGAGCGCGAGGATAATGAGCTTTTCCCCGTGCAGAGCTGGCTACATGTGTTGATCGGCCAGAATGTCATGCCCAGCGGCTACGATCCGCTGGCCGATATGCTCGAGCAGCAGGCCATTCAAACCAATTTGACTGACATACGCACCGTGGTACGCAGATGCGCGGAGGCAATGCCGCGGCATCAAGAATTCGTCGACCAGAATTGTTCCGCGAATCAGCCAGCGACCGGCATGATCAGTTGACTTGATAGCCACGCGCCGTCAAGCAAGCCGCCGTCGCGCGGTCGTAGTTGTTGCGGTTCGCGGCCGAATTTCCCGCTGTTCCATCCGGCTGCGTGGGATCGAAGCCGGTCTGGCCTTTCGCCCAATTATTGCAGTCGTACTGATCCGCCGATTGTTGTTCCTTGGCCTGCCCGTTCTTGGGATAAACGATCAGATCCTGCTGCGGGTCCTGCTGCGCGTCATCGGGCGGCGACGAAGGGGCATCGGCGTTATCCGGGGGATCGACCACCGCGTAGCCGTTCTGGTCCGGCTGCCATGAGTAGTACACGTTGTTGGCATAGTAGTAAGGAATGCCGCCAAACCACACTGTCGAGTAGTAAGCCGGCAATACCGCGATCACCACGCCGACCGGCGGCCTCACGACCACGAATCCCGTGCCGTGCGGCGCGTACCACACTCCGCCGTTGAAGTAGTAGCGCTGGCCGCCGCGATAGTACGGCCGGTAGTCGGTGGGGAGTGCCGGTCTCACCGCCCCTTGCGGCGGATAGTATCGGCCGTGGTTGTATCGAGAATCCAAAACCTGCCCGTGGCCATCATATGCCGGTCGGGGCGCCGGCGCGCCGGCACGAGGCGCGGGCACGCCTCTGTTTTGAGGAGCCGGTTGCTCCGGTCGCGCATGTTCATCCGCGGCCGCGGCCGGTTGGATACCAGCCGCACTCAGGATCAACGACAAATAAACTGCGGCAATTCTGCTCATGAGACCGTGTAGCCGCGGCCCTCCAAGCAGGCGCCGAACGCGCGGCGGTAGGAGTCCGAGCCGGCCCGTACCTGGGCATTGCTCTGATTGATCTGTTGCTGAACTTGCTGGGCCTGCGCCTGCGCATTCGCATTGGCGCTCGATTCCGCGGCACCACCAATGATGGCACCCGTGGCTCCGCCCAGCAGCGCGGCACCCGCATTCCACGGTCCACCGATGATAGAACCAATGATTGTGCCGGCGACGGCGCCCCCGACGACGCCGGAGCCTGGAGCCACACCTGAAGGCTGCACCACCACCCGTTGATAGGCATTGCTTCCCGGACGGCTGGGATCCACGCCGGTTTGCTGTACGGCCCAAACATGGCAATCGTAGCGGTCGCGTGCGGTCTGTTCCGCGGTCTGACCATTGGCCGGGTAAACGAACACTCGCTGCGGGGGCGGCTGTGGCGCAGGAACGCTATAGACGCGAGGCGGCGGCGTGACGCAGGCGCTCAGCAGCGCCAGCATGGCGGCTGTAGCGATCACCCGAAAATCTAGCAAAATCATACGCTTAAGTCCTTTCGTACCTATACAATCAACGCGGGAGCATCCCCTTCGGTTGACAGTTTAGGCGCCTCAGAGTTCGCTTTTTTGGCGCGTCAACCTTTAGCCCTCCGCACGCTCAGAAGGCTAAAGGTACGTCGCTCTATTATTTCTTGGGGCGGCGAAATTTGAGAATGAACTGGTCGGTCTTTCCACGCACGCTGGGATCGAACACGTTTGCCGAACGAGGATCCGCCGGATTGGCAAGAACGTCGCTGCTGCCGACGAACTCAAATCCTGCAGCCATGATCTCGGCTTTCGCTGCCTCTGCGTCGATACGGTGCAAGGTTTTCGTATCGCTGAATCCTGAGCCGGCCGGCGCCGAATGGTCCAAAACCACATACAAACCGCCGGGCTTCAACGCATTGAACACATTCTTGTTGAAGCCGCCGATGTCGATCGGGAAATTGTGCAGGTCATGATAGTTCTGCGAAGTGAAGATCACGTCGACCGGCGCAGGCGGGGCGAGTTTGGTAATGGACATCACCACCACGCTCACGTTGGCATAACTGGGATTGGCGGCAATGGCCTTCACCGCGCCGGCAAGGTCCGGCATGTCGGCCGGTGCATTGGCCGGACGCTCCGGCACCAGGGCATAGACATGCCCCGTCGGACCGACCGCCTTGCTAAAGAGACGGGTGAAGTAGCCACCGCCCGGCAGGAGTTCGCCTACTTGTTCACCCGGCTGCACACCAATGAATTCCAGCGTCGCCGCGGGCTTGCGATTGGCGTCACGCTTGGTGTCGGCATCCGGTCTGTTGGCGTCGGCAATCGCCGCAGTGATATTGGCGGTATTGACCGGTGCGGGTTTGTTTGGTTCGTGCTTACACCCGAGCAGCGACAGCGACAAGAGCAGCGGCGCCGCGAGAATCAATGGATAGCGAGTCATAGGACACTCCGTTGAAATTGACAGCCAGCGAACGACTCCGAATGGCGGCTCAGTCTAGCATTTTGCCGACTTGTAGAGTTCCCCACGGCACCGGATGGCGGCGGTATGATTCGCGATCCGAATTCACCTGGTTGCGCGCATGAGTTTGAGCGTTTTCGACATATTCAAAATAGGAATCGGGCCCTCCAGCTCGCACACCATGGGTCCGATGAACGCCGCACGCGGCTTCGCCGAACTGCTCGAAGCCCGTGGCCTGCTGGCACGCACGGCACAGATCTCGGCGCAGTTGTACGGTTCCTTGGCGCTGACCGGCCGGGGCCATTGCACCGATCGCGCCATCCTCTTGGGCCTCGAGGGCTTTGCTCCCGCAACCATCGACTCTTCGGCGGTTGAGCCGGCGCTGCGCCGAATTCGCGGCGCGAAGCGCATCCGCCTGTTGGGCAAGCATGAAATCGACTTCGACGAGCCCTTGAATCTGCTGTTTCACAACGATCAGGTGCTGCCCGGCCATTCGAACGGCATGCGTTTCACCGCACACGACCGCGACTTGAAGATTCTGGCGCGCGAGGAGTACTACAGCGTGGGTGGCGGATTCGTGGTTCGGGCCGGCGAGGAAACGAATGCGGGCTCCGTGCGCCCCACGCCGCCGTTCGAGTTCGAATCGGGCGCCCGGCTGCTCGAACATGGCAAGGCTGCGGGATTGGAAATTCACGAGCTGATGCTGGCGCGCGAGCGCACCTGGCACAGCGAATCCGAAGTGCACGCAGGCCTTACGCGCATTTGGCAAGTGATGCAGGAATGTGTGCGTCGCGGTTTCGAGGCCCAAGGATTGCTGCCGGGCGTGTTGGGCGTGAGAAGGCGCGCGCCAAAACTTTATCGCCAGCTCATGAGCGGCGATCCCGCCAATCCCATGTATGCGCTCGACTGGGTCAACGTCTACGCGCTGGCGGTCAACGAGGAAAACGCCGCGGGCGGACAGGTAGTCACCGCACCCACCAACGGCGCCGCGGGCATCGTGCCCGCAGTGCTGCATTACTACCGGCGCTTCGAAGCCGGGGCGGACGACGCCGGTGTCGCTCGCTTTCTGTTGACGGCCGGCGCCATCGGCATGCTGTACAAACAAAACGCCTCGATTTCGGGCGCGGAGATGGGATGCCAGGGTGAGGTCGGCGTCGCATGCTCCATGGCGGCTGCCGGCTTGGTATCTGCGCTCCATGGCAGCAACGAACAAATCGAGAATGCCGCGGAAATCGGCATGGAACACAACTTGGGTCTGACTTGCGACCCAGTGGCCGGCCTCGTGCAAATCCCTTGCATCGAGCGCAATGCCATGGGTTCGGTGAAGGCCATCAATGCCGCCCGGCTTGCGTTGCGCGGCGACGGATCACACAAGGTATCGCTCGATCAAGTCATCTCGACCATGCGCCAGACCGGGCTCGATATGTCGACCATCTATAAGGAAACCTCGCAGGGCGGCCTGGCCGTGAACGTACCCGAATGCTGAATCGCCGCGACGTACTGAAGGCAGCCCTCGCGACGGCGCTGCCGTTGAGCGCGATCTCCTGTGCCGGCAAGAAAGGGAATTCACTCTTGGTTGGGGGATTGCCGGTCACCTGCAACCTTACGCTGCCGGTGGCTTGCGTCGCACGCGCGGCCAGCAACAAGCGGGCGTCCCCCGCAGGCAGCCCCTTTACTTATGAATACAGCAAGTACAACGGCTGGCCGGAGGTCAAAGAGTCGCTGATGGCGGGAAACATCCAGGCCGCGTACATGTTGGCGCCGCTGGTCATGGACCTGGCCGACAGGAAGATTCCCGCCAAGATTGTTTCTCTCGGACACCGCTCGGGTGCGGTGATCATGGTACGCGACGATTCCCCCTATCAAACCTTCAGGCAGCTGGCGGGCAAGCGCATCGCGATTCCCAGCCGATTCGCCGTCGACTTTCTGTTTCTGCGAAAAATGTTGGCGCGAGAGAACATGACACCGGCTGACATCCAGATCATCGAAATGGCGCCTCCCGACATGCCGGCCGCACTCTATGCCAATGCGGTCGACGGCTACTGCACCGGCGAACCATTCGGCGCTGCCGCGCAGCGCGCGGGCTATGCCAGAGTGCTTCGCATGACCCGCGATGAATGGCGCAACTATATTTGCTGCGTCCTCACCGTGCGCGAGGAACTCATCAATGAGAACCCGGCGATGGTGCAAGATCTCGTGAATCACGTGTTGGGGGCGGGAGCCTGGCTCGACGCGCGCCCGGAAAATCGTGCGCAGGCGGTCGCGATCGCCGCCGGGCGAGAGTTTTTCAATCAGGACCCCAAGATTATCCAATTCGTGATGGACAATCCCGTGGACCGCGTAACTTATGGCGATTTACGGATGATACGGACGGAGTTCGAAGAGTTGATGCAGCTCTCGCTCGAGGCAGGGACAATCAAGCACCCAATCCCCTACGAACACTATGTCGATGAAACCTTTGCGAAGAATGCGCATCCCGCCCTCATTCAACTGTGAAGCGAAGCGCGCGAGCGCGATGCGGCTGGGCACGTTTTTGCTGTCGCTGGTCTTTCTCGCTCCGGTGTTCGCCGGCGATGACGCGCTCAAGGCGGGCGTGTTCAGTCCGCCGCGGATTGCACCGGACTTCACGCTGCGCGGATCGAACGGCAGCGATCTGGTGTTCAGCCGCTATCGCGGCAAGGTCGTCCTGTTGTCTTTCGGGTACACCTCCTGCACCGAGGTTTGCCCTGTTACCCTCGCGCTGCTTGCCCTGGCGCGCAAGCAGCTCGGTGCAGCCGGCGCCGATCTGCAAGTCGTCTATGTCACGGTCGACCCTGAAAGGGACAGCGCGAAACGCATGCACGATTATCTATCCAACTTCGACCCCTCATTCATCGGCGGCACCGGAACGGCCGAGCAATTGGCCGCAGTGCGCAAGGATTACGGCATCATTGCCACCAAGGTCCCGACCCCGGACGGCTATGCCATGGCGCATTCCTCGTTTGTCTATCTTGTCGATCGCGGTGGTAGTTTGCGCGCGATGATGCCGTTCGGGCACAGCGTCGATGACTATGTGCATGACGTCAAACAGTTGTTGAAGCAATGACCGTGCGACGTTGGATATTGCTGTGCGCATTGGGCGCGGCGGCGCTCGCGCCTCTGCTGTGGGCGGCGATGCTGCCGATCAATGCCGGCTCGCGCGATGAGATTTTCGAGATCCCCCGAGGAACCTGGGCGCGGCGCATGGCGGGAGACAAGGTTGAAATCCTGCCGTCCAATATCCGCCTGACGCTTGGTATCAGAGACAATCTCCTCTTGATCAACCGCGATGACGTGCCGCAAATCTTCGGCCCGGTGTTGATGATGCCGGGACAGAGCTTCCGTTTGCCCTTCGGCGTGGCTTCCAGGTATCAATTTGCCTGCAGCGCGCATGCCAGCGGCCAGATGACGGTCATCGTCGATCCGCAGCCCAAGTCCGCATGGGATCGCCTGTCGTGGCGCATTGCCGCCTACGTCCGGTCAGGCCGATGGTCATGAACAAGGGGTTCGCGCAGAGAATCCGGCGAATTGCGCCGTCGATGGCGGTGATCGCGTTGCTGATCGCAGCCTGGTGGATCATCGTCGATGCGACCAGGAGCGCCATTTTTCCGACGCCGTTGCAGGTCGTCGCCGGCATGCTGGAGTTGGTTCGCGACGGCACCTTGTTCGGACACATCGGCGCCTCATTGTTTCGAGTCGGTACGGGATTTCTGCTCGCCGTGATATTCGCGATTCCCCTGGGCCTGTGGATGGGCTGGGTCGGCGGTGCTTATTTGACCTTGAATCCGATTTTTCAGCTGCTGCGGCCGATATCGCCCATCGCCTGGATTCCGATCGCCATACTGTGGTTCGGTGTAGGCGATGTCTCGCCGATTTTTCTGATCTTCATCTCCTCGGTATTTCCAATGATCGTGCAAACCACGGCCGGCGTGCACACCATCGAGCGGCGGTATTTGCGCGCGGCGGACAACTTCGGCGTCTCGCGCTACACACTGTTTCGGCAGGTGGTCATCCCGGCGGTGTGGCCGCAGATCATCGTCGGCATGAGAATCGGGCTCGGAGTCGCATGGCTGGTTGTGGTCGCCGCCGAAATGATTGCGCTGCACTCGGGGCTCGGCTACCTGATCATCGATTCCCGCAACGCCGGCAATCGCTACGACCTGGTCATCGCCGGCATGATCATCATTGGCGTGATCGGACTCATGCTGGATGGCGTGATGCGCCTGCTTGAAAGGCACAAGTCCGTCAGGTGGCGCTATGTCCGCTAAGATCGTCGTCGCCGACATCCACAAGAGTTTCCCGTCGGATGCGGGCGCGCTCACCGTGGTGGATGGAGTGAGCTTCGCCGTCAACGACGGCGAGACGGTTGCGATCGTCGGCCCGTCCGGCTGCGGCAAGTCCACGATGATGAACGTGGTCGCCGGCTTTGAGCGTCCTGATCGAGGTTCGATTCTGATCGACGGCGCTGAGCTCAGCTCGCCGAGCGCGAAAGGCATACTGATCACGCAGCACGGGTCGGTGTTTCCATGGCTCACGGTGCAGCAGAATCTGATGTTCGGTTTGGACGGCCACGCACGCGGCAAGGAAATGCTGGCCGACCACTACGCCGCCATAGTCGGCCTGCGCGGCTTCGAGTCGAGCTACCCGCACGAGCTTTCGGGAGGAATGCTCAAGCGCGTGGAGCTGGCCCGCGCGCTGGTCGTCAAGCCTGAAATTCTTTACATGGACGAACCGTTCTCGGCGCTCGATGCCCTGATGAATCTTCGCATGCGCAACGAACTGTTGCGAGTGCTGGCCGAGGAGCGCCACACCGTGCTTCTCATAACTCACGATGTCGAGGAAGCCATACATTTGGCCGACCGGGTCATGGTGCTGTCGCAGCGGCCGGCAAGAATCCAGGCGACTTTTGAGGTGCGCATTCCGCATCCACGCAAACTATCCAGTCCCGCCGTTCAGGATCTTCGCGAGGCGATCCTGAGGGAGCTGGGTGTCGAAGAAACTTAAGAGAGCTAGCCGGTCGCCTGCAATCCCTGCGCGATGCCGTTGATCGTCGATCGTAGCGCAGAGAACAATGCGGAATCCTGGCGCCCCGAGGCGCGCCAGCGCTGCAGGAGATCCACTTGCATGAGGTGCATCGGGTCGATATAGGGGTTGCGCAACATGATCGAGCGCCGCAAGGTCGGATCGCTGTCGAGCAAATTCGCGGCGCCGCGCACGCGCAGTATCTGGCTCACGCTGAGTTCGTGCTCTCTCGCAATGGAATCCGCATGCACGCGGAGCTCCTTGTCCGCCAGTTCGTTGTAGTGGCCTGCCACCTCCAGATCGGTTCGTGCCAGCATCGCCTCCACATCATCGAGCAAGTGGCCAAAGAACGGCCACTGTGCCGCCATGGCGAGGATGGCCTCAATGCCGTGCAGTTCCACCGCGGCTTGCAATCCGCTGCCGAAACCGAACCATCCCGGCAGCATGTGCCGGCTTTGCGTCCAGGCGAAAACCCAGGGAATAGCCCTCAAAGCTTGCACGCCGCCGGCGCCGGCGCGCGCCGCCGGCCGGGAAGCTATATGCATGCGTTCGATGACATCGATGGGCGTGGCGGCGCGAAAATACTCGAAAAACTCGGCGCTGCCGAACACCAGCTGGTGATAGGTTTTGAGGCTGTGCGCAGCGATGGTGCGCATGGCCGCAAATTGCAGCGGCGCGATCGAGGGCGTCTCCGCGGCGTGGGCGGTTGCCAAGGCGACCGCCGCAAACGTCCGCTCCAGGGTACGCATTGCAATAGGACGCAGTCCATAACTCTGATTCACCACCTCGCCTTGTTCAGTCAGGCGCAACACGCCGCGAATCGCCCCGCTCGGCACCGACTCCACCAAGTGTTCAGTGCGGCCGCCGCCCCGCGCCGGCGTGCCGCCGCGTCCGTGAAATATCGATATGCTGATGCCGGCCGCGCGCGCCGCCTCGAGCAATTGAACTTGCGCGACCTGCAAGGCCCAGCGCGAAGCCGCAATCCCGCCCTGCTTATTGGTGTCCGAGTATCCGAGCACCACCATTTGTCGATTTGCACGCGAGGCTAGATGGCGGCGGTAGGCGGAGTCGGCATGCAGGGCACGCAGTACTTCGCCGGACGTCTCCAAGGTTTCGATGGACTCGAGCAAGGGCGCGACATCGAGCGGACACTCGCCGGTGCGTTTGTCGGTGATGTCGGCCCATCGTGCCAGCAGCAGCACGGCGAGTATGTCCTCGGGCCCGCGCGCTCCGCTCACGATGTACTGCCCTATCGCGCGGCCGCCGAATTTATGCCGTGCCTGGGCGATGGCTTCGAAGACCCATAGGCTGCGCCGGCCCATGGCGTCAAATGCGGCTGTCGGACCCTGGTCGCGCAGCAACAGATCGCGCAATTGCCGCAATCTTTCCTCGGCCGGCAGCGCAGGCCAGCCTTTCACATCCAAGCCCTGCGCGATGACCTCATCGTGAAAGTGCGCATGCTGAATCACGTCGAGCGTCGCAAGATGAAATCCGAAAGTTCGCACCCGCCGCATCAGGCGGCGGACCAAGAAGTATCCGGCGTGGCGCCCTCGATTCTGCAGCAGGCTGTCCGCCGCCAGCGCCACATCGGACAGCAACTCTTCCGGATTCTGATACGCATTCGGCCTGCCTTCGTAGGCCGCCTTGAGCCGCTCGCTGATTTGACCGAAGAATGCCCGATATGGCATGCGGTCATGCCGCGCGGGCGCCAGCGCCTTCGCGCCGGGAAGCAGGTTGCTGTAAAGATCGATGCGCTCGGCCAGGGCCGGGCTCACAGCGACGCGGCTCGCGCTTTGGCTCAGCGATTCGGCGAGCTGCTCGCACTCGGTGAAATACGTGGAAACGATCAGCTGCTGATGGCGGTGCAGGGTCTCGCGTATGGTCTTGCCATGCACATCCGCATTGCCGTCCATATCGCCGCCGACCCAGGAGCCAAAATGCAGGATGCTCGGAATATCAAGCGACTCGGCGGAAACCTCATACGCGTGGGCCAGTGCCGCCTCGATTTCCTCGTAGAACAGCGGTACCACGCGGTAGAGAATGTCGATCAAGTAGAACAGCACGTGCTCGCGCTCGTCGGCCACCGTCAGACCCTCGCGAGGGTGCTCCTCGGTCTGCCAGATGCTGGTAATTTGCAGCCGCACCCGTGCCCACAGCGTGCCCAGCTCCGCACGGGTCGAGGCGGCGTTTTGACGTTCCAACAGGTCATGGGCAATGTGCTGCTGCTTGCGCAAGATCGTGCGGCGCGTCGATTCGGTCGGATGCGCGGTGAATACCGGCTCGATGCTCATGGTGCCGATCAATTGCAGCATCTGCGGCAGCGTCACTCCGCCGGCCCGCAAGCGCGCGATGCAGTCGGCAATACCGCCGGGCTGGGACGTTTTGGAATCACTCAAGTACTCGCGGCGGCGCCGCACGCGATGCGCCTTTTCCGCCGTGTTCACCGCCATGAACCAAAGCGAAAACGCCCGCGTGAGATCCGTGGCGGCCGCCGGCGTGCGCGCCTTGGTACGCTGCTGCAATTCCGCGGCGCCCGCGGCTTCGCCTTCGCGGCGTTGGATTGCCGCGATCCGATCGCCTTCGACGAGCTGGAAGAACTCCTCGCCGCCTTGATCGCGAAGCGTTTCGCCGATCAATCCGCCGAGCTCGTGCACATCCTCGCGCAGCGCGGCGTCTTTGACGGGAAATTGAATGCTTTGGCGATACATAATGCTAGGCTCTGGGACTCCTACGGAGAAATATTATGAGCTTGTTGGCGCAGATCGCTATATTTCTCGCAGCGGCGGTCATCGCGATCCCCATCTTCCGCCGTTTCAAGCTAGGAGCGGTGCTCGGCTACCTCACCGCCGGGATCATCATAGGTCCCGCCAGTTTAGGGCTGATCAGCACCGTCGACACGGCGCAGAACATTGCGCAGTTCGGCATCGTACTCCTGATGTTCGTCATCGGCCTCGAATTGCAGCCCTCGCGGCTGTGGGTGCTGCGCAAATCGATTTTGGGGCTGGGGACCGGACAAGTCGCGGCGACCACGGTGTGCCTGGGCGCGGCCGCCTACTTCCTATTCGCCCAATCCTGGCAAGCCGCGCTGGTCATCGGCTTCGCCCTGTCCATGTCATCCACGGCGCTGGCGCTGCAATTGCTCGCCGAACGCGGTCAGCTCAACTCGCAGTTCGGCCGGGCCTCATTCAGCATATTGCTGTTCCAAGACGTCTCGGTATTGCCGGCGCTGGCGCTGCTGCCGCTGCTCGGCATGAACGCGGCGAAGACCGCGGATTCCGGTGGCTGGCTGGTCATCAAGCTGATCGCCGTATTGGGCGCGGTAATCATCGGCGGCCGTTACGTATTGCGCCCGATGCTGCGCATCATTGCGGCCACCCGCGTTGCAGAAGCCTTCACCGCGGCGGGCCTTTTGATCGTGCTGGGGACCGCGCTGCTGGTCAGTCAAGTGGGATTGTCCTTGTCGCTGGGCGCATTCCTCGCCGGGGTGCTGCTGGCGGACAGCGAATTTCGCCACGAGCTCGAGGCGGATATCGAGCCGTTCAAAGGTTTGCTGCTGGGCCTGTTCTTCATGAGCGTCGGCATGTCGGCGAACCTCGGATTGGTGCGCGAGGAACCTTTTCTCATCATGGGCCTGACCCTGGGATTCATGGTGCTGAAGATCATCATACTGTGGATCATCGGCAAGCTGTCGGGACTGGCGCCGGTAGCGAGCCGCGGACTTGCCATCAGCTTGCCCTCCGGCGGCGAATTTGCCTTCGTCCTGCTCGGACTTGCCGCCTCCCTCGGCATCATGGGCACGGAAACCGCCGAACTATTGGTGCTCGTGGTGACCGCTTCCATGATCTTGAGCCCGGTACTGCTCGCGCTCTACGAGGTCACGTTCAAGGCCCACGAAGCGGAGAGCCGGCCATTCGACACCCCGGCTGAGCTCTATCCGAAGGTGATCATCGCCGGCTTCGGCCGTTTTGGGCAGATCGTCGGCCGCATTCTGCTGGCACGAAAAATAGCGTTCACCGCGCTCGAGGCCAATCAAACTCAGGTGGACTTTGTGCGCCGTTTCGGCAACCAGGTGTACTACGGCGACGCATCGCGGCTGGAATTGTTACGCGCCGCTCATGCCGAGAATGCCGAGCTCTTCGTGCTCGCCATCGACGATGTCGAGGCATCGGTGCGCACTGCGGAGCTGATTCGCAAGCACTTCCCGCATTTGAAGATTTTCGCGCGCGCGCGCAACCGGCAGCACGCCTTCCGCTTGATGGACCTGGGAGTGCGCTACCAGATACGGGAGACTCTGGTGTCGAGCCTGGAAATGTCGCAGCAGGTGCTCGAAGCGCTTGGACTTTCCAAATCGAGAGCGGTCGAGACCGTGCGTACATTCCGCGTGCACGATGAGGAAACTCTGGCCAGGCAGCAGGCGGTGAAGAACGATGACAGCAAATTCCAGCAAACCACCCGGGAATCGGCCGAGCAACTACAGCATCTGTTCGAGGCGGACACGCGCGAGCCGGCCGAGTCCGCCGAGCGCAGCGGCGCCGTGGTCGCTCAATGAGTATTCAGCAGGACCGTGGTGTCGAAGCTTTCGAAGCTCGTGAGAACGCGGCGATAGGCGTTATGCATGATGCGCTGCGCGTTCTTGTCGGCGCGCACGCCCAGCAGCATGCGGATCACGACGTCGTCTTGCGGGCGCGCCGCATCCTCGCCCAATAGCTGGTAGGTGAAGCGCGCCAATCGCTGGCTCATTTCGTTCGCAAATCTGAAGCGCAGCGCGTCGCCGCCGTCGCCGGTGCCGACTTTGGCCTCCTCGGCGATTTCAAAAATCAAGCGCGTGACGAACCTTGCCTTGTCGACCAGGCCCAAATCGCTGAAGAACTCGATTTCAGATTGAATGTTCATCCGGCCGGGAAGAAGTCTATGGGTTTGGTGGCGGTCAGCCCGGCCACATCCTTCGCTTCGAACTTGAACAGGCGGATGCGCGCCAGCAGCTTGCTCTCGAATTCAGGGTCGCTGAGCTCCGAGGATATGACGCGCGCCGCGGTGATGTCGCCGGCGGGTGAAATGGTAATTTCGATCACCACCTTGCCCTGCAGCGCCGGATTGTCGCGCAAAGCGCGGGCATACAAGGCATCGATCGCGCCCTTGTTCTTGGTGAACACCAGCGCGATTTCATCCGCGCTGCGCGAGGCCTTGCCGCTGCCGCCGGCGCGGGTTTGCGCCTGGCCGCCCGCGCCGAGATTCGGGTCTTTGACCTGGGTCGTGGAGATTCCGCGCAAGGAGCCCGAGCCCGAGGCCAGACCGCTGCTGGTCGGCGCGCTGATGCCGCCGCTGCTGCCGCCGACCTTCGAAGTGATGAGGCTGCGAGTCACCTGGCTGACATCGCCCGGGTCGGTGGTCTTCGGCTGGTTCTTGGCGAATTTATCGAGATCGATCTGGCGCAGGGCCGCGAGATCATCCAGGTTCGCGAGCAAGCCGCTCTTGGAGGCCTTGACGCGCGGGTCGACCGGCACCGGCACCTTCTCGACCGGCACCTTCTCGAGGGGCTTCTCCGGTTTCGGCGGCGGCGGCGGGGGTGGTGGCGGCGGCGGTTCCATCACCACTTGCACCACACTCTCGGGCAGCGATTCGGTGTTGGTGATGACCTCATGCCGCGGCAGAAACGGCAGGATCAAGGCGATGATCGAGGCCGCAATGGCGAGATTACGAAGGATGGTCCTGAAGCGCCGCTCGGTCTCCTCGGACGGCGACCACGGCAAATCATAGCGCCGATAGTAAGGCACCAGGCCTGCGGGAGTACGGGCGGCGGGACTGGAGGCAGCCATTTAAGTCGCTGCCTTTTCGCGCTCGACCACCGCGAACGATACCTTGCCGTATTCGGCCTCGCTGCAAGTCATCATGATTTTCTTCAGCACCGCATAGGGCGTGCTCTTGTCGCCCATGATGGTCACTTCGCGCTTGGCGATATCCGTTTGCTTTTGCAGGCTGCGCTCGTTTTGCGCCATCAACGCATTCTTCAGCGGCGCGAAGAAGGGGCCCTGATTCTTGATCAGTTCCTGCAGCGTGCCGACCGGTTGACCATCCACATACAGCGAGTCGGTCGTGATCATGACGACGATCGCGGCGCTGGGCTTGCGCTCGGAGATCGACTGCGGAATTGAAATGTTCTTGGTGTTGGGCAGTATGTCCACGTCGGCGGTATGCGCCAGCAGGAACACCACCAGGATGGTCATCATGTCGATGAATGGAACCAGCGCAAAATGGCTGGCGCCATGCTTGCGCTGGCGATGGCGCTTGATGCGATAGGAAGTCATGTTGGCGCGTCCCCGATGGCGATGTCAGGGAACAATTCCGCCTTGGAAAATGGCGCCGTCGGCAATTGATACACGCGCACCGTGTCCATGACCTGCACCAGCGTGTCATAGGTTACGGAAGGTCCCGATAGGACCGTGGCGTCGGTCATCTGCGGAAACTGCGATTTGACCTGCCGCATGTACTCAGACAGGTGATCCAAATCGTAACCGCCCGAGGTATTTTCGATGACCTTGAGAGGGCCTGAATTCTTGTCGTTGACCAGCAGATCGTTGGGGCGAATGATCACCTCGAGCTTCAGTCCCTTCGGCAACTCAACAGGAGCGGTGTTGTTCGCGGGGAGATTGAGCTGAAGGATGTTCGTCTTGGAGAAGACCGCCGTGAAGATCAAGAAGAACACCAAGATCACCATCATGTCGATCATCGGCACGATGTTCAAATCGTCGCGCCCCTGGTGATAGCGGGCGTGATTGCGTTGGACTCGTTGTGCAGCTTTGGACTTCATGTGAGGAGCACCATCCTACGATTGAACGATCTAGATGCTGCCGCGGGCAGACGCAGAGGTTCGAACCGTGGGAGTGGGCGCAGCGGGCTCGTGCGCCTTGTCGGTTTGCCGTTCGGTGATCGAATTCAGGAATTTCACCGACGCGATTTCCAGGCTGTCGATCAGCGAAGTGGTTTTCGATTCCAGAAACATGTGGGCCAGCAGCAGCGTGATGGCGACGCCCAGTCCCGAGGCGGTGTTGTTCATCGCGACCGAAATCGCCGCGGCCAGCAAACTGGCCTTCTCCGCCGGGTTGGCGGTGGCGACCGCGCTGAAGGCGCCGATGAGGCCGGTGATGGTGCCCAACAATCCGATCAACAGACCAACGTTCGCCAGCGACGAAAGATAGTGAGTGCGCTTCTCGATTCGAGGGATGACTTCGAGCAGGCTTTCGTCCATGGCCTTTTCGATGTCATCGCGGCGCCGGGCGCTGGCCACCCGAGCCACCCCGTAATTCAAAATCGTGGCGATCGAAGCTTTGGAATTGTGGGTAAGTCCCACCACCTGCTTGAAGTTCCCGGCGCCCAAGGCGGGCACCAGCGAATCCCACAAGCTTCGATTTCGAATGGTTTCGCGGGTCAGGTAAACGTACCGCTCGATGGCGATGGATACGCCGACCACGAATATCAAGGCCAGGGGGTACAGGAACAGCCCGCCGTCCTTGAAGAAATTGATTACCGAATTCATGAAATTCATCTGCGCGCTCCTAAATAGATCCCTTCTTCCGAATACGTGATTCAACCAGATTCCGTAAAATCGGCTATGACTTACTTCTCACCCTGTGACGGGTGCTGGCCCTGCGCACCATTTTGGGACGCATCGGCTTGCACGGCAAGCCCTGCGCACCATTTTGGGACGCATCGGCTTGCACGGCCTTGTAATAAACCACCTCGCGTTTAAAGACATCCCGATCCACGGGCGCGAGAATCTCATCGACCAGGCTATTCATGGGCTTGCCGGCCAGATCCCCGATATCCGACTTCTTCCAGGGGACGATGTACATGACCTTCGGCTGCTCCCGATCGCCGGTTACCGTCGCGGTACCCAATTCCAGGCGATCCGTCCCGGGGGTCTTGGGCGCCGCCGGTTGGGCTGCCGTTCCGCGGCCGCTGGGTGTTGCCGCCGGGGCTGAGGCAGGCGCCGCGGGTGCGGGACGGGAGGTATTGGCACGCGGTTCGCCCGCCTCGGACTGGGCGGTCGCTTTGGCCGGCTTAGCCGCGGCCGGGGGGGCCGCCGGTGGGCCGGCCGCCGACGCCGGCGGCTCCTGCGCGCTCGCCATGCTCATCGCAAATCCCAGCATTGTCAGACTCAAGGCCGTGGCTGCAGTGTTCATACAGGCTCCTTCTTGACGGCGGCTGCCGGCGCGCCGACTCGTTTGCGCAATTCGGCGACCCAGCCGGCAACTTGTTTGTTTTCGCCGGCAATTTCAATGTAGCGCTCAAATTGCTCGAGGGCTTTAGCCGGCTGCGCCATGTACAAGTCATAGAGAACGCCCAAATTAAGATGCGCCGGTGCGTAGTTTGGATCGGCGTCAATCGCGCGTTGATACGCCGCCTCTGCTTCCGCAAACTTACCCAAGCGCCGCTCCACGATGCCGAGCTGATCGCCCGCCACGGGGTTGGCCGGTGCAAGCTGCAGCGCGGCTTTGAAGGCAGTCTCGGCATCCGTCAGCCGTGAGTCGCGCAAATAGAGCAATCCCAGATTCAATTGCGGCCCCGCAAATTGCGGATAACCAGCGATGAGTTGCTTGAACTCCAGTTCCGCATCCGTGTTGCGACCCGACTTCATGAGCTGCAGCGCCTGGCTGTATTCCTGCGCCGCCCGCGGCGGAATTGCAATAGGCGCGGCGGCAGGCGCGGCCGCAGGATCGCCGACGGCCCCGTTAGCGGCAACGCCGCCGCTGGGCACGGCCGGCGCCGGGCTGGCCGATGTCGGTGCGGCAATGACCGGCGCGGGCGCGGGTGCGTGCGCCGGCTGAGCCGGCGTACTGTGACAACCCGCAAGCAGCGCAAGCAGTCCGGCGCTAACGAATCGATTCAACCAGCTGTTCACTGATCTCTACCTTGCCGTAACGGCCTGGGTTAAGTTGTGCGAGCGCGGCAAAACTCTTCTGCACCCACTCATCGTAAGTGCCGTCCTTGGTGCGCGCGGTATTGACCTCGTGCAGCTGGATGGACTTTTCCTCGAAGGGGAAGGCCTGTTCCTCGAGCAACACGTTGTATTGTTCCAACTCATCCTTGTTGAGGTTTCTCGGACGTTCCGAGCTCATCAGGTCCTTGCCCAGCTGCCGGTACAACTCCGCGCTCTCGTAGGTCGCGGCCGTGGTGACATCCGCCACCTGATAGTCGGCTGCCGCCTCGTATGCCTTGAGTGCCGCCTCCATGGCTTTGCGTTTCTCGGCGAGGGATTTCTTGAGGGGCGCCACCAGCTTGATGCTCTTGAATTCCTCGCGCGCCGGCGCTGCGAGAGTCAATGTCGCCCTGGCCGCAAGCACCTTGCTGCGATCGGTGCGGGCCGCCCCTGCCGAGCGGTCGGCGGCGATGATATCCCTCAGCCAGTAGTCGCGGCCGCTAAAATCGCCCGCCTTGCCCGCGATCACGCTCAATTTGTTGCGCGCTTCCATTGCTGGGTTCAAGGGCGACGGGAAGTGTTTCACGAATGCTTCCAACATCGCCTTCGACTTCGCGGTGTTGCCGGCCTTGTCGTACAGATCGGCCGCTTGCAGCGTCGCTTCCCGCTGTACCTCCGGGGTTTCCTTGGGCGATTGCGAGATTTGCTCGAATTCGAGGGCCGCCTGCCCCGGTCGATTGGTTTCCGTATACGCCACCGCAAGATCGCGGGTGACATCCTCCTGTAGCGGGTTCTCGGGAAAGTTGTGACGGAAGCCTTCGAGCACCGGGATGGCGCGAGTCCACTGCTTTTGAGTCACCAGCAGCGCCGCGGCATCGAAATCGGCGTTCATGCGTACCTTCGAGGTGGGTGCCAAGGCATCTATGCGCAGGAAGTCCTCGACGGCGGCCGCGCTGTCGCCGGATTTGCTCTTCTGTTCACCTTCCTTGTAGATGGAGGCCGCAAGCCGTTCCACGATCACCGCCCGCTCCGGATCGTTCGCGGGCATCAACGCCTGGGCATGCGTATAGGCCACCTCGGCTTTGTCGAATACGCCTTGATCGAAGCTGGAGTTCCCGATCACCGTCCAAGCGATGCGCTGCTTGGAATTATCGACCGGAGGCTGCTTTGCCAGCAGCGACTCGGAGGCCGAGACCGCGCGCAGATAGTCCTTCGCCGCATATAGCTCGGTCGCAGCGCGCGTCAATACTTGCGCGCTTTCCGGATGGTTGGGAAAGGTTTGCGCAAACTTCAAGGAACTGTCGAGGGTCTTGAGGTGCAGCGTCGACTTAGGCAGGCCCGTCAGCGTGTCCTCTTGCTTGCCGTAGGCAATGATGGCCGCATAGCCGGCCGCGGCCGCCTTGTCGTGGTCGCCGTAATGATAGGCGGTGCTTTCGTATTCCTGCGCCGCGTCCAGATATTGCTTGCTCTCGAACAGGGTGTCGGCGAGCAGGTAATTGGTCACGGCGGATCCTGGCTCATCCGGCCAGGATCTTAAGTAGCTGCGGTACCACTTCGCGGCTTCTTGATAATCGGCCACGTCCTTGGTGCGCTGTGCCTGGGCGTGATAGTACTGCGCCACGTCCTTGAGGTTGGTCTTGAGCACGGCCACGACTTTCGGTTCGCTGCCGGGGTCGCGCCCCTTCCAGAATGCAGTGCCGAAGCTATAGTTCTCGACGAATTCCTTTTTGCCCTGCAGTACCAACTGCGGGAAGCCGCCCTTTTGATAGGCCTCGATCGCCTGCATTTCGAGCAAAGGCGCCTTCTCGTTGTTCTTGTCCTGGGAAACGAAGGCGCGGTAGGAGTCGGCCGCATCCGTCCAGCGCTCCTTCTCCATGTATAGATCGCCCAGGCGCGCGTACAGCAGATAGGAGTAGGGCCGCGGCTTTCGATGCTTCACGAAATCATCGACGCTTTTCGGACCGTCGAGGTAGGAGAAGGTGATCGACATCACCCTGAAGGTGTCTTCCACCAACTCGCGGTTCGCCCGCGTCAAGGTGTCGACCTCGATCAAGGCATTCGGGTCGCGCTTGGAAACAAGCATCGAGTCGAGCACGCCGGCAAACGAGTCCAAGCTGCGCTCGTTCTCACCTTGCTTGAACAGCGACCAGCCATGCTTGTAAAGACTCTGCGAGTAAAATGGAGACGAGGATCCGGATTTGATGACCGACTCGTACGCGGCCTGCGCCTTTGGATAGGCCTTCTCGGAGAACAGCAACTCGCCGCGGCGAAACTGCGCCTCATCGATGAAGCGACTGTTAGGATATTGCGCCACCAGCTGGTCCAGGGAAGCCAGCGCCTTTTCGGGCTGTGCGTTCAATTCATAGGCGCGCGCCAGCTGGTAGAGCACTGAATCGTTGCGCTCGTACTTGGGATAGGTCTTCAGCAGGGCCGAATACAAATGAATGGCTTCCGTGGCACGCAGTCCTTCGTTGGTGGCGAGTTCGCGCTCGATGCGTTCGGATTCCGAGCTCTCCAAATTCAAGTCGCCCAGGCGGCGCAGCGCTTCGGCACGCAAGGCGGCGTCGCCCGCATTCAGATCAAGGAAGCGCTTATAGCTCTCCATGGTCTTGGCCGCGTCGACGTTTTTCGGCGGATCCGGGCTGACATCGACCTGTTGATTATCAAGATCCTTGATGGTCGCCGGCTTTGGAGGCGCGGCACGCGCCGCCACCGCGCCCAGGGTCAATACAGCCAGTATGACGGCGCCGCATGTCAATTGTGAGACCGAGCCCTTCATGGATTGGCCCCCTGCGGCGAGGGCGGCGGCGATTCGGGCTGCGGCGTGGAAGGCGTTAAATCCGGCGGCGGCTGCGGAGCGGGCAAATCATTGGACGGCCCGTTCGAGGTGCGGTCATAGATCGCCGCCAGTTCGTAGCGCGCCTGGACCTGGTATGTTTCGATACGTTGCTTCTGGCCCTCAAGCTCGTGGATCGCGAGTTCTTGCAGGAATTGATTCTGCTTGTCCGAAGCGTCCGCAAGGCGTTGGTGCATCTCATCGATTCGCGCGCGCAACGCGGCAACGCGCGCCGCGTAGCCGCCGGTGGTCAGGGGCGTGCCTTCGCGCGCCTGGCGGACCAGAACCGCACGCCTTTGCGTCTCCTTGAGTTCACCTTCGAGTTCCTTGACGGAGCGGCGCTCGTTCCACAGTCTGGCTTTAAAACTGGCCGACAGCCGCCAGTACATGACTCCTTTCATGAGGCGATGCTTTTCGCGCATTTCGGCAAGATCAGGATCGCCGGGGTGGGCAGCCAGGTACTCCTCGATCGCCTTCAGGCGCGCCCAGGTCAGCTGTTCTTCGGGCGTACCCAAGGCCGCCACGTCGTTGGTCTTCTCTATCTCGTTGATTCGTGATTCGAAATCGACACGCTTTTGCGTCAATCCGTCCAGATCGGTCGCGGCCAAGACGGCGTCGGCCTTCGGTACGCGCTGGTTGTAGGCTTCTTGGCGGGTGTCGAGCATGTCGTCGTAGGCCAGTACGTCATCTTGCCAATCATCCAGATTGCGGCTCATGAAGTTGAGCTCGCGATAGTTCTTCAACCCCTCCTGGAACTCGTTGCTCGCCAGGAGCGCATACAGGTAGCGGGACTCAGGGGCGTTCGGCAGGGAGGTCAGCTGCCAGTACCAGGTGAGGGTATCCTTTCTATCATCGCTCAACAGCCGGTCAAGAAGCTTGCCGCTGCGGATGCCTTCGATCGAATCGTCGATACTCTTGAGCTCGGTGTCGAAGGAAGCGATCGCCGAATTGTAGTATTCGGCCGCCTGACCCGTCGCCGACAATTGCGTGTAGGCGTAGGGCACGGTCAGAAACGACTCCTGCACGGCGGAATCGAGCAGGCTGCGCTTGCGCAATGCCAGCCATGGCACCAACGCACGCTTGAATTGACCCATGCTGGCATCGGCCCAGCCCACGCCAAGCAATGCCTTGCTCGAGTACGGCCCCTCGAGCCGCACGCGTTGCAGGATGGGTTTGGCTTCGACGCCGCGCTGACCCTGCAATAGCGCAAAACCCAGCGCCAGATTGGCCTTGTCCTTCAGCGACAGCAATTCCTCGCTGCGCGTCTGCATGGTGCCGACCCGGTCAAGATAGGTGATGGCTTCCGGCAACCTGCCCCTGCGCACCAGCGCCACACCCAGATTGAATTGCGCGTAAGCGGTCCAATCTGGAGTCCCGCGCCACCTGCTCAGCGCGGCAATCGCGTCGTCATAGCGGCCCTCGCACATCATCAATTGCGCGAGCAGCATGTAACGCTCGGCGTTGATGCGCGGATCGATCTTGTCCGAGACCTGGTGCAGCGCGCGTTCGGAATCCTCCAGATATCCGCGCTGATACCACACCTTGCCGAGGTAGTACCACGCCCGATTGCGCACCGCTTCGGAGGTGTTCTTGTTCAGCAGGGCCTGAAATATCCTTCCCGCCTCGACATGCTCGCCCAGCGACAGATACAGGCCTCCGAGCAGCAACTCCGCCTCCTCCTGGGTGTGCGGAATCCGCCCGAGCTGGCGCGCCGCCAGCAGACGCGTGATCGAGTCGAAATAGTCGTCTTGATAGAAATAGAACAGCACGTCCCCGTAGTGCAGATCCTGCACTTCGTGCGGCGCCAGGCCGTTCGGATCGGGCTTGACGTTCTTTGCATGGGCCGCCGCCAGCGGCAATGCCAGCAGCAATCCGCCGAGAATGAACGGCCGAATTCTGTTAATCACGCCTTGCACGCATCATTCCCAGTCTTTGATCATGAACTCAGGTTGATGCTTGGGAACGCGGTCAGTGATCTTAAGTTCCAGATACTTTGCGCCGACGCCCTTGTCGAAGGTGATCGTGGCGCCGCGCTTGTAGTCGCGCTCAACCGGTCCCTTGCCGCTGAAAAACGCGACCAGTTCATGCTTGCCGACCTTGAGGTTGCCCAGATAGATTTGCTGTACGCCGCCCTTGAGCAGGGCATCCGCCTCGCGTGCGGTATAGAGATAATTCTTCACTTCCTTGTTGTCGATCTTCACCGTCACGGAGTCCAGCGCAAAGAACGTGCCGACATCCATGGAAACGTAGAGGGCGACCTGGGTGTTGGCGGGAAACAGCAATTCCTCCTGCAGCACGAACAGATCCTTGTTCAGGTCAACGACATCCTTCTTCAGGCCTTGAACCTCTTGATCGAGCGTCTTGAGTTCCGGTGCGGGTGCATCGGGGGCGACAGGCGGCGCGGTAGCGGGGGCCGCGGCGGCGTCGGGAGCGGGAGGCGGCGGGGTCGCGGCCGCCGCGACCTGGTCGACGGGCGGTGGCGCGCCCGCGGCGAGGGCTGCCAGGCACGCGGTAGACAGCAGCGCCGCGCAAACCATGATCGACACAATTGGATGCTTGAGATTCATAACAGACCTATCGTTTTACTCCCGCAACAAATTGCGGATTTGATCGAGATAGACGCGCTCATCGCCGGGCTTGTAGCCGACTACCGAATAGCGCACGACGCCGGCGCGATCCACCAAGATCGTTACGGGCATTTTTTGCAGCAAATAATCCCTGCCGATCTCGGAGCCGGTATCGAACAGTATCGGGTAGGAGACGTGCATGGCCGCCGCGAATTCCTGAGAACGGCGCAGGTCCTCGTCCACCGACACGCCGAGCACCACCAGACCCGCACGTTGGTAGGTGGTGTTTATTCGGTCGAGCGCCGGCATCTGCTGGCGCGAATCGCCTTCCCAGCGCGCCCAAAAATTCACCAACACGACTTGACCGCGAAACTCGGACAGTCGCAGATTCTTGCCATCCATGCCTCGCAAAACAAAATCCGGTGCGTCCTTGCCCACCATGTTGGGCGCGGCGGCAAACGACGTTGAAGTCATGGCTGCGCTTAGCAACCACGTGCCGGCGAGCAATGCTCTACGCATGCCGTGCAAAACCTAAATTGACGCCGCAGCGCCGCGATTCATCAATCACGCTGGTAACCCCGCTGTCCTAGGAACACCCGTAGACCGGAAGCTTTGCGCCCTCGCCTTTCGGCGAGTTTGCCCTGATCAGACCTTATGCAAAATCGCACAATGCGAGCCGCAGTGTCAACGCAACGACTGCGCGTTCACACTATTTCTGTATGACCTGGCGCACATTCGTGAAAGATCATTGAACTGCGAGTCCGACGCGGCAAATGCAGCGATTTCGAGATGCGCAATCCAAAGCGCGCGTACCTTCAATGAGTGGGACAGGCGATGAGATTGTCTCTGGAATGAGACAGGGTCCGACGTCGCCGTCGGACCCTTGCTTGTGCGCTACGTCACAAACCGTGCGCGTGTGACGCTCAGGTAACCTTGCCGTTCACCAGGCCGGCGAGCGGCTGGAAGGCGATCAGAGGTTCCAGCGCCGTTCCCGTACCCAAGCCGTTGTTCAAGTTGGGAGCGGGCCAAAGCGTCGGCCATGCGGATATCGCATTTGCACTGTGCAGCGCCATGTAGTTGAGGACCACCATCTGCGCCAGATTCGGCACGTTGTTGCCCGCGGGACTGCCCGTCGTGTTTTGCGAGCCATCCGGATTGAAGTTGCCGATCTGCAAGCTCTTTTCCGGATTTGACTGCGCGGGTACCGGCTTGCCGTTGGGATTGAACACCAAGAAGTAGGTCGCCGCGACGCTTTGGTTGTCCGCGGTCCATACGCCCTTGCCGCGGCCGCCGACCGAATTGTCGATCATGCCGCTGCTGGCGAGCGAGCCGTCGCTGAACACATAGATCATGACCGGCTTGTTCACGCGTTTGGCGTATTCCAGCACCGCGCCGATGCAGTTGCCGAGATTGAGATCCCGCGCCTCGCCATCCATGCGGTTGCCGGAGTGATAGTCGAAGCCGCCCATCTCGATGGTGCCGGCGGCGGCATTGCCGTCGATGACCAGCTTCATGACCGCGGCGGTGGTCTGATAGGAGCCGTTGGATTGGTACTCCGCCGTCTGGAATATGCCGGAGGTGCCCACGATGTTGGGATCAACGTCAGGATTCACCGCGGCCGGATTGTTGTACCGGTCGACGATGTAGGCGGCCTTGGTGTAGCTGCACGCTTCGATGCCGGTGGAGCCGATGGCGGCCGAATTCAATGCAGCATCACTGGGATAAGCCTGCACCACCCCGTACTTGGCATCGCTGATGCGCTTCATCGACTCCAAGACGTTGGTGACGTCGGAAGGCGTGGGCAGCAGGGAGCTGAGCTGCCCCGTGCTCACCAGGCCGCTGCTGTCACGGGAGCTGGAGATCTTGGTCGGCTGCGCCGCCGCAATGACCATGGTCGGCGGAGCCATGGAATTGCCGCCGGATACGGAGCTCTGTGAGCCGATCAAATCGAGCAGACCGCCGCGCGCGCCCACCTGGTAAATCCCGTATATCGGATTGTGCGGATTGGTATTGGTGTCGTTCTGCGAGAGCGCGGGAATGATGGTGCCGTTCGTGCCCGCCATCGCCGCGGCGCTGGCGCGCGCTTTGATGCCGCGCAGGTGAGCGCTGTCCGAGTGATAACGCAATCCTAAGCTGGCGTCGACGAAGCTTCCCGTGGCGCTGGCATTGGGCACCATGGAACCCGGCAGGCCGAGCTTGCTGTAGCCGGCGACCGATAAGAAGTCGAGCTGCCCGCCCGGACCGCCCACCAGTACGTTGGAACCGGCGATGTTGCCGCCGCCCGCAAGGTCAAAGGCGATGAAGGGGATCAGACCGGCGCCGGTCGTGATGCCGCAAGCGCTCACCATGTTCTGAATGTCGGTAGCGAGACTGGCCTTGGCTGCGCGCGGATAGGCCATCATGCCGGCGAGGGTCGGGGCAACCACCGTGGCGGCTCCCGTGATGAAGCCCTGCGCGAGGAATTCGCGGCGCGTACGCGGCCGGGGATGGTCCTGGTGGCGGAACGGTTCGTTCAATCCCGCCGGAGCTTTTGACTTCTTGCGCATAATTAAAAACCTCTTCCGATGCTTAATTGATCAACATGTCGGCGCTGCCGAAGGCCGTCGCGCAGGCCGCGGCGGTGACCGCCTGTACCCGAGCTAGGTTCGTGCATGCCGTTGTGCTGCACAGCGTGGTAATGAGCTTGTCGAGTTCGCCGGTAGATCCGGTCATCGACGAGGCCGCCGGTTGGCTATTCAAACCGCTGCCAAGGACGCGGGCGGCGAGCGGTCCGGTGACCGCGTCGATTCCCCCTTGCGTGGAGAACTGCGAGGCGCTCAGGGTTACGCCCGGCAACACGTTGGCCAGGTACTGCGGGTTATTGACCATCTCATTGCAGTACTGAACGGCCAGCTGCGCGACACCCACTTGGTTGGCGGACGAGAAGCCTTCCAGCGTCGCCGACGGCGGCAGCTGCTGCTGCACGGCCTGATAGGTCGACACGACATTGGCATCCGTGGCTGGCACCGTGGTGAGCCGCGATAGCGTGGAGTTGATTTGCGCGAAGGTGCGCACACCGACATCGGCGACCACCGGACCTAAGGGCGGCGGCGGTGCGGTCGGGATCGGCTCGACCACCACATCGGACTTGTTGCCCAGCTTGTCGAAGGTCAGGAAGAACTGGTCGGTGAGCGGTCCGCTCTGCAGGGCGATGACCGTACCGATGGGCGACAGCACTTCACCTTGAGGCGTGTAGTTCGCCGAGGTGATCGTCGTCTTCAACGGTATGTAGGCCTGCCCCACCTGCGGGACCGTGCCGTTCAAGCCGATGCGAATGCCCTGCACCGCGATGCTGGGCAGATTGCTCGACGTGACGGTCGGATCCAGCGAGATGAAGGTCGGCTGGTAGAACAGGTAGCTGTAGCTGTCGTACTGGCTGACCGTGAACATCACGTAGGCCTGCGACACTCCGGTCGCGCTCGACACGTCGAACAGCATGTAGTAGCGCTCGCCCACGCCGGCGTTGAAGTTCTGCAGCACCTGCGCTGCAGTCATCGAACGGCTGTGGATGGCGACGAACTTGATGAGTCCCTGCCAGGAGCGATCGCCCGACACTTCGTTGCCGAGGACCAGCGCGAAGGTGCTGTCCCAGGTGGAGATCGCGCCGCCCTTCTGCGGATCGGCAACCGGCACCAGCGCGCCGTTGACGTAGATCTGGCGGCCGTTCACGGCGTCATAGGTCAGAACGACATGCTGCAACGATGCCTGCAGAGCCATCGCGGCGTCCGGCGTCTGTAACTGCGGCATTCCGGTGAGCGCCGTAGTCGAGGTGCGCAGCATGAAGTCATAGTCCTGGTTGGTCTGGGCCAGCGTGAAGTTGCGGGTGGTATCGCCGCCCGAGTAGCTGACCATGTAGGAGTTGTTGACGGCGACCAGCGCGGGCGCCACCCAGGCCTCGATCGAGAACTCGCCGGTGGCCTGAATCAAGTTGTAGATCTTCGAGCTCGACTGGGTCGTCGCCTGGGCCTTGCCGCCCGCGCCGACGTTGATGCCCCAGCCGCCGGCCAGGGTGACGTTGCCCGAGATGGTCAGATCCGCCGCCGGATCGATGCCGCTGGTGTCGTAGGTCGTATTGTTGACGACGGACTGGAACTCGTACTTGGCAATCGTATCCGCGTCGTAGCGGCTCGCGCCGCTAGCAATGGTGCCTTGAGTCAGGGTCAAGGCGCCGCTCGTGACCAAGGCGGGATCGATGTTGGCCGGCGTGATCGAGGCCGCAAAGGCCTGAATCTGCGTCAGCATCAGTGCCGCGTCATTGGCGCAATTGTCCCAGCAGTTGTGATTGTCGGTCAGCAAGCGCTGATAGAAGCGCGAGTTGGTTCCGCAGGTACCGCCATTGTTGCCGCCGGCACCGGCGCAGCCCGTGAAGTCGATCTTCGGAATCGCGGCCGGATAGGCTACCGCCAACGAGGGATCCGCGAAGAACGGGGACTGCTGTACGGATGGGTCCGCGGTCGATGAATGGCAGCGGACGCAATGCACGCTGGTCAGTGTGTAAATGGTGTTCTGGTATTCGGTGTAGGCAGCCGGGAAATTCAAGCTCTGGCCGGGCGATTGCATCGGCGGGGCTTGCAATTGCACGGTGGTGGCCGACGCCGCACCCGAGGCGTTGGCCCAGTTGGAGATCCAGGTGGTCAAGATCTGGCCGCAGGCATTGGGGTCCGCGAGCCAGCAGTTGTGACCGCCGCTGACCTTGGTGACGATCATGGAAGTCGAGGGCGTGGCCAGGTTGACCACGGTGTTGGCCTGCACGTAGGCGAGATTCACATCGTCGCTGCGCGCAAAGTTCGGCATCTGCGCCGGACTGGTCGCATTGTGGCATTGGCCGCAACGGTTGGTCGCGCGCACATTGGCCCAGAAATTGATCTGGAAGGCGGTGACGTCGGCCGTGGCCGCCGGCGGTCCGGTATAGGCGTCCGCAGTGACGGTCTGCGAAGGGGCCGGGTTGGTCGTGGTCGGCGCGCCGGCGCCGCCGCAGGCGCTTAAGGCCAGCGACGCCGCGAGTGCTGCCAAGCCGATGATGCGTGTGACGTTCATGCTCAATTCCCCATGCAGTAGGCGGCGCCTTCAGCGAAGACTTGCCGCAACGAATAGTTGTGCGCTTGGAACGATGTGATCATCGAGGCGACTTGGCTCACGTCAGCAGCGCTGTTGGGCGCGCGCAAGCACACCGTCTTGAAGACCCGGGTAACCTGGCAACTGGCGAAGGCGGCGCTGCTTTCCAGCTCGGTGCCGAGGGACTTCGCGCCATTGCCGCTGCCGGGGAGCGATGCGCTCCATCCGAGATTGTAGTTCACACCCGCGCGCCAGTGGTTGGTCCACGAATCGTCCATCGTGTTGAAGCCTTGCGGGAAGTTGGTGTTGTTGATGTGGTATTTCGGCTGAACCTGACCGGCGGTGTAGACGATCTGACCGGTGGTATCGGTCATGGTCGCGTCGGTGGCGCTGAAGTTGTAGAAGGCGAAGGCCGCCGCCATGGGGTCCATGCCGCTGTGGCAGCCGATGCAGTTGTTCAGGAACAAGGTGCTCACGCCGCCCGGGCTGCGCGTCACGTCCTGGCGGATCCAATCCGGCGGCCGCGTGGTATCCATCACCTGCTGCAGGTCGTTGCACAGATGATTGAGCATGGTGAAGCGGAACATCGCCCGGTTGGTGCCGTTGATGAAGAATGCGCTGGCCCCGCCGCGCGTGGTCATGACCCCGGCGGTCGCGGTGGTCGGAATCCCCTCGAGCGAGGATTGGGTGCTGGAGACCAAGTGGGCGCTCAAGTCCACATTGCCGGCGTCGAGCGCGTCATACATGGCGTTGTTCGAAGCCGAGTACGTCGGCTCGCCGGACTTGCCGTCGCCGATGTAAACCAGGTCGGCGCTGAGCAGCGTGTTGAAGCCTACGTTGTCGCGCACCATTCCGATCACGGTGGCCGTGTAGTCGTTCAGCGGCACGAACACCGACTGGTCGCGGTTGGTCCAGGGTGCGGCCATGTTGCGGATGGTGTCGTTGTAGAAGGCCGGATCGTTGGTCGCCACGAGCGCGGCGGTGACTGGATCCGCGGCGCCCGTCATTTGTGAGAGCTGCTGCGCCGTCGGCGGCACACCGGCGATGCGGTTGTAAATACGCGTCGCCTGGTCGGGATTGGGTCCCGCCGCGAGCGCGCTCCCGCCGATCAGCGCAAGCGCACCGGCGCACATGGCGGCCCGTACCGCCAGCGTTACAAGGTGCGGCTTCGCGGCCGCACGGCGTGCAATCTGCGTCATTGGTTTCTCCATCCCGTACTTCATATGCACATCCACTCGCGTGAGTTGTGGGTTCGACTTAGGTTGCAATATACGCAGGCCGTTAGTCACCAAGTAATGTCTCATCTGAACGACGTCGGTGTTTCGCGACATACCGAGCACCGAGATCACACCTGTATCCTGACGTCGATTCCCGCACGGTCTGCCGCTGCGTGCACAGAGAAACGGATATGAACGAGTTCTTCTGTGAGTGCGTTAACAGTATGCATATGAACATCGAACGAAGATGCGCATATGAGACCGATTAAGTTCAATAACGCCACCCGCACGCAAGGCAGCTGATTGCGATCCGAAACTATGCGTATAGGTAGCCATAAAATGAACACTTTTAGTCCGCGTGAACCGCGTCACGGATTACTCAAACTGGCAGCGCTCGCGCTGCCCATGCTCGTGGTGCTCGGCTGCAGCAGCGCCACCACCGGCCATGCGCCAGGAGTCGCGGGAGGTCAAACGCTGACCCCGGGCGTGACCAACTTTCCCCTGGCCTATATCAAGCGCCCGGTGCTCGCGACCAGCGGCAACAACGTCATCACCGACATCGATGCGCGCGATCTGATTACATCGATCACCGGCGGAGATCTGTACATCCGCGATCAAGCCAGCGCCGGCGGCGCCGAGGTCAATGTGACCTCATCGATCACCAAGGGCAAAGGCGACGTCCGCGACCTCGACGTATCGCCGGACGGCACGACGATCGTGTTTTCGCTGCGCCTACCACTCAATCCCAAATTGAAGAATACCGATCCCAAGCAGCCGAATTGGCACATATATACTTATGACGCGACGACCAAGACCGTCACGCAGCTGACCAACGACAACATCACCGCCGGTCACGACGTAGGTGCGCACTACCTGGCGGATGGACGCATCGCATTCTCCTCGACCCGTCAGCTCGCCACTCAGTCCATCCTGCTGGATGAGGGACGACCGCAATATTCGGCGCAGACCGACGATCAGCAGCAGTCGATATTCCTTCTGCATGTGATGAACGCCGACGGCACGCAGATGCACCAGATCACCTTCAACACGAATCACGATTACACGCCGTCTGTTTTGAACAACGGCCAGATCCTCTTCGGACGCTGGGAAGCCACCAACGGCGATCAGATCAGCCTGTACCGCGCCAATCCGGACGGCACCAAGGAAGAGCTCTTCTACGGCGCCAACAGCCATGCCACCGGCGCCAACATGGCCGGCACCAATAACAATGTCATCCAGTTCTTGAATGCGCGTTCGATGCCCAACGGCAATCTGGTCGCCATCGTGCGCCCCTTCCTCGGCACGCAGCTGGGCGGCGACATCGTCACGATCAACGCGGAAGGATTTGTCGAGATCCACCAGCCCGCATCGCCCGGCGGAGCCGCCGGCAACGGGCAAGCGAGCGCGACCACGCTGGGTGTCACGACGGACGCCAACATGCCCTCGTTGGGGGGAAGATTCGCCTCGGTGTTCCCGTTGTATGACGGCACCAACCGATTGCTCGTGAGCTGGTCTCCTTGCCTGGTGCTCGACACCACCGTGACGCCGAATACCACCAATCTTTGCACCAGCTCGAATACCACCGGCGCCAATGTCACGCTGGCGCCGCCGCAATACACGCTGTGGGTATACGACCTGGGCGCCGGAACTCTGACGCCGCTGTTGAGCGCCGATGTCGGCACCATGGTCATGGAGCCTCTTGTCCTGCAGCCGAGAACCCCCGCTCCTCCGATCTTGGTCGATGCTGCGCCGACCCCCGGAGCCGGCGAGACCATGGCCAACAACGGCGTGGGCTTGCTGGATATCAGCAGTGTGTACGATGTCGACGGCATCGACACGTCGACCCCCAGCATTTCCGCGGTATCCGACCCGAGCCAGAGCGGTTTCTACACACGTCCCTATCGATTCATCAGAATTGAAAAGGCCGTGGAGATTCCCGGCAAGACCGTTCGCAAGATCAATCAATCCGCCTTTGGACCCGCCGGCATGGGGATGCGCGAGATCTTGGGCTATGCGCCCATCCAGCCCGATGGATCGGTGCGGATTCAAGTGCCGGCCAATGTGCCGTTCACAATCGACATCGTCGACGTGAACGCCAGGCGCATCACGGCCAGACATACCAGCTGGCTGCAGCTGCTGCCGGGCGAAACGAAGACCTGCAACGGATGCCACATGGTCAACGCGACCAACCCGACCTCGCACGGCCGCGCGGGTCTGACCAACCCGGTCAATCCCGGCGCGCCGACCACCGGGCAGCCGTTCCCGAATACCAATCCGACTCTATTTGCCAATGCCGGCGAGACGATGGCGCAGACTCTGGCGCGGCTCACTTGCACCGCCAACGGCACCGCGATCAGCGGCAGCACCACGCCGTGCTCGCAAGTCTTGAGCATGGACGTGATCTATGACGGCATCTGGACCGCCGGCACCACGCCGGCGCAGGCCGACTCGCCGTTCGCCTACCCGTATCTCGACATTCCGGCGGGTTCCTACCCGTTCGTCGGCCTTGCCACCGGGGCCACGGGGCTGAGCGAATCACCGCCGATCAATGCGAATTGCGCGGCGTGGAGCGCGCAATGCCGGATCACGATTCACTACGACACGGATCCCGTGAAGCAGCTCTTTATGCAGTCGGTATGGAGCCTCGCGAGCCGTACCAATACGGTCAACGGCGTGGCGATGACGTCGACCACGTGCTCGGTCTGTCACAATCAGGTCAATGCCATGGCGATGCTGCAGGTTCCGAATGGACAGCTCTCCTTGACCGGCGATTCCTCGAGCGTCGATACCACCGTAGTCACATCGTACGAACAACTTCTGTTTGCACATAATGAGCAGACGCTTAATATGGGCGTGCTGCAGGACTTGTTGGTGCCGGCGCCCGGTCCTCCGGATCCGGTGACGGGCGCGCCGACCACGATCATGGTGCCGGTGTCGCTGGCGCCGCCGATGTCGGCCGGCAGCGCCGCTGGTTCCACAACATTTTTGAGGATGTTTGACGGTAGCTTCCATGACCCCGTACTCGATCACACAGGCTATCTATCGCCTGCTGAACTGCGATTGATCTCCGAATGGTTGGACATCGGTGCCCAGTTCTACAACGATCCATTTGTTGCGCCTGTAGCGAACTGACCTGATGCGTCGTCTGCTCGCGCTGGTGCTGTTGGTGCAGGCGTTACATCTCGGTCTAGCAAGGGCTTCAGAAAAAAAACTGGTGCTGGTCGTCACCGAACCGTACCTGGAGATGCATTCGGGTCCGGGGCGGGGTTTCCCGATCGTTTACGTGATCGGGCGCGACGAATTGGTCACCGTGCTGTACAGCCGCACGGACTGGTTCAAGGTGCGTGCGCCCAGCGGCAATGAGGGCTGGGTGCGGCGCACCGACCTGTCGCGCACATTGCTTGAGTCCGGCGAGCCTGCGCCGATACCCCCGTATCCGGACTTCGCCAGCCATCGTTGGGAATTGGGCGCCGGATACGGTGTTTTCAATCGCGAGAATCTAGTGACCGCCTACACGGACTTCAGCCTGACTTCGAGCCTCGACATCGAAGCGGTCGTGCAGCAGGCCTTCGGCACCATTGACAACCGCTACATCGCGACCTTAGGGCTGCGGCACACCTTCATTCCCGAGTGGAAGTGGTTCTCGCCGACGGCGGGAATCGGCGGCGCGTACCAGTATATCGAGGACCGGGTTCCGCCGGCGCCGCTGCAGAAAAGCAACTCGCTCGCCTACGTCTCGCTGGGAGCGCGTGGATTCATCACCAGGCGATTTTTGTGGCGCCTCGATTGGCGCCACTATGTCGTCTTCAACGACCTGAATGTGTACGAGGACTTAGAAGAATGGAAATTCGGCTTAGCAGTGTTCTTCTAGCCGCGACGCTGCTGTGCGGCTGTAGCTGGTTTCACCGCGGCGGAAAAGCCCCGGCTGAGGTCGTCGTCGACGCGCCCGCCGCGGAACCGACCGTGGTCGAGCCCCAGGTCACGCGCCGCGAGGTGAAGACGCCCAAGATCAAGGCCAAGGACATCGAACTTGGCGGCTACTTCGGTGTGCTCAGCATTCAGGACTTCGGCACCAATCCGCTGTATGGCGTGCGCGCGGCGTACCACATATCGGAAGACATTTTCATGGAGGCCTTTGTGGCCCGTTCCAAGGCGGGAAACACCAGTCTCGAGGACGTTTTTCCGGACATCACGGTGTTGAGCGACTCTGGGAGACGCTTCACGTATTACGACCTGAACGTAGGCTACAACGTACTTCCGGGCGAGATATTTCTCGGCCGCGGGCGTGCATTCAATTCCGCATTGTATGTGACGGTCGGCATGGGCGATGTGAAGTTCGCGGATGTCGATCAGTTCGCAATCAATCTCGGAGTGGGAGAGCGCCTGCTGATAACCGATTGGCTGGCGATTCATTTGGATGTGAGAGATCACATCTTTGAAACCAGCCTGACGGGCCGTACCAAGAATGTGGACAACATTGAAGCCACCTTGGGTTTAACCGTTTTCTACTGATCAGGAGTCACGATCATGTTCAAGAGCACCTCAACTTTGGTCAAGCGCTGCACGATGGCGGCAATCGTCATCGCTTCGAGCGCGTTCGCGGCCGACGCCTCGGGCCCCGCGCCGTCATTTCAGCTCACGACCTTGGCCGGACAGCCGGGCGGCCTTAGCCAGTACAAGGGGCAAGTGGTCATGGTGAATTTCTGGGCCACCTGGTGCGGGCCCTGTCAGCAGGAAATGCCGTTGCTGGACCAGATGTACAAGAAGTACAAGCCGGCGGGATTTACTCTGATCGGCGTCAACGTCGACAAGGAAGCACCCGCGGTCAAGGATCTGCTGACCCGCAAGCCGGTTAGTTTTCCCGTGCTGCTCGATCCGGCAAACTCGGTGAGCAAGGCCTACCATGTTGATGAAATGCCGAGCTCGGTCATCATCGACCGCAAAGGGCAAATCCGCTATATCCATCGCGGCTACAAGCCCGGCGACGAAAACGATTATCAAGACCGCATCCGTCAACTCATCCGGGAGTAAGCCGTGCGTCTCTGGCCCATCTTGCTGCTCGGACTCGTCGTGCTCTCCAGCGGCTGCAGCATTCAACCCTGGGTGAAACCCTATGAGCGCGACCGCCTGGCGGATCCCATCATGGCCTGGGATCGCGACGCCATTTCCAACGCCTACCTGGATCACATCCGTGAGTCCCGCGAGGGATCGCGCGGTGCGACCGGCGGCGCGGGCGGCGGCTGCGGCTGCAACTAGCGTATGGCACATAGGCATATCGTCGCTCGCGCAGCAGTGATCGCCGCGTTGCTGCTCATTCGCAGCACGAGCGCCGATGTGCTTCCGGACAATCGCGCCGACGTCTTTTATAGCAAGTACAGCGGCGGCGGCATGGATATCACGGGCTATTCGGCCACCGGCCGCGCGAAAATTACCGAGAATTTCGCGGTCGAAGCCAACTACTTCGTCGACAAGGTCACCGGCGCGTCAATCGACGTCTTAAGCCAGGCCAGCGTCATCAAGGACGAACGCAAGCAAAAGAGCGCGACGGTGGAATACCTCCACGACAAGACCACCTATACGGCGTCATACATCTCGAGCGTGGAGCGCGACTACATCTCGGATACCGTCAGCTTGGGGCTGAGCCAGGACATGTTCGGGGACTTGACGACGGTGACCCTCAACTTCGCGGAAACTCACGACAAGGTCGGCGAGAACAACGGAACTGCGGATGACCCGAACGTTGCATGGCTGGGTCATGCAATCGAGCGCAGCTACGGCGCCGGCGTCTCGCAAATCATCACCAAGAACTTCATCGCCGGCGTCAACGTGCAAATCATCACCGATGCCGGATACCTTGCCAATCCCTATCGTTCGATCCGCTATCTGGACGCATCCAACCCGAAGGGCTATTCCCTGGCCAGCCAGGTGTATCCCGACACGCACACCAGCGCCGCAGTTCAGCTGCAAGGGAAGTACTATCTGCCGTACCGCGCCGCCATTACCGGCATCTATCGCCGCTATGGCGACACCTGGGGAGTGGTGGGAAACACATTCGAGCTCGACTATACCCATCCTATCCGCAATATATGGATATTCGAAGGCAGGCTGCGCTACTACAAACAGAATGCGGCGACTTTTTACAGCGACCTATTCCCGTTCGCCGATTCGCAGAACTTCACGGCGCGCGATCAGAATCTCGCCGCCCAGGACAATTACACCATCGGCGCCAAGGCCACTTACGCATTCCTGCCCGACGGCTGGAAGTTCTTCAAGCGCGGCACCGCCACGGTCGACTTTAGCCGCATTCACTTCAACTACCTGGATTTTCGAAATATCAAGTACTACGGCGTACCGCAATACCAGCCGGGCGAGGAACCGCTATACAATTTCAGCGCCAACGTATTTCAGCTATTCATCTCGATGTACTTCTGACCTGATCTGACCTGCCGCCGCCACCAGTGGAGCAGCATGGGTGCGACCGCGGCGCTGATGGCGATCGTATCGGCAACCCAATCCCAAAAGTCCCGATCGCGATGCACGATGGGCAGTCCCTGCACGATTTCTATGAGCGCGCCGAACGCCGATAGCATCAGCGCAAGCGCCAGCAGATTTCTCCTGGGGTAGGCAGCAACCGCCAGGCCAGTCAGCGTGTAGAAGGCAATGAAGTGCTCTGCCTTGTCCCATGGCACCAGCTGCAAGGCTTCCCGGGGCGGTATCACCGCGCTGTAGAAGGTGAAAATCAACGCCGCGAAAAAGACGATTCGCGCTATCTTTAGCAAAACCGATATGCTGGGCACGGATTTTCCAAAAACCTCAGCATAGCAAATCGAGAAGGACACGCATGAGCCGACCCATATCCCGATTCGTCAGCGCACGCCGCACCCTCATCAAGAATTTGGGCGCAGCCGCCGGCGTCGCGGCACTGATGCCGGTGCAGGTGCGTCCGGCCCGCGCCGCCGAACCGCCGCGCGTCGACATCAAAGACCCTGCGGCCGTGGCGCTGGGTTACACCGAAGACGCGGCGCGGGTCGATTCCAAAAAATATCCCACCTACGCCAAAGGCTCAACCTGCGAGAACTGCCTCTTGCTCGAGGGCAAGGAAGGCAGCAGCTATCGGCCCTGCCATTTGTTCCCGGGCAAGCTCGTCGCCGCCAAAGGCTGGTGCACCGGCTGGAGCGCCGAGATATAGGCATCTCGAACCGGCACTCCCATCGCGGGAAAGTCGGTAAAGAAGCCGTCGATGCCGCAATCGAGGTAGTGCCGTAGCTCCCCTTCCAGGTTGCCATGAGCTTGCGGCGAGGTGCCGATCCTAAAATCAACGCCTAGAAACTCGTTTTCCGCGCGAAAGGTCCACACGTGGACTTTGAGATTCGCGGCATGGGCGGCGGCCACGTTGTGCGGGCTGGCCAGCGCCTTGGCAATGCCGATGGCGTCGGCGTACCCGGCAATTTCCCCAAGGTTGCCCAGCGTCCGCTCCAGTAGTTGCACCAAGGGCAGCCGGGTCATGGTGCGAAGCTGCCGCAGGTTGCGCGGATCGAAGGATTGAATGAATACCGGAGAGCCGGCGCCGGCGTAGCCATAACGGCGTAGCGTATCCAGCACGGCCAGTTCCTGGGGCAATCCAATGCGCTCAAAATGCTCCGGGTGCTTGGTTTCGGGGTACACGCCGATCGGTCGATTCCGGGCGCCGATCGCATTCGCTCCGATGACCAGTTGCAGGATCTCATCAAAGGTGGGCACGCTGAAGCGGCCGTCGAATTGACGATTCTGCGGCCGCAAATCCCCGAGGCGCTCGCGCGCCCGCAAACTCTTGATTTCGGAAAGCGAAAAATCCTCGGTGAACCATCCTGTCATGGCTTCACCGTCGATCATCTGGGTGCGCCGGCGTCCCGCAAATTCAGGATGCTGTGCCACGTCGGTGGTGCCGCCGATCTCGTTTTCGTGCCTGGCGATGAGCACGCCATCTCGAGTCATGACCAGGTCGGGTTCGATGTAGTCGGCGCCCTCCTCGATCGCCAGACGGTATGCCTCAAGGGTATGCTCCGGGCGCTCGCCGCTCGCGCCGCGGTGCGCAATCACAATGACATTGGTCAACGGGCACCTATGGGATTGATGCGCACGAGTCTAGCGCCAATCCAAACGGCACGAGGCCTTTCGAGCCTCGCGCCGATCTGTTAGATGCCTCAGCGCTATCGCGGTGGGGTCAACAGCGTCTCATATGGATCATGTGCCGACATCGGGCTGGCCGTGCCGGGAATCCATGGCAACCGATGTTGTACGAGTCCCTCGCCCCAATCCGCACGAAGCGATGTAGGTTGAGCCGCAAATGCGGCGCCGATTGCGAACACAGCCGCAGCGGCAACCGTCAGTCTACGTCGATGCATCTCGACCCCCTGATTACGCGACGTGCGGCGGCGTGAAGGGCGGCAGATCCGCCAGCGTGACGTGCGGCGGCGTGAAGGGAGGCAGATCCGCCAGCGTGACGTGCGGCGGGGTGAATGGCGGCAGATCCGCGAGTGCCTTGTGCGGCGGGGTGAACGGCGGCAGATCGGCAAAAGCGGAACTAGCGATTACACATCCCAAACCTAAAGCGATTAGACTTACCTTCATATGAAATGCTCCGAAGTAAATTGTTGATAAGGACAGCGAGAAGGGTTCCCAATCCCCTGTCCTATAGGTGTAAGCGACATCCGCGCGCGATTCCCCTCACATTGCGCAACAATGTATGCTTAAGGGAAAGCCTTAATAGCCGGGATGCCCTGAAGTATTGCGCGGTGGCGAGTACCTGACGATGCAAGTGCCGGCGAATTTCACTCAACTGCTGACTGAATGGCGCTCGGGCCAACCTCAGGCTTTGGACCGATTGACACCGCTGGTATACGACGAGCTTCGCCGGCTGGCGCGCGGCTACATGCGTGCGGAACGCGGCAGTCATACATTGCAAGCCACGGCGGTCGTTCACGAAGCCTTTTTGCGCCTCATCCAGGCGAATGTCGCACTGCAGGATCGCGGGCATTTTTTTGCCCTGGCTTCACGGCTCATGCGCCGCGTGCTGGTGGATCATGCCAAATCGCGCTCGCGCATCAAGCGCAATGCGGGCACCCGGGAAGCAGCGGCGGATGGATCGAATGAAACGGCGCCCCATTTCAATGTCGACGTAGTCGCGCTTGATGACGCTTTGGAGAGTCTGCTGCAACTCGAACCGCGTTTGGCCCAGGTGATTGAACTGCACTACTTCGGCGGCATGACCTATGACGAAATCGCGCAGGCGATGGGTGCGTCCGCGGCCACCGTGCATCGCGACATCCGCCTGGCACGCGCCTGGTTGCTGAACGAAATTAACGGCATTTGATCCCGATGCTACCGCGCGCACGCTGGCAAAAAATCCAATCCCTGTTCGAAGAGCTGGTCGACCTGGATGGCGTGGAGCGCGTGGCACACTTGGATAAGGCTTGCGGCGATGACTCGGACTTGCGAGTTTCAGTGCAGTCGCTCTTGAGCTTCGATGGCGCCCGCACGGATCCGCTTCTGAACGCCATCGGCGCGGCCGCCGAATCCTTGCTGGAGGATCACCGCGACCGGTTGATCGGCTCGCGGGTCGGTCCGTACCGCATCGTGTCGATTCTCGGTCACGGCGGCATGAGCACGGTGTACCGGGCCGAACGGGATGATTCCCAATATCATCAAACCGTGGCCATCAAGGTGCTGCAGCACGCTGCCGTACACCCGCGGCTGCGCAGCAGACTGCACAGCGAACGGCACATCCTGGCGACGCTCGATCACCCCTCGATCGCGCGTCTGATCGATAGCGGCGAACTCGAGGACGGCACGCCTTATCTGGTGATGGAGCATGTTGACGGCGAGTCCATCGACGCCTACTGCGACAGCCGAACTTTGTTTGTCCGCGAGCGCATTGAGCTGTTCATCGCCGTATGCGGCGCCGTGCACTATGCACACCGCAACTTGGTGGTCCACCGGGATATCAAGGCGTCGAATATATTCGTCACCGACGAGGGGACCCCGAAGCTGCTTGATTTCGGCATTGCAAAGCTGCTCGCGCCCGAAAGCCTGTCGCATACCTTGCCCGTGACGCGGCTGCAGGAACGCATACTCACGCCCGAGAACGCGGCTCCCGAGCAGGTCCTCGGGCGCCCGATCACGACCGCGACCGATATCTACGCGCTGGGCGTGCTCCTCTATCAACTGCTGACCGGCCGATCGCCGTACCGCCTGCTGAGCTATAGCCAGCTGCAGCTCGAGCGGGCCATTTGCATGGACGATCCCACCCGTCCAAGTCAGATCGTCGTTTCCAAGCTCAAGGACGAGACCGACCTGGATCGCAGCCGCATCTCGGATCGGCGCGGTCTCTCGCCGCAACGTCTGCGCGCCAGATTGAGCGGAGACCTGGATGCAATCATTGCGATGGCGATGCGCAAAGAGCCGGATCGCCGCTATCCCTCGGTCGAAGCCCTCGCAGATGATTTGCAGAGACATTTGTTGGGACAGCCGGTGCGCGCACGCCAGGGCGATTGGCGGTACAACTCCGCCAAGTTCCTGCGCCGAAATCTGTTCGCGGTGGTCACGGCGGCCGCAATATTCGTCGGCTTGGTGACGATCGCCGGAGTAACGCTGTGGCAAAACCACCGCATTGGAATTGCCCGAGACGCGACCGCCCGGGAACGCGATCGTGCCCAGCAAGTCTCGGCCTTTCTGGTCGATGTTTTTTCGCGAGCGGACCCTTTCATGGCACAAGGCAGGGAGGTCACGGCGAAAGACCTGCTTGACCAAGGTGCGGAGAAAATCAAGAGCAACGATACGTTGCAGCCCGAAGTTCGCGCGCAACTCCTCGAGAGCATCGGGCTGGCGTACCGGCGTCAGGGATTGAGCGAAAATGCGATACCTCTGTTCGAGCAGGCCGTCACCATCCGGCGCGAGGCTCGCCCGCTCGACAATCGTGTTCTCGCCGCGGCGCTTGCCAATCTGGCGCAGGCCTTGACGGATGCGGGCCACCTGGTCAGCGCTGATGCCTACCTGCAGCAGGCCGTGGCCCTCTCGCAAAGCGGCGAGGGATCGCAATCCGCCGAAACCGCCGACATTGTGTTTCAATACGGGAACTTCCTGCTCAGCGCGAAGAGCGACCCCGATCGCGCCAAGAAGCTTTTCGACGACGCGCTGCGCATCTATCGCAACATTCCCGGCGATCAGCACCTGGCAATCGCGGCAACCTTGAGCGCGCTGGCGGCCGCAGCGGTCTGGTCCGGCGACTACATGATTGCGGAGCAACATCAGCGCGAGGCGCTTAATCTATTCCGCGCAACGGTGAGCCGCAATCACCCCGATCACGCGGTTGCTTTGGCGACGCTGGGCCACATCCTGGCGCAACGCGGGAAATATACCGAAGCGGAGCAAACGCTCAACGAGGCGTTGGAGATCGAGCGCAACGTGTTCGGAGCGGACAATCAGCGCGTCGCGTCCATCGAGGCCGATTTGGGCATCCTATACCAACGCAAAGGCGATCCCGCGCGCGCCATGGCCTCCACCATGAACGCGCTGAAAATCACCACCAATCATCTGGGCGCCAACCATTACCTGACGGGCTATTTCTTCGATGCGATCGCCACGCTCGATCTCGACGCGGGAAACTTGAGCGCCGCCGAGAGCAATGCCCGTCAAGCACTCGCCGTGTATGCGCAAGCATTGCCGGCGCAGCATCTTTATGTAGCGGCGACGCGACAGCTGCTCGGCGAGGTGCTGTTGCGCCGCGGACAATATGCAGCTGCCGAGACCGAGTTGCGCGCCGCTTTGGATATCGATATCGCTTTGGCGGGATCCTCCAACTGGCGCACCTCCCGCACCGAAGCGAGCCTAGGATGGCTGTTGATCGAAGAAAATAATGCCGCGGAAGGCGAGCCGATGCTCGCGGCGGCACAAAAAAAATTGCTGGGTACCCTGGGAGCCGGTCACCCCGAGGTGATGCTGGCAACGTCGCGGCTTGCCGACTACTTTCGCGCCCATCACCGCGAGGCTGACGCGGCACGGCTTCAGCCGATTGCCGGAGCCGCCGCCCCGCCGTTGCGGTAAACTACCTTCCAAATTGGAGGTATCTAATGCCCAACAGATTGAAATCGGCGGGTCTGCTGCTGGCGGCGCTGTGCGCCACAATGATCGTAGATATTGCGCGGGCCGGCGCACGCGAAGAAGGGCGCCTGCTCACCGCGACCGAAGTGCTGCAAGAGGTCAAGGCCATGCCCGATGTGCGGCTGCCGGACACCTTGTTGGCTCACGCGTACGGCATCGCGGTGATACCCGATGTGACCAAGCTGGCTTTTATCTTCGGCGGTCGTCACGGTAACGGTGTTTTGACGGTCAGGGACAAGCTGACTTCGCCGTGGAGCAATCCCGTGTTCATTTCATTGACCGGCGGCAGCTGGGGTTTTCAAGCCGGCGCGCAGTCATCCGACATCATCCTGGTATTCACAACGAAGAGCGGCATCGAGGGCATTGCCGGCGGCAAGCTCACCCTGGGTGCGGATGCTTCGGTGGCAACCGGGCCCGTCGGACGTCAGGGCTCCGCCGCGACCGATATGAACTTTAACGCCGAGATTTATTCCTACGCGCGCACGCGCGGATTGTTCGGGGGTATCGCCCTGGATGGCAGCGTGATTTCGATTGATAAATCGGCGAATGCGTCCGTTTATCACAAGCCCGGCGTCACGGCATCCGAGATTTTTTCGGGCCAGGCTCCGGCCCCCCCGGAGACAGCGCAGCGTTTCCTCGACCAGCTGGCGCTGACCAGCGGGACTGCCGCGCGGACTTCGCCCGTGCCGCAAGCTGACTCGCCCGCGGCCACCGCACAGGCGCCGGCCACCGCGCAACCCGCACGCACTTATCCGTTGGAAGACCAGAAAAAGTGAATCTCAGCAGCGTCCTTCGCCGCGCACAGCCGCGGCTAGCTCAAGTATTGCCGTCGCTCTTCCTCGCGCTCTTTTCAGCATTGGCCGCCGCCCGCGCTCCCCTGGTGTTGTTGACGGATTTCGGAACCTCGGACGGCGCAGTATCCGCAATGAAGGGCGTCGCCTATACCGTATCCCCGGACCTGCTGATATCGGATTTGAGCCATGAAAATCCCAGTATTTTCGAAGGCGCTTATCGACTCTATCAAACCGAACAGTTTTGGCCCGAGGGCACGGTATTCGTCGCGGTGGTCGATCCCGGTGTCGGGACCAAACGATTGTCGGTGGTGCTGAAGACGCGCACCGGTCACTACTTCGTGGGGCCGAATAACGGCCTTCTTTCGCTGGTTGCGGAGCGCGACGGCATCGACGGCTTGCGAGAAATCGACGAGCAGGTCAATCGGCGGCCGGGCTCCGACGACTCGCACACCTTTCACGGTCGCGACGTCTACGCCTACACCGGTGCGCGGCTGGCGGCCGGCGCGATCAATTTCGAGCAGGTGGGGCCGCCGTTGCCGGCGCAGACGTTGATCAAGATCGCCTTGCGCCAACCGCAGCGCACGGCAAGCCAGGTTTCGGGCATCATTCCGGTACTGGATATCCAGTTCGGCAACGTATGGACGAACATTCCCAAAGCCATGTTCGATGAGTTGCACGTGGCACTGGGTGCTCCGCTGCATGTGCGTATATTTCATAAGGACAAACTGATCGATGAGATTGTGGCGCCCTACCAGCGGACCTTCGCCGAGGTGCCGGTCGGTCAACCCCTGGTTTACATCAACAGCCTGCTGAATCTCGCCGTGGCGCTCAATCAGCGCAGCTACGCCGCAATCCACAAAGTGGAATCCGGACCGGACTGGTCAATTGAGATCGGCAAGAACTGAAATCAATTGAGCACACTCTCGTGAATTTACATCGACGGCCCTCGTTTCGCTGCAGCGGACAACAAGGATTCTCCACCACCGTTTCCGCCAACCCGCGCCATATCGAGGCGCGCAAGCTCGAACGTGAAGTGGACGTGAGATTCACCCAGGATGCGTGCATTGTGCGCACGCCGGAGGGCTTCGTGCATGCTCATCCCGGCGACGCCATTCTGACAGGCAACGGCGGCCAGCATTGGCGGGTATCGCACGCGAAGTTCACCAAGAAGTACCGGCCGGTACCGCCCACGGCCGCCGGCGAATCGGGCCGCTATATGAGTCTGCCCAATCATATCCTGGCGGTGCAAATGCATGAGCCGTTCGACGTCGCGCTTGCGGACGGCGTGTCGGAACTGCGCGGTCAACCGGGCGATTGGCTGGTCGACTATGGCGACGGTAGCTTGGGGATCGTCGCGGAAGGAATTTTCGCCACCACGTATGAAATCCTGGGTCAGACAGGCTCCTAGGCCCCATGGCGCTGCATCAGACCATTCAACGCGTGCTGCTGATCGGAGCACGCTTGAAGTATCCGCCTCCGCCCCCGGCTTCGAATCCGCCTGAAAGGCTGCAGCCGTTGATCGCATCCCTCGCCCCGTCGCACAGGATGTTCGACGAACGCGCGGTGCACTTTGGGCACCGCTATCGCAGCGGTTTTTGGGCCATTTATCTGCTGAGCGCCATAGCGGTTCTGTTCGCGGTGCTGCCGCTGGCACTGGGCTGGGATGATCCGCGGCGTCTGCTGCATCCATACGTCGGACTTTGGACCGTTGCCGAGGTCATCGTCATCGGCGCGGTTAGCGCCATTTATTGGATGGGGCATCGGCGCGACTGGCAGGGGCAGTGGTTGCGCGCACGAACCGCGGCCGAAATGATCTGGTACCTGCCGCTGGTTGCTCCGCTGCTCGACTTCGGGCGCCACGGCTCGCTCGAAAATTGGTATACGCAGGTATTCGAGCCGGATCAGCATGTCGCCGGCAACGATGAGCTTGCTGCCATCTGCACCAAGAATGAGCCCTTGGCACGCAAGCTGCTGGCTGATGCCTGGTTCGATCCCGGATTCGTTTCGAGTTATGCGCTTTGGACCGTGAACATTCTCGAGGGGCAAACGCACTACCATCATCGGGTTGCCATCAGGCAGCATGCCCTGCTGCACCGGGTCCACTCCGTGAACATCGGACTGTTCGGATTGACCGCCGTCGGCGCTCTGCTGCACCTCGCATTGCACACCGTCTGGATCTCGGTGCTCACGACCTTCTTCCCCGCGCTCGGCGCATCGCTGCACGGCGCATTGGCGCAATCCGAAGCCTATCGACTGAGCGCGACGTCCGAGCGTCTCGCAGTCGACTTGCAAAGTGCCGTGGTGCGCATTCGCACCGCCTTCGAACAGCATGATCCGCCGCCCAGCGCCGCTGAGATCAAGCAATGCATTCAGGCGGCCATCGAACTGATCTTGGAAGAGCATCAGGATTGGCACATGCTGGTGCGGCCGCATCATCTGCCGTTGGCTTAGGCTCCTAGATGCAGCCCGATGCAATGTTGATCGATCGCGCGAGCGCTCCCTACCGTGCCGCCGGTCGATTCGCCCACAACTTTGCGCGCGCCAAGCTGCGTGCGGATCCGGTGTTTCGCGCCCTGCTCGAACGCGGGTTGTTGCTGGACAAAGAACACATTCTCGACTTGGGGTGCGGTCAGGGATTGCTGACCGCCTGGTTGCGCGCGGCCGCGGCCAACTACGAAAAGGGCTGCTGGCCCGCGGGTTGGCCGCCGCCCATGCCGCGCGCAATTCGCGGAATAGAATTGATGGCGAGCGACGTCGCGCGTGCACGCGACGCCCTCGGCCCTCTTTGCGGTATCTCCCAGGGAGACATCCGCACGGCCGAGTTCGGCGCTGCCGAAGCCGTCGTCATTCTCGATGTCCTGCATTACATGACTGAAGAACAGCAGCTGCAAGTGATTCGGCGTGTGCGCGCCGCATTGCCCGTCCGGGGATTGCTGCTGCTGCGCGTCGGCGATGCCGAAGGCGGTTTGCGCTTTCGCTACAGCCAGTGGGTCGACAAGATCGTGATGCTGCTGCGCGGCCACTCGCTCGTGAAGACCTACTGCCGCAGTCAGGCGCAGTGGCACGCGCTTCTGCATGAATGTGGCTTTGAGGTGCAGGCAAAGCCCATGAGCCAGGGCACTCGGTTCGCCAACGTGCTCTTCATTGGACAAGCCGTATGAGATTGCCGCCTTAGGAGAACGCCGATGCCCCATTCGATCAAGCTGATTGCGGCCGCGTGGTTGTTAAGCCAGGGGCTGGGTGCGCAGGCGATTGCGCAATCCAAGCCGATCACTCACGAGTCGCTCTGGATGATGAAGCGCGTTGGCGCGCCGATCGCCAGCCCCGACGGCAGGTGGGTCGCCTTCTCCGTCCTGGAGCCGTCTTATGAAACGGACAAGGCCGTGAGCGACCTGTGGCTGGTGCCGGCCGACGGATCCAAGCCGCCGCGCCGCATCACCGACACCAAGGCTGCGGAAAACGACGTGATCTGGTCGCCCGACAGCAGCAGCATCGCGTTTACCACCAAGCGCGAATCGGATGATGCCGAACAGATTTATGTTCTCAACCTCGCGGAGGGCGGCGAGGCGCGCCGGCTCACCAACATCTCCACGGGCGCAGCGAGTCCTAAATGGCGGCCGGATGGCAAGGCCATACTATTCGAGTCGATGGTTTACCCCAATGCCATGGACGACGAAGCCAATAAGAAGATCGCGGCGGAACGCAAGGCACGAAAATACAACGTGCGCGCCTACGAGCATTTTCCAATCCGATTCTGGAATCAATGGTTGGATGATCGTCAACCCACCGTCATGGTGCAATCGATCGAACCCGGATCCCTGCCCAAGGACGTACTTTCCGCCACCAAATTGGCACGCACTTCGGGCTTTTCCGGCAGCGAAACCGAGACCAGCGTCACCTTGGCCCCGCTGTGGAGCCACGACGGCCGCGAGATCGTGTTCACCGCGACCACCGAACGATGGAACGCCGCCTTTGCCCACGTCGGATACCACTTGTATCGCATGGCCGCCGACGGCGGCGAACCGAAGGTTGTCACCCCCCTCCCGGGCGAATACCAGGAAGCCTCATTCAGTCCGGACGGCAGGTCACTGTACTTCAAATATGAACCTCAGGATGGCGAGGTTTATCACTTGCCGCGGCTCTACAAGGTTTCCTGGCCGGCGGTTGGTGAACCTGCGTTGGTGACGCGCGACTTCGATCGAGAGACCGCGCGATATGCGCTCGTGCCCGACGGCAAAATTGTTTATCTCTTGGTGCCGGACGCCGCCAAGGAAAACCTCTACCAAGTCTCTGCGGACGGCGGCAAACCTGGGCTGGTGATCGAGCCGCCCCACGGCGGCTATACCTCGCTGCAAATACCCGAGAAGGCGGGGAAAACCGTGCTGCTCGCCGGCTACGGCAGTTCAGTCTCCCCGACCGAAATAGTCCGGGTCGACGCTGCGCGGAAAACCCACGTCAATCTCACCCACGTCAATACTGCGGCAGCCGCGTCCATCGATTGGCAGCCGCCGCAACACTTCTACTTCACCAGCGCCAAAGGCCGGAACATACACAACATGCTCGTGTTGCCGCCGGCATTTGATCCCGCCAAGAAATACCCGCTGCTGGTCCTGATCCACGGCGGCGCCGCCAGCAACAATCCGGATCAGATCGGACTGCGTTGGAATTACCACCTGCTGGCAGCGCCGGGGTACGTGATCTTGCTGACGGATTACACCGGATCAACCGGCTTTGGCGAGCAATTTGCGCAGGCCATCAAGCTCGATCCTTTGCGAACACCCGGCGAGGAAATCAATCAGGCTGTCGACGAAGCAATCAAACGCCACTCATTCATCGATGGCTCACGGCTGTGTGCCGCAGGCGCCAGCTATGGCGGACACCTGGCGAATTGGATCGAAGCGACCACCACGCGTTACAAGTGCATTATCAGCCACGCCGGCGAAGTCGACCTCGCCAGCCAGTGGGGAACCAGCGACGGCATCTATGGCCGCGAACTCACCAATGGCGGGCCGCCCTGGGAAGGAAATCCGATCTGGCGCGATCAGAGCCCTATTACTTACGCCGCCAATTGGAAGACACCCATGCTGCTGAGCATCGGGGAACGGGACTTTCGGGTGCCCATCAACAACACGCTCGAGAACTGGAGCGCTTTGCAGCGCATGCATGTGCCGAGCCGCCTCTTGGTATGGCCGGAGGCCTGGCACTGGATCACCAAGCCCGAAGATAGCCGCCACTTCTATGAAGAGGTCCATAAGTGGCTGGCTACTTACCTCAAGGACGCAACCCCGGCGGACCGGCCGTAGCAGCGCGAGCTATTTTTCAACTGCGCCATTCGTATTGCTGGTCCGGCGAATGAAGCCGGCGACATTGTCGTGCAACAGCTTGAGCGAAGAGTCCTTGGCATACACCATGTGGCCGGAATCGTAGAATTTGTATTCGATGTTGGCCTGCAGATTCGCCGGGATCGGCAGGTGATGCATCTCATACACCCCCTGGTAGAACGGGGTCGCGAGATCGTAATAACCGGCGTTCAACTGAATCTTGAGATTCGGGTTGATCTTCATGGCATTCGCGAGATCGGGCATGACATTTGAGCCCTGCCGCGAAGTCGCGGGTTGTTGCTGTCCCGGCTGCTTGTGCTGGAAATTCCAGGTACCGAAGGTCCCGATGCTGTTTTTGTAGGTCTTGCCCTCGCCGTAGCGCAACTCCTTGCGCACATAGTCGTTGAACGCCGAAACATAGGCCGAGCTTAGCGCCGTCGATTGCGGATCGTAATCCGCGCGCTGCGCGAGAGGGTCGAGATCGGGTCCCGAAAAGCGCGTGTCGAGCCGGCCGGTCGCAAGGCCGGCATCGCCCTGCAGATTTTGGCGGAACTCCCCGCCGTCGATGCGCAGATCCGCCTTGAGAATGTAGTCGACCGAAAGCCCCGTGTATTGGTGCAGTTTGTCGGCAACGGCCTTGCGGTCCGCAGGGCTCAAATCCGAACCGGCCGCGAGCGCACGCGCATAGTCTCCCATCGCGAATTGCTCGACCTCGGCCAGCAGCGCCTCCAGGTCCTGATGCTCTGCCGGCAATTTCTTATGGTACCAAGCCGTCGCGGCATAGGTGGGCAGCACGGTCTGGTACGGAAGATCGATGCCGGGATTGCCGGCCGGGCGGTCGGGGCTCAGATCAAAATTCAGGATCTGAGACAACAAAATGACTCCGTTGAAGTCAATCGAGCGCTCGGCTTGAAGTTGATTGATCAAAACCGCGGAGCGCGGCGTCCCGTAGCTCTCGCCAAACAAATACTTGGGCGAGTTCCAGCGGCCGTACTTCGAGAGAAACTGGGAGATAAACTCGGAGAACGCGTAAGCATCCTGATCGACGCCGAAAAAAGCCTTTTCCTTGTCCTTGCCGGCGATGCGGCTGAAGCCGGTGCCCGGTGCATCGATGAATACCAGGTCGGTCGCATCGAGCAAACTCGAGGTGTTGTTGATGAGGGAGTAAGGCGCCGCCGGCGTGTGTCCATCGGTGGCGGTGACGATGCGTCGAGGTCCGAACGCGCCCATGTGCAGCCAGAACGTGGCCGAGCCGGGACCGCCGTTAAAGACGAACGTGACCGGCCGGGGGGCGCCGGCGCTCTTGAAATAGGCGACGTAGAATATGGAGGCGACGGCGCTCGGATTCTTGTCGGCGCCGTCATCGCCGGAGGCCGGACTTGCGCCGGCCTTAGGATCCCGCGGAACGTCGTCCCAATCCTTGGGGTGAATCACCAAGGTACCGGCCACGGCTTGATAGGAAATGGTTTGGCCGCCGACGGTGACCGAGCCTGCACTGCTGACGGCTTCCGGCTTGAAAGGCTCGAACTTTCCTCCTTCCGATTTCTCCGGATCGCCATCGCCATTCTTCTCGACATTCGGCGCGGTCGGCGCGGTCGGCGCGGCCAAAAGTAGCGCCGGCGTGGACAGTGCGAGTGCTGCGATTAGGCAAGCACCGATTCTGAATCGACTCATGATACCTCCAAAAAACTGTACTGCCCTATTTCGCCCCGCCCGCCGGCAGCTGATTTTCCTTCTGCCACACCATGGCCGCGTGCACCCGCTGGTAACCGCTCGGGTGATCGTAAAATAAGAACTCTTCCACTTTGCCCGGACTGATCTTCCGGTAGGTGGAGAGCCGCATCGCCGACATGGCCCAACCATAAGGTTCACGTGACGCATTCAGGCCAAATGCATCGGCCTCCCCCTCGTAGCTGCGCGTAATCAGATTTTGCATCGGACCCAGCAGGAAGAGAATGATCGAGAGCAGAATCACGGCCAACGGCAACGCCGCTGGATCGGCGCGACTCCCGAGATTGAGGGGGCCTCCCCAGCGTGCAAGCGCGCGATCCATGCCGAGGTGCAGGAATCCCATGGCGAAGCCGAACAGCACCGTCAGCAGAATCGGCCCTTTCCAAACATGATTGAGCACGTAATGCCCCATCTCATGGCCGAGTACCGCCTTGATTTCCGGCAAGGAGGTTTTGTTCAGCAAGTTGTCATTGAGCGCAATACGCGTGGTGCCGAGCAGGCCGGCGACATTGGCGCTGACCCGGGTGGTTTGCCTGGAAGCGTCGAACCACTCCACATGATTGGTCGGCACCTGATTGGCGCGCGCCAATGAGAGCACGGCTTCCCTGACGGGACCCTCGGGCAACGGCTTGTAGTCGTTCAACAGCGGTTCAAGGTAAACCGGCACGACTAGCTGCACCATCATCAAGACGACGAAGGTCAGTCCCGTGGCCCACATCCACCAGCGCGAGCCGGCGCGGCGCACCGCGGCGTAGATCAAAGTCAGGGCCACCGCGAAAATCAGCGCGTTGGCGACCAACACGATAATCTGGTCGTGCATCCAGCCGCCGAACGGCTGCTCGGTCAGACCATACTGGCGTTCGCGCAGAAAATCCGAGTAAATGGATAGCGGCAGATCGAGCAGGTACAGAGCAACGATGAATTGCACCACGTAGAGGGGAGTGTTGATCCATTTGTGGCGGCTGATTTTTTGCGAAAGCCGGCTCATCCAGCTGGATGCGCCGGTGACCAGCAACAGCAAGCAAGCGCCGACGCTCCACAGCAATTCCCACAATTGCAGCCAATAGCCGCCTTCGAAATAGCTGTCCGACAATTTGCGCTGCTCCGGCGACAGCAGATCAAGATAGGCTTGAGTCGCCTTTTCCACATCGAAGCCCGGCCCGGGTTGCGCGGCCGCCGGAATTTGCAGCCCGGGCGGCAGCTCGCGTGCAACGGGCTGCGCCGCCGACGCGCTCGCCGCCAATAACAGCAGACACGCCGCGATGAGACACTTGCGGGCCGCGTGCGCGGTCGCGTTGGATACTCTCATGGTGATAAATCCCCGGGTAAGGTCGTGCTTTCTATTCGTATAGGCCGGCGGCCGGACTTACATTATGATCTCGTCCCTTGAATATGCGAAACGCAACCTGCTTGGGGTTTTCGTTGTTTATCGCCGCGCGATTCTGCTCAGCGCAGGATGCGCCTTATTTTGCGGCGGCGCTGACCCAGACTGAGGCCGGCGAGTATACGCGCTACGAATTGTTGGCGCCCGAGACTGCCAGCTTCAAGATCTACTACGAAGTGGCGGCGACGACCGCGGGGGCGAAGTTCTATTACAACCCGATTCGCAAGGGCAGCGCCGCCAGCGACGAAAGCGTGATTGACGCCATGCTCGGAACCCCGTTGCGTTTTGAGGTGGTGAGCGGAGCCCAGGCGCGCATGGATCCCCTGATGCCGGATGCGGATCCGGAAACCAACTACATCAAAGTCACCTTGGCGCGTCCGGTTCCGCAACAGGGCCAAGCGCGCGTGCTGATCGTCAAGACCTACCAGGATGCGAAAAGCTACCACCTGGAAGGCACGACTATCGTCTTCAATCGCCCGCTGGGCATCAAGCGCAATAAGATCGTGCTGCCGCCCGGATACGAGGTCGTGGAGCTGTCCGTGCCTTCGCAAATTCGGACCGAGCCGGACGGACGGATCGCAATCAGCTTTTTGCACGCCGGAGCGGGCGAAGCACCGCTGCTGCTGCGGGCGGCGAAGGGTGCACAGACGGGAACGTCGGCATTGCCCAAGGCCGCAACGAGCGCGCGCAGTTGGGAATCGCCCTTTCAGGGCGAGAACGAACAGGAGCGGCTCTCGGAAAGGGCGCATCAAGACCGAGAGATCGTCTACTTCCTGCAGCAACCCGAAACGCACGCATTCAGCCTCTATCACGACTACACCGAATCGAGGCCCGGCGTGAACGGCTATGCAAACATCGTTCGAGAAGGCAGCGTAGCAAGCCACCCTTCCGCCAGTATTTTGGACACGGGAGAGCGGCTGGAAGCCCGTGAGATGAGCGGCGCGCAGCTGCAGGCTGCAAAAATCAATGTCGGCGAAGCGGTCGCCACGAAGGCGCGGGTCGTGGTGATCCCTTTTGCGCCGGTCAAGCCGGGCGAGTCCTTGCGCCTGCGGATTGCGGAAACCTATACCGCACCGGCGAGCTACAAACTGGACGGAACGGAGCTGGTGTTCGATCGCAGTCTGGGCCGACCGCGAAACGCCGTGGTGCTGCCAACCGGCTGGTACTGCACGTTCAGCGCAGCCCCCGCCACGGTGAGCCGGCTGCCGGACGGCCGAATTCGTCTGGATTATTGGGACGACCGGCCCGAGCCGGTAGACGTGCTGCTCAAGGCAAAGAAACGTGCGAATGCCGATTAGCGGTCAACAGCCTAATGCGAGGATCACAATGGCAGCCGATCACCTGATACTCGATCGCATTTACGAGCACGAAGCCGCGCAGCGCGACGTGGTATTCATGACGCAGCCCATCGGATCGGGACAAGTAGAAGAGATCACGTGGGGCCGAGCCGTGGGCGAGGCGCGGCGCATCGCCGCCTACATGCGGGAGCGCGGATTGCAGCGCGGCGACCGCGTGGCGATGCTCGCCAAAAATAGCGCGCATTTCATCATCGCCGAGATGGCAATCTGGATTGCGGGCGGCACAACTGTCGCGATATTTCCAACGGAATCGGCCGAGAACGCGCGCTATGTGATGGAACATAGCGAGGCCAGCCTGTTATTCGTCGGCCGGCTGGATACCTGGGAGCAGCAGCGCGGCGGCGTGCCCGCCGGGGTACCCTGTATTGCGCTACCGCTGGCGCCCGCGGCCTGCGCGGCAAGCGGTTGTGTCAGCTGGCATGACATCGTATCGCGCACCGCGCCGCTGCCGGGCCGGCCTGCCCGCGACGGCGACGATCTGGCGATGATCTTGTATACCTCCGGCTCCACCGGGCAACCGAAGGGCGTAATGCAATCCTTCGGAAGCATCACGCGGCGAGTCGAAGCGGGTCTCACCGATATGGACGTGCAGTTGCCCGAAGGCACGGCGCGCCGCATCCTGTCGTATTTGCCATTGGCACACGCCTACGAGCGCGGCGCGGTCGAATGCCCGATTCTCTACTCCGGCGATGGCCATATCTTTTTTGCCGACACGCTCGCGAGCTTCGCCGACGATCTGCGCAGGGCACGGCCCACCGTTTTCGTTTCGGTGCCGCGCTTATGGCTGAAGTTTCAGCAGGGAGTGCTCGCCGCCATGCCCGCGGCGCAACTGGATGCACTGCTCGACAATCCCGCCACGTCAGCCGCGGTTGGACGCAAGGTGCTTGCGGGATTGGGCCTTGATGAAGTGCGGCTGGCGGTCAGCGGCTCGGCGCCGATCTCGGTTGCGCTGCTCAACTGGTACCGGCGGCTCGGATTGAACTTGGTCGAAGGCTACGGGATGACTGAGGACTTTGCCTACTCGCATCGCACGACGGCTCAATTTTGCGAACCAGGCTACGTGGGAGTGCCCTCGCCGGGAGTGCAAGTGCGTCTGGATGGCGATGGCGAAATATTGATCAAGTCGCCCGGCGCATTGGTCGGCTACTACAAGCGCCCGGATCTCAACGCAGAATGCTTCACCAAAGACGGTTTCTTTCGGACCGGAGACTTGGGCGAGCAGCGGTCCGACGGGCAGCTGCGCATCACGGGCCGCAAGAAGGAACTATTCAAAACCGCCAAGGGCAAGTACGTGGCGCCGGCGCCGATCGAGAACCGCTTGAACGCTCATCCCATGATCGAGCAGTCCATGGTGTCCGGGGTGGGTCAACCCGCACCTTATGCGATGGTCATGCTGAATGAGTATCTAAGACCTCGGCTGTCAGAGCCCGACACCCGCCGGCTGGTGGAAGCCGATCTTGCGGAATTGCTGCGCGCGACGAACGAATCTCTGGTCAGTCACGAGCGGTTGTGCCGCCTGGTCATCACCAGCGAGCCTTGGTCGATCGAAAACGGCTGCCTCACGCCGACCATGAAAATCAAACGCAGCCGTCTCGAGGCCATGGCCGAGCCGGTGATCGGTACCTGGTACGCTGCACCGGGACCGGTGGTTTGGGCTTAAACGCCCGGCTCACAGACGCGGCGGATCTTTGAGCATTGCCTTGAAGCGGGGATCGCTTTCGAGCAGCGGGCGCACCGGCTCAGGATCAACGATGAAATCAATCGGCAAGCCGAATGGCACGTGCAGCAACCGATCGCCCTCGGCATAGCCCTCGGCCGCACGCCCGCCGCGAACCAGAATGAAGCTGCGCAACAGCGACGCATATGGGCCGTTGACCGCGTCGCGCGTCTCGGGATTCATCGCCCGCACCCTTTCAATGGTGGCCAACGCGGCGGCGTGATCGCCCAGCATGGATTGAGCCAAGGCCAGCGGCTGGAGTTGGTCGGGGCCGAGTGGCGCGCGCTGCGCCTGCGCCCCGGCGTCATGCTCGACAGCACGAAAGGCTTGCTCGGCGCCACGCCGATTGCCCGCCTTGAGATATAGACTGCCGATGAACAGCTTGCGATTGAGCTGGTCGTCACCCGGAATCCCCTGCCACAATCTCGCCGCGTCCATGTATCGCCCCTCGGTCCGGGCAATGGCTGCCTCTATCGCCTTGCGCATATTCGGATCGAACACTTGGCTGTGCTCACGCAGCAGCGCACGCAACGGTTCGACGTCGTGCTTCATCTGCCATTCGATGGCTGCGGGAGCGAGATACCCATCGGGCTCGTCGGGGAGTCGGGTCAACAGCAGCTTTGTCTGTTCGATCGCCTCGGGATAACGCCGCAGTGCCATCAAGGTGGTTATAGGGCCGGTGGAGTAAACTTCGTTGAAGGGGTCCAGATTCGACGCGCGAACTTGATGCTCGAGCGCTTCGTCAAAACGAGAGCGGCGGCGCAGCGCAAAGCCCAGGGCGGCATGCGCGGCTGCGGCGCTGGGACGCAATCGCACGACGGCGTCAAGGTCGGTCAGCGCCTGCTCCGAGTCGCCGCCGACGTACATCTCATAGAGGCCGCGCGCCAGCCGCGCCTCCGCGAGATCCGGATCGATTTCGAGTGAACGCTGAAATGCTTGTTTTGCCCGGCTCGCGTCCGCCGCCTGGCTGTTGACCTGGAAGTTCCACGTATGAGCCTGTGATAGGAGGGCCAGCGCGTCGGCGTAGTCAGGATCGAGGTGCACGGCCTCCTCCAGCAGCCGGATGGGCTCGACCAGTCCGGAATCGTCGCTCGGCACGGAACGTCGAAACAGCGCCACTGCCCTGAGATACCGATTGTACGCGTCGCCGCTATTGGTCCCGACGCGGTCCAACTCGCCTCGCTCGTACTGGCTCAAAGTCGCGGCGAGAGCATCGGCAACCTGCCGCGCCACGGCGCTCTGCAGGCCCAATATCTTGGTCAGGTCGCGATCATAATTTGCCGCGAGCACATGGCGGTCATCGTTGGCGTCGATCAGCTGGATCGTGAGCCTCAATGTGTTGGCGTCGCGTCGAATTGAACCCTCGAGCACCGAACCGACGCCAAGCCGACGGCCGATCTCGCGCGCGCTATCGGCGCTGTGACGGAACACCATCACCGAGGTCCGAGAAATGACCGTCAGTTCGCGCAATCGTGCCAGCGCATTCAATATTTCCTCTTGGAGACCGTCGGCAAGATAGGCGTCGTCGGCGTGGCCCGTTAAATTCTCAAACGGCAGCACGGCGATGGATTTCATCGAAATCGCCTGCCTCGGCTCCGGAACAACAGCTTGAACCCGCAAGCCGCCCGGCGCGGCGAATCTGGCGATCGCAAGGTAACCGGCTGCGATGATGACGGCGGCCGCCATGAGAGACGCGGCCACTGCCAAGCGCCGGGGCTTTTTCGCAGCCGCTGCCCTCTTTGGCAGCTGCGCGACAGCGGCTGCGGATCCTTGTTGACGATTCAAGAGAATATGGGTGACGCGTTGCCTGAAGTCGGCCGTCACTTCGCCCGCCGACAAGTCCGTCCAGTGCAATTCGCGGAATCGCTCGGGTATGCGAGGATCGGCTTTATCGGAGCGGTCGATTACGACGGGCAGCAGAAATAACTGATCGGGAGCCAGCAGGTGCGAGCGGTCAATCGCCAGCTTCCATTCGAGCCGGAAATAGCCCTCCACCCGCTCGTGAGTATTGATCGAAATGACGGGAATGAATAAGGCGCAGGACTTGATCTGATTCCGGATCGCGGCGTCCCATGCCTCGCCGCCACGAAGCTCGCTCTTGTCGAACCAAACTTCGATGCCGGCTACCCGAAGCGCCTCGCAGATGCGTCGCGCGGCCCCGGCGTCCTGGGAGGCGTAGCTTATGAAAACGGCGGCAGCCGGATTGGCACCCAGTTCAGTCGAGTCCTCCCCCATCCCTTCCCCGCAAGTTGAAGCGCGCCAAACAGTCTGTGCCGAACTGGTGTTGCGCACAACCGCGGGCGACCGAGGGATCAGGGTTTGGTTTGCCCGACGATCGCGGTTTGGGAACCTTTCGGCGATTGCGGATCGTTTGACGGCGGCGTGGCTTCAACCGGCACCACCGGCATGTTGTACACGTCTACTTTGGGCTTCTTGGCTTCTTCTTCCGCGCGCCTCTTGTCTTCTATCAATCGAAGCTGTTCGCGGCTGCGCTCGAATTCCTCCTGGCGCTTGGCTTCCTGGGCCGGATCCACTTGCTTGCTTGCCAGACGCTCGACGGCGATGCGCGCATTCTGACAGTCGGTATCGCCGCGAGCCTTGGCGGGATCCCGGTTGCACTTCAAGAGCACCCCATCCAGCATGACCCGATCTTCCATCATATCGGTTACCGACATCGGCGGAATGCGCCGCGGACTGCACGCCACCGCCATCAATACCATGGCGGTGAGGCACCCGTAGGCGAACATTGATTTGATTGAAATTGGCATAAGGCTTCCCACTGGCAATGTTACCCAAAACAACGCTCCGCGCGTCCTCCTTGGTTGTGATGTGCATCACGGCTTGACAATGTTTTAAGGTAAGGTCCTAGGGCCCGGCGAGTGTTTGACCCCGGGGAAGCGCATGTGTACCGTTCCCGGGTATGTCCACACCGAAGAGCGCAAAACCGCCAGCCCTCGATTTTGAGACGGCCATGCGCGACCTGGAAGAACTGGTCGAGCGACTGGAACACGGCGATTTGCCCTTGGAAGAATCCCTGGCGGCGTTTGAGCGCGGCGTGATGTTGACGCGGGCCTGTCAAAGCGCGCTCAAGGAAGCGGAACAAAAAGTCGAGATACTGCTCAAGAAGGCCGGAGAGCCCTCGGTGGAAGACTTCATGGCTGACGAATCAAAAATCGGCTAAACGATGAATGTGGACGCGACGGAGGCGCGGATGCGCGGCTATCAAGCGCGTGTACAGGGGGTCCTTGACCGCGTACTCCCCAGCGCCGACTTGATACCGCAACGTCTGCACGCGGCGCAACGCTACGCGGTCTTGGGGGGAGGCAAGCGCCTGCGGCCGCTGCTGGTCTATTGCACCGGGGAAGCGCTTGCGGTTCCCGTAGAGTCCCTGGACGCACCCGCCGCGGCAGTCGAGTTGATCCATTCTTATTCGTTGGTTCACGACGATCTTCCGGCGATGGATAATGATGATCTGCGCCGGGGACAGCCCACCACTCACCGCGCCTTCGATGAAGCGACGGCCATTCTGGCCGGCGACGCCTTGCAGGTGCTGGCCTTTTCATTGTTGGCGCGCGATCGCGCTCCCGCCACGACATCGGAAGCCCGGTTGAGAATGATCGATATACTGGCGGACGCCAGCGGCACCGCCGGCATGGCCGGCGGCCAAGCGATCGACTTGGCGGCCGTCGGCCGCACCTTGAACTCCTTTGAACTGGAGGCGATGCATCGCCTCAAGACCGGCGCATTGATCCGTGCCAGCGTGCTGATGGCTGCCGCGTGCGCGCCTCAATTGAGCGATGCCGCATGGCATGCGTTGGATGGGTATTCGCAGGATATCGGGCTCGCGTTTCAAATCCAGGACGACATTCTGGATGTCGAGGGAAAGACCGAAGAAATCGGCAAGACCAGCGGCGCCGACGCGGCGCGCGCCAAACCCACCTACCCCAGCGTGCTGGGGATGGAAGCCGCCAAGGTTCATGCCCGGGAACTGAAGCGGCGCGCCTGCGAACGGCTCGGGCTGTTGGGCGACTCGGCCGCCGTATTGGCCTGGCTGGCCTCGTACGTGATCGAGCGTCGGGCTTGAGAAATCGAGTCTATTTCATCGAATTCCGCCTGTCGGTCGGCGTAATCGTAAATGCCCCTCAGCCAAGGGGGGTCGAATGGTCTAAAATTCTTGAGTTACGCGATTTCGGCACCATTTCGGGCGTTATCGCCTCAAGGAACCGAATATGAACGTTGCCACCTCGGCCAAGAAACCGAATACAGAGTCCGTGGAGGATGTGCAGGGGCACGCCGACACGCGCCGGCTGCCCATCAACAAGGTCGGTATCAAGGACATCTACCATCCGGTCAAAGTGAAGGACCGGTCGCGCGGCGAACAGCACACGATCGCGAATTTCAACATGTACGTGAACTTGCCGCACAACTTCAAGGGCACGCACATGTCGCGCTTCGTCGAGATTTTGCATCGCCACGAGCGTGAAATCTCGGTCGAATCATTCGGCGAGATGCTGGCTGAGATGACCGAGCACCTGGCGGCCACGTCGGGGCACCTGGAGATGACGTTCCCCTACTTCGTCATGAAGAAGGCGCCGGTGTCGGGCGTGGAAAGCTTGATGAACTATCAGGCGACCATCTCCGGTGAACATCACGACGGACAAACCGAAGTGTGGCTCAAAGTGGTGGTGCCCACGACCAGTCTGTGTCCGTGCTCAAAGGAAATCTCCGACTACGGCGCGCACAACCAGCGCTCGCACATTACTCTGAAGGCCAGGCTTGCCGAGCATATGTGGCTGGAGGAGCTGATTGATATCGCGGAGAGCGAGGCCTCGTGCGAGGTGTATGGGATTTTGAAGCGCCCCGATGAGAAATATGTCACCGAGCGCGCCTATGACAATCCCAAGTTCGTCGAGGATACGGTGCGCGATGTGGCGATGGTGCTCAACAAGGACAAGCGCGTTCGTGCCTATGTGGTCGAGTCGGAAAATTTCGAGTCGATACACAATCATTCCGCCTACGCGATGATCGAGCACGACAAGGACGCGGTCGCCTAGGAAATGCCCCGCTCGGCGCTTTGCAGTCGCCCGATTATGCTGCGCAGGAAAACCTGATTGAATCGCAGCTGACATTCGGTCGACACTTGTTCCAGGAGGGTCGAACTGACCTTCATCACGGTGACTGAACTGGCCGCGATGATGGTGGCGGTACGCTTTGCGCCGCGCACATAACTGGTTTCACCGAAGCAATCGCCGCTGTCCAAATAGCCCAGAGCCTTGCCCAGGCGCTGAACGCCGACACGGCCCTGCACGATGATGTAGAAGCGATCGTCCATTTCGCCTTCCTTGACGATTTCCTCCGCATCCGCGTAATCCTGCCAGCTGCTGGCGCGCAATACTTCCCAAATTTCGCCATGCGAGAATTCATGGAAGAACTTCAATTTGCGCAGCAGGCTGAATTGCTCCTGCTGGTCGATGCGGTTGTACTGCGCGCGCAATTTCTGATGCACCCGCGTCAGCTCGGCCGCAAAGTCGAGACCGGTCTTGTAGCGTTTCTCCGGATCCTTCTGCAGCGCCATCGCCGTGACATTCTCGAGTTCCTCGGGAATTTCCGGACGCAGGGTATGGATCGGCGGCGGCGTGGCGAATACGATTTGATGGAGCAGCTTTTGTAGATTGCCGGCGCGGAAAGGCCGGGTGCCGGTCAACAGTTCGTACATGACCGCGCCCAGGGAATACAAATCGGAACGATTGGTCAATTCGATCGACTGAACCTGCTCGGGCGACATGTACGACGGACTGCCGGCGATGCCCTCGATTCGCGAAATCTCCGAATCGGCCACCAGCGCAATGCCAAAATCGATGATCCGCACGTCGCTGTCGAGCGTGAGCATAATGTTGCTCGGCTTGATGTCGCGGTGGATGACTCCCCGGCTATGTGCGTAGTGCAGCGCGCGAGCCGCCTTGTATATGAGCTCAACGACGTCGTCGATGCGCAACAAATTGTCGGGACGGCAGTAAGCCGCGAGCGTGCGCGCCCCATGCACATGCTCCGTCACGATGTAGCAATGGCCGTTCTCCTCGCCCGCATCGTAGATGGGCAAAATGTTCGGATGCTGCAGCATCCCGACCATATGCGCTTCGGACAGGAACATCTTGCGTGCAATGCGCTTGCGATTCTCATCGCCGCTGGCATCGACGTTGTAGACCTTGATGGCCACGTCGCGGCCGTAGTAAGGATCGTGGGAAAGATAAACGACGCCGGTGCTGCCGCGCCCAACCTCATTGATGATCACGTACTTGCCGATTTTTTCGGGCAGCGATCCGCGGCCGGTCTGGGCCTTCGCGAGACTATTGGTGCGAGTTGTCGTCAAGGGTAACCGTGCGCAGCGGGGCGTCGTTCGACTTCAGTGAAGCGAGGATACTGGGGTGGCTGGGGCTAAACTGTGATACGGGTCGAGGCTCGGCCAAAGTGGTCATAACCTGAGGCGTTCGGCAGGAAATCTTTGCCGTTTAGCGACCACGTTGTGCCCCCGCCGGAACGCAGTTCACCGATCGAGGACAACGTTAAGTTCAATTGATCGGCCGCGGCCTCAAGGGCGTCGAGCCGCCGCGGGGGCACCGCAAGCAGCAGCTCGTAGTCATCGCCGGCGGCCAGGGCCCAATGGCGCGCCTGCTCGATGCCGGCTACCGCTCGAAGTGCTTGCGATTGGGGCAATCGTTCGACCGCCACGTGTGCCGCAACACCGCTCGCGCGTGCAAGCTTCGGCAAATCGCCTACCAGGCCGTCCGATAGGTCCATCGCCGCCGTGGCGATGCCGCGCGCGGCGATGCCGAGTTCCACACGCGGCGTTGGATAATCGAATCGTCGGATCAGTTCGTCGGCATCGCGGCTCGTGGTCGCGGCACCGGCGCCACGCAACGCAAGTCCCGCCCCGGCGTCCCCCAAGGTCCCGCTCACCACCAACAGGTCCCCCACTTGAGCCCCGTCGCGGCGCAGCGCAGTGCCCCTCGGAACATGTCCCAAGATCTGCACGCTCACCGTGAGCGGGCCGCCGGTGGTGTCGCCGCCCACGAGCGTCACGCCGTGCGCGTCGGCCAGAGCGAAAAATCCCGCGCAGAAATCCGCCAGCCACCCGCTTTGCGCCTGCGGCATGGTGAGCGCCAGGGTCGCCCACCTTGGAGTGGCACCCATCGCCGCCATGTCACTGAGATTCACCGCGAGCGCACGGTGACCGATGGAGCGCGCCTCGCTGCCTTCGGGGAAATGGCGGCCCGCGACAATGGTGTCGACTGCGGCCACCAGATCCATGCCCGGCGGCACGTCGAGCAGCGCGGCATCATCGCCTACGCCTAAGATGACGCCGGAATCCTTGTGAGGGGCACGCGAAAAAAATCGGCTTATCAGCTCGAATTCGCTCACATCGGATGACTGGGCCATCCTAGTCTGCCGGGCGGCCGTATTCCTGCGGTCGCGATTCTTGGGCCGCGCGGTCCAGCACCGCGTTGACGAATTTGTGCCCGTCGGTCGCACCGAATTGCTTTGTCAACAAAACGGCTTCGGCAAGCGCCACGCGATAGGGCAGCTCGGAACGCGATTGCAGCTCGTGCAACCCCAACCACAGGACCGCGTGTTCGATGGGATCGAGATCCTGCACCGGAATTTCACAGAGGTTTGCCAGCTTGTGATCGAGCGCCTCGCGATTCGGCGCAATGGCTGCCATCAGCTCTCGGAAGTATTCCAGGTCGACGCGCTCCGCCTCCGGATCGGCCGCGAATTGCCGCTGAATGTCCTGCCAGGGAAGCGGATTGACCTGAATTTGATACAGAGCCTGTAGCGCCAAGCGCCGCGCGAGACTGCGGGCGCGGCGTGCTCTGGCCTCTGCGGCCACTCAGCCGTCCAAGCGGCGCAATAAATTCGCCATTTCGATTGCCACCATGGCGGCGTCGGCTCCCTTATTGCCTGCCTTGCCGCCGGCGCGATCGACCGCCTGCTCAACGGTATCGGTGGTCAACACCCCGAACGCAATCGGCACATTGGTTTCCAGCGCAATCCTTGCGATGCCGCCGGCACATTCCCCGGCCACATAGTCGAAGTGCGGCGTTTGACCGCGAATGACCGCGCCGAGCGCAATCAGCGCCTCATAACGCTTGGAAAGTGCCAGCTTGCGCGCGACGATGGGAATATCGAACGCTCCCGGCACGCGCACGATCTCGATTTGCTTCTCGCTTACGGCGTGGCGCCGCAATGCGTCCAGCGCGCCGCGCAGCAGGGGCTCCACAACAAAATCGTTGAAGCGCGCGACGATGAGCGCAAAACGCAAATCGCGCGGCTGCAGTTCACCCTCGATTATTTTCGGCAGATCAGTCGGCACAAATCATCCCTCGGGGGTCGATGCTCCTAGTATAGACCCAAGCGCTCATTCGTCGCCGTCCACGTAACTGGTTATCTCAAGGTCGAAGGCGGCGAGTCCCTGCAATTGCTTGGGCGCGCTCAGCACGCGCATTCGCGTCAGGCCCAGGTCCTTCAAGATTTGGGCGCCGATGCCGTAGGTGCGCACCACGGTGGCGCCGCTGCCGTGCGCAACCGGCTTTGCATCCAAGAGCTGCAACCTGGCCATGAAATCCCGGGGCGATTCTTCGGCGCGCAAGATAACCACCACACCGGAGTCTTCCTTGGCGATCCGGCGCATCGCCGCGCGCAGCGGCCATCCGAGCTTCTCGTTATTGACGCCGACCACGTCCCGCAACGTGTCCTTGATGTGCACCCGCACCAGCGGCGGAACAGAGCCGTTCAAATCGCCCTTGACCAATGCAATGTGCAGCGTCTTGTTGACGTGATCTTCATAACAGCACAGGCGAAAGGCGCCGTACTCGGTGTCCACCGGTTCATCGTAAACCCGTTCCACCGAGCGTTCGTTCTTCAAGCGATAGCGGATCAGATCCGCGAT
>DASXNX010000085.1:0-18913 GCA_036494725.1 Steroidobacteraceae bacterium
GTCGATCGCATACTTCACCGCGGCGCGGAACAGCCGTTCGGTGCCTTCCCGCGAGGCCGGTTTGAGGCCGATACCGGAACTATCCGGAAATCGGATCTTCGCGTACTGCTTCGGGAAGTCCCGTTTGAACTGCTCGAGAAATTTCAGACACTCCGCCGAGCCGGCCTCGAATTCGATACCGGCATAGATGTCCTCGGTGTTCTCCCGGAAGATCACCATGTCGACCTTTTCCGGCGTCTTGACGGGCGAAGGCACCCCCTTGAACCAGCGCACCGGGCGCAGACACACATACAGGTCCAAAAGCTGGCGCAGCGCGACATTCAGGGAACGAATGCCCCCGCCCACCGGCGTGGTGAGCGGACCCTTGATCGAGACGAGATAGTCGCGGCAAGCGGTCACTGTTTCATCCGGCAGCCAGGTGTTGTAGGCCTTATTGGCCTTCTCACCGGCGAACACCTCCATCCAATGAATCTTGCGCTTGCCGCCATAGGCCTTTTGCACGGCCGCATCGAAAACGCGCACGCTCGCGCGCCAGATATCGCGGCCGGTTCCATCGCCTTCGATGAACGGGATGATGGGCTGGTCGGGCACGCGCAGCTTTCCGTTCAGGATGCCGATCCTTTCTCCCCCCGCGGGGACTTGCACTTTGACCGGCTTTGCATCTGACATTCGGTTGCTCCTGTGGTAGCTCGCAATGCTAGCATGCGCGGCCGGAGACTCTAGCATTGCGCACCCTAACCTCAACCCCAGCGAAGGACGGCTTTCGCATGCCTGCCGAGTTCGAACGGCACTCGGGCTGCTGGATGCTGTGGCCGCAGCGGCCCGACAATTGGCGCGTCGGCGCCAAGCCTGCGCAGGCGGCGTTTGCCGCTGTCGCCGAGGCGATTGCCGGCGGCGAACCGGTGACCGTCGGCGCTTCAGCGGCGCAGTTTCACAACGCGCGTGCGCGGTTGCCGGGCCGCGTGCGCGTCGTCGAAATGAGCAGCGACGATGCTTGGATGAGAGATTGCGGTCCCACTTTCGTCGTCGATGAGAGGGGTCGGCGGCGCGGCGTCGATTGGCACTTCAACGCCTGGGGCGGCTTGCAAGGCGGATTGTACTTTCCGTGGAACCGCGACGACGAGGTCGCCCAGAAGGTATTGGAAATCGAGGACGCCGATCGCTACCGGGCGCCGCTGGTGCTCGAGGGCGGCGCGATTCACGTCGATGGCCAGGGCACCTGCCTGACCACGGAAGAATGCCTGCTCAATCCGAATCGAAACCCGAACATGTCGCGCGAGGACATCGAGAAGCAGTTGCAGCGCTATCTCGGCGTGAGCCGCATCATCTGGCTGGGCGCGGGCGTGTATCGTGACGAAACCGGCGGCCACATCGACGAGCTCGCATGCTTCACCGGTCCGGGGCATGTCGCCTTGACGTGGACCGACGATCGTTCAGATCCGCAATTCGAGATTTCTCAAGACGCATTGCAGCGCTTGCGGGCCGCCAAAGATGCACGCGGCCGTCGCCTGGAAATACACAAGATTCACCAACCCGGGCCGTTGTACATGACCGCCGAGGAGGCGGCGGGCATCGATGCTCATGAAGGCAGTCACCCGCGCCGTGCAGGCGACCGCCTGGCCGCCTCGTACATCAATTTCTACGTAGCAAATAAGCGTGTAGTCATGCCGCTTTACGACAAGCGGCGCGACGCCGCGGCCATGCGCGTGCTCAGCCGTCTTTTCCCGAGCCGCACCGTGGTGGGCGTCGCCACCCGCGAGATCTTGCTGGGAGGAGGCAATATTCACTGCATTACCCAGCAAGTGCCGCATTTCAAGGGACGCCGGGCGCCGTAAAATGGAACTTTGCTGCGCGTAAAGTCTCGAAAGCCTTTATTCTACGCAGCCTCATCCCGTATCACCCCCCCCCATAACAATGGAATCAGCAGTGTATTCATCGCTCATTGGAAAGACTGGCAAACGTGTGGCCGCGCTGTTGTGCGCGAGCGTGTTCGGACTGTTTGCGGCCGGCTGCCACAATCATAATCAGAACAGCGGTTATGGCGTCGCCTGGATGACCCTCACCAACGAGCCGAACATCTTCGCGAGCTACTTGGTGGAGGTGGACTCAGTTGTCCTGATCGGCAAAACCTACGGCAGCATCACCGCGATCGCGACCCCCGAACTCGTCGATTTTACCAAGCTGTCCAATATCTCCGAGCTGTGGTCCGCCGCGAACGTGCCGTCCGATAGCTATATCGGGGCGATCATCACGATGGATTACACGAATGCGGCAATCTCCGTAATGGTCAATGGTGCGCCGGTGAAGGCGACCGTCGTCGATCCTTCGGGCGCGGCAATGACCACGGTGGCAGTCTCCGTGAACTTCGACCCCGACAACATGTTCACCCTGATGCAGACCCAATTCACGAGCAACGCCCTGTTGCTTGCCGTCAACTACGACGTGGCTGCGTCGACTTCGGTGAACATGGCCACCAGTCCGCCGACGGTCACGGTCGCGCCTTACCTCACTTTGTCGACCGCCCCATCGGACAGCAAATTGATCCGGGTGCGCGGTCCCTTGATCAACTCCAACGTCGACATCGGCACTTATACCGTCGTGGTACGGCCGTTCTTCGATGAAGTGAGCAGCTTGGGAACCTTGAGCTTGTTCAACAGCGCGAGTACCGTCTTTACCGAGAACGGAACTGCCTACGTCGGGACTCCCGGGCTGAAAGCACTTTCGCTGTATTCCGCAGGGTCGACCATATCCGCGGCCTATACCACCTTCGAGGCCACGACGACCCCCATTGCGGGAGTCACGGCCGGGATATTCCATCCGGTCTATGTCGTTGCCGGCAGCACCCTGGAGGACTTCTATACTTCCGGTATCGAAGGCGACGTGATTGCACGAAGCGGCAACACGTTGACCTTGCGCGGCGCGACCTTGACGGTGAATGTCGCCCAAGTCGTGCAATTCCAGAATGCCGACGCGCAACTGTTATTGGGTCCTGCCACTCAGGTGACTGCGGACGGTGTCGCGACCTTGGGGCCTCTTGATTACAACTCGGTGGCGGTCGGTCAACACGTCATCGCGCGCGGCCTCTACTCCGTCAACGCGGCCGGCACCACGGTGGTCGATGCGACCGGAGCGACGCAGACGAACACGGGCTCGGTGCGCCTCATATCGACCCAAGTATTCGGCTCGCTGACGTCCTCGTCATCGGGCAGCGCGCTGATGAATCTGCAAGCCATCAACAACTGGCCGGTCAGTGCCTATAACTTCGCAGGCAACGGCGCAACGTCCGCGACCGATTCGAATCCCGCCAGCTATGCGGTCAATACCGGCGCCTTGGCCCTGCCGGTGGCAGCGGGCGATCCGCTGTGGTTCGACGGCTACACCAGTCCCTTCGGCAGCGCGCCGCCGGACTTCTTGGCCCAGGCCGCCAACGCCGAGGCCAACGTCCCGGCCGTCATGGAAGTGAATTGGACGTCTCCGGGCACCACGGCGCCCTTTGCGACGTTGACGGACAGCGGCTTGAGCATCGATCTGACCAATGCGGCCTTCGCGTCCGGCCAGATTCGAGTCGGCGCCGAGAACATCGATATCACGACCTTGGGCGCCAGCCCGCAGGTCGTTCCGCTGATGCCGCCGCCGCCGGCGTCGGGTTTGCCGGCCACGCTGCTACCCCTATTTTCAGTAGGTCCCGGCGCCACCACTGAAGTGACCACCATCGTTCCCATCGACTGCTTCAACAGCTTTCCCGAGTTCGTGACGCAGATGGGAACGACGCTGGCCACGCCCACGTCGGTCACGAAGTTCGTGGCGACCGGCCTCTTCAACCGCGCCACCCAAACCTTTACCGCTAGCAGAATCAGCGTGGTCATCTAAACTAGTCCCCAACATGGGGACGCTTAAGTTACGGTTTGCACTGGCGGTCGCGCTCATCACGAGCTGCCTGCCGGCGGCCGGCGCCGAGCCCGCAACGAGCGAACCGTTGGTCCGTCCTCGGATTTGCCTGGTTCTATCCGGCGGCGGTGCGCGCGGCATGGCCCACATCGGCGTGCTCAAGGTTCTCGAGGAACTGAAAGTACCCATCGATTGCATCGCCGGGACCAGCATGGGCGCGGTGGTCGGCGGACTGTATGCCAGCGGCATGACCGCGGCGCAAATCGATGCCGCCATCCGGTCGGTAGACTGGCAGGACGCGTTTCGCGACGCACCGCCGCGCCGCGACCTCGCATTTCGGCGCAAGCAGGACGATGAGAATTTCCTCGTGCGGTTTCCCCTGGGATTGCAGCACGGGAAAATCCTGCTGCCGAAGGGCTTCATCCAGGGACAAAAGTTGGAGCAGACTCTGCGTCAGCTGACGCTGCCGTTTGGAAATAACGTGCAGTTCGATGCCTTGCCCACGCCCTATCGTGCGGTCGCGACCGACCTCGAGACCGGCAATGCCGTGCTCATGGAACAAGGAGATCTCGCGATCGCGATGCGCTCCAGCGTGTCGGCGCCGGGATTGTTTGCGCCGGTCGAATCGCAGGGCCGTTTGCTGGTCGATGGCGGCCTGGCGGAGAACTTGCCGATCGAGGTGGCGCGGCAGATGCACCCGGATATTCTGATCGTGTCCGACGTCACCTATCCTTTGCAGAATCGCGCCGCGCTGGATTCAGCGCTGACGATCTCCAATCAGATGCTGGCGATCTTGCTGCGCAAGGACGCGGACCGGCAACGCGCCACGCTGGGATCGTCGGACGTGCTCATTGAGCCATCCTTGGGTTCAACCAGCTCCACCGATTTCACCGGCGCGATCTCCACCATCGCCGCCGGCGAAAATGCAGCGCGGCGGGTGCTTTGGCGCCTCGAGGCGTTGCGGGTCGGCGATGCCGCTTACGGCGAGTACCTGGCGCGCCGCGCCGCGCGCGAACCCGGATTGCCTGCCATCAAGTTCGTCCGCGTGGACGCAAAGTCCAAACGCTACGAGAAGACCATTCTGGCGGAAATGCAGCCTTTGGTGGACAAACCCCTGGACACCAAGGTGGTCGGCGAGAAGATCACGGAGTTGTATGGATTGGGCAACTTCGAGACCTTGGATTATTCGCTGGTGAGCCAGGGCGAGGGCGAGACCGAAGAATCCGGACTGGAGGTGCGTGCGCGCCGCAAGTCCTGGGGACCGAATTATGTGCGCTTCGGCTTGAGCTTGGACGATAACTTCCAGGGCAACAGCCACTACAATGCGGCGGCGCGTTTCATTTTGACGGAGCTCGATACGCTGGGCGCGGAACTGGTCACCGATGTGCAGATCGGCAGCGATCCGAAGGTCGCGAGCGAGTTTTATCAACCGCTCAATGCGCAGCGCACGTGGTTCGTGGCGCCGGCGGCGCGCATCGAGGCGCGGAATCTGCAGCTGTATGCGGACAATGTCGAGGTGGCGGAGTACCGGGACCGCGAGGTGGAAGCGGACCTCGACATCGGCCGCAATCTGGGCAATTGGGGGGAAATCCGCGTCGGCTATCACCGCACCAACGGACTGACCACCTTGCGCCTCGGCGATCCCACGTTGGTGGAACCGCAGTACAACAACGGCGAATTGTTTTTTAAATTCAGCTACGACCGGCTCGACAACATCCGATTTCCGCGCGACGGCCAGAAATTCAGCGTTCAGTGGAATGCCAATCGCACCGATCTGGGCGGCGATGAGGCCTGGGACAAGGTGCAGGCGGATTGGCTGATGGCGCGTTCCATCGGCCGCAACACCTTCCTGCTGTGGGCCTCCGCCGGGAGCGTCGTGAGCGGCACCATCAGCCCCACCGCCGTGCCGGATTTGTTTTCACTGGGCGGATTCTTCAACTTGTCCGGTCTTGCGCCGTCCTCGTTGTACGGGCCGAACTATGCCATCGCGCGCGCCATTTACTTTCGCAAAATCAGCCGCGGCGGGGAAGGCTTCTTCGATTTTCCGGCCTATGTCGGAATGTCGCTGGAGGCCGGCAACACCTGGGAGAGCCGCGCCGATATCGGCTTCAGTTCGGCGCGCACCGATGCCTCGGTGTTCTTCGCGTTCGACACATTCTTGGGACCGGTCTATCTGGGCTCGGGCTACGACAGCGCCGGTCACAGCGCGTACTATTTGTTTCTCGGCCGAACCTTTTGACGCGCTAGAAGCTGCGGCTCTCGCCGAGCTTCTCCACCTTCTCGAATACCAGAGCGGGTTGATCGCCGATGCGTGAATATTCATGCTTGCGCGACATGTCCTCGAGCACGCGATCGCGTTCGGCGGCGGTAAAATACCAGTGAGTCTTCTGCCAATCGCCGCCGACCAGCTTGGCGAACGGGTCGCCCGGGCGCAATCGCACGCGAATGCCGTATGGCTGCGGCAGGACCGGAATGGTGCGAGTCATGTTTTGCTGGTTGGCGATTCCCACGCGGGGAACGATAGCCGAATCGCGTGCGGTCGGCTAGCTGATTCACGGGGACTCGCGTGCTAGACTCCCGCGCCTTCCAGATGAGGTAATCGATGGCATCGTCATATACGGCTTCGGACATCGAGGTGTTGAGCGGGCTGGATCCGGTGCGCCGCCGGCCCGGCATGTACACCGATACCACGCGGCCGAATCACCTGGCGCATGAAGTCATCGACAACAGCGTGGACGAGGCGCTGGCCGGCTACTGCAAAAATATCGAAGTCACGGTTTTCAAGGACGGCTCTTGCGAGGTCGAGGACGACGGCCGCGGAATGCCCGTCGACATTCATCCCAAAGAAAAGTTGAGCGGCGTCGAGCTGATATTGACCCGGCTGCACGCCGGCGGAAAATTCAACGACCGAACCTACCAGCATGCGGGCGGCTTGCACGGCGTCGGTGTGTCGGTGGTCAATGCGCTCTCGAAGAATCTGGAGTGCTGGGTGCGCCGCGGCGGCAAGGAGTACAACATCGGATTCGCCGGCGGCAAGCTCACGTCGAAACTCGAGGTGGTGGACGACGTCCCAAAGTCCAGAACCGGCACGCGACTGCGTTTCTGGCCGGACCCGAAGTATTTCGACACGGATAAATTCGCCATCCCCAAGCTCAAGCAAGTGCTCAGGGCCAAGGCGGTGCTGTGTCCGAATTTGCGGGTCACGCTGACCAACGAAAATACCGGCGAGAAGGATACCTGGCTCTATACCGGCGGCCTGCACGAATACCTGGCCGAGCAATTGGGCAAGGGCGAGTGGCTGCCGGCCGAAACCTTTTACGGCAAGCGCGATATCGAAGGCGGCGCGCTCGACTGGGCTTTCGCCTGGGTGCTCGAATCGGAGCACGCCATCGCCGAGAGCTATGTCAATCTGATCCCCACCACCGAGGGCGGCACCCACGTCAATGGCCTGCGCACCGGTGCCGCCGACGCGGTGCGCGAGTTTTGCGAATTCCGCAATCTGGTGCCGCGCGGCCTGAAGTTGACCCCGGAGGACGTGTGGGACGGCGTGAGTTTCGTGCTGTCGTTGAAAATGCGCGAGCCGCAGTTCGCGGGCCAGACCAAGGAGAAGCTGTCCTCGCGCGAGTCCGCCGCCGTCGTGCAGGGCGCCATCAAGGACGCTTTTGCCCTGTGGCTGAATCAACACTCGGATCAGGGCGAGAAGATCGCGATGCTGGCGATCGCCAACGCGCAGCAGCGTTTCAAAGATAGCCAGAAGGTGGCGCGCAAACGCGTCGTGGCGGGGCCCGCCCTGCCGGGAAAACTGGCCGATTGCGTGAGTCAGGATCCGGAGCGCGGCGAATTGTTCCTGGTGGAAGGCGACTCGGCCGGCGGCTCAGCCAAGCAGGCGCGGGATCGCGTGACGCAGGCCATCATGCCGCTGCGCGGCAAAATCTTGAACACCTGGGAAGCGGATATCGGCGAGGTGCTCCAGTCGCAGGAGGTGCACAACATCAGCATTGCGATCGGGGTGGATCCTGCCAGCGCGGATTTGACGGGGCTGCGCTATCACAAGATCTGCATACTGGCGGATGCCGACAGCGACGGACAGCATATTGCCACGCTGCTGTGCGCGCTGTTCCTGCGCCACTACCGCCCGTTGGTGGTCGCGGGGCATGTGTATGTCTGCATGCCGCCGCTGTTTCGCATCGATGCCGGCAAGGAAGTGGTTTATGCCCTCGACGAGGCGGAGCGCGAAAAGGCGCTGAAGCGCATCGCCGAGGCCAACTCGCGCACCAAGGCGGTTGTCACACGCTTCAAGGGCCTGGGCGAGATGAGTGCGACGCAATTGCGCGAGACCACCATGGCGCCGCAGACCCGGCGGCTGGTGCAACTCACCGTCGATGCCAAGGATAACCCGGATCAGCTGTTCGACATGCTGCTCGCCAAAAAACGCGCCGCCGATAGGCGCGAATGGCTCGAGGCCAAGGGCAATCTTGCGCACGTGTAGCCGATGAAAGACCAGGAATTGAATTTCGAGGGCATCGAAAAAGAATCGATGAAGTCGTTCGCCGAGCGCGCCTATCTCGATTATTCGATGTATGTGATTCTGGATCGTGCGCTGCCGGCCCTGGGCGACGGCCTGAAGCCGGTGCAGCGGCGCATCGTTTACGCCATGAGCGAACTCGCGCTCGCGGCCGGCTCCAAGCACAAGAAGTCGGCGCGCACGGTCGGCGATGTGATCGGCAAGTTTCATCCGCACGGGGATTCGGCTTGCTACGAGGCCATGGTGCACATGGCGCAGGATTTCTCCTACCGCTATCCCATCGTCGACGGGCAGGGCAATTGGGGCTCGACCGACGATCCCAAATCTTTTGCGGCCATGCGCTACACCGAGTCGCGCCTGACGCGCTACGCCGATTTGCTGCTGCAGGAATTGGGATCGAGCACCGTGGAGTGGGCGCCGAATTTCGACGGCTCGCTGGAGGAACCGGTGATGCTGCCGGCGCGCGTGCCGAATCTGCTGCTCAACGGCGGTTCAGGCATTGCGGTGGGCATGGCCACCGACATTCCGCCGCACAATCTGCGCGAGGTGGTGAACGCCTGCGTGGCCTTGCTCGATGATCCCGAACTCACCACCCGCAAGCTGATGGCGCACATCAAGGGTCCGGACCTGCCCACCGGCGGCGAGATAGTGTCGCCGCGCGCCGATCTCATACAATTGTACGACACCGGCACCGGCAGCTTCCGTGCGCGCGCCACCTATGAAATCGAGGACGGCGAGATCGTCATCGACGCACTGCCGTTCCAGGCCTCCGGTGCCAAAATTCAAGAGCAGATCGCAGCGCAGATTCAGCAGAAGAAGCTGCCCATGGTGGATGACATTCGCGACGAGTCGGACCATGAAAATCCGACGCGCCTGGTCATCGTGCCCAAATCGAACCGCGTCGACACCACCGAGCTGATGGTGCATCTGTTCGCGACCACGGATCTGGAGCGCAACTACCGCGTCAACCTGAATGTGATCGGCCTCGACGGACGCCCGCGGGTGATGGGGTTGAAGGCTCTGCTGCTGGAGTGGCTGGAGTTTCGCAAGGCCACCGTGACCCGGCGCCTCAAGTTTCGTCACGAAAAGCTGTCGGCGCGGCTGCACATTCTCGATGGCTTGCTGATCGCGTTCCTCAATCTGGATGAAGTCATCCGCATCGTGCGCACCGAGGATGAGCCGAAGCCGAAGCTGATCAAGCGCTTCAAGCTCACTGAGAGCCAAGCGGAGGCCATCCTTGAAACCAAGCTGCGTCATCTTGCGCGCCTGGAGGAAATGAAAATCCGCGAGGAGCAGAAAAAGCTCGCCGAGGAGCGCGATGAAATCGACCGCATCTTGAAGAGCAAGGCGCGGCTTATCAAGCTGGTGCGCGAGGAGCTCTTGGAGGATGCCGAGGAGCATGGCGATTCGCGGCGCACCAAGCTCGTTGAACGCGAGGCTGCGCAGGCCATTGCCGAGGTCGATCTGATTTCGAGCGAACCGACCACCGTGGTGCTGTCGCGCTTGGGCTGGGTGCGGGCGGCCAAGGGACACGATATCGACGTGCGCGCTTTGAGCTACAAGAGCGGCGATGAGTTTCAGGCTGCCGCCAAGGGCCGCAATTTGCAGCAGGCGGTGTTCATTGATTCCACCGGCCGCGCCTACAGCCTGGATGCGCACCAGCTGCCGGCTGCGCGCGGCTACGGCGAGCCGCTCTCGGGCACGGTGGATCCGCCCGACGGAGCGACCTTTGCCGCCGTGTTGATCGGCGAGCCGGATGATCTGTGGTTGCTGGCGAGCGACGCGGGCTACGGATTCGCGGTGAAACTGCGCGAGCTGTATGCGCGCAACAAGAAGGGTAAGTCGGTGTTGAAGGTGCCGGAGCATGCGCTGGTGCTGCCGGCGCAGCCCTTGAACAACCGCGAAGCGCTGGCCGTCTTCGTCAACAACGATGGCGAGGTGCTGGCGCTGCCGGTCGACAAAATCGAAGAACTGAATGCCGGCAAGGGACAGAATCTATTCGGAATCCCGGGCAGGAAGTCGGCCGAACGCGATGAGTACCTGGTCGCGATGGCGGTGGTCGCGCCCGGCGAGATCCTGACCATTCATAGCGGCAACAGCGCGCCGATGAAACTCAAGTTCGACGAGCTAAAACAGTTCGAGGACAAAAAGGGGCAGCGCCGGCAGCGATTCTCGCGCGCTTACAAGCAGGTGGACCGGCTCGAGGTGTCGCCGGCGTAGCACCACCGCCTAGCGCTCGCCCGACATGGTCACATCCTCGGGCGCATTGACGAAGTATCCCTGGATGAATTCGATTCCAAGCTGCCACAGCACCGCCATGGTGTTGGCATCCTCGACGCGCTCGGCCACTGTCTCGATGCCCTTGCGTTTCGCCGCTTCCACCAAACCCTTCACGCGCTGCTGCTGGATCTGATTGGTCGACAGTCCCTGCATCAACGAGCCATCCACCTTGATGAAATTCATCTCGATGTCGTTCAGAAGCTTGAGCGGATCGCGGCCCGTGCCGAAATGCTCGATGGCGAATCTGAATCCCAGCTTGCGCAGGCTCTCCGCCAGCTCCTTGGCTTGCCGCACGTACTGCGTGCAGAGTTCCTCGGTGACCTGCATGCACAGCCGTTTTGGCTCGATTTTAAGAGATTTCAGCTGAGTATCGAGCCAGGTCAACAGGCTTTTGTCGAGCACGGTATCCTTGGATAGCCGCACGAAAATACACGCCGCCTTGCGGTTGGCGGCGAATGACAGCGACGCGCCGATCACCCAGCGATCGATATTCTTCATCAAGTCATTGCGCTCGGCAGCCGCGATGAACTCGGCCGGCAGCACCTCATTGCCTTGTTCATCCAGCATGCGTACCAGCACGTCGAACATGCCCTTATCCTCGCCCAGCAGGCTGGCAATGGGCTGCTGCACCAGGCGGAAGCGGTTTTCCATCAAGGCGCTCTTGATGTGCTTGACCCAGATCTTGTCGTAGGCCTGCACGCGGGTATCGGTGTCCGCCTTGTCCACGACGTACATTTGATTGCCGCCGAGCTCGCGTCCGCGGCGTGTGGCGCTGACTGCATCGGATAGCGCCGCGGCCACGTTGGGGTTGGCCGGCGGCAACAGGCCCAAGCCGACGGTGACGGTCGCCGACAGATTTTTATCGTCGCTCACGAACACGTGCTCGCTCACGCGCTTGACGACGTTCTCCGCCCAGGTTTCCACGTCTTTTGCGGTGCCGCGCTCCAGCAGCACCACGAGACCGTTGCCGCCGAACCGCCCGCAGATGTCGCTGCTGGTGAGCTGGCTGCGCAGCACCTCGGCCAGCTGCGCCATGAAATCCTCGCTTGCGAGCACGCCGATGGCATGCTGGATGTCGATGAAGCGGTCCGGTTTCACGTGCGCGATCTGGCGCACCCCGCCTTTCATGCTCTGCGCCGCTCGCTCGAGCACCGCGTTCAACATGTAGCGTTGCTGCAGGAACTGCGTGGTGGCATCGTTCTTCACCGCCTCGGACAGCTGCACCTCGATGTCGCGGTTTTCCTTGCGCAACGCCGAAATCGCGATGCGCACCGCCGGCTCGCTCTCGTAGTCCGCTTTGGTGAGTGTGAGCTCGAGCGCCAGGGTCGAGCCATCCGACAGCAGCGCCTGAACCTTCAGTCCATGATCGCTCCACTTGCCCTGCAGGCAGGCCACCAGCGCGCCCTTGAGTGCGGGATGGGTTTCCTGCTCGAACAAATCCATGAGAGGCGTGCCGGTCAGGGCATCGTTCTCGGAGTAGCCGAACAATTCCAGCCACGCGCGATTGGCATCCACAATGATGCCTTCCTGCACATGCGTGATGGCATCCGCCGAGCCTTCCAGGAATTTCTGCAGCTGCTCGCGGTACTCGCGCGCCGAGGACAGCGTGGTCGAGAGCGCGCGCTCCAACCGATGGGCGCGCAGTTCCCGGCTCGCCACGGCCTGCAGCCGGCTGCGGTTGGCGAGTGTCACCACGTCCTGGCACCCTAGGCGCATGGCCTCCGCGATCGCCGCCTCATCCACGTTCTCGCGCACGATCAGCACCGGCATGTCCGGCGCACTCTGCTGTTTGACCTTCATGATGGAAGCCAGATCAACGCCGAGTTCTTCGATGAAAGCGATCAGCATTTCCGGGTTGATCTGCGTCAGGGCGTCGCCCAGATCGCTGGCGTCGGACAGCCAGGTGCAATGCACGGGGTGGCCGGCCTTGCGCAGCGTGCTGTTGATCGCCTCGACGTGGTCCTGCGACCTCGTCATGACGATCATGGGTACGGCCCCCTGTTCGGTCACTTGAGCTTTATCCTCATGAATTGAGGTGCAAAGTGTAACACCTTAAAATTCAAGGATTCTGGGACGGGCGTCAACCCCTTGCGCTCGAATCGTTCCGAACTGGCTTGGGCCCTAAGTTGCGGCTATCATACGCGCCCTTCAGTGCGAGGCGCTCGATGGCAACCTATAGTACAAACGAATTCAAAGCCGGCCTGAAAATTCTCATCGACGGCGATCCTTATGCCATCGTCGAGAACGAGATGGTCAAGCCGGGCAAGGGCCAGGCATTCAATCGAGTGCGGGTGCGCAACCTGAAAACCGGCCGAACCATTGAACGGACTTGGAAATCCGGCGACTCGGTGGAAGCGGCCGACGTGGTCGATACGGATATGCAGTATCTGTACAGCGACGGAGATTTTTTCCATTTCATGGTGCCCGAGACATTCGAGCAGCTCACCGCCTCGAAGGAGGCGGTCGGCGAGGGCGCTCAATGGCTCAAGGACGGCACGATCTGCGTGGTCACGTTGTGGAACGGCGTGCCGCTGCAGGTCACGCCGCCGGCGCACATGGAACTCAAGGTCATCGAGACGGATCCGGGGGTGCGAGGAGATACGGCGACCGGCGGTTCAAAACCCGCGAAGCTGGAAACGGGCGCCATGGTGCGGGTACCGCTGTTCATCAACGAGGGCGAGATACTGCGCGTCGATACGCGCACGGGCGAGTACTTGTCGCGCGGCAAGGGCTAGACACCTTAGGCGTCAAGCGTTGTCGATGCTGAAGGCCATGGCATCCGACAATTTCCGCGCTCCCAGCGCGATTGCGGCCAGGCGGTCGAATCCCAGCGCCACGCCGGCGCATTCGGGCAGTCCTTCCTCGAGCGCGGCAAGCAAATTCTCATCCAGCGGCGGCTGCATCTGACCGCGCACGCGGCGCGTTCCCAAGTCTTGACGGAAACGCGCCCGCTGTTCTTCGTGATGCGCCAGCTCGTGGAATCCGTTCGCCAGCTCCAGGCCGTCCAGGTAGAACTCGAAGCGGGCCGCCACCGCCGGCTGTCCCGGCTTCAGTCGCGCCAGTGCGGCTTGCGAGGCGGGATAATCGCAGATGAAGCAAGGGCGCTCGGCTCCTAAGCGCGGACCGACGACGAGCGCCATCAGCAGGTCGAGCTTGGCATCGCGGTCGAGTTCGGCATCGCACACTATCCCGGCGCGCTGCGCCGCATTGCGCAAATCCTCGTCGCTGGAGTCGAAGGCGCCGACACCGGCATGACGCCGCAAGGCCGCGTCGAAGCTTAAGCGTTCGGCCGGCGCCAGCGTGCGAACCGGCGCCAGCAGCTCTGCGACCAGCGCTTCGACCTCATTCATCAGCGCCGAGTCGTCGAACCCCAGACGGTACCATTCGATCATCGTGAACTCGGGATTGTGCCAGCGGCCGCGCTCGCCATCGCGAAATACCTTGCAGATCTGGTAGATGTCGCCGCTGCCCGACGCCAGCAGCCGCTTCATCGCATACTCGGGGGAGGGACATAAATAGAACTCGCCGTGCATGCCGGCAATCCGCGTGACGAGCGACTCGATTTGCGGGTCGCTCGGCGCGGCCGCGCTCAATACCGGTGTTTCCACCTCCAGCACACCGCGTGCCGCAAAAAAATCGCGCGACATACGCAGCATCCGCGCACGCCGCTTCAATGCGTCGGGCGCGGCCGTCGGTCGCCAGCTCACTGAAGCAGCCCTAAGGACTCGCCAACCCGCACCTGCATGCCCGCGCGCACATCCGGGTTCAAGCGAGCACGGTTCCTCTGAAACAACAGGATGACCGTCGAGCCCATGTTGAAGCGCCCGAGCTCGGCCCCTTTTTCGAGCGAAACAGGCTGCGGCGGCAGCGTGGTGAGCGCGCGCCTCGATGCGGGGGTGATGTCTCCCGCCCAAACGGTGGCCATGCTGCCGACATTCAGGGCGCCCACCATGATCAACGCGACCTGTCCGAACGCCGTGTCGAATAGAGTCAGCACGCGTTCGTTGCGTGCGAACAAATTGGGTACGTGAGCCGCCGTCGCCGCGTTGACGCTGAACAGACGGCCGGGAACATAAACGGTTTCCCGGAGATCCCCGCGAAGCGGCATGTGAATGCGATGATAATTGAAGGGTGCAAGATAAATGGTGGCGAAGGAGCCGTCCTCAAACAGGCCGGCCCGCTGCTCACCGGCCAGCAGTTCCGCGAGCGTATAACGCCGGCCTTTGGCCTGCAGCAGAGCGCCGCCCTCGATGTTGCCGGCCTCGCTGATCGTCCCGTCGACGGGAGAGGCAATGCTCCCCGGACGCGAGTCGATGCTGCGCGCCTGCTCCTTGAGCGCACGGGTGAAGAATTCGTTGAAGCTCGCGTAGCCGAAGGGATTGCTTTGCTCAGCCTCGCTCATGTCGACCGAGTAGAGTCCGAGGAAACCGCGCACCAGCGCATTCTTGAACCATGGGGTGCGTACGCGAGTGGCGTGCAGGATCAGCCGCGATATCGCGTGCTGCGGCAGCAGGTACTGAAGCCAGACGAAAATTCGGCCGACAATCATGCGCCGGCGGCAACGATGCGGTGAAAATCGCCCTGCAGGGCGGCCGCCGTGAAGGGACCGGTCAAGATGGCGGCGACCCTGCCCGATGGGTCGAGCACGAAGAGCTGCGCCGAGTGGTCCACGGTATAATTGCCGTCCTGCGACGGGTGGACCAGCACCGCGACCCCCCATTTCTTGGCGACAGCTTCGATGGACTGCTGATCGGAGGCGGTGAGGCCGATGAATTCGGAATCGAAGTAAGGCACATATTTGGCCAGTTGCGCCGGCGTGTCGCGCTTCGCGTCAACCGAAATGAATATGACCTGGGGCAAAGCCGCGGAATTTGCCGCGCGCAGCCGCTTTTGCATCGCCGCCAGCGTGGCCAGAGTCGTGGGGCAGTAGTCCGGGCAATTGGTGTAGCCGAAGAACAAGATGGACCAGTGGCCGCGCAGATTCCGAGGACCGAAATCACGACCGTGGTCGTCGATCAAGCTAAAATCCGGCAGCGCGCGGCTCGGAAGGATCAGGTTTCCGGTCGCCAACTCCACCGGGGCGCGCGGCGGGCGCGACAGCAGCGCGACCGCGAAACCGCCGGCGGCGGCAATGCTGAGGATCACAATGAACCATCGTCTCGATTGAACCATGCCGCGATTATCCCGAGAACGCGTCGGCGATGCCATCGAACGCTGCGAGCGGGCGCTGCGCAAGGCGCGGGTGTATTTCGGCCATGGCACCACCAACGCCCGCGACGAAGCGGCGGAATTGGTGTTCTTCGTCGCGGGTCTTGCCCATGCTCGGGGAGCGAGCGCCTACTCGCGCCCCTTGAACCCGCGCCAAACCCGACGGATCGACGACCTGCAGGCGCGGCGCATCGGTGAGCGCATACCGCTTGCGTACCTGACGCAGCGCGCTTTTTTTGCCGGTCTTGAGCTGTATGTCGATGATCGCGTGCTGGTGCCGCGCTCGCCGATAGCGGAACTCGTGCTCAATCGTTTCAAGCCTTGGGTTACCGGGCGGCGCGTGCGCCGCATTCTGGACATCGGCACCGGCTCGGGCGCGATTGCACTGGCTTGTGCACGGGCTTTTCCCCGCGCGCACGTCGATGCTGCCGATATTTCCCGCGCGGCTCTGGCGGTCTGCCGGCGCAATGTGCGCCTTCTCAAGCTGGGGAAGCGCGTTTCAGCCCTACACTCCGATTTGTTCAGCGGCGTACGGGGCCGTCGTTACGATATCATCGTGAGCAATCCGCCCTATGTCGGGCGCACTGAAATGCGCGCCCTGCCGCGTGAGTACCGTCACGAGCCTCGGCTCGGATTGGCCTCCGGCGTCGATGGCCTGAAGGCGGTGCGGGCGATACTGGCCACGGCGGGCTCGCACCTCGAGGATGATGGCATCTTGGTCATGGAAGTCGGCAATTCCGAGGCGGCGCTGCTGCGCGCGTATCCGCGGCTGCCGTTCGTTTGGCCGGAAATTTCGATGGGCGGCGGAGGAGTATTCTTGCTCAATGCGCGCGACTTAAGCGCGGCAAGCGGGCGCGAAGGGGAGAATTGAGGCGTGGCAGGCAACACATTCGGCAGGCTCTTTACCGTCACCAGTTTCGGGGAAAGTCACGGACCCGTGCTCGGCTGCGTGGTCGACGGCTGTCCGCCGGGACTCGAGTTATCCGAGGCCGATTTGCAAACGGACGTCAACCGCCGGCGTCCCGGTACCTCGCAATACACCACGCAGCGCCGCGAGTCCGATACGGTGCGCATCCTGTCCGGCGTATTCGAAGGCAGAACCACGGGCACGCCGATCGGGCTGATGGTCGAGAACGAAGATCAGCGCTCGCGCGATTACGAGAAGATCAAGGATCGCTTTCGCCCCGGTCACGCGGATTACACGTACCAGCAAAAGTACGGCTTTCGCGACTATCGCGGTGGCGGCCGTTCCTCGGCGCGCGAAACCGTGATGCGGGTGGCCGCCGGCGCCATCGCGCGCAAGTATCTGCGCGAGAAACTCAACATCGCCATCCACGGCTACTTGGCGCAGTTGGGTCCGTTGGTGTTGCAGCCGGTCGATCCGTCCGCCGCCTACGACAATCCGTTTTTTTGTCCCGATCCTTCCCGGGTGAAGGAATTGGAAGATTTCATCTGGCGCATCCGCGAGGAGGGCGATTCCATCGGCGCGCGCGTCACGGTCATCGCCGCGGGCGTGCCGCCGGGATTGGGTGAACCGGTATTCGAGCGGCTCGATGCCGATCTGGCCAGCGCCATGATGGGTATCAACGCGGTGAAGGGCGTGGAGATCGGCGCAGGATTCAAGGCCGTCGAGCAGCGCGGATCGCAACATCGCGACGAAATGACCCCGCAAGGATTCAAAAGCAATCATGCGGGCGGCGTGTTGGGAGGCATTTCCTCCGGCCAGGATATCGTCGTCAGTCTTGCGCTCAAGCCCACTTCCAGCATCACCATACCCGGTCAAACCATCGATATTCATGGTGCGCCCATCGAGGTGGTGACCACCGGGCGCCACGACCCCTGCGTCGGCATTCGGGCCACGCCGATCGCCGAAGCGATGCTGGCACTGGTGCTGATGGATCACTATTTGCGCTTTCGCGCGCAGTGCGGCGACGTGGTTCGCACCACGCCCGTCATCACGCAACGATGAGCGCGGGCGCGACTTTGCCGCGCATTGCGGTGGTCGGCGTGTCGAGCCTGATCGGCGACGCCGTTATCGAAGAGCTGCGCGCGCGCAAATTCCCGAATTCGGAATTGCATGCGCTCGATGATCAACGCAGCGCCGGCGCGCCGGCCGGCGATGACGATGCGAAACTCACGGTGGGCGACGTCGCGGCGTTCGATTTCTCCCGCGTGGACCTGGTCTTCTTTTGTGGTCGCGCCGCTCTGTCCGAGCGCTACGCGCAATCGGCGGCGAAGCACGCCTGGGTCATCGACGGCTCCGCGGCATTTCGCGCGCGCGCCGATGTACCGCTGGTGGCGGCGGACGTCAATTCAGAAGTACTCGCGCAGGTGGGCGCGCACGGGCTGATCGCCTTGCCCGGCAGCGCCAGCGTGGCGCTCGCCACCGCACTCGCACCGCTGCATGCGCGCGCGGGTCTTGCGCGTGTCGAGGTGGCGACATACCAAGCGGTGTCCGGCAGTGGGCGGGGCGCAATGGACGAGCTCGCCGGTGAAACCGTGGCCATGCTCAGCGGCAAGCCGGCGAAGGGCCGGGCATTCGGCCGGCAGATCGCCTTCAACGTGATTCCGGTCGTGGATGCGCTGGAGGCCGACGGCGCCTCGCGCGAGGAGCGCAGGCTCTGGGAGGAGACCAAACGCGTGCTCGATTTGCCTGGCTTGAAGGTCAATGCCACGGCAGTCAGGGTGCCGGTGTTCTTCGGCCATAGTCTGGCGGTCCATGCGCTCTTCGAGCACGATATGACGGTCGAAGATGCGGTAAGTGTGCTGCAGCGCGGGAACGGGATCAGTGTTATCGACCCTGAATCGATTGCCGAATTTCCGACGCCAGCCACATTGGCGACCGCCCCCGATCGGGTATATGTAGGCCGCATACGGGCCGATTTGACCCGTGATAGGGGTCTAAATTTTTGGGTGGTGGCCGATAATGTTCGGAAATGTGCGGCACATAACGCAGTTTCCGTCGCCCAGATTTTGGTAAATAGATCCCAGTAAGATATAGTTATTGGCTTA
>DASXNX010000086.1:0-14984 GCA_036494725.1 Steroidobacteraceae bacterium
GCCATACCGCCGCTGCTGCAGCAATTCAGACAAACGGTCAATGCCTTGGCGGTGCTGGTCGGCAAGACCCCCGAATCGGTGGATGTCGACATGGGCAGCTTGACCGCCCTGGCGCGGCCCGTGGTGGTGGAAGGCCTGCCCTCGCAGCTGCTGGCGCGTCGCCCCGACGTTGCCGAAGCGGAACAACAGTTGATCGCCGCCAATGCTGACATCACCGTGGCACGCGCGGCGCTGTTCCCCAGCATTCAGCTCACCGCCAGCGGCGGCTACGAGAGCGCGGCATTGAGCGGTCTCATCACGCCCGCCAACAGCATCTACGCTTTAACCGCCGGCCTCACGCAGCCGATTTTTCATGGGGGCGCCCTGCGCGGCCAGGTCGCGTTCAGCAACGCCCACTACACCGAGCTGCTTCGGAGCTACCACAAAACCGTCATCTCGGCGTTCAGCAATGTGGAAAACGCATTGGTGGCAACGCGCCAGACGCTGGAGCAGCAAAAGCGGCAGCAAGAGGCCGTCGATCGTGCGAGCAAGGCGTTTCGGTTTGCACAGACGCAGATGTCGGCCGGCGTCGTCAACATTCTGACCGTGCTGAATACCGAAGATGCGCTATTCAGCGCGCAAGACGAATTAGTCCAGATCCAATACATGCATTTGCAGTCGCTGGTGGATTTGTTCACCGCGCTCGGCGGCGGCTGGCAACAAGGGTAGATCAAGATGAATCGATTCACGCAGAATCAAAAACGTGCGGCGCTTGGAGCACTGGCACTCCTCGTCCTGGCGGTTATCACGTGGCGCATCGTGCACAAGCCCGCGGATGCCGCCGCGCACGCCGCGCCACCGGCGATTGCCGTGGATACTGCCGCTGTCGGCCATACCGACGTGCCGATTTATCTCGAGGGGTTGGGCACGGTACAAGCATTTTACACCGTGACGGTGACCGCCCGGGTCGACGGCGAGCTGCAGAAAATCGCTTTTACTGAAGGCCAGAATGTAAAAAAGGGCGACTTGTTGGCGCAGATCGATCCGCGACCTAATCAAGCGGCTTACGACCAAGCGCTGGCCACCAAGGCGAAGGACGCCGCACAGTTGGCGAATGCCAAGCTCGATCTTGAACGCTACACCCTGCTGCAGCCTCAGGATCTGGCGAGCAAGCAAACCGTGGACACGGCGCACGCGCTGGTCGATCAGCTCACGGCACAGATTCAAGTTGACCAAGCGGCCATCGACAACGCCCGTACACAGCTCGACTACACGCGCATTACCTCGCCGATCAACGGCCGCACCGGCATTCGGCTGATCGATCCCGGCAACATCGTGCACGCGGCGGCCACCACCGGAATCGTCGTCGTGACACAGGTACAGCCGATCTCGGTGGTGTTCACGCTCCCCGAGGAAGATTTGAGCACGATCGGCGCCGCGCTTGCGGCAGGACCGGTCAAAGTCACGACGCTCTCGCGGAACGGCGACGTCGAGCTCGATCAGGGCACGCTGTCTCTGATCGACAATGAGATAGATCAGACCACCGGTACGGCCAAGCTCAAGGCCACCTTCGACAACGAGCACAACACGCTTTGGCCTGGACAGTTCGTCAATGCGCGGGTACTGGTACGCACCGAGCACGACGCTCTGACGCTGCCGACAGCGGCGGTACAGCTGGGGCCGAACGGGCCCTTTACCTACGTCATCAAGAGCGATTCGACCGTTGAAGTACGCCCGTTGAAGATCGGCACCGAAAACGGCGGCATGACCGTGGTCAAAGAAGGCGTGGCGCTGAACGAGCGGGTGGTCACGAGCAATCAATACCGCCTGCAAGCCGGCGTGCATGTGCGGGCCAATACGGCCAATGCTTCCACCGGTCGCAACTCCGAGTCGGTGGCAGCTCCATGAACATCTCGGAACCCTTCGTCCGCAGGCCCATCGCCACTTCGCTGCTGATGGGTGGAATATTCTTGATCGGTTTGGTGGTGTTTCCGCTGCTGCCGGTGGCGCCGCTGCCGCAGGTGGACTTTCCGACCATCCAGGTCTCGGCTTCGCTTCCCGGCGCCAGTCCCGAAACCATGGCCTCCTCCGTCGCCACGCCGCTTGAATACCAATTCGCGCAAATTTCGGGTCTGTCGCAAATGACCTCGACCAACGCGCTCGGTACCACGTCGATCACCCTGCAATTCGACTTGAATCGCAATATCGACGCAGCGGCCCAGGATGTGCAAACGGGTATCGATGCCGCCGGCGGCCAATTGCCCAAGACGCTTCCGACGCCGCCCACCTATAAGAAGGTCAATCCGGCCGATTCACCCGTCCTGATCCTTTCGGTGCATTCGGACGTATTGCCGATCACCACGGTGGATGATTACGCCGAAAACATATTGGGGCAGCAGATTTCGCAAATCCCCGGAGTTGCACAAGTCTCGATCGGCGGTCAACAGAAGCCCGCCGTGCGTGTGCAGATCGATCCCATCAAACTGGCCGCGCTCGGCCTGCAGATGGAAGACGTCGCCAACGTGATCAGCATTGCCACCGTGGATGCGCCCAAGGGTTCGATCAACGGACCGAAGCGCAGCATGACGATCTACGACAACGATCAGTTGCTCAAAGCAGCGCCCTGGAACGACGTGGTGGTTGCGTATAAGAACGGCGGCGCCGTGCGCATCCGCGACATCGGCGTGGCGGTCGATGGTCCCGAGAACCGCTTGATCACTGCCTGGCAAAACGGCCACAGCGGCATCTTGTTGCTCATTTACAAGCAGGCCGGCGCCAATGTGATCGACGCCGTGGATCGCGTGAAAGCGCTCTTGCCCCGCGCCCTGGCCTCGGTGCCCCCGTCCATCAAGGTGGAGACCGTCGCCAACCGAACCACTACGATCAAGGCCTCGGTGGAGGACGTGGAGAAAACGCTGGCGCTGACCATCGTGCTGGTCGTGTTGGTGATCTTTTTGTTCCTGCGCAATGCCTGGGCCACCATCATCCCCGGCGTCACCGTGCCGCTCGCACTATTAGGCACGATCGCCATGATGTATGTGTTGAGTTTCAGCCTCGACAACTTGTCGCTGATGGCGCTCACCATCGCCGTGGGATTCGTGGTCGACGACGCCATCGTCATGCTGGAAAATATTTATCGGCACATCGAAGCGGGCATGTCGCCCCTGGACGCGACCCTCAAGGGGGCTGGGGAGATCGGCTTTACCATCATGTCGATCAGCGTGTCGCTGGTCGCGGTGTTTATTCCCTTGCTGCTGATGGGCGGCATCATCGGGCGATTGTTTCGCGAGTTCGCCATCACCATGACAATGACGATTGCGGTGTCGGCCTTCGTGGCCTTGACGCTCTCGCCCACCATGTGCGCGTTGTTCTTGCGCGATGAGAAGCATGCCAAGCACGGCAAGGCCTACATGGCCGTCGAGCGCGCCTTCGACAAGTTGCTCGCCGGATACACCCGCGGATTGGACTTCGTGCTGGATCATAAGCGGGCCACGCTGGTCACATTCTTGATTACCGTCACCTTGAGCGTCGTGCTGTATATCGAGATTCCCAAGGGCTTCTTCCCGCAGCAGGACACGGGCATCATTTCCGGGTTGTCCGATGGGCCACAGGATATTTCTTTCGACGAGATGGTGCGCCGTCAGCATCTGCTCACCGATGTGGTGGAGCATGATCCGGATGTCGCCAGCTACGGAACGGGCCTCGGCGGCAATCGGCCGGTCAACAACGGTTTCGTGATTATCGGCTTGAAGCCGCGCAGCGAGCGCAGCGCCAGCGCCGATCAAATCATCACTCGCCTGCGCCCGCAGCTGGCGAAGGTGCCCGGCGCGACACTATTCCTGCAAGCGGCCCAGGATTTGAACGTCGGCGGCCGCACCTCGCGCACCCAGTATCAATACACCGTTCAGGATTCGGACATCAACGAGCTCAACGAATGGGCGCCCAAACTGCTCGCCGCGCTGCAGAAACTACCCATGTTGCGAGACGTGGCGTCGGATCAGCAAACCAGCAGCGGCATGCTGTCCCTGACCATTGACCGCGACCAGGCGGCGCGCTTCGGCATTCAGCCGGCAGCGGTCGATCAAGCGTTATACGACGCATTCGGCCAGCGCCAGGCCGCGCAATTCTTCACGCAGGCGAACAGTTATCATGTGGTGCTGGAAATCACCCCGGCGCTGCAGAGCGATCCCGAGTCGTTGAAGAAGTTGTACCTCAAGTCGCCGCTCACCGGCCAAATGGTGCCGCTCTCAGCCATGACCAAGTACGACACGCAGCAAGTAACCTACCTGTCGATTCAGCATCAAGGTCAGGCGCCGGCGGTGACGCTGTCGTTCAATTTGGCGCCGGGCGCGGCCCTGGGAGATGCCGTCAATGCGATCAATCGCGCCGCCGTCGCCATGAAACTGCCGGCAACCATAACCGGCAACTTCCAGGGGACCGCGCAGGCCTTTCAGAGCTCGCTGAAGAGCCAGCCCTACCTGATTCTGGCGGCGCTGGTAGCCGTCTACATCATCTTAGGCATGCTGTATGAGAGCTACATTCACCCGCTCACCATTCTATCCACGCTCCCCTCCGCCGGCGTGGGCGCGCTGCTGGTGCTGCTGATCTTTCACATCGAACTGTCGGTCATGGCGTTGATCGGCATCATCCTGCTCATCGGTATCGTCAAGAAGAACGGCATCATGATGGTGGATTTCGCCCTGCAGGCGGAACGCGAACAAAATCTGTCCTCGCACGACTCCATTCGACAGGCCTGCCTGCTGCGCTTCCGGCCCATCATGATGACCACCATGGCAGCGTTGCTGGCCGCCCTGCCGCTGGCACTGGGGAGGGGCACGGGATCAGAGCTGCGCCAGCCCATGGGTTACACCATGGTGGGCGGTCTCGTGTTGAGCCAGGCACTCACCCTCTTTACCACGCCGGTCATTTACCTCTATCTCGATGAATTCAGTGTCTGGATGCGGGGCCGGCGCAAGCGGCGCAAAGCGCAGAAGGCGCTCGCGGAGGCACAAAGTGATGGCGCTCCGCCGGCGCTAGGGGACCATCCGTGAAAATACTGTTGGTCGAAGATAACGAACGAGTCGCTCAGTTCGTGATCAAGGGCCTGCAGGAAGCCGGCCATACGATGGATCATGCCGCGAACGGGCGCGATGGGATGTTTCTCGCCGCCAGCGAACCCTACGATGTCATCATCATGGACCGGATGCTCCCGGGCGAAATAGACGGACTGGCTATCATCGAGGTGCTGCGCAAGGCCGGCAAGCGCACCCCCATCCTCATCTTGAGCGCGCTCTCCGAGGTCGATGATCGCATTCGCGGCCTGCGCAGCGGCGGAGACGACTATTTGACCAAACCCTTTGCCTTCGGCGAGCTGCTGGCGCGTGTTGACGCCCTGCACCGACGGGCGCAGGGTGTGAACCATGAGATTCCCCTCAGCGTGGGCGATCTGCACATGGATCCCTTGACGCGCAAGGTGACCCGCGGCGATCGGCCGATAGCGCTGCAACCGCGCGAGTTCAAGCTTCTGGAGTACCTGATGCGCCATGCCGGCCAGGTAGTCACGCGTACCATGCTGATGGAGAATGTCTGGGATTATCATTTCGATCCGCAAACCAACGTGGTTGATGTCCACATCAGCAAGCTGCGTCAGAAAATCGACGCCGAGTTCGAGCGTCCCCTGCTGCGTACCGTGCGCAACGCCGGCTACATGGTGACGGCCGATGACTAGCATGATCCGTTCCTCCGCGGTATCGCTGGCATTGGGCTATGTCGCCTTGGGATTGGCAGCATTGGTATTGTTCGCCGCGCCGCTGTGGTACGCGTGGCAGGTCACGATTCAGGACGGCCGCGTCGAAGTCCTGCAAGTGGACGCGCAGCGATTTGCGGACGTCTACCGCCGCGATGGCCCGGATGCCTTGAAGAACTTCATCCAAGCCCGGGTGGGCATGCAAATCGCCGGCGAACGAATATTGCTGCTCACCGATTCGGCCATGCAACCGCTGGCCGGCAACTTGCCGTCCTGGCCGTCGGCGGTGCCGGCGACGCCGGGCAATTACTACAACGTGCAGCTGAAAATCGGCAGTAAAGTCATTCAATCTGCCTTGGTGCACGTTGCCGCCATCGGCAACTACAATTTGCTGGTCGGACGCGACAACATCCTGTTCAAACCGCTGCAAACCCGCTTTTGGTACGGTCTGAGCGCAGCGATCGCGATACTGTGCATCGCCGGCCTGCTGGTCGGCCTCATCACCCGCCATGCGTTGATGTCGCGGGTCCACAGCATCCGTCAAACGGTCTCGGCGATCATCCATGGCGACCTGAAGCACCGGCTGCCGACGCATTTGAGCGATGATGAGCTTAATACCTTGTCGCGCACCATCAACGGCATGCTGGATCAGATCGAACTGCTGGTGCATGGGGTTCGCAATGTGTCGAATTCCATCGCGCACGATCTGCGGACGCCGCTGGCCGAACTGCGTTCCCGGCTTGAGGAGCTGTCGTTGATCCGGCCCTCGGCCGATGAAGCCTATGCCGAGATCGATGGCGCGGTGGCGGACGTCGATCGCGTCATCCGTATTTTCGATGCGCTGCTGCGGCTCGCGGAAATTGACGCCGGATTGCGCCGCTCTGGATTTGTGTCGCTCGATCTGACCGACCTCGCCGCCAACGCGGTCGAATTCTATGAGCCTGCGGCGGAATTGAAAGGCATCGAACTGAAGTTCAAGTCGGATGGACCCTGGCGCGTGCTCGGCGATCCGGTGCTGCTCGCCCAAGCCTTGAGCAATCTGATCGATAACGCACTGAAATATGCGCCGCAGAACGGCGCGGTTGAGGTTGCCGTGATGAAGCGCGACTCGGCGAGCGCGGAGATTTCCGTTTCCGACAATGGCCCCGGAATCGCCGAATTGGAAAAATCCAAAGTCGTGGAGCGCTTTTATCGTGGCGACGCCAGCCGCGGGACGCCCGGCGTGGGCCTGGGATTGAGCCTGGTCCAAGCCGTGGCGAAGCTGCACGGCAACCCAATCGCACTGCTGGACGCCAATCCGGGCCTGCGTGTCGTGATCAGCATGGAGATTGAGGCGACAGCCGTTTTGCCTCAGGACGTGCCGCGCCCGGAGCCGATTGGCGGCGCCACCTCCCCGAGCCTCGCCCCTCTGAGGTAAGGCGAGTTTATGCTGGTCAATTGTTCGGCCTATCAGGAAGGGAAAAAGTTAGGCGACATTCCGCTCGAGCAAATCCCGGAATACCTGCACAAGCCCAAGTGCTTTGTTTGGGTCGCCTTGCACGACCCCAACGCAGGCGAACTCGCCGCCCTGCAACCGTCATTCAACCTGCACCCTCTGGCGGTGGAGGATGCGTTGGTCGGCCATCAGCGGCCGAAAATCGAGGAATACGGCGACTCGATGTTCGCGGTGCTGCACCTGGTGGAAACTCTCGAAGGCGAGTGCCAGGTGGGCGAGCTCGCGATTTTCGCGGGCAGCAATTATGTGGTGACCGCGCGCAACCGGGCGCAAACCGGCTTCGCCGATGTCAGGGCGCGCTGCGAACGGGAGCCCAAGCTGCTGCGTCATGGGCCGGGGTTTGTTTTATATGCGCTCATCGACGCCGTGGTTGACCGCTACTTTCCCATCCTCGACAACATGGAGGATGAACTCGATAGCGTGGAGCAACGCATATTCGCTCCGCAAGGCGTGCCGCGAGATAACATTGAAGCGCTGTATGGCATCAAACAGCGATTGATGATCATGAAGCACGCCGTGGCGCCCTTGCTCGAGGCCGTGTCCAATCTATCAGGGGGGCGCATTCCCCCGCTGTGCGCGGGCATCAGCGAATACTTCCGCGACGTCGCGGATCATTTGCAGCGCTTGAATCAAACCACGGACTCCATTCGCGAGACCATCGCCACCGCCATTTCGGTGAATTTGTCCATGGTGACGCTGCAGGAAAACGAAACCATGAAGCGCCTTGCGTCCTATGCGGCGCTGCTGGCGGTGCCGACGATGATCGCCGGCATTTACGGCATGAACTTCGAGAACATGCCGGAGCTGAAATGGCACTACGGCTATGTGCTGTGCCTCGCCATCATGGCACTCATCGACGGCTTGGTATTTTTTCGATTGAGAAAGGCAAAATGGTTGTAGCATCGGCACTGTACCGACGCATCGCAACCGCCCTGGCACCGCTGATCGACGTAGTGGCGTTCTGCGCACTGATCGGCGCGGGCCAGTCGTTGCGCGCCGGCAATCTGTATGCCTTCGCGCTCGCCGTGATCTTGCAGTGTGCGCTCGATCGTCCCAAGCTGGCCTGGCGTCAATATTTCGAGCTGTTGATCGTCGCGCTGATGGCCCTGTTGTTGCGCGCCGGTGTGCTGGCGCTGCTCACCCAGCGATGCGGCTGGCCGCCGCAGATTGCGATTCTATTTGCCGTGGCGCTTGGTTTGATTGTTACGCGGCCCGGGTTCAAGCACGTCGCCTCCGCCGCCGGCTCCGAACCGCGTTGGCGCGAGTTTGCCTACGGGCTCATTGCCTTTGCCTTCGTGCTTCGCCTGATATATGCGGGCTCCGTGGAACTGATGCCTGAGGAAACCTATTACTGGAACTACTCGCGTCATCTCGATCTGGGGTACCTGGATCATCCGCCGATGGTGGCGTGGCTGATCAAGCTGGGCACCATTCTGTTCGGGCAGACGGAGTTCGGCGTGCGCTTCGGCGCGCTCTGTTGCGGAGCCGTCACCTCGGTCTTCGTCTATCGACTGGCTTACAATCTTTACGGCGCATCCTGCGCTTTGGCCGCCTTGCTCCTGACACAAGCCCTGCCTTTTTTCTTTCTCGCCGGCTTGTTGATGACGCCGGATGCCCCCTTGACCGCGGCCTGGGCCGCCACACTGTACTGTCTGGAGCGTGCCTTGATTGCCGGCCGCGCGCGGGCCTGGTTGTTCGCGGGAATCAGCCTGGGTCTAGGCATGATTTCCAAATACTCGATCGCGCTGCTGATTCCCGTGACCTTGGCATTCATGCTCTGGGATCGCCAATCGCGGCATTGGTGGCGCCGCCCGGAACCGTACTTTGCGGCGGTACTCGCCGCGGCCATCTTCTCTCCCGTCATTGTCTGGAACGCCCAGCATGAGTGGGCGTCCTTCGCCTTTCAGACCTCGCGCCGCTTGGCGGAGGCGCCGAAGTTTACGTTACACAGATTGATTGCCTCGATGCTGGTGCTGCTCACCCCGACCGGTTTTCTCGCCCTCATCGCCGCATTGTCGGCGATGCGCACTGGAGAAGACGCAGCGCGGGATTCGGTGCGCCGCCGGCGCTTCATGGGCCTCGCGATTCTCATCCCTCTGTCCGTGTACGCAGTCTTCAGCTTGCGACATGAAGTCAAGCTGGATTGGACCGGGACGCTGCTGACGGCGGCACTGCCCGTACTGGCTCTCACCATGACCGCCGCGCGCGCGCCGGTTTCGCGCTTCGCCGCCGGGCTGCGGCGGGCGTGGCCGCCCACCGTCGCAGCCATGCTGTTGATTTACGCGGCGGGCTTACACTACCTGGTGCTTGGCCTGCCTGGCGTCGGCTATAGCAAGCATATCGAGCTGTTTCCAACGGGCTGGCGCGAACTGACCGCGCACATTATCAGGACGGCGGCGACCTACCGCGGGGAGAACGGCGGCGACCTGCTGATCGTGGGCATGGACCGATATGCCATCGCCAGCGAAGTGGCGTTTTATGGTAGGAGCGGCTCGCCGGCAGGCTTGCAGCCCGGCATGGAAACGGTAAATAGTCACCTGTTCGGCGGTATGGGCCTCATGTACGGCCGTTGGATACCCGAGAAACTGCAGGCGCACAAAAACCTGCTCCTGGTCGGCTTTGAAAGGGGCGATCTGGAAAATGCAACAGTCGCGGCCCACGTCGCACGCCTAGGACCCGTGGAGGATGATGAACTGCTGCGCGATGGCAAGCTGGTCCGTCACTACTACCACCGGCTTGCCTACGACTACCAAAGTATCGCGGATCCATAGGGAAATGACTTAGAGTAAGCGGATGTCGCAGCATCATTTACGGGGAATTCAAATCACCCTATTGGCTTGTGGCTGCCTGCTGCAACTTGCACCCAGCTCCGCGCAAACGCCGGAGCAACAACAATTGTGGGACGCACAGCGCGTTCAGCAACAAGCAGAGGCGAAGGCCAAAGCCGAACATCTGGCGGCGCAGCGCGCCGCCCGCAAAGCCGATCCCATGGCCTGGGTGCATACATTGAATCCCCTGACCGAAGGCGGCTGGGAATTCAGGACAGTGGCGCCGGACGGATCATTCGCCTCATTCAGCACGCTGCATCAGTTCAAACGCTCAGGTCACCTGGTCACCGCGTGGCTGCGTCAGGAGTATCCCGAACCGCAACGCAGCGATAGCGGAAGCACGTACTTGAGCAACGTAGAGCAAGTCCAGTACGACTGCGCCAAGGAGCAGGCGCGCGCGCTGCTCGTCATCTATTATTCGGAAAATAACGTCGCCGGCAGCGAGCAATCCGAGGCTTCCGACCCTAAACAAGCGCCGTGGGTTCCCATCGTGCCCGGAACCCAAAGCGAAGTGATCTATAGCTGGGCGTGCGCGGCGGGCGCAAAAGCACATTCATAGATCGAGAGCCGCGATGGCGTTATCCTTGAGAATCAATTCGTGGACTTCGGGCTTGAAGCCGGCTTCGCGGAAATCCTTGATCCAACGGTCCGGGGCGATCAACGGAAAATCCGAACCGAACAGCATCTTGCGCTTCAATTGAGTATTCGCATACTGCACCAGCTGCGGCGGAAAGTATTTCGGCGACCAGCCTGACAGATCGATGTAAACGTTGGGCTTGTGCAGACACACCGACAGGGCTTCGTCCTGCCACGGCCAGGATGGATGCGCGATGATGATTTTCATGTCGGGAAAATCCACCGCGACATCATCGACGTGGATCGGGTTCGAGTACTTGAGCCGCATTCCGCCGCCGCCCGGCATTCCGGTCCCAATTCCCGAGTGACCGCTGTGAAAAATCGCGGGCAATTTGTGTTCCGCAATGACCTCGTACAGTCCGTAGGCCATGCGGTCGTTCGGGAAAAATCCCTGCACCGTCGGGTGGAACTTGAATCCTTTGACAACGCCCTCCTTGATCAGACGGCGCGCTTCGCGCACCCCCATCTTGCCCTTGTGCGGATCGATGCTGGCAAATGCCACCATGATGTCGGCGTTGTCGCGCGCGGCATCGCACACCTCCTCGTTCGGAATGCGCTTCGACCCAAGCTCATGTTCCGAGTCCACGGTAAACATGATCAGACCGATCTTGCGCTCGCGGTAGTATGCGATGGTCTCCGCAATGGTCGGCCGCTTGCCGGCCTTGAAGTATTTAGAAGCGGCGTCTTCGTATGCCTGCCATACTTCGTCCGCCGGCTGCCGGCATGACACCTCGGCGTGCGTGTGCACATCGATCGCCACCAACTCATTCACGTTCACGTCGTCTCCCTCATCTCATGGCCCTCCGCCTGCCTTAGCGTACGCCCTCGAGCGCCATTCACGGTAAGATTGCGTGTGTTCGCGCCCCATCGCATCGGCTTTCGCGTAACGTCGAGCAAGGAGCAGGCATAGCATTCAGCCTAGTCAGTCTATGTCCGTGATCCTCTACCATTGGGAGCCCAACGCCAACTCCGGCAAGCCGATGCTGACGCTCGCCGAGAAAGGCGTGGCATACGAAAGCCGGTATCTCGATCTTCTGCAGTTCGATCAGCACAAACCGGCCTACCTGGCGGTCAATCCCGACGGCACGATACCGGCCATGGTGCATGGTTCGCGCGTGCTGACAGAATCGACTCCGATGATGGAATACATCGACGATGAATTTGCCGGGCCTCCCTTGAAGCCGCGCGACGCGCAGTCTCGCTGGCGGATGCGCTGGTGGATGCGCTTTTTCGACGCCTATTTCGCCCCCTCTCTCAGCATGATCGGCTGGAGCATATTCGTGGGACCGGCGGCACGACAACGACCGGCCGAGGAACTGCGCGCCGCCATCGAGCGAATACCGCTCGAGGCCCGCCGCGTCGCTTGGCGCAAGGCGATATTCAACGAATTTTCCCCGGAGGAACTGGCCGAGTCCAGGCGCCGAGTGTTGTACTGCACGGGCATTCTGGAGCGGCACTTGAGCCGCTGGACCTGGATTGCGGGCGACAGTTATTCGCTCGGCGACATCAACGGGTTCAATTTGGGCTATGCCCTGCCGCTGTCGCAACCTGACCATTGCAACGATGCAAAGACGCCGCACATCATGGAGTGGCTACGGCGCATCTATGAGAGGCCGGCTGCGCGCGAGACCTGGGCCAAGGGCCGCACGGCCATGGCGGCGCGCATCAAAATTCTCGAGCGCGTCCCGAATGCTTGAGCTGTACACGTCCGAGCCGAACACCTTTTTCCTGAAGCCGCTCATGGCGCTCGCGGAAAAGCAGGCCGCGTTCACGCCGCGATTTTTTGACGCCGCCTTGCTGCAGCAGTTCGACGCGGCCTTCCCCACGGATCTGGAATCAAGCCTGCAACTGGAGCGCGAGGGCCCCCTCTTGATCCACGATGGCATCGCGATATCGAGCTCGTTTTTCATGCTGGAGTACATATCGGAGGCGTTGCCCGGCGCATCGCTAATGCCGTCGAACGCCTATGATGCCTATCGCGCGCGCGCCTGGGGGCAGTTTCTCGGTGCGAATCTAGGCTCTGCGGTTCCCGTTCTAGGGTGTGCCAAGTACCTGGTACCGCAGCTGGCGAAGCAGGATCGCTCGCAGTTGGAACTCAAAATCGCCGCGATTGAACCGGCTGAGCGTCAAGTCGGCTGGCGTGCAGCGCTGAACGGCACCTTTTCCGAGGCATACCTGGAATCTGCCCGCGAACGGCTCTCGATGCCGATTGCGCGCATCGAGACGGCGCTGGCGCGCGCACCCTGGCTAGCGGGAGCCGCCTTCTCGATCGCCGACATCGATGCGTACGCCATGCTCTGCGTACTGCCCGACCTGGCGCCGACCAAGGTCAATCCAACCGCGACGCCGGGCATCGTCGACTACCTGGCGCGAATTGCCGCGCGCGAATCGGTGGGAATCGCTTTGCGCATGTCGCGCACCGGCCATCCCCAGCATCAATTCGTGCCGGGAGTCGAGGCGGCGCGCTGGGGTTGATGATTCATGACATTGGGCAGGCTCGCCACCCTTTCCAGCAAGTGCAGCAGTTGCAACCGCCCTTCCGTGCCGATCTGCGCCATCACCCGCGCTTCGTGAAGGGATTGCAGTTTCGCCGCAACATCGAGTATCGATCGACCCCGCGACGTGAGACCCAGTGAGTACGTTCTGGCGTCGGTGTCGGATTTGCGCCGCCTGACCAGTCCGCGATTGACGAGCTCCGCGATGGTGGCGACGAAATTCGCTTTTTGAATCCCTAAGGCGTCGCAGACGCTGGACTGGCTGGTTCCGGGGTTCTGGTCGATTAAGATCAATACGGCGAATTGCGCGGGCCGCAACTCGAGTTCGGCCAAAGTCTGGATAAAATCGGCGGTTACCACCAATTGTGCACGGCGCAATGCATAGCCGATGAGGCCGTTGAGAGGCGCCACTGTCACGGCTCCGTTTGTGCGTCGCGCGCGCATTTCGGAACACCTGCACTAAACATCGGTATGAACCGACAAGGGAACGCGATCTTGCCGCGACAATTGCGCCAATACTCGACGCACAGCGACATCCAAATGGCTGATCAGTCGGAGAAATTCGATATTTGCTGCATGGCAGCATCCACAAGGCCTCAGCTTAGCGGATAGTACCTATAAGGCAAAAGAATTGGCTCATGGAAATGATTGTCTCGTATAACTAGTTCCCATAACTAAGCGCATTTCGGTCAGGGGAGTAAGAGATGGCACACCTCGAGTCGTTTTCGACGGCAGGCCTCGATCCACGCCGTAAACTTGCCTTCTGGAATGACTACGCCAGCGAAAGCTTTTCGCCCTTGGTATCCGAACCCGAGGACATCAGGGTCTTCAACGGGTCCATCGTGCGTGGCTCCATCGGCGACATGAGCCTCGCCGAGGTGTATTCCGACGCACAGCTGGTGCGGCATTCGCGCTCGCATGTCGCACGCACCACGAACTCGCTTTTTTTCCTGCAGCTACAGCTGGAGGGCGAAAGCATCAGCCGGCAGGACGGCCGCGAATCCCATCTGCGCGCCGGCGATTTTACCCTGTGCGACAGCACTCGCCGCTACGAGATCGTGTTTACCGGCGCCAACCGCATGTTGGTTCTGGGCATACCCAGCGCGACCTTGCGGCGGCAGGTCGGCTGCCCGGAATGTCTCTCGGCGATACCGATGCCGGGCAGCCGCGGCGCCAGCGGCCTCCTGTCACAACTGCTGCGCCAGTACTGGCACGAGTATCATCAAGGGCTGGATGAGCAGACGAGCAGCCGCATATCGGTCGCCATTCTCGATCTGATCGGCGCAGCGTATGCCGATTTGCCGGAAGCCCTGGCGGATCGCTCGTCGCTCGGCACCGCGCATCGCATCCGCATCATCAATTACATCGAAGCACATTTGAACGATCCCGATCTGACTCCGACAAAGATAGCGCAAAACTGCAAGATGACCGCCCGCTACTTGCATCACCTGTTCTCGGACCAGGATGAGACCGTGGCCCGCTACATCCTCAGGCGCCGCCTGGAAGCTTGCTCGCGCGCACTCCAATCAGGGGCACAGCGCGGACGAACGGTCACCGCCATCGCATTCGACTACGGTTTCAATAGTCCGACGCATTTCGGCCGCGTGTTTCGCGCCAAGTACAACATCACGCCTCGAGAGTATCGCCGCAGCAAGACTGGAATGGCCTAAACTTCGCCGGTGAGCGCGCGCGCCTACAACACCGATCTGCGGCTTTTCATCGACGGAGAATGGCTGGACGCCACGGGGCGAGCCACGCATCGTGTGGTCAATCCGGCGAGCGGCGATGTGTTGACCGAGTTGCCC
>DASXNX010000087.1:0-10397 GCA_036494725.1 Steroidobacteraceae bacterium
AAGCCCGTCCACAGGTGCAGCACCTCGTCGAGCGGTGCCTCGGCCAAGGACTTTAGGTCTGGGAAGCGCTCCATGAAGCGCGCGTAGTAGGGAATCACGGTGGCCACTTGCGTCTGCTGCAGCATCACCTCCGACACCCAAACCCGATAAGGCGTGGGATCGACTTGCCAGGGCAAGGTATGGCGGCCGTGGACCTCGAACCAGCGCAGCAGCGCTTCTGCAAATTCTTGGGGATTTAAGCTTAAATTCACGACTTTTGCTTCAAGTTGAGACATCGATCATAGCTCAACATAAGCCGGCCACCGCCGATACCCTTAAGATGATGGGGTTGAACGCCCCACTGGGTATGGAAGCCGCATGCGCAGCTGGTTGAATCGAAGCAATACCGCCGATCCTTCAAAAACACCGTTCTCCGGTCCGGATTCGCTCGATGCCGTGGCGCGCGACGCACTGTCCGACACGGCCGTGCGCCGCTCCGCCGAGTTCTTGGAGTTTGCGCAGGCCGCGGGCGGCTTCGGCGTGTTCGAGTTGAACCTGTCGAGGGGGATCATCAAGGGTACCTCGCTCTTTTTCGAGCTCATCGGGCTTGAGTGTAAGGACATGTCCTTGACGCGCGAGGAATGGCTCGCCTCGGTGCACCCAGAAGATCTTGAAGGCGTTGTGAACTCGCTCGGCGATGCCATTGCCTCAGGGGAAGGCTATGAAACCGAATACCGGATCCTGACCACGGGCGGCGAGATTCGCTGGCTGGCCGGGCGCGGCCAGGTGCTGCTCGGCACCGAAGCGCACGATTCCCGAGTGATCGGCACCATCACCGACATCACTGAGCGCAAGGAACTGGAAGACCGGCTGCGCTATGCCACCGAGTCCCTGAACATCGCGCAGACCGCCGCCGGGGTCGCAACCTTTGATTTTGACTTCCGCCGCAACAGCCGCATTTGTTCGGACAATTTCCGCGAGCTCATGGGACTGCCCTCCGACATGCCGCTCGATGATCTCAATCTCACGCTGACCAACGTGCACCCGGCTGATTTCCTGCGCGTGCGTAGCGCGCCCTCCGAGACCACTCGGGAGAATCCCAACTATCGCTGCGAATACCGCCTGCTCATCGAAGGCCAGGAACGCTGGATCGGCGAGCGCGCCAAGGTCTCGCACGGCCCCTCCGGCGAGGTGGAACGCATCACCGGCGCGCTGGTCGACATCAGCGATCTGAAGCGCACCAAGGCGGCGCTTGGCACGGTGGAGATCCGCTTAAAGCGGGCGCTGCGTGGGTCGCAGGATGGCTTGTGGGAAATCGATCTTGTGACCAACACCAATTGGTATGGAGAGGGTTTTGCCGCCCTCTTGGGCTATGAGCCCAAGGACTTGCCCACGTCCCGAGAAGGCTTCCTGATGCTGGTGCATCCGGAAGATGTCGAGCTTCTGAAAGCCAGTGTGGCCAGTCACTTGGAGCATCGCACGGCGCACGACATGGAATTTCGGGTGCGGCACAAGGGCGGACATTACGAATGGATCCGCGGGCGCGGACAGGCCGAACGCGCCGCCGACGGCACGCCATTGCGCATCGCCGGGGCCATGCAGGTCGTCACCGATCGCAAGCTCGCTGAGCAAGCCATCCTGGACGCCAAGCTCGCGGCCGAGGCGGCGAATCGCGCCAAGAGCAGCTTCATGGCCAACTTGAGTCACGAGATCCGTACGCCCATGAACGGCGTGATCGGCATGTCGGAGATCCTGGCTGAAACCAAGCTCGATGGCACGCAGCGAGAATATCTGGACATCATTCGCGGCAGCGCCAAGGCGTTGCTCTCCTTGATCAACGGCGTGCTCGATCTATCGAAGATCGAGGCCGATCGGCTGGAGCTGGAGATCGTCGATTTCGATGTGGTGAGCCTGCTGTACGAGACGGTGGCGGCCACCGCCTTGCAAACGGCCGGCAAGGGCATCGAGCTCATCGTCACCATCGAACCCAATGTGCCGGTGACGCTGCGCGCCGACCCCGGACGGCTGCGCCAGGTGGTCTTGAACCTCATCGGCAATGCGGTCAAATTCACCCACGAAGGCCACATCACGCTCTACACATCGATCGGTCCCACGGCTAACGGCCGCGCCGCGCTCACCATCGAAGTGACCGACACCGGCATCGGCATTCCGCCTGATCGGCTGGACCGTTTGTTCAAAACCTTCTCGCAGATCGATTCATCCACCACCCGCCACTATGGCGGCACAGGCTTAGGCCTCTCCATCGTCAAGCGGTTGGCCGAACTCATGGGCGGGGAAGTCGGCGTGCGCAGTCAAGTCGGCAAGGGCTCGACTTTCTGGGTGACAGTGGGGGTCGAGGTATCGCGCGAGCAACCCGCGCGCGTAGGCTTAGGTGCGGGTCGCAAGATTCTGATCGTGGATGACATTCCCGCTTCCCGCGAGAGCTTGAAGTTAAAGCTCGAGCTGCACGGCTTTAACACCCGCTGCGTCGCCGGGGTCGATGAAGCGCTGGAAGAGCTGGCGCAAGACTCATCCATTGATTTGGTGCTCGCCGATGAATTGATGCCCATCAGGGGTGGACTCGAACTCTTGGATAAGCTGCGCGGCGATACGCACTTCGCCTCGATGCCCTTCGTGCTGCTGTCCTTGTTCGGCGCAGCGCATGATACCACGGAGCGTGAGCATCGCCCGGACGGCGTGGGCCTAAAGCCCATTCGCGCCCTGCTCTTAGGCCAGCTCGTCGATCAGGTGCTGACGGGCAAGATGCCGCAGGTCCCCGCAGTCAAGGCATTCGGTCAGGACAAACCCACCTTCCGCGGCAACAAGATCCTGCTGGTCGAGGATAATCCGGTCAATCAACGCGTGGCACAGCGCACGCTGGAACGTCTGGCGGCGGAAGTGACCATCGCCAACAACGGCGCCGAAGCCCTGGAACGCATCGCCGCCGGTTCATTCGATGCCGTGCTCATGGATTGCCAGATGCCGGTCATGGACGGCTTCACCGCCACCAAGCGCATTCGCGAGTCAGAGCGCCTGCGCGGCGCGAAGCGGCTGCCCATCATTGCGCTCACCGCCAATGTCATGAGCGAGGATCGCGAGAAATGTATCGCCGCCGGCATGGACGCGCATCTGGGCAAACCGATCGAGCCCGCACAGATGATCGAGGCCTTGAGCCGATTCTTGAAGGGCCAGGAGGCGGCGCCGGCGGTGGATCGCGCGGCGCTGCGCGAACTCACCGGCGGGGATGTCGAATTCGAGCGCGAGCTCGCGGAAACCTTTGTCTTGAGCGGCGATCAATGCCTGGCGGAAATCATCGCGGCGCTCAAGGTCAGCGACTTGGACACCGTGCGCAAGCGCGCGCATTCCCTAAAAGGGGCCAGCGCCAATATTCATGCGCTGGATTTGAGCCGGGCCGCCTCCAGCCTGGAGAGCGCGGCGCGGGAAAACTCCCCGGTGATTGGCGGCTTGGTGGCGGAGCTCAGTGAGAAGCTCGCGGCGGTCAACGCCGAATTGCGCAAGGTCGGTTAACTAGCCTAAAGCCTTGAACGCCAGGGCGTTTTCGATTTCCTGACCCAAGGAGCGGTTGCGCCCGGCGAGCTTGCTCTTGTACAGGCATTCATCCGCGGTGCGAATCAGTGCTTCCACTTTGAGCGAAAGATCCGGACCATTCGGGCCGGTGGAAGCGACGCCGAAGCTCGCGGTGACCGGCGCATCGCCGGCGCGGGTGGTGAAAGACTGGGCGGCCACCAGATTGCGGATTTTTTCCGCGACGATGAGCCCGTCCGCATGCGCGGTCTCCGGCAGCACAATCAAGAATTCCTCGCCGCCATAGCGCGCAATCCAATCGCTGTTGCCGCGGATGGATTTTTGCGCGCGCGCCGCGAATTGCTGCAGCACGTCATCGCCGGCGGCATGGCCGCGCTGGTCATTGACCTGCTTGAAGTGATCCAGATCGCACATCAGTACCGACAAGGGATAGTGATAGCGGCGGCAGCGTTCGACTTCCCGCGGCAACTGCTCCATCAGGTAGCGCCGGTTGTAGGCGCCGGTCAAGGCATCGGTAATCGACAGAATTCGGTTGCGCTGATTGGCGACCCGCAAAGAATGCTCGAGGGCGAGAATGCGTCGGCCGGCATTCAAGCGCGCGATCAATTCGGGTTCGTGCACCGGTTTGACCAGGTAATCATCGGCGCCCGCCTCGAGACCTGCGATGATGTGCTCCTTGGCATCGCGGGCGGTCAAAAGCAGCGCGTAGACATAGCCGTCGAGCTGCATGTTGCGCACTGCCTGACACAGGGCAATGCCGTCCATCTCGGGCATTTCCCAGTCGGTGACCAGCATGGGATAGTAGCGCTTGGTCATCTTGTCCAAGGCTTCGGAGCCATTGGCCACGGCGTCGACTTCGTAGCCGGCGTTCTTCAGAAAGCGGGTCATGAGCATGCGCGTGACCGGATCATCTTCGGCCAACAAGATGGCCGGTGATGTCTCGACTGTGATCGTGGTCACAGATTCCGTATCAGACACGTGATTGAACCCCGCCCGACTTAAGCGTTAATACTTCGATGATATCGGCCCCTGCCGCTTCGACTTAATCTTGCTCAGCCCCTTTCGTTATCAATTCCGGCACTACCACTCATGAGCGCTAGGTGAATTGCTTAAATCGAACCGAGTGAGACTTGTCGACAATTCTGTGCGATTCAGATAACAGCATAGCCGACCGATACGGGGGAATGTGCGATTCGCGTCCCTATAACCGCAAGTCATCCTCGCCGGGCATGCGGGCCATGGAAGCTTCCGGCGACGGCTTTTGGGAAGTCGATCTATCCGATGGATCGGCCTGGTTCAGCGGCTGGTTCTACGAGCGCCTGGGCTGGACCGAATCGGCCCGGCGGGCCGCCTTCAATGACCTGCGTCCCTTCCTGTTTTCCGAAGCCTGGGATTGCTTGCTGAAAGCCATGCGCTCGCACTTGGAGGAGCGAACGCCGCTCGATGCGCAGTTTCAAGTGCAGCTCACCGCCGATCGGAGCGAATGTTGGCACATGCGCGGCGTGGCGCAACGCAACGATCGGGGACATCCCACCCATTTCGCAGGCAGCGTGCGCGCCATGACGGACGGGCTCGACACCGAGGACCCGTCAGCTATCTGATTCTCCCTGGGGCTGCGACGGCGCGCTGCCGCTGCCCTCGCGACCGGTGAACCAATTCACCGCATACTGCACCAGCTGCGTACCGGTATTTAAGTTGAGTTTGCGCTTGATGCGCTGGCGGTGCGACTCGACCGTCTTGATGCTCAAGTTCAAAGCCTCGGCCGTTTCGCGGGTGCTCATGCCCTTGCCAATCATGTGCAGAATCTGCAGTTCCCGATTGCTCAGGCGGTCGATGGGATTGGACGAGATATACGATCCGCCAGCGGCGAACTTTTGAATCATGTTGTTGCCGACCGCCTCGGAAACATAGATACCGCCGTCCAGCACCCGGCGCAACGAGATGAGAAATTGATCGCTGGCGGCCTGCTTCATGATGTAGCCGTTGGCACCGGCAGACAGCATGCGCTCGGCATAGATGGTCTCATCGTGCATCGAGAGCACCAAGATCGGCAGCTGCGGGTAATGAGCGCGCACATCGCGCACCAATTCGATGCCGTCGCTTTGCTTCAGGCTGATATCCGCGATCATCACGTCGGGATTGAGTTCCTTGATCGCGGTGCGGGCGTCGCGCGCGGTTTCCGCTTCGCCGCACACGATCAAATCCTCTTCGTTCTCCATGATGCGGCGCAAGCCCTGTCGCACGATGGGATGATCGTCGACGATCAATACGCGCCGCACCCGCCGCTTGCCGAGGTTATTGCCGGGTGTCGGCATGAATGAGCCCGGCCGAGAAGTCTCGCTCGACATTATTGTTCTCCCCCGAGGAGTCTGCTCCCCACTGTAGTTTATCTTGCACGCGCTAACCTTCGACCGTGATCATCGCGCCACTGGGTGCGTTCGATTCGATCTCGAATTTAGCGCCGATCATGTCGGCACGGTATTTCATGATCTTCAGGCCCATCCCCGTGGAGGACGGGACGGAGTCGGCCAAACCTTTGCCGTTATCGGTGATGCGCAGCGAAAACGCATCCGGCGTGGCGATGAAGGCGATGTCGACCAGCGTAGCCTGCCCGTGGCGGGCCGCATTCGTCAGCGCCTCCTGGGTGATGCGGTACAGATGGCTGGCATTGGTTTCGCTCAGCGAAAGCGCCGGGCACATTTCGGCGCGGAAATTGACTTCGAGTCCGTATAGATCGCGGCTGCGCTCGGCGAGCGCGCGCAAGGCCTCGGTCAGGCCGCCGGTTTCGGTGCGCACCGGCAGCAATCCGCGTGCCAGGGCGCGCGCCGTCTCGATGGATTGATTCAAGTGCCCGACGATTTCATTGATGTTCGCGACCAGCTCGGGACAGCGCTCGTGGATGCGGTTCTCGAGGCCGCGCAGCATCAAGGCCACGCCGGTCAACTCTTGACCCAAGCCATCGTGAAGATCGCGGCCGATACTTTGGCGTTCGCGCCCGGACACATCGAGTATTTCCTGTTCCAGGCGTTTACGTTCGGTGATGTCCCGCATCGAGATGGAGATACCGCTGGCAATACCGTCATCGCGCACCAGGACGGCGCGGTTCTCGAAGAACTGCAGGCGACCGAATTCGGCCGACTCGAACTCGAAGGTGGCCGTCTCGCCGGTCTCCAGAAGGTGCTCAAGCTTCTCGGTGACCCCGGCTCGCGCGACCACTGGCAGGAGTGCGCTGATTTCGCGGCCGATGATCTGCTCCACCGTCATGCCGTTCACGTTCTTGTTGATGAACCTGACCCGCAGCGCCATATCGAGAAGAATCAACGTGTCGGCGGTATTGTTGGTGGTGACACGCAGCAGTGCCTCGGAGCGGCGCAAGCGGCGCTCCGATTCCTGTCGCGCCGTCACATCCTGGATCACCCCGACCAGGCCGCGCGGCGAGTCCCCGTCGAATACCGATCTGATCGTCGAGGCATAAGATCGGTAGCGGCCGTCATTGCCCAGCATTTCGAATTCGGAGCGGACTTCGCGGCCCGAAAAAGCTTCATCGAGCGCACGCTTGCAGGCGGCTTGATCCTTGGGATGCACACGCGCGAGCACAGTTTCCATGTCGGGATAAACACTGGGCAAGTGCACCTGCGGGTTCTCGAGGGTCGCAAAGTCGAAGGAGTTCTGCGCACGGTCCCAGCGCCAGGCATGCATGTTCGCCATGTTCATCGACAATTTGAGCCAGCCGGTGCTGTTTTCCAACGCGATTTGCGCCAGCTTCTTGGCCTGGATGTTTTGCACCGAGCCGAAAGCGCGAAAGGGCCGCCCGCCCAGCATTTCCATTTGCCCAATGATCCTGACCCAGATGCGTTGATTCTTGAGAGTGTTGATTTCCAGTTCGAGATCAAACCTTCCTGAGCCCGCCTCGGCCTCGCGGCACGCCTCCTCGAATTGCCGGCGCGACTCAGGAACCCAGAGCGCCATTGCCCCGTCCCACGACAGGGCGAAATCCCGGGGAGTCGTGTCGTAGATGCGGTACATCTCATCGGTCCAGGTAAGCTCGCGCGTCGCATAGCTATATTCCCAGCCGCCGATTTTGGCGCTGCGCTGGGTTTCCGTGAGGATGTCGGTCAGTCGTTTGATTTCCGAGACATCGACGCAGCAGCCGATCGCCCGCACCGGGTCCCCGGCGGCATTACGTTGCAAAAGCCCGCGCTCGAGTATGGATTTATAGCGTCCTTTCGCATCCCGAATACGGTACGTCGTGGTCCATCCTCGACCGTTGACCAATGCCATGCCGATGGCCTTCTTGGCAGCGCCGAAATCCCGCGGATGGATGCGTTCGAACCAGGCGTCGATGGAGCACTCCAGATCCTCGGGCGAGATCCCCAAGACTTCCTGCACGCCGCGAGATCGATGCACCAGACCCTTGACGATATCCCACTCGAAGATGACGCCATCCACAGCATCGGCGGCAAGCCTGAAAACCTCCTCGCGCTGCGCGAGCTTGGAATCCGCTTGCTTGCGTTCCGTGATATCGCGTGAATTGATGACCACGCCGCCGATCAAGGGATTGTGGAGCGCCGACACGTAGCGCCCCTCCAGCCAGCGATAGGTGCCGTCCTTGTGACGGATGCGATATTCCCGAGAAAAACTGTCGATCTGCCCGGCCACCAATCGACTGTACTGGGCGCGCAAGTCCTCGATGTCATCCGGATGGATGAACTCGAACACATGATGCGATTCGCGTTCTTCCGAGGTATATCCCAGAGAATTGCGCACACCGCCGCTCACGTACAACAGCCTGCCGTCGGCTGCGGCTATGAGGATGATGTCCTGGGCGTGTTTGGTGAGCGCCAGCAAGCGCCCTTCGCTGCTGTTTTGCGCGCGTGCATTGACACGCCGTTCAGTCACCTCTAGAGACAGGACCACGAGGCCAATGATTCCGGATGCACCCTTGAGGGGTTGCACGTCGATTTCAAACCAGCGCGTCGGACGCGAGGCTTCCACATAGGCAAAGGCTTCGTCATGGAAGGGCCGCCCGGCGAGGGCCTTTGCGAATACCTCCGGCTTCAAGCCCAGCGTGGGCGTCAGCATGAGCGCGGAACATCCCAATACTCCGCCGGGAATCGAGGCGGCTGAGCGCATGGCACTGACATTCGCATACGTGACTTTGAGATCCGTGTCCAGAATGAGCAGATCGAAGGGCAAGTGATCCACCGCCGCCACCACATCCGCTCGGGGACCGGGTGGCGCAAAGGTCAGCATCATCAGGTATTGACCGGGGCTCGACGCCAAAGGCTTGAACTCCGTCATGGCGGGATGCTCGCCCTGAGCGAATCGCCACGTCACGATGCGATTGATGGGAATCTTCGAATCGGCGGCGGCATCCAGCATGGCCCGGATCTTCGTTGAGGAGGCATCCCCTAATACCCGCGCCAAGGGCCAGTCAGTCAAAGCCGCCGCGTCGATTTGACCCCTAAAGCAATGCCGCGCTGCGGCATTTGCCAACACCAGCCGCAGCTGTTTGGAACGAGCGTCGATGATCACAACCGCATCTCGCAGGCTATCGAGGGCGGTGTCAGCCAATGCGCGCGTCGCGTTCGTTGCGAGCCGCAGAAAATCCGGAGATGTCGCCATCCTGGTACTCCGGGAGCTCAAAAGATCCTCAGGGTCACGAGAGTTTATACGCCCTACACGGCAAGGGCGTATACCCCGGGCGGTATAATGCGGGTTTCCCCTAATGCAGGGATCGCTGATCGGTACCGTGGTGGCCACTGGGCACTGTTTGGCCCCAGTTTGATACCTGCGCGCGGAACCATTGCTTTAGGACTGATGGAATTGCGCTCGCTTCGTTCTTCGGCACTAGGCTAAACCCCCAGACCGGTTTCGATTGCGCTGTCAGGAAAACAATGCAACCGCAACGTTATGTCCCGCGATTCTGAAATATCGTTACGGGTTCGGATTAAAATCCCGGCATGTCCAAGCGTGCGATTCATCATCTGCGCCAAAGTGATTCGCGAATCGGGGATTGGATCGACCGTATTGGCGTACTCAAGCTGCCCAAACCTCAGACTCGAGAGCCCTATGTCGCTCTACTCGAAGCGATCGCGCACCAGCAATTGGCGGGTGCGGCGGCGCGCGCCATCTGGGCACGGGTCGTCGGGTTATTCGAGAACGGCGCAGTCTGCTCCAAGCGCCTGGTGCAAATGAGCGAGGAGCATTTGCGCACCGCTGGGTTGTCGCGAAGCAAGGCTGCAACCATGAGGGACATTTGCGCCAGGTTCAACGCCGGCGAGATTCCGGGTGCTGTTCACATCCAGGGAATGTCCGATGCCGATATCTACGCGCAATTGTTAGAAATCCGCGGAGTGGGTCCCTGGACCATCGACATGCTGATGATGTTCACGCTATGCAGACCCGACATCATGCCGGTGAGCGATTACGGCGTACGCAAGGGTTACCAAGTGCTGTACCGCAAGCGCGTGTTGCCCTCTCCAAAACAGCTGGCAAAACTCACCGAAAAGTGGCGGCCTCATCGATCGATTGCGGCGCTGTACCTGTGGCGGATAGCAGATAGCGCCAGAAAGAAGAAATCACTTCCTAAAAAGATCGTCCAGCGCTGACTTCGAGCGGTCCAGCTCCGCTTGGTCCTTCGGCTTGTAGGCACCCGGCCTGGGCTTAAAGTGATCGCAAAAATTGGCTTCATCCTTCTTGCGAACTTCCTCGGCGGTCGGCTCTTTGCAGTGTTTGGCGTAGGAAACGTCGTATTCGACGCATATCTTGCAGACATGCAGCTCAGCGTTGCAGGCCTTGCAAACATCGAGTCGGCGCAGAGGAAGGCTGAGAGCGGCTAACGAAGCCCCACACTTCCAGCAGACTAGGGA
>DASXNX010000088.1:0-16996 GCA_036494725.1 Steroidobacteraceae bacterium
CAACCGCATGCCCGCGAGCTTCGCGCACATATTTGCGGGCGGGTATGCCGCGGGCTACTACAGCTACAAGTGGGCAGAAGTGCTCGCCGCCGACGCCTTCGAGGCCTTCGAGGTGGCGGGAATATTCGACAGCAGCACGGCCGCGCGCTTTCGCGACTCAATTCTGTCGCGCGGCGGCAGCGTCGATGCGATGGACGCGTTCGTGCGCTTTCGCGGACGCCAGCCCGATGTGCGCCCGCTGCTGAAGCAGACCGGAATCGCGGCGTGAAATGGGCTGCCTTGATGTTGGCGCTGCTGGCCGCCGCGGCCGGCGCGGATACCGCCTATGTCAGCGACGAGCTGGTGCTCGGCGTTTACGCCGAGCAAAACGGCCAGGGCCAGCGGCTGACCACACTTCATTCCGGCGCCGGCGTCGAGACCCTGGCGCAGAGCGGCGACTATACCCAGGTACGTTTGAGCGACGGGACCGTGGGCTGGGTGAAATCAGCATTCCTCACCGCCAAGGAGCCGGCCACGTTGCGGATCAAGCAGCTGGAGGAGGAACTGGCCCGCAGCCGCGCCACCACTCCGGCGCTGGCGGAAGCGGCCGCACGCAGCGAAGTGGAAAGCCTCAAGCAGCAACTGATCGCACAGCAGGCCGCGATCGATGCGGCGCGCGGTCCGGAACGGCCGGCGGCCGGCGCCGTGGCGAGCCACCCCTTGAGCGCCGCCCCGGTTCTGATCATCGCCGCAAGCGCCGGTGTCAGCCTCCTATGCGGATTTTGGCTGGGTTACGCGCTTCTGGCGCGGCGCGTAAAACACAAATTCGGCGGCATCAAGGTTTACTAAATATTGCCGAATTAAGGTTAACCCGGCGGCCGGTTGACTTAATGTTTCGACTGCGTTCCAAACCCCGCAGCCGCCGTGGCGCCGCCCGCGCCGAGAGCATAGACTCCGCCTGATGTACGATCTCAGACGTAACGACTACGACGTTGCGAATACCGTGCAGGTCAGCTCCACGGCAGCCGTAAGCGCAGCTGTCCGCGACCTGTTTGCAGCCGCCTGGCCGGGTGAATCCTTCGACAAGGTCGCGACTGCGTTCGACGATTTCGAGAAGCTCTTTACGGGGCGAATGCCCGGCTACCATGGCGTCGACACCCTCTATCACGACCGCCAGCACTCCTTGGACATGACCCTCACCATGGCGCGCCTGTTGGTGGGCTATGAGCGCAGCGTCGAGAGCCGCTTGCGCTTCGGCGCGGAGCGCGTAGGTTTGGCGCTGGTCACGTCGTTGTTCCATGACGCGGGCTACATCCGCGAGTTCGATGACAACCAGCACAGCAACGGCGCCGAGTTCACCCTGTATCACGTGACGCGCAGCGCTCGCTTCCTGGCGCGCTATCTGCCGAGCATCGGCCTGGAAGGCTGGGTGCCCATTGCGACGCGAATCGTGCATTTCACGGGCTACGAGATCAAACTCAATCTGATCCAGCTCAACGACCCCAAGGACCGCAAGCTGGGCCACTTACTGGGCACCGCCGATCTGATCGCGCAAATGGCGGATCGTTGCTATCTGGAAAAGTGCCGCGACCGGCTCTATCCGGAATTCGTCCTCGGCGGAATCGCGACGGCAACCGGCATCGACGGCTCGCTGCGCGTTCGCTACAGCTCGGGCCTCGATCTCTTGCGCCAGACTCCGGAATTCGTACGTGAAACTTTCGTCGCGCGTCTCGAGGGTGAGTTCGAGCACGCCTACCGCTATGTCGAGCCCTTGTTCGGCGGCAGAAATCCCTATCTGGAGGCGATCGAACGCAACCTGGGATATTTGCGGCGGATTCTGCGTACCGAGCGCTGGCCGATGCTGCGGCGAAATCCGCCGCTGTTCACCGCCGACGACACGGGCATCAACGAGGTCCGCGGGCTGATGCTGGATCGATTGAAAGCGATCTGGGCCTGAACTCGCAGTCCCGCTCAGGGTAAATCGACGGTCGCTATATAGCGGGCGTGCAGTTCGTCGATATGCTCCATCACGACTTCCTTGCCCAATATCGGTGCGGCCGACACGGCGGCGTATAGCACCTGCGGTTTCAAATCGCGGCGCGCCTCCTCGGCGATCGGTGCAAAGCTCAAGTGCCAGGCTTCCGGCTGCACGGCGGAGCGCACGCCCCGATAGGGTCGAAAGAATCCAAAACGAGCTGCGTGGGCTTCCAGCCACGCGTCCAGCCGTACGAACGGTCCGGCCGGTGCGAATTCCTCGGGTGTCAGTTTGGGCTCGAACCCCGCGGGAACGGCATTGCGGTCGAACACATCGATATCGGTGCCCCAGTGATGGCGGCTGGCGCCGGGCAACGCGGACCAGAGCAATATGGCGTGGATGCGCTCCACGGGCGGCAACGCGCCGCCGTCCATCTCGGCGCCGGCGGCGTCGAGCATGGTTCGCGCGCCGCTGAATTTTCCGTTCCAGATTTGCAGCTGGCGTTCAAAATCGCGGAAGCTGCTCACGGGATGAAGATCGATGCCGTCGGCCTTGGCGGCGCGCCGCATATTCAAGAACGGAGCCACCACGTGCCGGTGCAGCCGGCAGCGCGGATCGGCCACCGCGGCGATATGAGTCTGCGCCCGGCCCGTCAATTCGCCCTCATTCATCGAGCCGCCCCGCGAGCGGCGGCGAAGTCCGCAACCTGATCGAAGACTCGGGCGAAAACGGCCGCATCCTGTGCGCCTGAAATGGTGTATTGGCCGTCGAAAACGTAGGCCGGCACGCCTGTTATCCCCAAAACCGATGCGTGGCGTTCGGCTGCCACCACGCCGTCTTGGCCCGCGCGCAGTATCAAGACGTTGCGCGCCTGTGCGGCGTTGAGTCCCGCCTCGGCGCCCAGACGCACCAGTTCCTCCGGATCGGCAATGTCGCAGCCTTCCTCGAAGTAGGCGCGCATGATGCGTTCCTTGACCGGTCCCTGCAAACCGCTGCGCGCCGCGTAGGCAATCAGCAAATGGGATCGGCGGGTATTCGGGATACGCTTGATCAAATCAAAGCGGAATCGTATGCCGCTCCCCGCGCCCTGACGTTCGAGCTCGCCGTGCGTTTCCGCCAACTGCGCTTGATCCGGCATTCGCGCCGCCATGTAGGTCTCCCGATCCAGTCCGTCGCTCGGCAGATCGGGATTCAGCTCGAATGGTCGCCATGTGACGACGGGCTCGTACTGCGGTCTGGCGGCGAGCGCGAGATCGAAGCGGCGTTTGCCCAGATAACACCACGGACAGACGGTGTCAGAGTAAATATCAATGCGCATGCAGGGGTTCCATCAAGCCTGATTGTACCCTCGCCCCTTATGGGGGTTAGCCCGAACGGGTATGATTATCGGATGGCACGCAGCCTTAAAACCAACTATTTGCTCCTGGCGTTGGGGGTCAGCGTCGTGCTGGCGCTGATCCTGTCCGGGCTGGCGTACTACGAGCACCGCATCACGACCACCGATGCCAACCAGCTCACCTACTCGACGGTCGAAAAGCAGCTGGAGGCCGGTCTCGAGGCGCGCGCCAAATCGTTGAGCGCCGCCGCGATGGCCTCCCTCGAGCCGGCGCTCAAGGCCGGCGACAATTCCGCGATCGGCGCGACAGTAACGCGCTTGCTCAATGAAAGCGACGTGGAACGCGTCGAGGTATGGGGTCCGCGCAACAACCTCCTGTACTCCGCCAACAATGTCGAGACGCGGCCGAGTTCGTCGGCACCCTACGCTCTGCGCAGTGATCTGAAGCTCGGCGGCAGCCTGGAAGTCTGGATGAGCCGCGCCGCGATGCAGGACACTCTCGCCAGCATCCGTGCCGAGCTGTTGAGCAAGCAGGGAATGCAAATCAAGCGCATTCGCGGGGTGCTTGCCGGTATCGCCGTGCCGCTGGTGATCCTGGGATTGCTCGGCGCCTGGCTGATTGCGCGCCAGCTATCGGCTCCGATTTCCGCCTTGGTGAAAAGCGCCGATCGGATCAGCGACGGAGACTATACGCGGCCGCTCGAGGTCGCAAGGCGCGACGAGCTCGGCGAACTGCAATTCGCGCTCGAGCGCATGCGGCAAAATTTGAACGAAACCACGATCACCAAGAATTACCTCAATACCGTGCTCAACAGCCTGAGCGACGCCGTCCTGGTGACGTCCCCGGACGGCGTGGTGAAGAGCTGCAACGAGGCGGCGCAGCACCTGCTCGGCTATAGCGAAAACGAACTGGTCGGCAAGCCGCTCGCCGGATTCATCGATGAAGTTCACCGCAACGCCTTCGACTCGACTCATTCCATGACCGAAGGCCGCGAGACGGTGCTGCGCACGGCTCGCGGGCAAACCATCCCGGTGTCCATGGCCAGCTCGGCGATCGACTCGGAAGATCCGCAGTTTCAGGGCAATATTTACGTCGCGCGCAATATCACGGAGCGCAAGCGCGCCGAGCGCCGTATCCGCTACCTGGCCCGATATGACACGCTGACGAAAATGCCGAACCGCATGCAGTTCCAGCATTTGCTGCAGCAAGCGATCGCCCGGGCGCGCCGCAATCAACGATCCCTCGCCCTTCTGTACCTGGACCTGGATCGATTCAAAGAGGTCAACGACACCTTCGGCCACGCCGCCGGTGACCGGACCCTGGAGATCCTGAGCGAAAGGCTGACACGCAACTTGAGCAAGGACGCGGTGATCGGACGGCTGGCGGGTGATGAGTTCGCCATGTTCATCGATGATCTGCCGGTGGATTCCGACAATCGGGCGGCGTTGAGCACGCTCGCGCGGACTCTGCTCGACGAGATCAGCCGCACGTTCTACGTCAACCAGCAGGAGGTTTATCTCACTGCCAGCGCGGGAATCGCGATCTGCCCGTATGACGCGGAGAATGTGATCGATCTGATCCGCAACGCCGATGCGGCGATGTATCACTCGAAGCAGAACGGCGGCAATTCCTGTGCGTTCTACGTGCCCAGCATGAATGCGGCGGCGGTCGAGAGATTGATGTTGAAGAGCAAGCTGCGCCGCGCGCTGGAACGCGACGAGCTGGTCATCCTGTATCAATCCAAGGTCGACCTGCGCAGCGGCCGCGTGGTTGGAGCCGAGGCGTTGCTGCGCTGGCGTCTGCCGGGTCACGGCGACATTTCCCCCTCGCACTTCATCCCGCTCGCGGAAGAGACCAGTTTGATCCTCGATATCGGCGAGTGGGTGCTGAACCGCGTCTGCGCCGACTACCACGAATGGCAAAAGCTGGTGGCCGAGCCCGGACGCATCGCAATCAATCTCTCCTTGCGGCAGCTCAAGCAGGCCAGCTTCATCGCGCGCTGCCGTGGCGTATTCCGCAAGCACGAGGTGTCGCCCACCTGTTTCGAGCTGGAAGTGACGGAAACCACCTTGATGACCGATCCGAAGCGCACCATCGGCTTGCTCAATGAACTGTATGCCATGGGATTGAGCCTGGCCATCGACGACTTCGGCACCGGCTATTCTTCGCTGTCGGCCCTGCAGCAATTTCCGATCGGGACACTGAAGATAGACCAGTCCTTCGTGCGCGACGTCGCGGTAGACGCCAACGACGCGGCCATCGTGCGCACCATCATCGACATGGGCAAGAGCCTCGATCTCGAGGTGGTGGCTGAAGGCGTCGAGGAAGCCCTGCAGCTCGAGTTCCTGCGCGATCACGGCTGCTACTACGCTCAGGGACGCTTGTTCGGCGACGCCATGGAAGCGAATAAATTCCTCGGCGTTCTGGCCGGCCAGGAAGGCGGCCCGGCGCACCACGCCGATCTGTGCGTGCCGACGCTGCTGCGGCCGATGCGCCGCTCCTCCTAACAATACTCGATGCTGTCGGCGCGCGATTTGACGCTGCGGCGCGGCCCGCAGCCGCTCATCGAGCAAGTCGACTTCACCGTCTTTCGCGGCGACAAGGTCGGCATTACCGGCGCCAACGGCAGCGGCAAATCCAGCCTTTTCGCGGCGATACTGGGAGAACTGACCCCGGACCGCGGCGACATCGTCGTTCCGGCTGCGCTTAAAGTAGCGCACGTCGAACAGGAGATTGCGGCTTACGATGAGCCCGCCATCGAATTCGTGCTCGACGGCGACGGGCAGTTGCGCGAGGTGCAGGCGGCCATCGAAGATGCCGAGAAGCGCGACGCGGCGCTGTTGCTGGCGGACCTCTATTCCTCGCTGGAGGCCATCGACGGCTATCGCGCCAGGGCGCGCGCGGCGGCCGTCATGCATGGCCTGGGGTTCAAAACCCAGGATCATGAGCGCGCAGTCGGCCAATTCTCGGGCGGCTGGCGCGTACGTTTGGCAATGGCGCGGGCGCTGTGCTCGCGCGCCGATCTGTTGTTGCTGGACGAGCCGACCAATCATCTGGACCTGGATGCCATCGTGTGGCTCGAGGAGTGGCTGACCGCCTATCCGGGCACATTGCTGATGATCTCGCACGACCGAGAATTCCTCGATGCCATCATCGGCCGCGTGCTGCATATCGATAACCGCTCTGTGCACGCGTACACCGGCAATTATTCGCAGTTCGAGAGCCGGCGCGCCGAGGAACTGGCGCAGCAATCGGCGCTGCACGACCGGCAGGTGCGGCGCATCGCGGAAATCACCTCTTTCGTGAACCGCTTCCGCGCCTCCGCGACCAAATCGCGCCAGGCGCAAAGCCGTCTGAAAATGTTGCAACGCATGGAACGCATCGTTCCGGCGCACGTCGATAGCCCATTCGAATTCGAGTTTGCTCAGCCGTTGAAGACACCGCGGCCGCTGGTCACCCTGGAAAAAGCCGCGTGCGGCTATGCGGACGTGCAAATCGTCGGCCTCATCAACATTTCCATCGGACCGCAGGATCGCATCGCCTTGCTCGGACCCAACGGCGCAGGCAAGTCCACCGTGACCAAGCTGCTCGCGGGCGAAATTGCCTTGCTGGCAGGATCACGCACGCCGGCCGCGGATCTTTCCATCGGATACTTTGCGCAGCAACAGCTGGAACAGCTCGCGCCGGACTGCGACGCCTTCTGGCACGTGAGAAAGCTGGGCGGTTCCGGCTTCGCCGGCGGCGATGAGCAAAAGGTCCGCGATCATCTGGGTCGTTTCGGCTTCACCGGCGACCGCGCCTTCGAGCCGGTGGGTCGATTCTCCGGCGGCGAAAAGGCGCGCCTCACCCTCGCCATCCTCGTGGCACGGCGGCCTAACCTGTTGTTGTTGGACGAACCGACCAATCACCTGGACATCGAGATGCGCCAGGCCCTGAGCGTGGCGCTGCAGAGCTTCGAAGGCGGATTGGTCGTGGTATCGCACGATCGCCACTTGATCAAGTCGGTGGCCGATACGCTGTGGCTGGTGGCGGACGGCAAGCTGCAGGAATTCGGCGGCGACCTCGACGACTACCAGCAATGGCTGCGCTCGCGCGGCAAGCCGCCACAGGCACCCGCCGCCCGCAAAAGCGGCGCCGTGGCCAAGGAAAAACCGGCGCAGCGCCGCGATCCCCTGGCGCGGCTGCGCCGTCAGCTCATTGAGATCGAGGCGCGCATCGCCGCTCTGGCGGGGGAGCGGGCGCTGCTCGAGGCGGAGATCGCGGCAAGCCCCGAACAGGAGAAATTATCGATGCGCCGCGCCAACCTCGAGCGGGATGCAGCCTATCTGGAATCGCAGTGGATGGAGATCGGCACGGCGATCGAAGCCGCTGAGGCCGGGCTTCGGTGAAAAGGTCTACTTGGACGCGAGCGCCGATGCGGCGCCCGCCGCGATCTCAGCGAGTGCGTTGCCCGCGGCCCGGTTGTAGGCTTCGATGATGGCGCTCATGCGGTTGCCGGCCGCCGCTTCATGTACATCGGGCTCGAAGCGCCCCAGGATGCGGCGATCGGCTGAGTTGCCGATGCGCGCGAGAAAGTGCACGTGCACGGTGGGCGCCGCGTTCGTCCCGTCATACTCCGCCTGAAAATCCACCACCTCGATTTCCAGCCAGTAATCGCTCGGGAATGCGGACGCATCGGTGCTGACGTTGCGCATTCCCGGACGCCCGTGAAGCTCCTGCACTGCCAGGCCCTGCAATACTTCGTCGAGCGGTCCGCTCCAACGCACGTCGGCGAAGTATTCCAGGCGCCGGTCCGGATACAGCGCCGCGACACGGTCCGTGTCGAGCCCGGCGCGCACGCTGGGTTTGAGCACCGCCAGATCGGCGCGGGTCGCGGCCGGATCGGCGGCGGTTGCCTGAGGTTGCGCGGCATTCGCCGGCGGCGCGGACAGCCAGTACATGGTCGGCGGCGCGGCCTTGTTCTTGAACAAGGAGCCGCATCCTGCCAAGACCAGCACCAGGAACAGCACCGTGAGCTTCACTTGGGCACCTCGATGCCGCGGTACGTTGGCTCATAGATCAACTGCGACGGATTCTGCTTGAGGCTGCGCGACAGGTCGCGAAACTCGCGGGCAGCCGCCCGGGTTTCGCGCAGCAATTGCTCCAGCTCCGGAAGGCTTTGCCTGGCGAAGCGCGACACGCCGGGTTCGTTATCGGCCACAAAGGTGTTCAACCGTTGCGTGGTCTGCGCGAGATTATCCGAGATCTGCCGGATGTTCGCGAGCGCGGTCTCCAGATCGGGCGAGGACTTGTCGAGAATGCCGTGCAGCTCGGCGACGGTCGCTTGAGCCTCTTGCGTGGCGCGGCGCACGTCGGACAGAAGTTCCTGAAGCTCGCGCGCCGTGCTCGGCAGACGCTCGCTCGCGAGGCGTGCATTCTCGAGAGTCGCCTTCAGCGAGCGCACGGTCTGATCGCTGAAGATCTCGTTGAAGTGATTGGCGAGTTCCACCAAGTGCGTGGTCAACTCCGGCAGGTTGCTCAGGAGCACGTCGAAATCGGAGCGGCGCGAGCGAATCATCGGATAGTGCTGGCCCTGCGGCAGCGCTCCGGTCGACTCCGCCTTCGGATCCTGCTCCAAGTCCACGAACAACAAACCCGTCACTCCCTGCAGGCTCAGAGAAGCTCGCGTGCGATCGTCGATGGGTGCGCTTGAATCGATGTCGGCGATCACTTGCACGGTCTTGCGCTGCTGCGGATCGAGCGCAATGCGCACCACCTTCCCGACGTCGACGCCCAGGTAGCGCACCGAACTGCCCGCGGTCAGTCCGCTGACCGAACCCGGGAAATAGATCTCGTAGCGCTGATAGGTCCGCTTGTCCTGCTGATCGGTGTACCAGAACACGAACGACACGGCCATCGCGATGACCAGCAACACGAAGGCGCCGACCGCGACGTAGTTGGTGTCTCTATCCATGCACTTCCCCCTCGGCAGTTTCCCTCTCGGCGGCGCGCGCCCGCGCCCCGTGGAAATAATCGTGTATCCACGGCTGGATGTTGCGCAGCATGTCCTCGAGACTACCGGAAATCATGCGCTTCTCGACGATCACCCCGACCCGGCTGCAGGTTTTGAACAGTGTATCGAGATCGTGGGTGATCATGACAACCGTGAGGCGCAGCTGCGAATGAAGGTACAACAGTAGCTCATCGAAGGCGGCGGCGGAAATCGGGTCGAGGCCCGCGGTGGGCTCGTCGAGAAACAGCAATTTCGGTTCCAGCGCCAGCGCGCGCGCCAGGGCGGCGCGCTTGATCATGCCCCCGGACAGCTGCGAGGGAAACTTGGCGCCGTCCGCGGGCTGCAATCCCACCATGAGTAAATTCAGCTCGGCGAGGCTGTCCAGGTTCTTCTCCGACAGCGCGTAGTGTTCGCGCAACGGCAACTGAATGTTCTGGGCAACGGTCAGGGAGCTGATGAGCGCACCGTTTTGAAAAGTCACGCCGTAGGTTTGCACGAGCGTGCTGCGATCCTTTGAGGCCAGGTGCTCAACGTCGCTGCCGTACAGCTCCACCGTGCCGCCGTCCGGGCGGCGCAGGCCCAGGATCGAGTGCAGCAGCACGGACTTGCCCGCTCCCGAGCCGCCGACCACGCCGAATATCTCGCCCTGGTGCACTTCCATGTCGAGGCCGTCATGGACCACCTGTGTGCCGAAGTGATTGCGCAGCCCTCGAACACGGATCACCGGAGTATCGTCGGCGTCCTGCATCAGAAATGGATCTGCACGAACAACACGGCAAACAGCGCGTCGGCGAGTATCACCATGAAAATCGACTGCACCACGGCCACCGTGGTCAGGCGGCCCAGCTCGCGGGCCGAATCGCGTACTTGCATGCCGCGATAAGTGCCCACTATGGCAATGAGCGCGGCGAACACCGGCGCCTTGATCAAACCGGCCCAAAAGGTCGTGGTGGAAAGCGACTCGCGCATCCGGGCCGTGAACTCCTGCACCGGGATGTGCAGATTGATGAGCGACAGCAGTGCTCCGCCGGCCAACCCCATGGCATCCGCAATCACGGTGAGCAGCGGCAGTGCGATCACCAGCGCCAGCACCCTGGGCACCACCAGCAGCTCGATCGGATTCATGCCCATGGCGCGCAGCGCATCGGTTTCCTCATTGAGGCGCATGACGCCGATCTCGGCCGCAAAAGCGCTGCCGGAACGGCCGGCGACGATGACGGCGGTCAGCAAGACACCCATTTCGCGCAGCACCGCAATCGTCACCAGATCGACGACAAAGATGTCGGCACCGAAACGCGCCAGCTGCTGTGCACCGAGATAGGCCACGATCACACTGATCAGAAAGGCGATCAGCGAGACGATGGGAATGGCGGTGACGCCGGTTTCGTAAATATGCCGCCCGAGCGATGACCCCCGCACCGCCTGCCGCCGCGAGAACATTTCGCCGATGACCTTGGCGATGCGTCCGAAGAATGCGATCACGCCGCGCGCGTGGCGGCCCTGCACCACGGCCCATCGCCCCAGCTTGCCGACCAATCCCTCCAAAGTCTGATGCGCCGGCGGCACGGCGAGGGCAGCGTGCCGATCGGCTTGCAGCCGTTCCAGCAGCTGCAGGAAATCCGGGGGGTTGCCGGTATGAACGACACCGGTATCCCTGAAGCCGATATCGGCCAGCCGTTGCAGCAAGGCCCACGCCGGGCTGATACCGGGAGCCGCCGCCTGCGTCCAATCGCAACTTACTTTGCCCGAAAGATTCGAGGGCAAGCCTTTGAGCTGCGCTTCGATTCGCGGCAGCGCCGCCAATGACCAATCGCCGTTCAAGAGCAGCCGCCAGCCGTCGCCTTCGGGCTCGAGCATCAACGGGGCCGCCACGACTTCGTGCATGGCGATATGCTAGCAGGCAATGGGGCATAACGATCCGCTGCTGCAGATCCTGATCCTGCTCACCGCGTCGGTGTGCGTGGTCGCCGCCGTGCGTAAATTGGCGCTGCCGGCGATCCTGGGTTATCTCATGGTGGGCATGCTCTTGGGCCCGCACGCCCTCGCGCTCGCGGCCGACAACGAGACGACGCAGCTGCTGGCGGACTTCGGCGTGGTGTTCCTGGTGTTCACCTTGGGGCTGGAATTCTCGCTGCCGCGCCTGGTCGCGATGCGTTGGGAAGTCTTAGGTGTGGGCGGCGCACAGGTGCTCATCACCGTCGGCATCATTGCCGCGGGCGCGATCACGCTGTTCGATATCGCCCCGGCGGTTGCCGTGGTCATCGGCGGCGCGGTCGCGATGTCCTCCACCGCCATCATCATTGCGCAGCTCACCGAACAATCGGAGAACAACCGCACCCACGGCCGGCTCGCCGTGGCGATCTGCCTTTTTCAGGACCTGACTTTTCCACTGTTGCTGGCCTTGGTATCGGCATTGAGCGGCGGCGGAAACGGCGCCGATGCGTCGCATATTTTGTCCGCCATCGGTATTGCCGCGGTCGCCCTGCTGCTGGTGCTCGCGGCCGGGCGCTGGCTGCTGCGGCCGCTGTTCCTCGCCATCGCATCGGTTCGATCTTCTGAACTCTTTTCGCTGGCCGTGCTGCTCGCGGTTCTGGCGTCGGCCTGGGCCACGCACGCCGCCGGGCTGTCCCTCGCGCTGGGCGCATTTCTGGCCGGCATGATGCTCGCCGAGACCGAATTCCGGCACCAGGTGGAAGCCACCATTCGCTCGTATCGTGAAATCCTTCTGGGATTGTTCTTCATCACGGTCGGCATGCTGCTCGATGTCGGATTGCTGCTGCGGCACCTGCCCCTGGTCACCGTCATCCTGGCCGGCATGGTGCTGCTCAAGACCGCCGTGGTGACGGTGGCCGCGAAGCCGACCACGCATAGCTGGTTCAAGTCCCTACGCGCCGGCGTCGTGGTTTCGCAAGGCGGCGAATTCGGTTTCGCACTGTTGATCCTGTTGCTGCGGCGGGAATTGCTGGATCCCGCCATTGTGCAGCCGCTGCTCGCTGCCATCGTGTTGAGCATGGTGCTATCGCCCCTCATCATCCGCCACAACCGCCGCATCACGCGCTTCATCCTGCACGAAACCGGCAATCCCTTGACCGCGGCCATGCGCGAGGAACAGATCAGCCTGGCCGCCGCGGAGCGCGATCACGTGGTGATTTGCGGGTTCGGCCGCGTCGGGCAAAATATCGCGCGCGTATTGGAGCAGACCGGCTTCGAATACATTGCGCTCGATCTGGACCCCTACCGCATCCGCATGGGCCGCCAGGCCGGCGATCCCGTGGTGTACGGCGATGCCGGCGAGATCAAGGTGCTGGAGAATGTCGGATTGGCGCACGCCAGTGTGGTGGTGATCACCTTCACCAAGCCGGAGGTGGCGCTGCGCATCCTTCGGTCGGTACGCCAGTCGCGCACCGATGTACCCATCCTGGTGCGCACCCAGGACGACACCAAGCTCGAGGAATTGCAGGCAGCCGGCGCGACCGAGGTCGTACCGGAGACCTTCGAGGCCAGCCTCATGCTGTTGTCGCATCTGTTGTTGTTGATGAAGCTGCCGGTGGGCCGGGTCATCCGAACCGTGAACGACATTCGCAGCCACCGCTACAGCATGCTGCGCCAGTATTTTCGCGCCGCGGGCGCGGAACATCTGGATGAGACCCATGCCTTCCGCGAGGAACTGCACAGCGTCATCCTGCCTCCGCAAGCCTGGGCCGTGGGCCGCAGCATCATGGAGCTGTACCAGCGGGGCTCCGAGGCCGCCGTCAGCGCGGTGCGCCGCGATGGCATCGTCGGGCGCGAGCCCGGCCCGGATACCATTTTCAAGGTCGGGGATGTGGTCGTGGTTTATGGCACGCCCGAGGCCGTGGAACACGCCGAATCGCTGCTTTTGATGGGTTGAATCGCCGATTCGGCGGCCCCTCAAAAACCTCTTTACAAGTCTCAGGCCCCGGTCGCATAGTAATGAGAGCTGTTTAAGGGCAAACCCGCCGAAAGGTGGGGACGCAAAGCCACCGGTCTAAGGGACTTCCCGCAAGGAAGTCTGACGATAGCGGGGTTGCCAGTGTCTCTCGAGCGCCGACGCGCTCCTCAAAACCCACCCGGTTTTGTCCCCCACAGCTTGATTCTTAAGCGGTTGCGTCTTCCGGGGGGAAGGTCATGGTCAAAAAAGTTTCCGATCCGCGAAGTGCGGATGCCTCAGGTCTCTATCGTCGGCCGCGGCTCGTGATGCGCCTGAAGCGCACCGAGGACATCGCCGGCCTGCTTGCCAAACCCAAGAGCTACCCCACGCCGGTGCGCATGGTGGGCGCGGATTATTCGCAAACCCGCTGTGTGGGCGGCGACGGCGGCACCACGGTCGACACCTCGGCGCTCGATCGCATCATTGAATTCGGCGAGGACACCGTCCGCGCGCAAGCCGGCGTACGCATCAGCACTTTGGTGGCGGCTTTGGAGGAGCGCGGACTCGAGTTGCCGTTGACGCCCGAAATGGGCCGGATCTCGCTGGGCGCGGCGGCGGTCACCACCTTGCCGCAAGCGTCCTTCGAATCCGACATGGCGCAGCTGTCGTCATGCATCAGCGAAATCAAAATGATCACCCCGCAGGGTAAGGAGATGGTCATAACCGAGCGCGAACGCGACCTGTTGCGCGTGGTGCGCTCGAGCTTCGGCCTGCTCGGCGTGGTGCATGAGGTCGTCATGCGCGTGCGGCCCCTGACGCCGATCAAGATCGAATACCAAGTGCTGTCGCTGAAGGAATTTTCGGCCCGCTATTCTTCCCTGATCAAAGCTCCCGGCGCGCTGCGCCTGCACATATCGCCGTTCCATGACCGGATCACGGTGGAGCGGCGCGAGCTCGATGAATCCGCGGCCATCACCCGTTCCGGAATCTGGCAGATTCGGCAGTCGGTGATGCGCAACGTCCTGCCCGCGTTTGGTTCGACCGTGGGCAGCGTCCTGGCGGCCCCGGGACTGCGCGCGGCGGTGGTTTCGGGGATGCACCGGGCTTTGGGCGGCGGCGCGAAGGGCGTCGTGATGTACGCGCATGAATGGATGCGCGATATGCCGAAGGAAGCCTGGAAGGCGCGTCATACCTACAGCTTGTGGGCCTTTCCCCAGGCGGATTTCGCGAAGCTGCTGGGCGAGTATTTCGCCTTCTGCAAGGCGTACTACAAGGAACACCGCTATCGCGGCAGCGTGGTCAATGGGGCGAGCAGGCTGCACCAGGATCGCGGTTCGCTGTTCAGTGTCAGCTACTCGGGTCCGATGTTCACGTTGGAACCTTCATCTTCCGGGGAACAGGGTTGGAATGACTTTCTCATCGACTTCAACGAGTTCGCCTCTGCGCATGGCGGCACGCCGACTTTCAATCAAACGCGCGCGCTGCAGCCGGAGCATGTGGCGAAGTCGTTCGGCGAGCGGGTCAAGTTGTTCCGCGCGCTGCGCCAGCGCACCGATCCCTTGAATCGGTTGAACAACAGCTACTTTTCGCATCTCTTCGGCTAGGAGAAGCTCAAAGCTAAAGGCCGGAAACGATCTTTGCCTTGATGGACTCGAATTCCGAATCGCTGATGAGCTTGGCTTCGAGCATCTCGCGCGCCTGGCGCAGGCGCCGCACCGGGTCCGAGTCTCCCGCGTCGGCGGCGGCGCCTGCGCCGATCTGCACGCCGCCGGACTTGGCGCGCAATTCCTCGAGCTCGCGCACGCGCCGTTTCTCGCGCCATACCTGATCGTGCAGCTGACAGATGCGATACATGGCCTGGGCCTGATCCTTGAACAAGCCCTCGAAGGTCCATACCCGATTCACCTCTCCGCCTGAGGCAAGGTCGGAATCGGTCTGCGCGATCAGCGTCAGATCGGCGGTCAGAATGCCGGCGCTGATGCGCGTCTCCTTGAGGTCCTGCCAGCGGATGTCGGCCGACTCGTAGCCGCCAAACAAGCGCCGCTGCAGCGAAATGAATCGGCCGCTGGTGGCGGCGATGCAGACGCGGCGATGCGAGAGCGAGTAAATTCGGCGCTGCACGGCCCAGGCTTCCAGCGTTTCACCACTGGTCAGCAAACCCTGCAATGTGGCCAGGGCGGCGCTGAGTCCGAGATCGGCGGCGCCGGCGGCAGGATCACTCATCGTCAGGCCTTGTCTTGCAAGTGCGCCTCGATGAACCACAGGTACTTATCGAGATCGCGCGAGATCCCGGTAAACAAGTCCGCCGTATCGGCATCACCCAGTTCATCGGTATCGGCGATGCCCGCACGCACCGCCTTGCCGAAGGCTGCCAGCTGGGTGGACAGGTAAAATAGATGATCCTTGCCCGCGGTGATGCTCAACGGGTAGTTCTTGAGCTTGCTGCGCTTGGCCGCGACCGCCACGGTCCCTTCGGCGGTTCCTCCGAGACTGGTGACGCGCTCAGCGATCTCGTCGATCTGTTCAAAGACGACATCGGAAATCTTGTCGAACAGCTCGTGCAGGGCGATGAAATTCGGGCCCTTCACGTTCCAGTGCGCCTGTTTTACCTGGCTTTGCAAATCGATGGCATCGGCCAGACGATCGTTCAAAATGACGATGACATTGCGGCGGACTTTCTCCGACAGATCGATCTTGGTCTTGTACATGGGCGCACCCTTGCGAATAACGGAGTCCAACCGGGCATATTTTGCACTATCAGCGGCGCAGGCCGAAAAAGAAAGTGATGTCGGGAGCGGTATTGACCGCCGCATCCTCCGCGAAACCGAACGCGAGGCGCCAGCGGCCGCTTAAAGCGCGCTCGGCGCCGACCGTGAGCTGCAGGCTCGGCCCCAGGAATCGGATGTCGCTGTCGGACACGCGGCGCGTCTGGCCGTCGAGCTGCGCGCGCAACGACCAAACTGCACCCAGGGAGCGGGTCAGGCCCAACCGCCCGAAGAGCGAGGTGCGGTGTGCAAACCCTGCAAATATTTCATCGCCGAACGGCTGCGCCACGCCCAGCTCCGCGGCCAGCTGCCATTGCGCCCAGCGCCAGGCGCCGTGAGCCCACACGGCGCCATCCCAGGCGCCGTCGCCCGTGAGCTTCGACGCCGATCCGGTCGGAGCCTCGAGTCCGCCCCACAAGGAGACCGTACGCTGCGCGTTGTCGACTGCATACCACCCCGCCTCGGCGGAAATGTCCCCGATGCCGGTTTGCGGTTGCTGAAGATCCGCAACCCCGCGGCCCGAGTAGGAGTAGATCAGTTCGTTTTTTGGATAGTACGGTCGGTTGCCCGGGTCAAAGCCGAACCAGCGATGCCAGTCGGCGATGATGGAGTCCAGAAACCCACCGCTATCGTGAATGATGGGAACGGTGAATCGGTAGCCCCACGAATCGGACATGGAATTTTCGTAAACCAGGCGCAGTGTGTCGCTCTCTCCGTCGACGAGCAGGCTTTCCCCGGGCCGGTTTTCCACGTTGAGGGTGTTGGAGATGGACAGCGTTGCCGCAAAATCGGCGCCGTCACTCAAGCGGCTGTCGCTCGGCAGCGGGAGATAGAAGCCGCGGATCAGCGGATTCTCGTCGCGCACCAGGAAAAATTCATCCGCCCGCGCCGCGCCGCAGACCGCGCAGAAGATCGTCGCCGCAGCCGGGATAATCGCCGCAACCAGGCGCCGGCCGCGGCGCCCACGGATCCGCATTAGATCTCCGAGCGGCGCATTCGCAGCTGGATGGCCAGCACGATCAGCGCTACACCTACGGCCGCGCCAATCCAGGTGTCAGG
>DASXNX010000089.1:0-5545 GCA_036494725.1 Steroidobacteraceae bacterium
CCCCCCATTTGCACTGCTCGATACCATCATGACATTTGCTTCTCTGCTGACCACAACGGTGGTGCTGATTGCGCAAAATCGCCAGTCAAAGCGCGAGCAACAACACGCCCATCTCGATCTTCAGGTGAACTTGATCACCGAGCAGAAAGTCAGCAAATTGATCAATCTCATCGAGGAACTGAGACACGATCTACCCATGGTGAAGAAGCGGCACGACCCTGAAGTGGCAGCGCTACAGGTGCAAACGAATGCTGAGAAGGTACTGACGACGATAGAAGAGAAGGGGCTCGCGACCGCACATGATGCCGACTCCGACACAGCACGGCGCGGCTAGGCAAGTATTATCAGCGACTTGCACTCAGATTCGGGTGTACGTCCAGTGCAGCATGCACCCATCACGATAGGGCATCACCCCATGAAATGGGCGCGGGTCGGTGTCGAACACCAGCGGCAGAAAGTGGCGATCCCCATCCCACAGCGGCAGCTGCGCAAGGTCCTGGATATTGATCCATTCCAGTGTGCCTTCTGGGTTGGTCTTAAGGGGTGAGCCGCTGAATCGTGTGACGATAAATAAAAACCCGAACCAGTCTTCTCCGCTGCGGCCGAATCCTGGCCAACTGATCGTGCCGCGCAGCCCCATTTCGATGCAGTCGATCCCTGCTTCTTCGAGGATTTCGCGGCGCATGCCGGCCACGGCATCCTCGTCGGCTTCCAATTTGCCGCCGAGACCGTTGTACTTGCCAGCGTGATGGTCGTCGTCGCGCGCATTGCGGTGAACCATGAGCACACGCTGTCGATCCGGCGAGAGGATGTACCCAAGAGTAGCGAGAATCGGAGTGTACGGCATGACGACCAAGCGCGGATCACGCGCAAATCGGGTAATCTCCGCCCATCACGGAACCGGAAATCGCAATTCTGTCGGATGTTCTAATGTATGTAACAAGATTGGGGTCAGCAAAGCCCGATCGACATCATGGGCCAGCAGGCCGGCCCCCTGTGCGATGAAGACGGCGAACACCAAAAAAGAACGAGTATCGGTAGCGCGTGCAATCCCTTCCTCATTGTTCGAGCCACTCTGCCAAAAGGTCACGGCGTGCCTATTGCATCGCCAACGCCATTCTCACACTCTATAGTACGAATCGCACTATAGAGATTTGCGATGACACCGCATTCCAATTCGTTCTCAATGGCGATCGCATGCATTCTGCTCATGTGCTCGCCTTGCTGCTTTCCTGCTGAGGCGCAATCCGCGCAGCAGTTGGACGAAGCCGCTGTCAACGCGGCCTTCAGGCAGTCGATTGACAATGCCCGAAACGGGCGATACATCGAAGCTTCATTCGGCCTGCTAGAGCAACTCAAGGTGCGTAGCGCCGAGGAAATCAAGGACCCGGACGTGTTCGACCAATGGTCTCAAATCATGTCATGCATGACTGCCATGCCGACCTTCAATCCTGCTAAACAGCCGTTTTTCCACGTCCCTGAAGGTCAAATTCAGACGCTGCGCGACGCGCAGGTCACCGCGGCGATTCCAGAAATCACGAGACGCGCGCGACACGCGCGGATCGTGATGCTCGATGAGAATCATCTGGATCCGCGGGGCAGGGCGTTCGGTTTGGAACTGGCGCGAGCGCTGCGCCCGCTGGGTTTTACCATCCTGGCAGCTGAAGCACTGCGCAGGGACGCCGATGATTCGGAATCGCTAGCTCGGATGAAGCAGCTGTGGGCCGATGGTTATGTACGCCAGTCGAGCGGTTACTACCTGGACGACCCCGTCTTTGCGGATTTTCTGCGCCAGTCGCTGGCGCTGGGATATAAGCTCGTTTCCTACGAGACCGCGCGCAAGGAATTCTCTCAGGAGGAGCGGGAACAAGATCAGACGGATAATCTGATCCACCGCGCCTTGAACGCAAATCCAAACGCAAAAATCTTGGTGTACGTTGGTGAACACCACGCGGCCGAGCGCCCGATAGAAGTGGAGGCGGAGAAGTTTAGATTTTTGGCGCAGCGTTTGAAGGAGGTCACGGGAATCGATCCGCTGACGATTGACCAGGCGGGATTGTCATCTATTCCGATGAACCGACCCGATGCCGACCTATATGACATCGTCGCTTCAAAAGTGCATGGTCAATCCGTCGTTCTCATGCGTCACGGGCAACCCATCAGTGTAGGGTTGCTGGGCGGAGCTGTGGATTTGCAGGTAGTACATCCGCGAGTCGAGATGGTCGGTGGCCGGCCGAATTGGCTATACCAGATGCACCGCAGACCTTCCTCGATCCCAGCCGGCTTACTGCCCAAGTCGGGTACGCGCCTCGTGCAAGCGTTTATTGCGAGCGAAGCCGCCGACGCGATTCCCATCGATCAAGTGCTCGTGATCGCTGACAAACCGGTGCCCGCCTTGATGCTGCCGCCGGCGGTTGGCGTTCGTTATGTGACCCATGACGTGCCCGAGCGTTGAGCTTTCGCCTGAATCGCTCCCTCGAAACTTGAGTTAGTATGGCTCGATTGTGCATAAAATCGAGTCGAAGCAAGCGGGAGTCGGCGTAGTTCTGGCGATCATTGGCCTCGATGCATCGGGTATTGGGCTGACGCTGCCGATTCTTCCGCGCCTGTTGAGTGAAGTCGCGCATACCACAGAGCTGGGCTGGCGCTACGGCGCATTCTTGAGCCTGTACGCGCTGATGCAGTTTCTGTTTTCTCCCGTGCTGGGTATGTGGAGCGACAAAATAGGCAGGCGACCTGTGCTGCTGGGTTCCCTCGCCGGCGCTACCATCGACTACCTGTTTATGGCGCTGGCGCCGTCTTTGTCTCTGCTTTTCGTTGGCCGCGCGATATCCGGCCTGACCGGCGCCAGCCAAGCGGTTGCATCGGCGTACATCGCCGACGTCACGTCGGAAACACAACGCGCGCGACGTTTCGGACAGCTCAGCGCCTTTCAGGGGCTGGGCTTCATCGCGGGACCGCTCGTGGGAGGCATGTTGGGCAATGTTTGGCTTCGCGGACCCTTCGTTGCGGCTGCGGTCTTGAATGGCATTACCTTCTTGGTCACATTGTTGCTGCTGCGCGAGCCCCCGCGTCACCATCACGTGGAAGAGCAAGAGGCATCCCTGAATCCAATTAAACCCTTTCGCTGGGCCTTGTCCATACCGACCTTGCTGCCTTTATTATTGATTTACATGGTGTTTACGCTGATCGGCCAGGTGGGCGGCACCATCTGGGTGATCTATCGCGCGGATCAATTCGCGTGGACGCCATTTTGGATCGGAATTTCAATCGCCTGCTTTGGACTCGGCCACGCCGTCGCTCAAGCTTTCATTGCCGGACCTGCGGCCGAACGATTCGGCGAGCGTTTCACATTGCTGTTGGGAGTGTTTTCCGACGCGGCGGCATCGGTGGCGCTGGGATTCGCGACGAGAGGATGGATGGCCTTCGCCGTGATGCCCCTGTTTTGTCTGGGCGGCGTCGGGTTCCCGGCGCTCCAATCCCTGCTCACACGCCAGGCGGATGCGCAAAACCAGGGACGCCTGCAAGGGGTGCTCGCAAGTTTGTTGAGTTTGAGCTCCATCGTCGGACCACTCGCGATCAGTGCCATCTACTTTGCGTCGCGGAACCGTTTTCCAGGTCTGGTCTGGGTTGCGGCTGCGACAATGTATCTAATCGTGCTGCCCTCGCTGATCAACTTGTCGGCGAAGTCCCGGGCCGTTACGGCGCAGTAACGAATCTGCGCTTACAATTTGGCTCGATAGGCGGTTTGTATCTTCCTGATTTTCTTGTCGGTGCCGAAGAACGCGTGCTTGGACATATCGGCGCTATATTTTCCCGATTCAGGATGGCGTCCCAGCGCTTCGGCAAGGGCGCGAATGTGGTGCGGGCCGGCCCCGCAGCAAACGCCCAGATAGTTGATGCCCATTGCATAGGCCTCGCGTCCAAACTCCGCAATCTCCGCACGGGTGCACACAAATGGGTCAAGCCCTATGGGGAAGGCGCGCGCATTGCCACAGCACGGATCGGTGAGGGACATGAACGAGGGCTGATTGCGCGTGGTTCGGTAGGGGACCGGTAATGCCCCCACGGTGCACTTCACCGCTTTGCGGATTTTCCTCAGCAGCGGCATCATCGTTTTCGGGCCTCGATGACAATTCAGCCCGACCACGTCGGCGCCTGCGGCTTCCAGCCGCTGGCAAGTCTGCGCTGCGCTCCAGCCTTCGCGTACCTTGTCCTCGCGATGGATTGAAAAGGTTACGACGGCCGGGACCTTGGAATGCTTCTTGATCGCCTCGAGCGCCATCAGGGCTTCTTCGCCCCATGAAAAGGTCTCCGCCACGATGTAGTCCACGCCGGCGTCTGCAGCCCAGCCCACTTGTTCTGCGAAAATACGTTCGACTTCCTTGAGCGCTTTCGGATTGCCCGGATCGTAGATATTGGTATTGCAAATATCGCCGGCGAACAGTGTTCCGGTCCGGCGTGCCACTTTCTTGGCGATGCGCAGCGCGGTCCGATTCATCGGCACAAGATCCCTTTCTCGGCCAATGACGCGAAGCTTTTCGCGATGCACGTAGTAGGTGAGCGCCTGAGTGACATCCGACCCCGCGCGCACGAAATCCAAATGCAATTCTTCGACCACTTCGGGGTGTTCGGTAAGCACCAGTGGAACGAACGCACCCGCCTGTAGGTATCCCCGCCGTTCCAGCTCGAACACATACCCTTCGGCGCAAATAACCGGGCCTTTGGCCAAGCGATTCAGTAACCCCGGCTCAGCGCGTGTGGCAGCTGTTTTCATCGATGTCGCCATGTAATTTCTCGGTTGCGCGGGTAGCGCAGGAACTATGGGGCGGCTCATTCTATCTTGATAAGATAGCTTATCAACCGCTCGTGGTTGCCGATGAAAGGAAATGGTCGTGAGCAAACTTCGGGTTGCATGCTTTTCGATATCGGTGGACGGCTACGCAGCCGGACCAAGCCAGGACATCGACAATCCCATTGGCGTGGGCGGCAGAGCACTTCACGAATGGGCGTTCGCCACACAGACGTTTCAACGTCTGTTCGGCGCGCAAGGCGGGTCGACCGGCGTCGATGATCAATTTGCTCGACGTGGTTTCGAGAACATCGGCGCCCATATCATGGGCCGCAACATGTTCGGCCCCGTCCGTGGACCGTGGCCGGATGAAGCGTGGAAGGGATGGTGGGGAGCCAACCCTCCATTCCACGCGCCGGTGTTTGTGCTGTCCCACCACGCGCGCCCGCCAATTCCAATGGAGGGAGGCACAACCTTCCATTTCGTGAACGAGGGCATCCACGCTGCACTTCGGCTTGCGACGGAGGCAGCCGGCGGTCGAGACATTCGCCTCGGGGGCGGCGCGGCGACCATTCGGCAATTTCTTCGGGCCGGATTGATCGACGAGATGCATATCGTGATAGCTCCCACCGTGCTCGGATCGGGCGAGGTGCTTTTCGCCGAACTCAACATTGCTCGACTGGGTTATCGTTGCGTTGAGCATGTGGGGACTCCCAGTGCGACGCATATCGTAATGGCGAAAAACGCTTGATT
>DASXNX010000090.1:0-17153 GCA_036494725.1 Steroidobacteraceae bacterium
CTCATCGTAGGGTGTGTACTTGAATACCGTTTCCAGCGTACCGCGCGGCACCGGCTTGCCGGCCTCGATGTACTGGAGCGCTCGAACCACCGCAGTCAGCGGCAAGTAGAAGCTCGAGGCGGCCCCGGTGGCGCCGCCGGCGTTGAGCGCGACCACCCGGCCGTCGATGTCGATCACCGGCGAACCGGACGAACCGCCCGACGTGCTGGAGGCCGCCTGGTAGTAAAACGTATTGAAGTCGTTGTACTTGCCGTAGCCGTATTCCGGCGCCTCGCGATCCAGGCGCGCCAGAGTGCCGGCCAGGATCGACAATTGCTCTCCCGCATCATTGCCGACCACGCGGATTTCGCGGCCGATGACGGCACCCTGCGGATACAAGGGCAGCTCCGCCGGCTGGATGAATCGCAGCTTTTTCGGATCGTAGCGGTAGATGCCGAAGTCGTGCACTGGATCGCGATAAATCGGATACAACTGCACCTCTTCCCTGTTCAAGAAGATCGCCTGCGCGGTCACGGGCCCGGGCGTGACGACATGGCGATTCGTCAATATCAATCCGCGTTTGGCGTCGATGACGAAGCCGGTGGCCTGCGCGGTCGTATTCCACTCGGTGTCGAATGCGCGCGTAAGGTCGATTTGAATGGTGACCACGCCGGTCGCAATTCTTTCCAAGGTCTGCGCCCAGTTGGCCGGACTGCTGGGAATGCCCGGTGCCGGCACGGGCGTGGGTACCGCGGGTGCGGCGCCGAATACCGGCGCCATGCTCAAGACAAGGAGAGACGCAAACAGCGAGGTGCGGAACATGCCGATCCTAGATTTCGTTTATTACCGGTGATCGGACAAGTCTTGAGGCAGGACGGTTCCTAACAATGCGCAACCCCTAGGCTTTCCAAGCGAGATCGAGCTGCTTGGCGGCCCGCACATCGTCCAATCGGCGTACCGGCATTGTATGCGGAGCCGAGGACAGTTTCTCCGGATCGTGCTGCATTTCATCGCGAATTGCGCTCATTGCGTCACAAAACCGATCCAGATCCTCCTTCGCTTCCGTTTCCGTCGGTTCGATCAGCAGGCACTCGGGCACCAGCAACGGGAAATAGGTGGTCGGAGCATGCATGCCATAATCCAGCAGGCGTTTTGCCACATCCATCGCGGTCACGTGATAGGCCTTGTTTTCCTGTTTCAATGTGATGATGAATTCGTGGCTGGCGCGGCGTTCGGGGTAAGCCGCCTCGAAGCCCAACGCTTCCAGCCGTTTCATCAAATAATTCGCATTGAGCGCGGCGAATTCCGCGACCCGCACCATGCCCTCGCGGCCCAGTAAGCGCATGTAGATGTAGGCACGCAAATTCACGCCCGCATTGCCCATGAATCCCGACAGGCGGCCGATGGATTGCGGCAAATCTCGCTCCGTCAGCCAGCGATAACGCGCGCCATCCTTGCCGACGGTGGGAATGGGCAAGAAGGGTCGCAAACGAGCGCCCACGCCCACCGCGCCGGATCCGGGCCCGCCGCCGCCATGCGGCGTCGAGAAGGTCTTGTGCAAGTTCATATGAATGACGTCAAACCCCATGTCCCCGGGACGCACTTTCCCCAGGATGGCGTTCAGGTTTGCTCCGTCGTAATAGAGCAAGCCCCCGGCATCGTGGACGATCCGGGCAATCTGCACGATCTTGCGTTCGAACACCCCGAGCGTGGACGGATTCGTGAGCATGATGCCGGCCGTGGCCGGACCCACCGCCGACTTCAGCTCCTCGATGTCGACATCGCCGTTGGCATCGCAGGGAATTTCCTTGACGGTGAACCCGCACATGGTTGCGGTGGCCGGATTGGTGCCGTGCGCCGCCTGCGGCACGATGACTTCGGTGCGCGCCGTGTCATTGCGCGCGCGATGGTAGGCGCGGATCATCGCGACCCCTGCGAACTCCCCCTGCGCACCGGCCATGGGCGTGAGACTGACCGCCTGCATACCGGTGATTTCCTGCAGCATCTCCTGCAACTCATACATGCACGCCAAGAAGCCTTGCGGCTCGGGCGCCAGCGGATGCCTGCTCAAGAATTCCGGCAGCATGGCGTAAGCATTGCAGGCCTTGGGGTTGTACTTCATGGTGCACGAACCCAAAGGATAGAAATGCGTGTCGATCGAGAAATTCATCTGCGACAGGCGCGTGTAGTGGCGCACCGTTTGCAGTTCAGAAACCGACGGCAACTCGGGAGGCGCAGTCCTGCGCAAATGCGCGGGCACCGCGGCGTGGCCTGCCGCGGGCGGCGGGTATTGAGTGCCGGCGCCTCGCCCCGGCTTGCTCAGTTCGAATATCAGAGGTTCGCGCGATTTCAATTCCGTCATGATCTATCCTGGGAGCCTAGGCGGCGCGCGACGCATTCATCACGTCGGTCAACGCCGCGGAATACGAGTCGATGTCGCTTGCCAGCTTGGTTTCGGTCGCGCACACCAGCAGCGCATGCCCCAATTCGGGGTAGCGATCGGCAAGATCGAGTCCGCCGAAGATTCCACGGCGCGCCAGCGCGGCCAATATCGGTCCCGGCGCCCGGTCCAGGAGCAACACGGCTTCGTGAAAATGCGGCGCGCTGAAAGCACGCTTCACACCCGGCACTTTGCTCAATGCAAGGATCAAATCGGCGGTGCGCTGCATGCTGGATTGCGCGACCGCCTCGAGTCCGGTCGCGCCGAGCAGGCTCATGTAAATTGTGGCGGCCGTGACGGCCAGTCCTTGGTTGGTGCAAATGTTCGAGGTGGCCTTGCTGCGCCGAATGTGCTGCTCGCGCGCCTGCAACGTCAAGCTGAAGCCCGGACGTCCCTCCACGTCCACGGTGCGCCCGACGATGCGGCCGGGCATCTGCCGCACGTACTGCATGCGGGTCGCCATGAATCCGAAGTAAGGTCCGCCCGAAGCCAGCGGTACGCCAAGGGGTTGTCCTTCTCCGCAGACGATGTCCGCGCCGCGGCGCCCGTCGATCTCAGTACCCCACGCGCCTGGGGGCCGGAGCAATGCCAGAGAGGTGGGATTGACGACCGCGATCACCATCAGCTTGTTGGCGTGCGCCCAATCGGTCAATGCGTCCACTTCCTCCAGGCTGCCGAAAAAATTCGGCTGCTGAACAACCAGGGCGGTGAAGTCCTTGCCGTCGATTGACTTGAGCGCCTCGAGCGCCGTGCGCCCCGTCGACCTGTCGAAATCCACGGTCTCGAACCCGATGTCCTGATTGCCGGCGATGGCCTGCGCCACCTGCGCATAGACGGAGTTCACCGCGCGCGGCATCAGGATTCGTTTCGAGCTCGCGGCGCGGTTGGCGCGAACCGCCATGAGACAGGACTCCGCCAGCGCAGACGCTCCGTCATATAGCGAGGCATTCGCGACCTCCATCCCGGTCAGGGCGCAGATCATGGATTGGAATTCGTATATCAGCTGCAAAGTGCCCTGGCTCGCTTCCGCCTGGTAGGGCGTGTAGGCCGAATAGAATTCACCGCGTGTTGCGATGGCCCACACGGGCGCCGGAATGTGATGCTCGTAAGCGCCGGCGCCGATGAAATTCAAGGGACGGCCGTCGAGGGCGGCGCGGTCGGACATGAGGCGCGCAACCTCCATTTCCGACAGAGGCGGCGGCAGCTTGAGCACGCCGGCGCGAAGTTCGGCCGGAATCTCATCGAACAATTCCTCGATCGATCGCACCCCGGCCACATTCAGCATGCCGGCGATGTCATCGGGTGTATGGGGAATGTATGCCATGCTCAAGCCCCTGCTACTTGGATTCGTCCGCCAGAAAGTTCGCGTAAGCGCCGGCGGTCATGAGCGGCGATAAGTCCGCGCCCGCATCGGACTGAAGTCGGAACAGCCATCCGGCACCATAGGGATCGGTATTGAGCAATTCCGGCTGTGCCGCCAGCGCGGTGTTGTTGGCTGTCACCTTGCCCGCGAGCGGCGCATAGACATCGGAGGCCGCTTTGACGGACTCGACCACGGCGCAGGCATCTCCGGCGCGCAAGCTACGTCCGACGTCAGGCACCTCGACGAATACCAGGTCGCCCAGTGCGCTCTGCGCATGATCGGTGATGCCGATCTCGAGGGCGCCTCCTTGTTCCTGGCGTACCCATTCGTGACTCTTGGTGTATCGCAAATCATTTGGAATATTGCTCAAGTTTGCATCCTCTCAAGTATCGATCAACGACTTGCCATGCCGCACGAACGGCGGCTTCACAATGCGTGCGGCGTGCAACTTGCCGCGTATATCCACTTGTACGATTGTGTTCGGCGATTTGGGTATCCGCGCCAGGCCGATCGAGCGATTCAAAGTCGGCGAGAACGTGCCGCTGGTCACTTCGCCCGCTGCGCCCGAAGCATTTACCCCGTCGACGAGCACTTTTTGATGGCTGCGAAGCACGCCGCGCTCTTCGAGCAGAAGCCCGACCAGCTCGCGGCCGCCCTCGCGCCGCGCACTCTCCAGCGCTTTGCGTCCCAAAAAGTCGCGCTCGCCCGGATCGAATGCCACGGTCCAGGCCAGACCGGACTCCAACGGGTGGTGATTCTCATCCATGTCGTTGCCGTACAAGTTCATGCCCGCTTCCAGCCGCAAGGTATCGCGCGCACCCAGTCCCGCCGGCTTCACGCCCTGACCCAGCAATCCACGCCACACCTGCGCGGCCTCCGTCGCCGGCATCATCACTTCGAATCCATCCTCGCCGGTGTAGCCGGTCCTTGCCACGAACCATGAATCGACCGGCGCGCCGAAGAAGGGTTTCAGCCCGAGTACGGCGGCGCTCTGCGCGGGCGGCAAAAGGGCCGCGGTTCGTTGTCGAGCATTCGGACCCTGAACGGCGATCATCGCCAGGTCCTGGCGCTCGGTGACAGTCACCTTGAATTCGGCGGCGTGCTTGCGGATCCAGAGCAGATCCTTGCCGCGCGTACCGGCGTTCACGACCAGGCGGAATGAAATCTCCGACAGGAAGTACACGATCAGATCGTCGATCACGCCGCCGCTCGGCAGCAGCATGCAGGTATACAGCGCTTTGCCGGCTGCCGTCAGCCGTGCGACATCGTTGGCGAGCAGGTGCCGCAGGAACTCGCGTACTCGCGCACCGGCAAGATCAACGACGGCCATGTGGGAGACATCGAACATGCCCGCGTCGCGACGCACCCAATGATGCTCCTCGATCTGCGAGCCATAGTGCAAGGGCATGTCCCAACCGCCGAAATCGACGATTTTCGCGCCTTGCTCAACGTGCAGATCGTAAAGAGGAGTCTTGAGACCCATGGCAACCCCGGCGAACGAATACAGAGACACGAGCACCCATGTGCTTCGCCCCTCTGTCCTTCAGACCTGAGAGATTGCGCGCCGGAAAGCGCGTCCCCTTCGGTGGATCGCCTCGCGATCGCTCTCCAGAGATCGCGAGAGTCTGCCGTTCATGTGCCTGAGCGTTTCCGGGCGGTTGCGCCTTCGGCGGTCCTATTGAAAGGACTCTCTCCAGACAGCTCTTATCGCGATGTCTGCATGATACACGAAACGGCGGGCTAACCGCCCGATCTCTTCGCCTCCCATCCCAGTTTGATCAGCTCCGCGACGATAGCGTCGCGATGATCACCCTGGATCTCGATGACGCCCTCGCGCACCGTGCCGCCGGATCCGCATCGCTTCTTGAGCTTGGCAGCCAGTGAGTCGATATCGCGAAGCGATAGCGGCAAGCCCGTGATGGTCGTGACGCCCTTACCCGCCCTTCCGGCGGTCTCGCGTCCAACGCGCACGGCGCCAGGTTTGGCCGCGCCGGGCGCGCCCTTCGGACACACGCATTCGCGCACCGGGCGCCGGCAGTTGGGACAGAGACTGCCCATGCCGGTCGAGTAAACGATTCTCGAGTTCATGCGGGGACATGTAACAATATCCCGTTCCCATCAGCAAGCGAGCCGCAACGTGCCCATCTCAAAATACGCCATAGTCATCGCCATCGCCTTGACGCTGCCGTCATTGGCCATGGCAGACACCTTCACGTACTCGATGATCTTCGGCGAGAAGAACGTCGGTCACTTGATCGCCGAAACCACCGGCGATAAGACCATCATTGACTTCAACGTCAAGAACAATGGCCGTGGTCCCACGATCGCCGAGTCCATCACGCTGGACGCCGCCGGCTTGCCCAGCGAATGGAGCGTCAAGGGCACCACCACATTCGGCAGCAAAGTTGCCGAGCAATTCACCCGTAAGGGCACGCGCGCCGAGTGGGTCGACTCCACCGGCAAGGGCCACGCAACGATCCGTGTACCGAGCATTTATCTGGCGCAAAGCGGCAGTCCCTGGGCCAACGGAATCTACGCGCGTGCACTCTTGAAGACGTCCGATAAGCAATTGCCGGCCTTGCCGGGCGGCGTTTTGCATCTGGAGAAAGGCGAGACCATCACCGTGCAAGGAAGCGGCGGCCCGCTTCAAGTCACGCGCTACGACCTGATCGGAATCGATCTGGACCCGGAAACGATCCTGCTCGATGCGGCCAACAACTTGTTCGCCGATGTCGATGCCAGCTCCGTGCTGGTGCGTGCCGGATACGAGGGCGAGGAGAAGCGCTTGCGCGGGCTGGCGGCAGGCTGGTCCAGCGAGCGCTTCGTGAATATCGAGCACGAGGTGGCGCACCACTACGCGAATCCGGTCCGCATACGCAACGTCAGGCTGTTCGATCCGGCGACTTCATCGCTGACCCAGCCCGTGGCGGTGGTGGTTTCCGGCAGGGTCATCGCCGCAGTCGAACCGCTCGATAGTCCGCCCACTCCGGGCGAAACGAGCATCGACGGTGCCGGCGGCACGCTGCTCGCGCGCATGTACGAGATGCATGCCCACTTACGCCAAAGCGATGGCCTGCTCGAGATCGCTGCCGGTATCACCACCGTGCGCGACATGGGCAACGATAACGCCGTTCTTGACAAGCTCATTCAGCAAATCGACGCCGGCACCATCGGCGGTCCGCATGTCGTTCGCTCGGGATTCATCGAAGGCAGGAGCCCGTTCAGCGCCAACAACGGCATCCTGGTCGACAGCGAGGAGAAGGCGGTCGACGCGGTCCGCTGGTACGGCGCGCGCAAGTTCTGGCAAATCAAAATCTACAACAGCATGAATCCGGTCTGGGTGCCTGCGATGACCCAGGAAGCGCATCGATTGGGGATGCGGGTCGCGGGGCACATACCGGCCTTCTCGAATGCCGATGTCATGATCGAAGCGGGTTACGATGAAATCACCCATATCAACCAGTTTTCTCTGGGCTGGGTAATAAAGCCGGAAGAGGACACGCGCACCCTGTTCAGGTTGACCGCGTTGAAACGCCTGCCCGGCCTCGACCTGCAAAGTCCCAAGGTTCAGCACACGGTCAACATGATGGTGGATCGCAAGATCGCCATCGATCCGACATTGGGCATTCATGAGCAATTACTGAAGCGGCGCGACGGCCAGATTCCACCGGGAGCGGTCGACTATTTCGATCACATGCCGATCGGCTGGCGGCGCGATGCCATGAAGGCGCTGGCGGACACTTCCGCACCCGGCGATGACCAGGCTTATCGCGCGGCGTTCGACAAGCTGGTGGCGGTGGTCCGCCTGTTGCACGAGCGCGGCGTGTTCATTGTTTTCGGCACCGACACCGGGGGCTCTTTCACCTACCACCGGGAGCTCGAGTTGTACCAGCTTGCCGGCATGACGCCCGGCGAGATCTTGAAGCGCGCGACCTTCGACTCCGCACGCTATGTCGGCCAGGACCAGCAGATGGGATCTATTGCGAAGGGCAAACTGGCGGATTTCTTTTTAGTCCCGGGCGATCCGATCAAGAATCTCAAGGCGATCAAGACCATCAGCATGGTGGTGAAGGACGGCACCTTCTACTACCCCGGCGAGGTGTATCCGAAGTTCGGCATCCAGCCGTTCGTGGCGGCGCCCAAGGTGATAGCGGCCGTCGCGGTCAAGCCCTAGAAGCTACCGTCCGCCCCGCCGCCGCCGCCCCTCCCGCCACCTCCCTTGAAAGGAGCGTCGACCGGCGCGGCCTTCGGCGCCAGTGTTGTCGCACTCACCCATTGCAACAGGTCGAGGGCGCGGCTGCCCTTGCCTATTTGACGAGAGGTGATGCCGCGGCGCGCCGTGCGCAGGTAGCGATCCAATCCCAGCGACAGAAGCAGAGCAATGCTCCCCCAAGCCATCAACTTCACTTTGAGCGGCAGCGCCGTCAGGTCGCGAAGCTGGTAGGCCACGCATAGCAGGCTCACGATGCAGGCAATGAGCGGTGCATGCGCGCGCCGGCGCAACCCCATGATGAGTGCCGCAGACGCGAACACCGCACTGGCGAATCCGGTGAACAGCCTGATGGGGAGCGCCTGCTGCGTGGCCAGCCACAGAAATCCGCACAGTGGCATGATCACCATCAACCAGTTGAGCATTTGATCATAGGAGGGCCGGCGGAAAGTTGCGCGCCCGGCGATCAGGGCGATCATTCCGGTCAAGTAGCAGAATACGGCGGCCGCAATTGCAGGACGCGCATCTCCGAATAGCCGGGTGCCGCCCGCGAGGTCGATCGCAAGCGATGCCACCATCGCGGCCAATGTGATGAACAAGGGGTTGAGCGAACGAATTCCCGCCAATGTTAAGGCTATGGCAGCCAAGACTGCGGCGGATACTCCGGACTCGATGTTGGGTTCCACCAATTGCAGCACGAGGGCGAGCGAGCCGGCCGCCCACAGGGCTTCCTCGATGCCGGCGTGAAAAAGATGCTTGCCCAGAATGAGCCACTCTGCGGCGGCGAGCATCACCACGCCTGCCGCGAACAGCGCGCCGGGCACGCGCAGAAGCTCGAAGATGGCCGCGATCAGGCCCGCGGCGACGGCGCCCAGGACGAAAAATGCATAACGCGCGATCGATGATGGAGCCGTCCATCCGCCGATCCGATCGGCGATCCATTGCTGTGTCAGCTTGAGGTGCAGACGAGACGCCGCCGCCATCCAGCGTTCCTGCTCAGGTGTAGGACGAAACGCCGTCATGCCTGTGCCGCCTTGACGCGCCGGCTGAGATTCCACAACAGCAACGCGCCGCCCACCACTGTCATCAATGCGAACACCGCGGCGGAAAGACTGTCCTTGATTATCTGTGCTTCCAGGCAAGACAGTGTCAGCGCGCTATAGGTGACGCCGTACACGGCGAATATCGCCTCGCCGCTGCGCAGCGCCTTCACGATGCAGGCTGCCGCCAGTACGGATAAGGTCGCTATGCCATAGAGACGCATGCCCGGCGTGAGACACCATGCCAGCGCCCCCCAGAAGCCGACATTCGCGGCGAAGTTTTCGAATACCGCGCCGAACTGCGCGGAGCCACTCAATTGTTTGTTCGCCGCGCGCCAAACAAGCAGGGTGGCGGCATAAATGACGGCGTGGGCACCTAGATTGGTCGAAATGCGGCCCTCGATGCCGAACCACGCCGCCAGTGAGGCGAGCGCAAGGGACAACACCAGTGGCGAGTCCAGCGCATAGGCACCGATGGCGTGAAACGCCGCCAGAATGATCAAGTACCACTGCCACTCGGATCCCAGCCAATGAAATTGCGTTTCGGCGAATCCGAGATCGGCACTGACGATCAAAGCGCCCAGCAGCAGCAGGTAATCGCCGCCGACCGTGCGTGTTCGACCCAGCATTCGCGTGCGTAGCGCGGTTGCGTAACATCCGGCCGCCGCGAGCGCGAGCGCAGCAATCAACGCCAGGGGCCCGATACGGTTCAGATTCTCTTTGAGTAGGAGACCTAACCCCGCCGTGATCGAGGCGACCGCCGCGTACAGGACGAAACGCAGCTCCTCGAATACCGAGAAAACGGCACCGCGCTCCAGGGCGGCGGCCTGCGACGCGGCGGATTCGTCCATAACGCCCGCCGCGCGCAGTTCAAGGCATTCCGGTTCCAGTGAATGCATGCCTTCGAGTATACGGGCCTGACCCTCCATAGCGCTGCGGGTATAATGTCTGGATGAGATCTCGTCGACATTCTGTAACCGTCAAAGTGGGCTCCGTATCCATCGGCGGCAGCTCGCCCATCGTCGTTCAATCCATGACCAATACCGATACGGCCGATATCGAAGGCACAGTGGCGCAGGTCAAGGCCCTCTCCCGTGCGGGCTCCGAATTGGTGCGTATCACGGTCAATAACGATGAGTCCGCCGCGGCCGTGCCACACATCCGGGAGCGCTTGGATGCGCAAGGGATCCATACTCCCTTGGTCGGCGATTTCCACTTCAACGGCCACAAGCTGCTGAAAGCGCATCCAGCCTGCGCGCAAGCCCTGGCCAAGCTGCGTATCAACCCGGGCAACGTCGGCCGCGGCAGCAAACGGGATCCGCAATTCGCCGAGATGATCGCGACGGCCGTCAAGTTCGTGAAGCCGGTGCGCATCGGTGTGAATTGGGGCAGCCTGGATCAGGATCTATTGACCCGCATGATGGATGAGAATTCGAAGCTGAAGGAACCCCTGGCCGCCATCGACGTCATGCGCGAAGCCATCGTGGTCTCGGCCCTGGACAGTGCGAAGCGTGCCGAATCCCTGGGGTTAGGCGCCAACATGATCGTAATCAGCGCCAAGGTCAGCGGCGTGCAGGATTTAATCGCCGTATACCGCAATCTGGCAGGCCGCTGCGCCTACCCCTTGCACCTTGGCCTCACCGAAGCCGGAATGGGCAGCAAGGGCATCGTAGCGTCTACCGCAGCGATGGGCGTGCTGCTGCAGGAAGGCATCGGCGACACCATTCGCGTATCGCTGACCCCGGAGCCCAATGGTGATCGCACCCAGGAAGTGATCGTGGCGCAGGAGATCCTGCAGACCATGGGCTTGCGCGCGTTCACGCCCATGGTCATTGCCTGCCCCGGTTGCGGCCGCACCACCAGCACTTATTTTCAGGAACTGGCGCAGAAAATCCAAAGCCACATCCGCCACCGCATGCCGGAGTGGCGCAAGCAGCGCGAAGGGGTTGCCGATATGACGGTGGCCGTGATGGGCTGCGTCGTCAACGGTCCCGGTGAAAGCAAGCACGCCAACATCGGCATCAGTCTCCCCGGCACCGGAGAGCATCCGGTGGCGCCGGTGTACGAGGACGGCGCCAAGACGGTGACCCTCAAGGGCGAGCGGATCGCGGAAGAATTTCAGGAATTGGTCGAGCGCTACATCGAGCGCACCTACGCCAAGATCGCAACCTGATATGAAAGGACTGTCCGAGAAGAAATGCGTGCCGTGCGAGGGCGGCGTGCCACCCTTGTCGAGGGCCGACGTCAACTTGTTTCGCAAGCAACTGCACAAGGACTGGCGAGTCGCGAAGGACTACAAGAGCATCAAGCGCTCTCTCAAATTCAAGGATTTTTACCGTACCATGAGCTTCGCCAACGCAGTGGCGCACATCGCGAACATCGAGGATCACCATCCGGACCTCGAGGTGGGCTACGGCTACTGCCGCATCAGCTACTCGACCCATTCGATCGGCGGGTTATCGGTGAATGATTTTATCTGCGCGGCCAAGATCGACCGGATCTGACTTCAAGAAATCCGGCACGTCGCCCGCCATTCCCAAGGCGCGTTGCGCAAAGCGGCGCTTGATGAGGGGCATCTTGCCGACCAGGTTCAATCCCACGCTTCGTAGTTGCGATGTGAGCGGGTCCGCAGCGGCAAATAGTCTTTCCAGACCGTCGAGCGCCGCCGCGGCCTTGAGATTCTCGCTGCGTCTCCAGCGTTCGAAGCCTCTCAAGATACGGTAGTCGCCGAACTTCCCAGGATCGCCGGCCGCGCCCAGCACTTGCGCCAGCGCGCCGCAATCCAGCAATCCCAGATTCAAGCCCTGACCGGCGAGTGGATGCACGACGTGTGCGGCGTCCCCCAGCAGGACCGCGCGCGGCCGCGCATAGTGCACCGCGTACCGCAGATGCAGCGGAAACGAGGCCAGCCGGGTCGTGAGCGTGCAGCGTCCCAACACTTCACCGCTGGCGGCGGTCAGCGCCTCGCCGAAGGCATCGGGATCCAGGGCACGTAGCGTCTCGGCGCGCGGCCTGGATGCGCTCCAGACGATGGAGGAGCGGCCGTCATTGAGCGGCAGGAAGGCCACAGGCCCGGTAGGCAGGAACCTCTGCCAGGCAGTCGCTGCGTGCGGCCGCGCGGTCGTGACGTGCGCCACCAGTGCATCTTGATGGTAGGCATGGCCGGCGGTTTCGATGCCCAGCAATTCCCGTGTCTTCGATTCCGTTCCATCCGCCGCCGCCAGGAGTGCGGCGCGCAAATCCCGGCCGTCACTTAGATGCACCCTGACCTCATTCTCGCCCACCGCGATGGAATCCAGCGATCCGTCGATCAACACCGCGCCGGCCGCGCGGGCTGATTGCAAACAATGCCACTGCAGGGCCCGTCCCTCGACGATGTGCCCCAGATCGGGTTCGCCGATTTGCGCACAATCAAACGTCAGCGATCCGGATCCATCAGGCGCGCCGCTCGCATCCCAGACGCACATGCGCTCGTAGGCGTACATCCGTGCGGCAGGCAACGAGGACCAAGCGCCGCATGCCTGCAGCAAGCGTTGCGATGCGCGGCTCAAGGCAAAAACGCGCAGATCCCAATCGGCATCCGGCGCTGCCGCACTCGGAAAACGATCGGCGATGACGGCCACCCTGCCCGCGGCGCAGAGTTTGCGGTTCAATAACAAACCCGCGAGCGCCGCGCCGATCACGCCGGCGCCGACGATGATCACATCGAAGTCGGTGGATCGCGATCCGCTCATATCAAGGGTACGCCGCGGGCCAATTTAGGAACGCGGCCGCCGCCCCCGGTGCTCAACGACGATAACGCCGCCTTCGCCGGCGGCAGCAGATCGAATGCAAGCAGTCCCAAATTGCGCAGACGCCGTACCGCTCCCAATGGATTCGCAAACACCCTCACCAGTCCGTCGGTGAAGGCAATGACGCCGCCGCGGTCCGCCGCGCGCCAGGCGTCGTACTGCGAGAGCAGATCCGCGCCGCCCGGATCGACATGCGGCTGCCCGACGCGCTCGGCGATCAATTCGGCGAGGCTCGCCACATCGCGCAGACCGAGATTGAAACCCATGCCGGCAATCGGGTGCAGCCCTTGAGCGGCATTGCCGACGATCACGCAGCGCCCGGAGCTCAAGCGCGCCGCGCGGCTCAAGAACAAGGGGTAGCTCACCCGGCGCCCTACCTTGAGAAATCGCCCGAGGCGAAATCCAAAGCGCTTTTGGACCTCGGCCAGAAACTCTTGATCCGACCAGGCGAGGGCCGAAGGTACTGCATGGCTCTGCAAGGTGAGCACCAAGGTGCAGCGTCCTCCTTCCAAGGGCAGGAGCGCGAGCGGTCCCTCCGATGTAAATCGCTCATAAGCCACGTTGTCGTGAAAGCGCTGCGGCAAAACGGTGGCGATGATCGCCGTTTGATCATAGTCGCGCACATGACTTTCCACTCCGAAGGCGCTGCGCACCGCCGAATGCGCACCGTCGGCGGCCACGACGAGCCTGGCCTGGATCTCAGGCGTCTCCTCGCCGCTCTCGATCTGCAAAGCGACCGTGCGCTCGCCCGGCGTGATTTGCGAGACGCGAGCCGGGCAGAATAGGCGCACGCCGGCGCTCGTCGTGAGGCGCGCCCACAGGGCGTTGCCCAGATCGCGATTGGCCAGCACGTAGCCCATCGCATTGAGCCCCTGTTCGGCAGCATCGATGCGCGCGAAGCCGAAGTGTCCCTGGTCCGACACGTGAATCTTGCGGATCGGCGTGGCCAGCGGGCCTACCTTCTGCCAGACGTTCAATGCTTCCAATATGCGCCGGCTGCCGTTCGACAAGGCCGTCGTGCGCTCATCGAAGCTGGGCTGCGCGCTCGAGTCATGGGGAACGGCTTCGATGAGAGCGATTTGAATTCCGAGGGGTGCCAGCGCCACGGCCAGACTCGCCCCCACCATGCCGCCGCCGACGATGGCAACATCGACGTTCACCTCAAAGACTCGATCGCTTCCGGGGTCTTCTCGAGTGACCCTGTCAGCACTTCCGGCTCGCCGTTCGTCACCAGCACCTCGTCTTCAATTCGAATGCCGATGTTCCAGAATTCCTTTGGGATGCGGGGGCTGGGACGGATGTAAATGCCCGGCTCGACTGTCAGGGCCATTCCCGGCTCCAGTACCCGCCATTCTCCGCCCACCTTGTAGTCGCCGACATCGTGCACGTCCAAGCCCAGCCAGTGGCCGGTGCGGTGGCCGAAGAACGGCAGGTGAGCCTGCTCCTTGAGCAGGCGGGGCACGGATCCTTTCAGCAATCCTAGCTTGACCAGTCCGGAGGTCACGACGCGCACCGCAGCTTCGTGAGGTTGATTCCAATGATTGCCAGGCCGGACCTTGTCGATGGCGGCCAGCTGCGCGTCGAGCACCACTTCATAAACCGCCCGCTGCACCGGCGTGAACCTGCCGCCAACCGGAAAGGTGCGCGTGATATCCGAGGCGTAGTAGTCATGCTCGCAGCCCGCGTCGAGCAGCAACAGATCGCCGTCGCGCAAGGGCTGGTTGTTGTCCCGATAGTGCATGACGCAGGCATTGGCGCCGCCGCCCACGATCGGGTGATAGGAGATGTCGGCGTTGTGCGAACGGAATTCGTGCAGCACTTCCGCCATGACCTCGTACTCCATCCGCCCCGGCCGCGCGAAGCGAATCGCGCGCCGATGCGCGCCCACCGCGATCTGCGCCGCCCGGCGCAGGGTCGCCTGCTCGGGACGGCTTTTGTATAGACGCATGTCGTCGAGCACGTGATTCAATGCAACAAATTCCTGCAGTCCGCCGGCGCCCTGTCGGGATTGAACACGCAGTCCATTGACCCAGCTCAAGATCCGCGGATCGAAATCCAGATGTGTGCCCATGGAGTAGAAAATCTGCGAGCGCTGCTCCAGCAGTCCGGGCAGGATCTCATCGATGTCCTCGATGGGGAAGGCATCGTCCGCTCCGTAGTGCTCCACCGCCCCTTCGGTTCCCGCGCGCGCGCCATCCCACGATTCGCGCAACGCGTCGTGTTCGCGCACGAACAGGAGGTATTCGCCTTGCGGGCGGCCGGGCACCAGCACGGCGACGGCATCCGGTTCCGGGAATCCGCTCAAGTAGTAGAAATGGCTGTCTTGCCGGTAGGCATATTCGATATCGCCGTTTCGATGCCGCACCGGGGCAGCCGGTAGAATCGCGATCGCGTCCTTGCCGATGATGCGCATGAATTGCCGGCGCCGCCGTGCGAACTCCTTGCGGTCCATCTCAATGGAGCCGCTGCTGCGCCGGATAGACCTGACTGCGAAGCGGAAGCAGTTCCTCGAAGACCACCTGGGCCGCGACACGGATGAACTCGACCAATTCCGCGTAAGCCTGCTCGTTGGATTCATCCGAGTCGGCGTCATCGCCGGTGGCCCGCGAGATCTCGGTGAAATCCCGCACAATCTCTCCCACGTCGCCGCTCAGACCTTCGAGATCGGAGATGGAGCCGGTACCCAGCCCATACAGGAATCCGGTGCACCATAATGCAAGCGCATTCGCCCGGCCATTGAGCGGTTGTTCATCATCCGGCAGCAACGGCTCGAATTCCATGCCTTGCTCGCCGAACGAAGTCGCGGTGACGGTAAACACCCTTTCGATCATCGCGGCCGACTCTTCGCTCAGGGCCGCGCCATCGGGCAGTATTTCGTTAACCCAGTCCTGCATTTTATATGCCGACACCGAACAAAGCGCGCCGCACAACGAACCATGAGCCTCGGCGGCATCCGCCAGACCTCCCGCGGTCGCCAGCACATCTTCAAAGTCCTTGAATCGAATTTCCGACATCATGGTTGGGGCAATAATACCTTAGCAAGGGGGCATATCGCCCTTTGCATTGCGCTATTGGGCGCTCTATATTGGCAGCCTATGAACGAAGCCAACCACAAGTCAGCAGTCGAACTCGAACTGAAGCGTTTGGAAAAGCGCCTGGAAGACCTCATCGTTACCGTCAGCCACATCAAGGAAGAAAACCGGGCGCTGCGGCAGCGCCAGGATACGTTGACTTCCGAGCGGGCCACGCTGCTGCAGAAGAATGAGCAGGTGCGCGCGCGAGTCGAAGCGATGATCGGCCGGCTGAAATCCATGGAACAGGCGTGAGCGACAATCAGGCGCGGGTGAGCGTGCGGATACTCGAGAAGGAGTACCACATCGCATGCCCTCTCGAGGAACGCTCCGACCTGCTCGATTCCGCCGAGTTCCTGAATCACAAGATGCGCGAGATTCGCGACAGCGGAAAGGTTGTAGGATTGGATAGAATCGCCGTCATTGCCGCGCTCAACATGGCAAACGAACTGATTCGATTCCGCAATCGTGACACCAATCTCGATTCCGACGTCGGCGGACGCTTGCGAATCTTGCGCGAGCGCGTAGAGTCGGCCTTGGAGAAGGGTCAACAGCTCGAGCTTTGACGGTCTCCTTGACGATTAAGTTTGGCGCTGCCTGCGGTGTTCGATGCGGATCGGGTTACCTCCTGACCCTAATTTTGTAAACCCCAGGGGCCATTGCTTGCTGGCAACATTGTGCAAGTCCGCCTCGAGCGGAAAGCCTTAAGTGCCGCAGTCGACCCCACCTGTTGCTCAGGTCGGGAGCAACGGTCCAAAACGGCACATGCGGGTAGCGCCATCCGCTTTCGATGAAACCTCTTCTCCGCAAAGAACTGCGCACACTGCGCCGCTCGTTGAGCGCGCCCGATCATCGGAATCGTTCCACCGCGGCCGCCAACGCCGTGATGCGGCTGCCGATGTTTGCCGCCGGGAAACGCGTCGCGCTGTACTTACCCTTCGATGGCGAGGTAGATACCGCTGTCTTGATCGGCGCGGCGCGGCGGCGCGGCACGCGTATCTTCGTTCCCGTCATCAGCGATCGGCGCCATCGCCGGCTGCGTTTCTATCCCCTGGAAGGCGCGATCGCCGCCGGTGCATATGGTATTTCCGTTCCCAGCCGGCGCCTGCACCCGATATCGGCGCAATGGCTGAATCTTATCGTCGTACCCCTGGTAGGCGTCGACAGCGAAGGCAGGCGGCTGGGCATGGGGGGCGGATACTATGACCGGGCGCTGGCATTCCGCCGGCGGCGGCGATACTGGATGGGACCGAAACTCG
>DASXNX010000091.1:0-10074 GCA_036494725.1 Steroidobacteraceae bacterium
CCGCCCCAGGACGTTCCGCTGGCGGTATGCGACGCACGCACCGTGACGCCGGCCGATTTGATCCTCGCGGATGCCGTATTCAACGCACCGAACCGGCCTGAGTGGTCGTTTGAAGGCGTTGTCGTGGCGCATCACCCCGATCATCGGTGGCATTGGTATTCCGACATGACGCGCGACGAGGCGCTGGTGTTCAAAACCAACGACAGCGATCCTCATGCGGCGCACTGTGTGCCGCACGTGGCGTTCGACAATCCAGGCGCCGGCGCGCAGGTTCCGCCGCGCGCGAGCATCGAGATGCGCGCCATCGCCCTGTGGTTCGCTTAAGCGGCTTGCCAAGTCGCGCGGCGCGAGCGCAGTATCACACTAACAATTGTTAGTATATTCTGGGAAGGCATGAAACGCTATCCGGACGCTCCTGAATTCACGGGATTGAATACGCCGCTTGGAGAGGAGTACGAAATCTCGGATCTCGCGATCGAGGGGGAAATACCGAGCGACGTCGAAGGGGTTTTCTTCCGCGCCGTCCCCGATCCCGCCTTCCCGCCCTTCATGGAGGATGGGGCGGCGGTACTCTCGGGCGACGGGATGGTCTCGGCGACCCGCATCGCCGGCGGCAAGGCGAGTTTCGCCATCCGCTACGTGCAAACGGAACGGCATAAAGCCGAGGTGGCCGCCGGACGCGCGCTGTTCGGCAAGTATCGCAACCCGTTCACCGACCGGCCCGAGGTAAAAGCTATTGATCGTACGGTCGCGAACACGACGCCTGTTTGGCATGCCGGACGGCTACTCATGACCAAGGAAGACGGCCGACCCTACCGCGTGAATCCGCATACGCTCGAGACCGTGGGTAGATATGACTTCGGCGGGAAACTGAAGTCTCAGACGGTGACCGCGCACGTTCGCATCGATCCCGAATCCGGCGAGATGTTCTTCTACGGCTATGAAGCGGACGGCCTCGCATCCACCAAGGTCGCCTACTGTATGGCCGACAGGGAGGGCGCCCTGCGCAGCGAGCAATGGTTCGATGCCCCGTACTGCGCAATGATGCACGATTTCACAATCACCAAGAATTACGCCTTGTTCCCCGTGTATCCGACCACTGGCGATACGCAAAGGCTGAAAGCCGGCGGCGATCACTGGGTCCACGAGATGAATCGCGACAGTTGGATCGGGGTCATGCCACGCTACGGCTCGGTTGCCGAGATGCGATGGTTCCGCGGGCCGAAAGGCGTCTCGTGTTATCACATGATGAACGCGTTCGAGGATGCAGGCGGAAAAATTCAATTCGACCAGTGTCTCTCCAGCGTGAACGCCTTTCCCTTCATCCAGCGCGCGTCGGGCCTCAACATCGCCCCCGCCGATACCGGTGCACGTCTGGAGCGATGGACCATCGACTTGAACCAGTCCAGCGATCGCGTAACCCAGACCGTCATCGGTCCCCCGGGCGATTTCCCGGTCATCCCGGCGAGCGTGCAGGGAAGGCCGTATTCACATGCTTGGATGCTGACCATGAACCCCCAGATGCAGGGGCCACCGGTGGCCGGCGGCCCGGTGGGCGCCATGTTCAATTTGCTGCTTCGTCTCGATTTCACCGGCAAGCCGCCGCAAGCGCTGGCGCTGCCTCCCAGATTTTGCTTTAACGAGCCGGTCCACGTGCCCGCCGAATTGGCGGGGCACGAAGGCTGGTTATTGGTCAATGTCGACAGCCAAACGGGTCCGTCAGAATTCGCGCACGCCCTGTGGATTATCGAGGCCGGCAATGTCTGCGCAGGACCGGTGGCGAAGGCGGTAATCCCGCATCGCCTGCGTCCCCAAGTGCACGGCTGGTGGGTGCCCGCCGCGGAGCTCGCGGCGGCGGAATGACTCGCGCACTCAGCTCTATGCGAAATACGCGATCGCCCGATACTCGATAGAGCGGCGCTCTTGTGCCTCGGGGCGGCTCGAATCGCGGAATGCGGTATGCGGGCATCGCCACGCAGTGCGATGATCCGAATCGTAGAACTTGATGAAGATCACTTCGTTCGGATTCATGTCGGGGAAATACCACCAGCGATGGCCGGGCGAGTGATGAAAAATTGTGGCGGCCGACATGTTCTCCTCACCTTCGATGGGTGCGAACAGCGCATCGCCCGTGGGAATCTCGTTCACGTCGACCTTGGTGTTGTGCGTTCCCTCGTCGTCGCGCACCGAGCGACCCTCGCATAGCGCCAAGGGCATGTCCTGAGGCGGTGGGGAAAGCGCGCGCCATAGGCTGAAGGCGATGAACCGGCGATAGCCCGGACCCCCGGGATCTCGCTTTTTATACAAGTTGGCAGCAATGCGCTCCGCGCAGCGCTGCGTGAAATCCACATGCGCTTCGGCAGCCGGCGGTTGCACGGTCGCGCTGGTTGTTCCAGAGCTGCGCAGCATGCCCCCCAGGGGAATGACGAAATCCGCGCCGCTCAATCGCTGGGCCACCTCGCATACTTGCCCGGCATAGGGCGTATCAGGACCGTAATTTCGTTCCCAGTCCGTGATATCGGTGCGGTGCAATCCCAGACAGAAGCCGTGATCATCGAGAGTGAAGGGGCCCGCAAGGCGCGCGTTGCGGATAGTGACGCGCTGCCGCGCGTAGATACCGGTATTGAACTCCCTGCCGGGCGCCCAAAAACGCCGGTTGATGCGCGAGGTGGGAACGAGATAGTCGATGCTCGATTGGACTTCGGCACTGGCGGTGCTCATGGATCGGCTCCGATCATTCTTTGAATCCTTCGCGGGCCCGGCTATTGTCCAGGACGATCGGCCTGCCCGTCACCGGATGCGGATAGTGAAAAGGAACCGTATCGGTGGCCGGCCAAAGACGCGGCGTCGGCTTAATGAGCGCGTCGGGGCCCAAAGGGTCCTCCGGATACAGGGTCTTGGACATGGGGATAAAATCAATCGGCGTCTTCGGCCAGCCCTCTGCGAAGCTGCCGTGCCAGAACGGAAAATAGCGCAGCGCCTTGATCTTCCATACGCCATTCTCGCGAACGAAGTCGTTTTCGTAGATGCCGCCTTCCCACCATGCGCGCGGCTGGCCCTTCGCCGTATCATGCAGTCCCGCTTGCATCATTGATCGCCCGCGCAGGCTGGCGGCTTTTCGGTCCGGCGCGACGTCAATGACCATCTGCAATTGCGGATGCTCGAGCAGCCAACCGTAGCGCGGGCCGTTGTGGCCCTGAGTGAAATTAGTCTGAAAGCGTTCGATATACAGGCGTCGCACGCCGGCCTTACCCTTGTAGATGCCGCCCAGGAACCAGACGTCGCCATCATCCGCGAACAGATCGACGACCTCGTTGTACTGCGACTTGTCGATGAAATATCCGTAGGTGTATTGAATGCGGCGGATTTGGTGAATGTCCTGCTGCATCGCAAGTTCATGTTCGAGCTTGTCGATTCGTGCGGCTAAGGCGGCGATATCGGTCATGTAGTCCTCTCCTTTTCCTCTCGCGAATTTCGGTAGGTGGTGCTACCTTCCGACGATAGTAAGATAACAACTGTTATGGAGAATACCAATGCGTAGTTGCCTTACCCTGTGCCTTGCGGCGTTCACGCTGCTTTCCACGAACAGCGTGGCCGCAAACTGTTCACTTCAGCCGAAGCAGGTCGTCACCAAGTTCATGACTCAGTTCTACGTCGACAAGAAGGTCCGCGAAGCCTTTGAGACGTGGGTGGATCCTGGCTATATTCAGCACAACCCCCTGGCGGAATCCGGCCGCGATGCCGCAATCAAATTTCTCGAACCGTTCTTCGCCACCCACCCGGACATTCATTACACGATCGCGCGAATCATCGCCGACGGCAATCTTGTCGCGGTTCATTCGCACGGCGTCTTCGCCGCCGGCGACCGAGGAATCGCGATAGTGGACATCCTGCGCGTCGAGGGCTGTAAAGTGATGGAACATTGGGATGTCGTTCAGGCGGTGCCCGAGAAGTCGGCGAACCAGAACGGTATGTTTTGATCCGCGCCTATTGTCGGATCTGCATCACGTCAAATCGCTGAGTTTGATTTGCTTGCCCGCTGCTGCGGCACGATTCGCTGCGCGACGCAGGCGTTCGATCTGTAGACGCCCCTCGGGCGCGGTCTCCTGCGGCAGCGCGGCGAGTGATGCTTGGTGGATTTCTGCGAAATCGTCCGCGAATTCCGGGTGCGTGAGAATTAGCGCGCGGTTCTCGATCATGCCGACAAGCGTTTTCTCGCCCACCTCGAGAGGATCCATCCCCAAATCGAAAGCCGCGCCGAAAGTTTCGAGTTCCGCGCGGTCGGCAGGCGCGAAGCCCGATTCGGCGAATCTGGCGGGCCGCTTTAGCGCACTGTCCCAGGCGTGCGTCTTGGTCAATCCCGGGCACATGAGCGATACGCCGATTCCGAAGGGCGCCAAGTTGTAGCGCAGGCACTCGGTCAAGCCGCGCAGTGCGAATTTGCTGGCAGTGTATATGCCCGCCTGAGGCCCTGACAGATAAGCCGCCATCGAAGCGACGTTCACGATGTGACCGGGCGCTCCCTGAGCCTTGATCTTGGGAATGAAGCTGACCAGGCCGTTCACCGCCCCGCCGAAGTTCACGCCCATGATCCAATCGTAGTCGGCGTAGCGGGCTTCATCTGTCGGACCGAACACGCTCACCCCTGCATTGTTGACCAGGATGTGCACGGGACCCACTTCCCCGGCAAGGTCTGCCCAAGCGTCCCGATCCGTGACATCCAGGCGCGCAAAGCGCGGGGCAGGGCGGCCGTTGTCGACGAACCAGCGGGCCGCTTCGGCACGGTAGCCCTCGTCGCGGTAGGTGAGAATCAGTTCGATGCCGGCGGCGCCGAAGGCGCGGGCGATGCCGAAGCCGATACCCGACACCCCGCCCGTGATCAGCGCAGTCTTGCCCGTAAACTTCATGGAGCTTCCTCTCGCTTACTTTCGTAACATTTGTTAGTTTTATACGCAAACGAGAGCGGGGGGAAGTATGTCGGATCTGGAAACGCGGCTTGGGGCTTTGGAGCATCGAGTCGGCGAACTCGAGGATCACAATGCCATTCGCCGCTTGCATTGGGCTTACGGGTATTACATCGACTTCAATCGCGCGGAAGATGTAGTGCAGCTGTTCGCCGAGAACGGTTCAGTCGTGTTCCTGTCGGGCGAATATCGAGGTCACGCAGGGGTGCGGCGGCTGTACGGCACCTGGTTCCAGAATTACTTCACGAAGGGGGTGAATGGGCCCGTGGACGGTTTCTTGCTGGACCATTTCCAAATGCAGGACGTCATCACCGTAGCCCCGGACCGTCTGAGCGCGAAGGGCCGCTTTCGCGGCTTATTGATGGGCGGATGTCATGAAAGCCGCGCCTACAAACCTGAGGGCTTGCCCCTGCAGTTCTTCGAGGCGGGGGTATACGAGAACGACTATGTTCGCGAGAGCGGCGTTTGGAAAATCAAACGGCTCGACTACATGATGCAGTGGCAGGCCGATTATGAGAAGGGTTGGTCCAAAACCGTTGCGCACTTACAACCCGCGGCGGTGCCGTACCCGCAGAATCCGCTGGGGCCGGATGTGATCCTGCCTGCCGCGCAGGTTCGCAAAACCTGGCCCCACCGCCAGGATGTGCCGATGCATTTCGCGCATCCGCGGTTCGGCGCGGCATTGGCGCGTTAAGCCCTCGGCACGTGCGGGCGGCGCTCAGCCGGTTGCCAGGCGAGCACCTGGCGATCGAGCTTGGCCAGAATTCTGCGCAGCGCAGCCCGCTCGGCCTGCGTCAGCACGCCGAATAGAAAGCCCGCGATTTGCGCGATGCGAGGCTCGAGCGCGACATGTGCCGCGGCGCCCCGGGTGCTGATTCGATAGGGCTTGCGGCGCCGGTTCTTGGAATTCCTCGCCGCTTCCACCAATCCCATCGCATGCAGAGACGACAGTGCGCGGCTGACGTTCATGGCGTGCATGCCCATCAGTTCGGCGAGATCATGACCGGCGGACTCGCCCTCGCCGGACAAGGCCATGAGGATGCGCAGCTCGTTTGAACTGAAACCGGCCGGGTCGGCCACGCCGTCGCGCATCGGCCGGCTGATGATGGAAGAGAATCGAAGCATGGCGACCAACAAATCGATTTCATGGTTCTGCCGACCCATACGCTGACGCTTTGCCATGTTTCTCGGTTCCGTTCCCTATCAGCATAGAATTATTGCGCAAAACCGCGAGTGAGGGAGTTATAACGAGCCGACTATCCTAAGCGAGGCTGCATGCCGACTGTACAACCCTAACAATTGTTCGGGTGTTGCAATGGCAAACTTTGTTTGTTCTACTTACCAAAAATCAGAGCACCGATTTGTGGCGTTTGCGGCACAAGGTGCGAAAAAAAATCTGAATTTGGGAAGGCGCGTCGATCTTGGGGGGCTATGCCGCTTATTTGGATCGTGGCTGCCGAACCGGCAGGGCGAGTTGGCGGGCTTGGTGAAGCCCACGCCTCACCCAAACTATTTCCGCAAAATCTTCCATCAAGGACTTCACCGCATTCGAGGGCGTGAGCCGAGCTGATCTACAAGCACAATGCTAGCAAGCAAGGGGAGCAATTCATGAGAACGTCAATCCAAGCTACCTTTCGGCGCATCTTCGCGCCGTGGGCCGCGGCGCTGACCGCCGCGCTGGTGTGCACATGGCCGGCGATAGCCACCGCTCAAACTGCGGCGGCAAACGTGGCCGCTACGTCAGAAGGCGGCCTCGAGGAAATCGTCGTGACTGCGCAGTATCGCAAGCAAAACCTGCAAGATACGCCGATTGCCATCACGGCGGTCACCGCTGCCATGATGGAGGCGCGCGGACTGACTAGCCTGGCCGACGTCGCTGCGCAGGCGCCCAACGTGCAGCTGATACCCACAGGCGGCGCTTTCGGTCCGGGTATGACCGCTTACATCCGCGGCATCGGCCAGGCCGACTTCGATCCGGCATTCGCGCCGGGCGTCGGCATCTACATCGATGATGTGTACTACACCAGCCTCACAGGTTCTGACTTTGCGCTGCTCGATCTTGAGCGAATTGATATTCAGCGCGGCCCCCAGGGAACCCTTTCCGGAGCCAATTCCGAGGGTGGAACCATCAAGATGTACTCGTATAAGCCGCAGGGCAACGATACGGGTTTGGTGAAGGTGAGCTACGGACAGAGGAATCTGATCGACGTGCAAGCCATGGGGGACTTCTCGCTCGTTCCGGACTCCGTGTTCCTGCGAATCTCCGGTGTATCGCATAGCGAAGACGGCTACGTTACTCGCTACGATTATGGGTGCCTATTTCCTGCGTCCGGAGTCCCCGCCAACGGCGGTACCAGCCAGGGCTGCGTGGCGGGACACGAGGGTGGCAAGGATTATCATGCGGGCCGCGCCGCATTGCGTTGGCTGGCGAGCGATACCTTCGAAGTAAATTTGATCGGAGATATCAGCATCGATAACTCCGAGGTGGCGCCGGCCACACTATTGGGTGTGAATCCGGCGGTGGGATGGCCCAGTGGACTTGCGAATTCCGGCCTGCCCGCCACCACGGATGTGAGTCAATTCATTCCGAAGAATCCCTATACCAGCTACGCCAATTTCTGCGCAGCAGGAATCACCGGCAATCAATACTGCTGGGAGCCCTATACCTACACTAAGGTTTGGGGCACCAATCTCACCATGGATTGGAAAATTGCGGATTCTATGGCTCTCAAATCGATCACGGCGTATCGCGAGTTTCACAGCGAGTTCACCAACGACGATGACGCATCGCCGGTCGGAGCCTCGCTCGGTTGGTCAGAATTGCTCAACCACACGTTCACCCAGGAGCTGCGCCTGACGGGAACTGTCGGCAGGGCGATTGATTATACGGTGGGCGGATTCCTGCTCGATCAAGTCACCACCTATCCCACCCACCAGGTGCTCGACTACATTTTCCCAGGCTCGTTTGAATTCTTCGGCGACGACCCCATCGCCGAGAGAGACTACGCGGCATTCGCCAATGCCACGTGGCACATCGTCGATCGGCTCAACCTGAACCTGGGCGTGCGTTACACCGACCTGAAGAAAACGTATACCTACAATCGCTACAACCCATCCAGCATCGGCGGCGGCCAAAGCGTATTCTTCCCACCGCCCTTTGAGAACGGTGACAGCAGCACATTCTCGGGTAACCACACCGACTATCGAGTGAACCTGGATTACCGGTGGACCGATGAACTGATGACCTACGCCAGTATCTCAACGGGATTCAAGGGCGGCGGCAGCAATCCTCGGCCGTTTATCGTGGGACAAATTCAGCCCTTCAAGACCGAGGAGTTGACCGCCTACGAAGTCGGCTTCAAGTCGGATTGGTTCGATCATACGTTGCGCGTCAATGTGGCGGCGTTCTATAACGACTATCAAGACATCCAGGTAGTTCTGCTCAGTTGTCCTCAATTCGGCGGACCGGTCGGGACCCCTTGCGCGGCCACGGTCAACGGCGGGCACGCCGATATCTACGGCGGCGAGCTCGAGATCAACTATCATGTCGGCGGCTTGAGCTTGGATGGCAGCTACAGCCACCAGCACTTCGAATATAAATCCGTCAACGCAGCCACCGGCATTTCGCTGACCGATATTGCCCCGGGCTTCCAGGAGGAGAAGTGGAGCCTGGGAGGGCAGTACGAATGGCGCTTGCCTAACCAAGCATCTATCACGCCCCGGCTCGATTGGAGCTTTTCGGGCGGCTACTTCACCAATGCCAACAACGATCCGAACAGTTGGCTGCCGGGTTATCACCTGCTAAACGGCCGCCTCACGTATAAATCCGATCCCGGGAAGTGGGATGTCTCCCTCGTCGGCTACAATCTGAACAATTCGCTCTGGTACACGCAGATCTTCGACTTGACGGCGCTCTCCGGCGCCAAGTACGGCATTCCCTCAGAGCCGCGCACGATCTCGGTGGAGTTCAAGAAGAGGTTCTAGCGAACCCCAAGAGGCCCGAGCCGTTTTTTAACGGCTCGGGCCCATCTTTTAGAGTTTGATGATGACGGTCTTCAGCTCTGTGTAGGCTTCAATGCCTTGACGCGCCTGTTCGCGGCCGAATCCCGATTGTTTGAATCCGCCGAAGGGCAGGGCCGGATCTATGACGGCGTGGCAATTGCCCCACACCGTGCCCGCCTTGATCTTGGCCGCGAGTCGGTGCATGGCGGAAACGTCCTTGGTCCAAATACCCGCACCCAATCCGTAGCAAGTGTCGTTGGCGGCCTTGGCAACTTCATCGAGATCATCGAAGCGCTGTGCTACCACCACCGGTCCGAATATTTCTTCGCGCACGACGCTCATATTGGGTTTCACGTTCACCAGTACCGTCGGGTTCACGTAGTAGCCGTCCGACGATACCGCATCGCCGCCCACGGCAACGGACGCGCCGTCGCGCTTGCCGGCCTCGATATATCCCATGACCCGGTCGAACTGTTCCTTCGATACCAGCGGGCCCATGTGCCCTTGTGGGTCGAGCGAGGGCCGCGGTTTCCAGAAGGCGGATGCCGCCGCGACGCCTTCCACCATGCGATCGAAGATCGAGCGATGTGCGAACAGGCGTGAACCGGCGATGCACACTTGCCCGGAGTTGAAGAAGATCGCGCCGGCCGCGCCCGCCGCCACCTCGTCGACGTTCACATCCGGCATTACCACCACGGGCGATTTGCCTCCGAGCTCCAACGTGACGCGCTTCAGCGTTTCGGTGGCGTTGCGATTGATGATTTTGCCCACTTCGGTCGAGCCGGTGAAGGCAATCTTATCCACGCCCGGGTGCTTGACCAATCGGTCGCCCGCCGTGTGTCCATTGCCGGTGATTACGTTGATGACGCCCGGTGGAAAGCCTGCCTCGGCCACGAAGTCGGCGAGGCGCAGCGCAGTGACCGAGGTCTGCTCCGCGGGCTTTAGAATGAGTGTACAGCCGGCCGCCAGGGCCGGAGAGATCTTGAGGGTGGCCATCAGCAGGGGGAAGTTCCACGGCACGATCTGCGCGGCTACGCCGACCGGCTCGCGCGACACATAGCTAAAAACCGTGCCGCGCGGCATGGACTGCGGCTCGATTAAATCGCCG
>DASXNX010000092.1:0-42315 GCA_036494725.1 Steroidobacteraceae bacterium
CGACCGGGCAGGGCAATGTCATCGGCAATCCCATCATGCCGGTGATCAAGGTCAGCGGAAATCCGCGCACCGTGCGTACCATGAGCGAACACATCGATGTGGACGTATCCGGAATCGTGCGCCGCGAAATCACCATCGACCAGGCAGGCGATCAACTCATCGAGAGCATCGTGAGCACCGCCAACGGGCGCTTCACCTGCGCCGAGGCGCTGGGACATCGTGAGTTCGTGATGACCAAGTTATACCGCAGCGCCTGATCAGCGGCAGCGATGACACTGCCGCCAGCCGACGTCGAAGGCCTGGTGGTCCGCGCCCTCGAGAATTGCGGCGCATCGACGGAGAATGCCGCGTCCACTGCGGCCGCGCTCATTGCCGCCGAAATCGATGGCCAGCTGGGGCACGGCGTGTCGCGCGTGGCGACTTATGCCGCGCAGCTTAAAGCAGGCAAAGTGGACGGCCATGCGCAACCGGCAGCCGTGCGCACCCGCGCCGGGAGTTTTCGGATCGATGCGAAAGGCGGGTTTGCCTATCCTGCGCTCGATCTCGCGATCAGCTGCCTCACAAATGCCGCAAAGGAAACGGGCATCGCGGCGGCGGCCATTTTTAATTCGCATCACATCGGCCAGGCGGGCAGAACCGTCGAACGCCTGGGCAGTCACGGCTTGATCGCCCTGGTTGCCTCGAACACGCCGCGGGCGATGGCCTTTTACGGCGGCACGCGCCCGATGCTCGGCACCAATCCGCTGGCGTTCGCCGCACCGGTGCGCGGCCGGGCGCCGCTGGTGATCGACATGGCCCTCTCGCGGGTGGCGCGCTCGAAGATCGTCGCGGCGCAGAAGGCGGGCAAGGACATACCGGAGGATTGGGCCACCGATGCGCAGGGATTACCTACCACGGATCCCGATGCAGCGCTGGGCGGCGCGCTCTTGCCTGCGGGCGGTGCGAAAGGAGCGGCGCTGGCGCTGATGGTCGAGATCCTCTGTGGCGCGCTCGCAGGAGCGCACTTCGGCTGGGAAGCCAGCTCCTTCCTCGATGATCGCGGCGCGGCCCCCGGCGTCGGCCAGACTTTGATTGCCCTGGACCCGGCAGCCTTTGCCGGTCCCGTGTACTTTGACCGTATGGCGGAACTGCTCAAAGCCATGGCCGATGAACCCGGCGTGCGCCTGCCGGGCGATCGGCGGCTCGCCTCGAGAGCCGCGCATGCACATGGATTGACTCTGGCGCCGGGCCTGCACGCGCAGCTGGTCAATTTGGCCTTGCGAATCTCATCCTGACGCCCCACATTGCCGATGTGACTTAGGAGATGAGCCTGATGCGACTCGAGGATCTGGGCCGAGCTTATATCGCGGGCCAGTGGGTGTCCGCGGAGCAGCAATTCGCGGTGGTGAACCCGGCAAGCGGCGAGACTCTCGCAAGCGTCGCCGATTTGTCGCCCGAGCAAGTCGAGGAGTCGATCGAGGCCGCATCGGCGGCCTTCAAGGAATGGTCGGGACGAACCGCGCACGATCGCGCCGCCATCTTGAAGCGCTGGAGCGCGCTCATCATGAGCAATCAAGAAACCCTCGCGCAGATCATGACGGCCGAGCAGGGTAAGCCCTTGGGCGAGGCGCGCGGCGAAGTGGCCTACGGCGCCAGCTTTCTGGATTGGTTTGCCGAGGAGGCGAAGCGCGCCTACGGCGAGGTGATTCCCACCGCGTTTTCCGGCAAGCGTTATTTCACCATTCGCCAGGCCGCGGGAGTCGCGGCCGCAATCACCCCCTGGAACTTCCCCATCGCCATGCTGACGCGCAAGGCTGGCGCGGCCCTCGCGGTGGGCTGCACCATGGTGGCGAAGCCGGCGCCGGAAACGCCGCTGTGCGCGCTGGCTTTGGCAAGGCTGGCGCACGAGGCCGGAGTGCCGCCGGGCGTGTTCAATGTGGTGACTACGTCGCGCGCGAAAGAAGCGGGTGAAGTGTTGTGCCGCAGCCCCAAGGTGCGCGTGCTGTCCTTCACCGGTTCCACCGCGGTGGGCAAGCAGTTGTACCGCCAGTGCGCGGACACCACGAAGAAGCTCGCGCTCGAGCTCGGCGGCAATGCGCCGCTGCTGGTGTTCGACGACGCGGATCTGGACAAGGCGATCGAAGGCGTGATGGCGAGCAAGTTTCGCAACGCGGGTCAAACCTGCGTCTGCGCGAATCGCATCTTCGTGCAATCGGGTATTTACGATGCGTTTGCCGGGCGCCTTGCGCAAACGGTGGCGAATCTCAAAGTCGGCGCGGGGACCGAGCCCGGCGTCTCGATCGGCCCGCTCATCAACAAGAAGGCCGTCGAGAAAGTGGATCGGCTGGTCAAGGACGCGCTCGGCAAGGGCGCCACGGTGCGCATCGGCGGCGCGCCGCATGAGCGCGGCCGATATTTCTATCAACCCACCGTGCTCGAATCCGTCGCGCCCGGCATGCAGCTCTTGAGCGAGGAAATCTTCGGGCCGGTGGCGCCATTGGTGCGATTCGACGATGAGGCTTCAGGCATTGCCATGGCGAACGAGGCCAGCGTCGGTCTCGCCGCGTATGCGTTCACCCGCGATCTCTCGCGCAGCATTCGGCTGGCGGAAGCGCTGCAGGTGGGCATCGTCTCGCTCAACGACGGTCTGCCGTCGGTGGCGGTGGCGCCCTTCGGCGGCGTGAAGGATTCGGGCCTGGGCCGCGAGGGCGGCCGTCAAGGGCTCGATGAGTACATGGACACCAAGTACATCTGCATCGGCATTTAGAAAGACGTCATTTGTTGTATTGAAACTACGTTTACGTCATATCGCGCACCGCGCCCGCCAGCCTGACTGATCCTTAATCCGGGCCCGCATGCATGCTTGCTAGCATGGGATCCTCCGCGCGAACTTCGCCCGTCAACGAGGTTCTAAGCACTCGATATGCGATCAAGAATTCACGCGCTGCCCAAGGCGGCTTGTCTGATTGTTTTGGGCGCGCTTGCCGTCTCTGCCGGCGCCGCTCCATTTGACCTTGCGGGTCCGACCATCGAGGTGACCGTCACCCGCGGGACAAAAACCTTGCCGATTGCGCAGGTCCCGAATCTCGCGCCCGGCGATCAGCTGTGGATCAAAGCGGACCTGCCACCCAATCAGTCCGCAAAGTACTTGTTGGTGGCCGCCTTTTTGAGCGGGGCAACCAACCCGCCGCCTCCCGAATGGTTTTTTCGCAGCAGGACGTGGGTTCGCAAGGAGGCGCAACAGGGCTTGAGATTGGTGGTGCCTTCCGATGCGCAGCAGGTCCTGTTATTTCTGGCGCCGGAAACCGGCGGCGATTTCGGCACCCTGGTCGACACGGTGCGGGGACGGCCAGGCGCGTTCGTTCGCGCTTCGCAGGATCTGAATCAGGCGGCATTGGATCGATCGCGGCTCGCGAGCTACCTCGCGTCCGTTCGCGCGCTCGACCAATCCGACCCCGGCCGTTTGCAGGAAGCCGCGCCGCTGCTCGCGCGAAGCCTCGCCATCAAGGTGGATGAAAAATGTCTCAACCGGGTTTTGGAATTGCAGGCGCCCTGCCTGATGCAGGGCCAGGATGCGCTCATCCTGAATGACGGACACAGCACCTCGATCGTGGAGGCGCTGACCTCGGGCCCGACGGCCGATTTGGCGATGCAGGCGAGCTATACGCCGCAGCTGAGCTACGGTTATTACAGTCCGTATATTTCATCCGTCATGGACATGGCGCGAATATTCGACTCGTTTCGCGTCGCGCAATACCAATATATCCCTGCATTGTCCGCGCCATCCGGAGATGAACTGCAGCTGAGTCTGAACACGCCGCCGTCCTTTCACAATCCCAAGTCGGTGCTGGTCGCGGCATTGCCGGCCGTCGAAAAAGCGCAGTTGCCACCGTTGCATGCGGTCGATCCCAAGCAAGTCTATTGCGCGGGAAAAACGTCGCCGGTCTTTCCGGTGGAAGGCGCGCCGCTGGTGTTTTCCAGCGCGTTTGCTCACGACATGGTGCTGACCCTGACCGGGTCGGACGGCAAGGCAATCGATCTGCCTGCAAAAGCGGTGGCGGAGCTTGGCGGCTTCGTCGTCGATACCTCGGGTTTGGGCGCAGCGGCGCTCGGCGACAGCATCCGCGGACAGCTGCATGGCCACTGGGGCTTCGACGTATATGCGGGTCCTCTGTTTCAATTGGTCAACGCACGCACTCAAATCTGGGCGCTCGCTGCCGGCGATGAAGGATCTGTGATCGTCGGCCGCGAGGACACGGTTCATCTTCGAGCAGGCAGCGTGAGCTGCCTGGAGCGCGTCATGCTGAAGGACCCGGCCGGCAAGGAGCTCAAAACCGAATGGAAGGCGGTGAAGCCCAACGAGGTGGAATTGAAACTCCCCTTGCAGGAGTCGCAACCCGGAGCAGTGACGCTGCTGCTCTCGCAGTATGGTGCGAGCCAGCCTCAGCCCCTTCAATTGCAGGCCTTTGCCGACGCGGGGCGTCGCGAGCAATTCACCATTCATGCCGGCGATTCACAGGGCCTTTTGAAAGGCAGCCGATTGGACGAGGTGGCGGGCCTGACGCTGAAGGGCGTTCAATTCCTGCCGGCGCCCCCGCGGCCCGGCCAGGGCACGGACGAGATTTTGATGGTGGCCGAGCCAGGCTCCGCGGCTCCCGGTCTAAAACCGGATGACACACCCAAGGCCAAGGTGGCACTGAAGGACGGAAGGGTCTTCGACGTGGCTGTCGCGATCGAAACGCCGCGCCCGCAGGTCTCGTTGATTGCCAAGAACGTGCAGCTTTCGCCGGCGAACGGCGTCAGCAACATTCAACTCGCGAATCAAGATGAGCTTCCGCAGAATGCGACGCTGACGTTTTCCGTCCGCGCGCTCTCGCCGACGGCGTTTGCCCGTGATGTGAAAGTGGAGGTCGCGACCACCGATGATTCCCTCTCCGCGAGCCTTAGCCGCGCAAACGGCGGACTCATTCTCGAGGATCGGGCGATCCTGGTGGCGACTCTCGATCCTGCCAAGGCATTCGGTTCGTCGGCGTTCGGCTCCTTGCAATTTCGCGTGGCGACGTCCGGCGCCACGAGCGACTGGCAGCCGCTCGTGAAGCTCGTTCGCTTACCGGTTCTCAAGGATCTGGTATGTCCCGCAACTCAGGATTCAGCCTGCAAATTGTCGGGCTCCGATCTCTTCCTGGTGGATTCGATTTCCAGCGATGCCCAATTCGATCATGCGGTGCACGTCCCGGATGGATTCCCGGGAGAGGCCCTGCCCGTGGGCCGGCCGACCGACGGGCATCTCTACGTGAAACTTCACGACGATCCCACGGTGATCAATACCGCCACGTTGATTGCGCAGCAGCTGTCGCCGACTCCCGGCGAGACCGCGCGCGCCGCCGCCGCTGCGGCACCCTCCCAATAGCGCCCGGCGCCGAGCGCGACCTCATTGCGCCCGCGCCGCGCCGTACAGCGCGGCGTGTTCCTGGGCATACGGCGCGTACGTCTCCTTCATGGTCGCGAGGTTCAGGAGCATCTGCGCCACCTTGCGCTCGCTGCCGGGCGCATACAGCGTGGAGCGCACCCACATGCTCTCGGTGCGGCGGCTGCCGCTCAAGGCAACAATTTCCCTTTCGATCTCGTACGCTTCGCCGACGAACACCGGTCCGTCGAGCAAGCGAATTTCCTGATCGGCGAACAATCCCACCGCCGGGCCGCGGGTCTTGAAGGCATTGTCGCGGGCACTGTACTGCATGAGCACGCTGATCATTTCCATCGGCACCAGCGGCCGCCGCCAGCCATGCTCGCCGCCGCCATAGAAAGTGGACGGCTCGGTGATGCGCGTCAATTTCTGCGCGAGGCTGAAAGGGTACAGCGCACCCATGTGCTGCTCAGCATCCATGCGCACCGGCGTGCGCGCCGAGCGCATGCCGACTTTAACGTCGGCGAGAACCACCGGATCCGCCAGCGGCGCGAGGCTGCTCTGGCGCTCATCGAGTGCGGAGCGCGGAAACACGGGTCCCACGGAGGCGGTGCCGCGCAAAATCTCGTCCCCGTTGGCGCGCAGCATCCAGATCTCGGCCTGCGCACCCTCGTTCGCAGGTCGCCGCAGGAAGGCTCTGACTTCCTCGCCCTCAAACACCGGCGCGCGGTAATGCGCTGAAAGGCAGCCATGGCTCATGAAGCGCTCACCCCACAGAGCAAACCCCAATGGAGCGAACTGGCTGAAGTGCGTGGGTCCCTCGATGGTGGCGCTCTTGAATCCAAGCTTTTGCGCCGTGGCCTCATCGTGAATCGACGCATGACCATCGTATTCCTGCGCCGCCAACATTTGCCTCGGAGCGCGAAGGGGCCCCGACAGTACGCCGTCCTCTTCGGTGATTGCAGTATCGAATCCCGCCATCGAACTTCTCCCTTAAGTCCCCGCGTCAGGCTGCGCTGAGCATTCCTTCCAATCGGCGGCGGATCAAGATTTCCGCTTCCGCCATGATGCGATCGATCAGTTCCTTGCAGGTCGGAATGTCATGAATCAGCCCGGCGACCATGCCGCAGGACCAGGCGCCCGCGTCCATCGCACCCTCCTGCATGATGCGCGGATACACGCCGCCGACCTCCCCGGCGATGTCGGCGAAGGTCAACTTGGAGCCCAGTTCGCGCTCCTTGGCCAGCAGCCGATCGACCGCGGCATTGGCGAGCACGCGCTCGGTATTGCGCAGCGGCCTCATGATGAGACGCGTATCGAGTTCCGAGGCGGCCACCAGTGCCTCCTTCACATGCAGGTGCACCGGTGCTTCCTTCGTCGCAATGAAGCGTGTGCCCATGTTCATGCCGTCGGCGCCCAGGGCCAGCGCCGCGACCAGCGAGCGCGCATCGGCCATGCCGCCGGATGCCACGAAGGGAATCCTCAAAGTCTCCGCGGCCCGCGGCAGCAGGATCATGTTGGGCACGTCGTCCTCGCCCGGATGGCCGCCGCACTCGAAGCCATCGACGCTCGCCGCATCGCAGCCGATCGATTCGGCCTTCACTGCGTGGCGCACCGAGGTGCATTTGTGGATCACCTTGATGCCCGCTTCCTTGAGTGCGGGCAGGTACTTTTGTGGATTGTTGCCGGCCGTCTCGACGATCTTGACGCCGCTCTTGACGATCACATCGATGAAGCCCGGATAGTCGGGCGGCGTGATCATGGGCAGGAAGGTCAGATTCACGCCGAAGGGTTTGTCGGTCATGTCGCGGCAGCGTGCGATCTCGGTCTTGAGATTCTCGGGGGTGCGCTGCGTGAGCCCGGTGATGATGCCGAGGCCGCCGGCATTCGACACCGCCGCGGCCAGTTCCGCGAAGCCGACGTAGTGCATCCCCCCTTGGATGATGGGGTGTTTGATGCCGAAGAGCTGCGTGATCCGGGTCTTCAAATGGTTCTCCCCACGTGATTGTTATCCAAGCGAAGAATACATCCTTCGGCTCGGCGCGCAACGGCGGCCTGCCGGCCTTATCGTCCATCAGCCCTTGGTCTACTATCGCGAAGATGGCAAATTCCCACCGGAGTCCTGATATGAAAGTGACACACGCGCTGAGCCGTTCGCCGCTGTATCTGCTGGGACTGGCGATTTGCTCATCGAGCGCAATCCCCGCCGCCGAAGATCCCTTCGCAGGTCTTGATCCCAAGGCGATCTCGATCCGGCTGCCCGCGGACATTCAATGGAAGGGCAGCGCTTCCGGGGTGGAAGCCATCGCGCTGGCCGGCGATGCCTCGAAGCCGGGACTCTATGTGATCTTGGTGAAGTGGAGCGCGCACCACAACAGCCGGCCGCATTTTCATCCCAACGATCGCTTCATCACCGTGCTCTCGGGAACGCTCACGCCCGCGGAAGCGCAGTAGGGACGAAGCCGTCGATTACAGGGACGAACTCGATGCAATCCGGTAGATGCGGTCGTCAGCCTGCGATTTCATGGAGACAAGAAATTGCGGCAATCGCAGGCGGATTCGTGTGGGCATTGCCCTCGTGTGATGCCCGCCGAGTCAGGAGGAGTGAGGGTGACGCCAAGACTACTGGTCGGCGAACGAGAGCATCGACTGTATCCCCTGGATCCGCAAAAGGTGGACTACATCGAATCGGACGGAAACTACGTGTCCATCCGCACGGGGACGACCGCGTACATCAGCCGGGATACCATCAAGCGGCTCGCCACAGAATTGGCGCAGTTCGGTTTCATCAGGATCGGACGATCGTTGCTGGTGAACATAAGCTCCGTCGCCTATGCGCAGACGCTCGGCCGCGGCAGGTTCGTCTTCACCCTGTGTTCGGGTGCCAGTCTGCGCTCGGGTTCCGGCTACCGCGATGCGATTCTCGAGGCGTTGCCGCTGACGAGCCGTCGCCCAAATTGAGCGATTCAAGCCCATTCTATTGCGACTTACGTCGATCGAAGTGGCTCAAGATCCACAGCGCGCCGGGCAGCGCGGTGAAATCGGCAATCAGCGCCAGCACGAAAGCGGACGCGGACACGACGCCGAACTGGCGCATGGGCGGAAGATCCGATAGGGCGAGCGCCAGAAAGCCGCTGGTATTGATGAGCGTAGCGAACAGAATCGGACGCCCCGCGATCAACATGGCATGACGTAACGCGCCGGCGGTCGTGCCGCTGACGCGGCCTTCCTGAAGATGAAAGAAAAAATGAACCTGATCGTTTTCGGTTGCACCCAGGATGGTGGAACCGATGAGAATGGTGGCGATATTCAATGGAATGCCCACCAGGCGCATGACCACGAACGTGGAGAGGATGGCGAAGAACGAGGGAATCATGGTCATCAGGCGCGCAGAGGGACTGCGAAACACCACCAGGAAGGCAAGAAAAATTACGCTCGCCGTCAAGGCAAAACTTTGAGTCAGAGTGGGGAGCAGCCGTTCGGTGATGTTTCCGGACACCACGCCCTTGCCCGCGAGCTGACCGCGCACGCTGCGCAGCGCCGCATCGCTCGCCTGTTCCTCGGCCCAGGTCCGCTCGACGAATTTGCGCATGGCGCCCGTGGGTCCGAAGACATCGCCACGGCCGCGAATGGTAAGCCGCACGCTGGCGAGATTCGCCACATCGACGTAGTCGCGCGCCCCCGGCTGCGTCAGCAGAATCTGCTCCAGATCCCCGGCCAGCTTCGGCCAGTCCGCGGCCGCGGTGGGCAACTGGTCGGATCCGGTTTGAATATACCGGGCCCACCTCAAGACCGAGGTAGGACCGTCGACCGCATCGACCCCCGGATTCTGCTCGAGGCGCCGGCTCAGCAATTCGACGCCGCGAAGAAACTCCGGGTCCAGCGCATGTCCGGGCTGCGTCTGCAGCCATAGGTCGACGACGTCGAGGCCGTTCGTCTCCTCAAACCGGCGCGTGTCCTGCGCCACACGCTCGCTCGGGGTCACATAGGTCAGCGCATCGGTCTCGAGCGCGAGCGGGGCAAGTTTCCCCGGGATGCCGAACAGGGCAGCCGCGCCGCACAGCATGAGTGATAGCGCGCCCCCGACGAAAAGCCAGCGATAACGCTGGGTCGCCCTCACCAGCAGGTCGACGAAAGCGGCGAACCGCGTGCCTTCGGCAGAGGAACTGGATCTTCGTGGCACTCGCAGCAAGGACTGCAGCGCCGGAAACAGAGTGAAGCAGCTGATCCAGGCGAGAATTAATCCGCAGGAAGTCCAGAGGCCCATTTCGCGCACGGGACGAATGTCCGAAACCGCCAATGCCGCGAAGCCGACCGCGGTCGCGAACATCGATGCCGTGCACGGCAGGAACTTGTTGGCGAGCACCCGCGCGTGATGCTCGAGCGGACTCAGCGCCTCGTCCGGCTCCATGTAACGCGAATGGATGTACACCAGCGTGGCCGTCGTCGTCACCATGACGGTGAGCGGCACCAGCGTGGAGACAATGCTGTTGGTCCAGCCGAACAAATGGCCTATGCCCACCGCCATCGCGACGGCGGCGCCCAGGGTCAAAATGATCGCGGCCAGGGTGCGCCAGGATCGGTACACGACGAACACCAGGGTCACCAGAAAAACGCCGAACAGCGGCATGAATTTTCTGGAGGAGAGACCGGTCTGACGCTCGAGCCAGGCGTCGAGCCACGGCGAGCCTACGCGCCGGATGGCCGTGAAGGGCTTGCCGGCGCGTTCCGCCGGCAGCACCAATGCATCGATCGCCGCCAGTGCGCGGTTGCGCTCGGCCGGCGAGTTCACCTGCAGGTCGAGCGCTATCCCTACGTAGTGCTCACCCACCAGTCCTGCACGGCGAAACAGCGAGGTCCCGGTGGCGAAGGCCCGAACATGTTCGGCATCGCCGGGGCCGATCATCGACGGCGGCTTGGATTGGAAATACAGGGTCAGGATGCTGTGCGCCTGGACGTCTTTGATGGCATCGAGCTTATGTTCCAGCTCATAGGCCCCCTGCAATGCGGCAGGATCGTAAGGATCCGGCGATTCCAGCATGACCAGAGCGTGTTCAGCCTCGGGAAAAACCTTCTCGAATTCGAGCGTTGCTTGCGCCACCGGATCCCCTGCGACGATCAAGCGGTCGATGGTCGTGTCGGTGGTGATTTGCAAGGCGCCGTAGATGCCGGCCGCGGTCAGTCCGCAAAAAATCACCACGATCGCAGTCCGTGCCTTGAGCACGTGCAGGAATAGACGAAGGACTGCCGGCGAGACTGAAATAGCCATCCGCTAATGATAGCCTACGGTCATGGGCTTAACTTTACTGGCCGCCGCTGCGACGCTGGTGTTCTGCGCTCCGGGATATCCGGGCGGCGCCGGGGATGCGCAGCCGGTACTCGATCAGTTCGTCAAGACGGCGACGGCCACCGCGGGCTGGAATGCCGGGAGCCTGGCCGCCATATACGACCCGACAGAGCAGGGTGGCCTGACAAAACTTAACAGTGCCGATTCGGTGCTCGCGTTTGTGCCGTACGCCTTCTTCGTGCAGCACGGCGCTGAACTGCATCTGACGCCGCTCGTGCAAGCGGACGTGGTGGGAGTCGGCGTGCAGGAACGCTGGACCTTGGTGGGAAAGGCGGGAGGCACGGCCAGCCCGCAATCCATGACCGGCTACACGGTTTTGAGCGTCGCCGGTTACGCGCCGGAATTCGTGCGACATTCGGCGCTCGAATCCTGGGCACTGCCTTCGGATGTCAAGATCGAGGCGACCGGACAACTATTGAGCGCGCTGCGGCGGGTGGCCGGCGGCGAGTCCGTGGTGGCGCTGCTCGACTCGACCCAGGCTGCGGCGTTGCCGACTCTGCCCTTCGCGGCGCAGCTCAAGACATTGACGCAATCGGGTCCGCTCCCGGTCGCGCTGATTGCCGTCGTCGATTCCCGCGTGCCCGCCCCGCGCGCAAAGGCGTTGCAAGCCGCGCTCATCAAGATGAGCTCCGTGCCAGCCGACGCCGATACTTTGGGATCTTTGCGGCTGAAGGGTTTCGTATTGCCGCAAATTCCCGTCAAGCCGTGAAGCGCTTGGTCGGCGTCAGCCTCGCCGCGCTGCTGCTCGCGGCGTGCAAAGCGCCGCTGCGGCCGGACACAGGAGTATCGGCGACGCCGGGCTCAACGGAGGAATTGGCGGCGGCTGTGGCTCAAGACTCGCGGCGCAGTGACAGCGAGTCCGATTCCAAAATCCGCGAACAGCTCGCGAGCGACGCTGCGCGCAATGCCGATGCCTGTCTGGCGCTGGCACCTCAAGCCGCCGCCTGTCTTTACTCTCGTGCTCTGGCGTTGGGGCTTCAGGCGCGGGCGCATCCCCTTCACGCCGCCGATTACTTGAATGGCATGCTCGCTGCGCTGAGCGGTGCGGAAGCCGCCGCCCCCGACTATGACCAAGCCGGCCCCGCCCGGGTACGGGCGCTGGTGCTGGTCCGTGCGCCCGGCTGGCCCTTGGGGCCCGGAGACGCCGACGCCGGCCTGGCCGCCGCCCGCCGTGCGGTCGCGCTCAAGCCGCTGTATCCGCCGAACTGGTTGGCGCAGGCGGAGGCTCAGTCGAAAACCGGAGACCTAAGCGGCGCTCGCGAAAGCTTTTTGCGCGCGCGCGATCTCGCGCAAGGCCTGCCGCCCAGTCCCGATCGCGACGATTGGCTGCGCGAAGCCGATCAGGGTTTGCGGCACAATTAAGGTGACTTGACGTAGATTACTTTGTGGTACAGAGTCCCACTTTGCAGTGCAAAGTACGTCATGGGTGTGCGAAATAATTTTTCCTCGCAGTCGTTTCCGAACCCGGCGCATTCGACGCGCAATGGGCTTCATCGCGGCAGCGGCACTATGCGGCTTCTGGCTACCGGTCGCACGAGCCGACGCGCAGGTCGATCTCAATAGTCTGCGAGGGCGGGTGGTGTACTTGGATTTTTGGGCGTCGTGGTGTGCCCCCTGCCGACAAGCGTTCCCGTGGATGCAAAGGATGCAAGATAGGTACGCCCAACAGGGATTGGTGATCATTGCTGTAGACGCCGAAAGGAGTCGGCAGGATGCAGAGCGGTTCTTGGATAACTTTCACCCTACTTTTGATGTGCGTTTCGATCCCAAAGGGGAACTTGCGGAGCGCTTCAATGTGCAGGGAATGCCGACCGGGTTGGTGATAGACAGACATGGTGTTGTTCGCTTTACGCACATCGGATTTCGACCGGTCGATCGCTCGATGTATGAGGATCAACTGCGGCAACTATTGAACGAAAAATGAGTGGAGAACTTGGGCTATGCGCCATTCGCTTTTGAGCTTCTTGCTTTTGTTGGCAGCCAGCGTCCTCGCCGCGGGCTGCAGCTTGGTCGGCGTCAAGCCGTGGCAGCGCGACATCCTCGCACGTGATGAGATGCAGTTGAACGCCAGTCCACTGGATTCGGCGATCGACGATCACCTGTATTTTAGCAAGGAGGCCTCATCGGGCGGTCGCTCGTATGCGGGCGGCGGTTGCGGATGCAATTGAAGAATCGGCGTCCGCCGAAGACGCCGCCGCTACGCCGCCAGCTGATCGCAGCGAGCTGTGCGCTGCTCGGGGCGACCTCGGTTCGCGGTCAAGATACCGATAATTTCCACGGTGACGGGGGAGTTCTCGACAAGGTATTAGACGGCTTATCGATTGACACAGCGTTGGCGTACTACCATGAGGACGGCCGCGTGCAAGCGGTTGAGCCGGTGGTCGACCTCAACAAGACCTTCGCCAACGGGCAATCGCTCGATCTGAATGCGACATTCGATGCGCTCTCCGGCGCGAGCCCCAATGGCGCGCTGACCAGTCGCAGCGCGCAGACCTTTGCCTCGCCCTCGGGGACGGGTTTCACGGGCAAGCATACGTACACCGTCGCTCCCGGCCAATATCCGGTGGACCCGCATTACCAGGACGATCGCCTCGCGGTTGGTGCCAACTGGAACGTGCCATTCACGCGGCTCACCAGCATGAGTTTCGGCGGCAAGCTCTCCGTTGAGCATGATTTTTTGTCAGTGTCCGCAAACGCTTCGATCGCGCAGGACTTCAACGAGAAGAACACCACGCTCTCATTTGGCGTCAGCAACGAATACGATCGCTTGAGCCCCATCGGTGGAGCTCCCGTACCGGGGAGCGACTACATACTCTTTGAGAAAACCGGCGGCAAAACCAAGGATGGCGTCGCTGCCCTCCTCGGTGTCACGCAGGTGTTGGCGCGGAATTGGATCGCCGCGCTCAACCTGTCGGTGGATCGCTTCAAGGGTTACCTGAACGATCCCTATAAGATCGCCTCGGTACTTGACGCGGCCGGCGATACCACGGGGTATGTTTACGAGAGCCGCCCCGATCAACGCACCCGCAAGAGCGTCTACCTCGAGAACCGCGCCGCCTGGAATCAGTTCTCCGCTTCCCTTTCGCTTCGTTATATGCAGGATGACTGGCAAGTTCGCTCGGACACGGCTGAATTGCGCCCACGTTGGACGCTGTCGGATCGCAATCAGTACATCGAGCCGACCTTTCGTTGGTACCGGCAGTCTGCCGCGTATTTTTATACGCCCTGGCTATTGAATACCGACACGACGCCCGAATACCAAGCCTCCGATGAGCGCTTGGGTGCCTTTCACGCACTCACTTATGGACTGAAATACGCTCACAAACTTCCCGATCAGGAAACTCGTCCCGGCTCGGAATTGAGCCTGCGGCTTGTCTATTATCAACAAACGTTCGATCAACCGGTGGTACCCGCGTCCCTGCAAGGACTCGATCTGCTGCCGCCCCTGAAAGCCATTCTTGTTCAAGTCGGATGGCGATTTTAAGGAATCTTCTCGCGGGCCTTTCGGGGCGCAAGGAGAGTATGAGCGACACGGGGAGGGCGGCGCGGCTGGACCCGACCACAGTACTCGCACCATGTGTCGATCTCGTCGGCTATTTTGCGGCGATCGGCTTCGGTGCTTCGGCGCAGCGCGGGCAGACCGTAGGATTTGTGCTCGCCGCCCTGATAAACCTAGCTTCGCTTCTCCGCGCCCACCTGCGTAGCGCGCTTCGTTGGACGCTCGGCCGCTACTTGGTGCTGGTCGCAGTGACACTGTTGGCGTTCTTCTTGCGCAGCGGTGTTCTCGGATTGCTGATGGGCCCTTGCGGTTGGCCCGCCCAAGCGGCAATCGGATTCGCGGTGATCGCCACCGCGGCAGTGATGCGCTCAGGATTTGTGTATTGCGCCGAAGGGGCGAGCCTGCGTCTCGGCTCTGGGCAGGACTGGCGCACGGGCGCGCTCGGACTCATGCTGTGTGCTTGGCTGCTGCGATTGACGTATTGCGGTCAGATCGAGCTATTGCCCACTGAGGCGTACTACTGGAATTATTCGCGCCACCTCGATTTCGGTTATCTCGATCACCCGCCGATGGTGGCACTGCTGATCCGTGCGGGCACGGCGGCGTTCGGCAACACGGAACTCGGCGTGCGCGTCACCGCGCTCTTGGCCAGCTTCGCTACAGCATTCTTTATTTATCGCTTGACTCGCAATCTCTTCGGCGAGCCAAGTGCCTGGGTTGCGGTTGTGCTTACGCAAACGCTGCCGTTCTTTTTCCTCTCGGGCATGGTAATGACCCCGGATGCGCCGCTCACCGCGGCGTGGACGGCCTCGCTCTATTATCTCGAGCGCGCCTTGATTGCGGAACGCGCCCGCGCCTGGTGGGGAGCGGGTCTTTGCCTCGGCCTCGGGATGCTATCGAAGTACACTATTGGCCTGCTGGGCGCGGCGATTTGCCTATTCATGCTATTGGACGCGCGATCAAGAATCTGGTGGCGGCGCGCCGAACCCTATGGCGCAGCGTTGCTCGCCTTTGCAATCTTCTCTCCGGTGATCCTATGGAACGCACAGCACGATTGGGCCTCTTTCGCATTCCAGGGATCGCGGCGACTCGCGGAAAAGCATCAATTCTCGCTTCACATGCTCATTGCTTCGGCGATCGTGCTGCTGACGCCAACTGGGGTGGCAGCCGCCACGGCTCTGCTGCGCCGGCGCGCGCCATCCTGCGCGACGGACGATGCGACGGATCGGCAGCGAGCGTGGCGCTTTCTACAGATTAGCCTCGGCGTGCCACTTGCCGTGTTCACAGTCTTCAGCTTGTTTCACGAAATAAATCTGGATTGGCCCGGGCCCGCATGGATTGCCGCCGTGCCCGTAATGGCATTCGGCATCGTGCACGCCGGTGACTTCGGCGCGAGAGGATTTATCGCAGGGGTTCGCGCTGTATGGCTGCCAACCCTGCTTGCGTTGCTCGTGTTCGACGGCCTCAGATTCTACTATTTTACCGTCGGCATACCAGGATTCGGATATGGCGAACATCCAGAGAACATTCCGGTAGGGTGGCGCGAACTCGGGAGGCAGATTCACGACATAGCAAAAGGTGCCTCGAGTACACCGCTTATCGTTGGCATGGACCGCTACTTTTTGGCCGGCGAGCTCGCCTTCTACGCGCCGCACCCTAACGAGGCGGTGGGCGAGACCACGAGCGCCCATCTGTTCGGCCAGGCAGGACTCATGTATGAACGCTGGTTTCCGCACGCGGCCGAGCGCGGCCGCACGCTCTTGCTTGTGGCGTGGCACGCCGCGGATCTCGACGCCCCGGAAGTGCGCGCCAGTGTCGACGCGTTGGCGCAGGTCCACGCGGGCGAACTACGGCGCAATGGGAACTTTGTACGTCCTTATTACTACCGATTCGCTTATGGCTACCGTGGTCTGGCACCCGAGCCGCCACCCAAAGTCCCATGACGTGGCCGCTTCACGTTCACCAATCACGGCCGAATCTTTGGACATCTTGACCTCGGGGTAAAAAGGCGGCGGTTTTGGAAAGCGAGCGCTCGGCACGAAGCCGGCGACGTAGGATCGTTATAAGATGAATCCGAGGAGGCGAGTCCACAACATTCACGCTCAACTGATGCCGTTAAGCACAAGTCTCGAAAAAATCATCATCGAGCCGCGCGGCGAGAACATCGCCGCGCTTTGCTTCAAAGCGATGGCGAGTCCTTGCGAATTATTGGTATCCGCAACGGATCAAGGCGCGGCCCTGGAGCACGGTAGGCTGGTGGCGGCCGAGGCCTGGCGCATCGAGCACAAGTACAGCCGGTATCGCAATGACAGTGTCATCGCCTGGATCCATGAGAATCGCGGTCAACGTCTCGTCGTGGATGAGGAGACCTCATCCCTGCTCAATTTTGCGAGCGCGTCCTACGAAGCGAGCGGGGGCCTGTTTGATATCACATCCGGCATCTTGCGCCGAGCGTGGACTTTTGATGGCTCGGATCGAATCCCCGACGCCGCGGCTGTTGAGCGCCTTTTACCGCAGATCGGCTTTGACAAACTGCGCTGGGATCCCCCATTTTTGACGCTGCCGGCCGGGATGGAATTGGATTTCGGCGGCATCGGTAAAGAATATGCGGTCGACCGGGCCTTTGAGCTCTTGGCAGCAAAATGCTCCGCACCCTTTTTAATCAATTTTGGCGGTGACTTGCGTACCAATCGAGCGCCCTCACACGCACCCTGGCGAGTCGGCATCGAGCGGCCGGACAGTGATCGCGAGGCCACCCTTATTCTCGACCTGCAGCGCGGCGCCCTGGCGACGAGTGGCGACTCGCGCCGCTTCCTGTTGAAAAACGGAATTCGCTACGGTCACATCTTAGATCCCCGTACGGGCTGGCCGGTACCGGGTGCACCGCGCTCGGTTAGCGTCGCGGCGAGCAGTTGCACGGAAGCGGGGCAACTCGCGACGCTCGCGCTGTTGCACGGGCTCCGCGCGCGCGAGTTCTTGGCTGAGCAACAAGTGCGGTACTGGCTGGTGGAATGAAGCGCCGACATGTGCCGCAACATACTCGCGTAGTGCTTGGGTTGACATGCCGTATCGAATCCGCTTCTCCACGCGGTGCCATGAATGAGTCTCGGTGCGGGCATCGCCCGGCTCTTCAGGGGCGCGACGTGAAACCCGGCGCGCGCAATGCTTGGCGCTGGCGAATGCGCGCGATATCCACCAGCATGCGGCCGGCCCAACGATAGACATTGTTATCCTTGACCGTCTGGCGCATCAGCCGCATGCGCTGACGACGCTCCTCGCGGGACATTTTCATCGCGGTCGCTATGGCTGAGGCGGTTTCCGCCGCATCGAACGGATTGACGGGCAGCGCCTCGACCAGTTCGCGGGCGGCGCCGGTGAACGAGCTGAGAATGAGAACCCCGTCCTCGTCATCGCGGGCCGAAACGAATTCCTTGGCGACCAGGTTCATGCCGTCGTGCAGGCTGGTGACCATGCAAAAGTCGGCGGCCCGATAAAGTTGAAAAACAAGGTGAGGATCTTGATGGCTCTTCACCAGCACGATGGGCCGCCAGGTGTCGGTCGAGAAGCGCTCGTTGATCCGATCCACTTCCTGCACGGTCTGTTCCTGCACCGCTTGATACGCGGGCAGCTGGCTTCGAGAGGGTTCGGCGACTTGAATCAGGCAGATGCGCCCGCGCTCGCCGGGATTTCTTTCCAGATACAGTTCCAGCGCCTGACAGCGTTCCACGATGCCCTTGGTGAAATCCCAGCGCTCGACTCCGACGCCGATGCGGATCGCAGGATCGATGCCATGCTGCCGGCACACCGCCTCGCGGCAGGCATGGACGTCCGCCATCCCTTTGAGCCAGCGCGGCGGCCACTCGATCGAAATGGGATAGGGGGCGATGTGGCAGGTATGGCCCTGCAGCGTGACCGTGAGATGCTCCCGGTCGATGTGGCATTCGACAAAGCGGTCCACGGTGTCGAGCATGTTCAGGCAGTGCTGCAAGGTGTGAAACCCCAAGATATCCGCGCGCAGCATGTGCGCCAGGATCTCACGCTTCCAGGGGCAGACTCCGAAGGTTTCGGCGTTGGGCCAGGGCACGTGCCAAAAAAGGCCGATGGTGGCCCGTGGTATGCGCTCGCGCACCATCCCCGGCAGCAGCGAAAAATGAAAATCCTGGATGAGGACCACAGGTTGATCCGATTTGGCTTCCTTCGTGATCACGGCGGCAAATTTGCGGTTGACCGCCTGATAGCTTTGCCAGTCGCTTTCGCGAAATGCCGGGCGCACGTACGCTAAGTGACATAGAGGCCATAAGCCTTCGTTGGAGAAACCCAGGTAGTAGCGCTGCTCTTCCTCCTCGGTGAGCCATACCCGCCGCAAGTCGTAGGCCGGATCATCGGGAGGAACCGGGATTCGGTCGTGCGCGTCCACCACCTGCCGATCGGCGCTGCCGCTGCCGTGCGCGATCCAGACGCCGGAACAGGCGCGCATCACGGGTTCGAGCGCCGTGACCATGCCGCTCGCAGGCACCTTGACGTCGATGCGGCCGCCCTCGCCGAACACGTGGCTGTAAGGTTCGCGATTCGAGACGGTGATGACCTGGCAGGACTGAAGCTGGTGCTCGACGACTTGCTTCAGTGCCTGCGGCGTCCAGTTCTCGCGATAGTCGATTTCCAGCCGCTGCGTTTCCTCCGCCTCCAGCAGCAGCTTTCTGATTTGCGAGAGAATGGGCAACGCAAAATCCGGCGATCTTGCATCGCCGATCAATCGTCCGCTGCGAATGTCGCTCAAGAGCAGCATCGCCCAGCGCCGCAGCACCCACCAGACCAAGAGCGCGACAACCAATACCACCAGTAATGCGGAGACGAACACGAAGGCGACGACGAAGCGGCGCCAACCGCTCTGATTCCAGTCGGCAAATCCCAGGTCGTGCGCCAGCATGACGCGAAACGGCCGTTCGCTGGCCGATCGAGCGCCCAGATCGGAGACCTGCAGCCGGCCGCTGGGTCCTTGAATGATGCGGTTGCTGTCGACTCCGGGGCGCTCCGGCTGGCACGCGATGGCCTGCGGTGCGCCGCTCTCGGCGATTTCGGTGCCGTCGGGACGGCACAGCTTGATCGCAATCAAGTGCGATTCGCCGCGGGCAATCTCGGCGAGACGCGCCCGCAGGCGCGGCGCGTCATTCTTGTCGACCAGAACTCCGAGTTCATCTTCCAGCGAGCGCACCAGGGTCTTTGTATGCCGCTCCGTTTGTACTCGATACCAGGCGGAGAGCACCTCGCTGATATATGGCGTGACCAAGAACGCGACGATGGCCGTGGCCGCGGCCAGCGCCAGCACCATGCGGATGAGGGAAGTTCGAAACACGGACTACACCACTTCTTCCCAGGAGCGGCTGAGGCGCAGTGCGCTCGAGATGACGCCGACCATGCTGTAGGTCTGCGGATAATTGCCCCAGTGTTCTCCCGTGGCGGGATCGATATGTTCGGAGAACAAACCGAGGTGATTGCGGCGCTTCAAGAGACGCTCGAATGCTTCGCGCGCCTCCTGCAGCCGCCCCTGAGAGGCCAGCGCCTCGACCCACCAGAAGGAGCACACCGTGAAGGCGTTGAGCGGGACGCCGAAGTCGTCGACGTGGCGATAGCGAAACAAAAGATCATCGCGGCGCAACTCTCGGTCGATCGCATTGAACGTGGCGGCGAATCGCGCGTCCGATGCGTCGATGAATCCCACCTCGGCGAACAACAATGCCGTGGCATCGAGTTCCGTGCCTTCGAACGATGTCGTGAATGCCTTCAACTCATCATTCCAGGTGCGCGCCAGGATGCGTTCGCGAATTTCCGTGGCCCGTGTGTGCCAGTGCCGTGCGCGTTCGTCCAGGCCGAGATGATTCGCGATGCGGCACAGCCGATCACAGGCTGCCCAGCACATGACCGCCGAGAAGGTGTGAATCCTCAAATAACCGCGAAATTCCCATGGCCCCGCGTCGGGCAGCTCGAATTGCGTCGCTGCCTGTTCTCCGAGTGGTTCCAGGCGGGCCAGCAGCGAGGGATCTCCTACGGTGTTGAGCCGCGCATCGTAGAAAAACTGGCTGGCAGCCAGTATCACGGAGCCGTAGACATCGTGCTGCCTTTGCTCGGCGGCAAGATTGCCGACGCGCACCGGCCCCATGCCCCGATAGCCCGGCAGCGATTCGATCAGCCTTTCTTCGACATGGGGATTGCCGGCGAGGCTGTACAGCGGCTGCAAGGGGCCGCCGGAAGATTGTTCGACGATATTATTGATGTAGCGCAAAAACCCTTCCATGGTCCGCGTCGCGCCCAAGCGGTTGAGCACGCGAATGACGAAGAAGCTGTCGCGCAGCCAGCAGTACCGATAGTCCCAGTTGCGCCCGCTGTCGGGCGCCTCCGGAATGGAGGTCGTGAGCGCCGCCAGCACCGCGCCCGTATCCTCGTAGGTGCATAGCTTGAGCGTGATGGCCGCCCTGATGACGGCATCCTGCCAATCGACCGGCACCGCCAGGCTGCGCACCCATTCTTGCCAATACTCCGCGGTGCGCTCCAGAAACGCGTGCGCCAGTTGCAGCGGCCCCTCCGCAACCGTTTCATCCGGTCCGATGATGAATGCCAGCGGCTTGTCCAAAATGACGCTGCGCTCCTCGAGGATGCTGGTGATCGACGCATCCGTGGTGAGCCGCACCGCGGTGTCCGTGGCCGCGAATTGCAGATGGCTGCTGCCGGCCGTCATCGCCGGTTTGCGCGCGCCGAAGTCGCAAGCGGGCTGGAACTTGATCCGGACTTGCGGGTGTCCGGACACCGGCTCGGCGATTCGAATGAACATCATCGGCCGAAAAACGCGGTTGCGGTCGCGGAATCGCGGACAAAAATCGGTCAGGCGAACTTGATTGCCGGCGTCGTCGGTCAGCGTGGTTTCGACAATGGCGGTATTGCGCCGATAGTGCTGTTGATGCGCCACGCAATTGTTGACCGTGATCGCGAACACGCCGCGCGCTGATTGAGCGCCGCCGCGATCCAGCAATGCGCAAAAAGTCGGATCAGAGTCCGGCCTGGGTAAGCAAGCCCAGACCAGTGCGCCCAGGCGATCGAACAGTCCAGCCACTTGGCAATTGCCGACCACCGCCAAGTCCAGTGAAGAATCTTGCGGCAATTGAGTCTTCCGTGTTCTAGATCAACGCCCACTATAGATGAAAGCGTCGCTCATCGATCTCGATTTCTAATGTCAGCGATTGACTACAGGATGCAGGGCGTTGTCGCCTCGAGCAGACGGAAAAAAGAAGAACGGAAGCCAACAAAGCCGGTCGTTAATTGAGATGGAAGGGCGGGCGATAAATGGAGGTAGCATGAATATTAAAAATTTCATCGTGACGTTGAGCGTCGGCGTTCTCGCAGTGTGCGCGAGCACGATTGCGTTCGCAGGCAGAAGCGCGGAAATCGATGGCGACGCCACAGCGGCGTTGGCGCAGTTCTATCAGCAAAATCCACTGCATCAGCAGTTGGCAGACAGGGCGGTGGGGATGCTGGTGTTTCCGCACGTGGTCAAGGGCGGAGCCGGTGTTTCCGGAGAATACGGGGAAGGCGTGCTCATGATCGAGGGGCGGCCCGTGCGTCACTACGCCATCGAGGGCGGTTCCATGGGGCTCATCTTGGGCGCCGCCGAGCATAGCGAAGTGATCATGTTCATGACGGAGTCGACGCTGATGAAGTTCGTCACCAGCAAGGGTTGGACGGTGGGTCCGCAAACCGGAGTCGCGGTCGTGTCCCAGGGCGCGGGCGGCACATACGATTCGGATACCTTGAGGAAACCCGTGCTCGGCTTCGTGTTCGGCGAAAACGGTTTGATCGGCGACATCTCGTTTGCCGGATTGAAAATCTCGAAGTTGAACGGCAAGAGCTGAGGCTTCGTGAGTCTGCGCCGCCGTCGTGACGGCGGCGGCGCAGTGGCGATCAGGCCGTCCCGGCCAAGGCATGCAACAAGGCCACCGTGTCGCTGAATCGTTGCGCCGCGGCGTGGCTGCGGTCCAGCTGGGTCTGAAGATATTGGCGGCGGGCGTCGAGAAAGCTTTGCTCGCTGATGCCGCCCGCGTCAAAACGTTTCTGGGCGATGGCGTAGCTGGCCGCCGATTGCTCGTCGGCAAGCGAACGAGCTTGCAGCGCTTCGGCGTCAGCCTCCAAGAATCGCAGGCTGTCGGCTACCTGCTGCAGAGACTCGAGCACCGTCTGCTCGTAGCTTTGCGCCGCTGCATCGTACGCCGCGACGGCGGATCGCTTCTTCGCGCGCAGCTCGCCGGCATGGAAGATCGGCTGCATCAGCTTCGCGCCGATGCTCCAAATATTCAAACTATCGGCGAGCGCGGAAAGATCCGTGCGGTCCGAGCCGGCGTAGCCTGAAATGGTGAGACTGGGGAACAGATTCGCTGTCGCGACGCCCACATTGGCGCCGGCCTCGTGCCACAGCGCTTCGGAGGCCCGCACGTCGGGCCGGCGCCGCACGAGCTCGGAGGGCAGGGCGAGGGGCAGCTCGGCCGGAAGCTTGAGATCCTGGAGCACGAAGCCGGGAGCGGCGGCCTCGGAGGGGGGCTTCCCCGTATAGACGCTGAGCTGGTGATCGACTTGGCTGCGTGCGGCGACGAGCGGCGGCAGCGTGGCGCGCAGCTGTTCGAGCTGAATGCGCTGATTGCGCAGATCCTCGAGCGCGATGCCGCCGGCCTGGTAGCGCTGCTCGGCAATCGCGAGTTGCCGGCCTTGTGCCTCGAGCAGCTGCTGGGTGTAGTCGATCTGCGCCTGCAGATCCGCCTGCCTTATTGCTGCGGCTACGACGTTGGCCGCGAGCGTGAGCTCCGCCGCTTCGGTTTCATAAGTTTGATACTCGCTCTGGGCCCCCATTCCCTCGAGCATGCGGCGGTTGGCGCCGAACAAATCCAGCGTGTAGCTGACATTCACCTGTGCGTTGTACAAGGTAAACGGCGGCGCCGGCGGCACGTTCGGAATGCCGAACGCCGCCGGATCAATCTTCTGGCGCGAAACGCCCAGCTGCGCGTCGACTTGCGGATAAAGCGTGCCGCGCCTTTGCGCGCTTAAGTCCTCTTGAGCTTGGCGCAGTCGTGCGCGCGCTTCGAGCACCGTCGGACTATGCGCCAGCGCATTCTCGACCAGTACGTTCAGCGCCGGACACTGAAAGGATTCCCACCAGCGAGTGGGCAGCTCGGCGCCGCTCACGAAGCGCTGCGCCTCACCGGCCTCGCCGCTGGCCGCCGCTGTCGATTGCGGCTGCACCGCGGCTGTGTATTTGTCGGTGGCGGGAGCGGCGGGGCGCTTAAAGTCCGGGCCGACGGCGCAGGCGGCGAGCACGCTCATGCTGACGGCGACGACGATGCGAATGGGCATGGGAGTTGCCTTTAGTCCAGAGTCTTGCGGTAGAAGCGCAGCGCGACGAACAGCACCAGCGCGATGAAAAGCGCGATCGGCCAGAATTCCGGCCACAGATCCACCCAGCCGTTTCCCTTCAGGAGGATTCCCCGCACCAGTCTATTGAAGTGCGTCAAGGGCAGTGCTTCGCCGATGAAGCGCGCCCACCGCGGCATCCCCTGAAAGGGAAACATGAAGCCCGACAGCAGAATATTCGGCAGAAAGTAGAACATGGTGAGCTGCATGGCCTGCAGCTGATTGCGCGCCAGGGACGACAGCGTGATTCCCACCGTCAAATTCCCCGCAATGAAGAAGAGCGCGGCGCAATAAAACGTGATCAAGCTGCCCTCGAAGGGCACGTGGAACATGAGCCGTGCAGCCGCAATAATGATGGTGATCTGGGCCAATCCGATGAAGACGTAGGGTACGATCTTGCCGCTCATCACCTCCAGCGGCGTCACCGGCATGGCCAGCAGATTTTCCATGGTGCCGCGCTCGCGCTCCCGCGTGATCGCAAGTCCGGTCATCAGCACCAGCGTCATGGTGAGTATCACGCCGATGAGGCCCGGCACGATGAAGTACTGGGTGAGGCCCTCCGGATTGTAGAGGCTGTGCATGCGCATCTCGAACGGCGGCTGTCCGCCCGCCAGCGGCATCAACGGTCCGACGAGATCCTTGGCGGCCACCGACATCGGCAGCTGCAACGCGGCGGCGATTGCATTGCCGGTCGCGGAGGGGTCGGTGGCGTCGGCCTCGAGCAAGAGAGGAGGGCGCTCGCCGCGCAGCAGCCGGCGGGTAAAATCCGGTGGGACGGTGAGCACGAACTGGAGGTTGCCGCGAGCCAGCGCGCTGCGCGCGGCTTCCTCGCTCGGCAGCTCCTCCACGATGTCGAAGTAGTTGGAAGCCTGCATCCCGGCGACGAAGGTGCGGGTGAATTCGCTGTGATCCTGCAGCAGCAGGCCGGTCAACAGGTGCTTGGGGTCGGAATTGATCGCGTAGCCGAAGAGGGTGAGCTGCACGATCGGAATGCCGACGATCATCGCAAATGTGATCCGATCGCGCCGCAACTGGAGAAATTCCTTGAGGACGACGCTCCACCAGCGTGAAGCCGAAAAAATTTGCCCGCGGCTCATGAGCCTGACTGCGGTGAGCCGGTGGGTGAGCCGGCGGATTTGTTCATCAAGTAGATGAACACATCCTCGATCCCGGTATTGATCTTTTCGGCCTTGAGACCTGCGGCCTGCGTGGCCTCGGCCACGGATTTCTCCAGGGCAGCCGCGTCATGACCGGTGACGTGAAGCGCGGCACCAAAGACCACCGTTTGATCGATGCCCGGCTTGCCCTGCAGTCCGTCCGAGAGCTCCGCGAGACGGTCCCCTTTGATGGACCAGGTGGTCAGGTTCTGGCTGTTGACGACTTCGTCCGCCGTCCCCTGTACCAGCAGCTTGCCGGCGGCGATGAACGCGAGCTTGTGGCAGCGCTCGGCTTCGTCCATGTAGTGCGTGCTGACCAACACCGAGATGCCCTGGGCTGCAAGCCGGTGCAGCTCCCCCCAGAAATCGCGCCGCGCCGTGGGATCGACTCCGGCGGTGGGTTCATCGAGCAGCAACAGGCGCGGCCGGTGCAGCATGCACGCCGCCAGCGCGAGACGTTGCTTCCAGCCTCCCGACAATTCGCCGGCGAGCTGATTGGCCCGATCCTTGAGCCCCAAGTCCTCGAGCGCCCGCGCCACCACTTCCTTGCGCTGTGGCATTTCGTATACGCGCGCCACGAAGTCGAGATTCTCGGTGATCGAGAGGTCTTCCCAAAAGGAGAAGCGCTGCGTCATGTAGCCGACGTTGCGCTTGATCTCGGCGCTCTGCGTGCGTATGTCCAATCCCAGGCACGTGCCGCTGCCGGAGTCGGGAGTCAGCAGCCCGCACAGCATTCGGATCGAAGTGGTCTTGCCGCTGCCATTGGGTCCGAGGAAGCCAAAGATCTCGCCGGGCTGAACGCACAGGGACAGATCATTGACCACGTGTTTGTCGCCAAAGCTCTTGTTGAGCCCACGCACATCGATGGCGGCGGCGGTCGCGTCGTTCACTGCAATTGGACTGCGAGCGGTTGGCCGGGGTGCAGCTTTGGGGCATCTTGCGGCGTCGGATGTGCTTCGATCATGTACACCAGCTTACCGCGGGTCTCGTTGCTGTAGATTACCGGCGGGGTGTACTCGGCCTGCAAGGATATATAAGTGATGGCGGCCGCTATGTCGGCCGTGCAACCATCGCAGTGCAGGCTGACTTTGCGGCCGGCCGACAGCCCTCCCAGTACCGTCTCGGGAACGAAAAACCGCACTTTGATGTTCTCGGGCGGCAGCATGCTCACCACTGAACTGCCGCCCGCGACCCACTCGCCTTCGCGATACATCGTGTCGTAGACCAGCCCCGATTTGGGAGCCGCGACTGTTTTTTGATTGAGCCGCCAGTTCGCCTGCGCCAAGACCGCGCGTGCCGCCTGCACCTGGTTGGTTTGAGCAATCAGCTGTTGCTCCCGGCCCGCGAGCCGCGCCACATCGAGCTGGCTCTGAAGCTCGCTCACGTGTGCGGCATCGCTGCTCGCCTGTGCCAGCGACGCCTCGAGCTGCTCGCGCGAGACGCCGCCGGCGCGGTACTGTATCTCGTCGCGCTCGCGCTGCTGCGCCGACTTTTGGGCCAACGCCTCGCCCTGCGCGAGCTGCGCGCGAATCACCGCTATCTCGGGCGGCCGCTTGCCGGTCTTGATGTCGGCGAGCTGCGCTTCCGCGGCGGCCAGCTGCTCTTGCGCCTGGAGTTGCGCCGCTCTCTCATCAATGGCCTCCAAAGAGAAGACCGGGTCGCCGGCGTTCACCGGCTGGCCACGGCTTACCGCCAGGCGCTCGAGGTGCCCCGCTTGAGAGGACGACAGATAGACGAACTCTCCTTCGACGTACCCCTGATAGGTTGGGGGGCCTGAGCCGGAACAGGCGCTGAACACGGCCGGCATCGCCGCCAGAATCATCTTGCCCATGGAGGTCATAGAGTTCCTTTGCGCCTGCGCCCTTTAGGGGCGATTTTTTACTTGTCCCTTAAACTTTATCACGACGTTTTCCATTGGGGGGCCATTGATGCCCCTGATCTGTGGGCTGTTGATACACTACCAAGGCGTTGCGTTATGTAGGTCCAGCTCCTAAAAATGACCTCGTCCCAACTCTTTTTCGCCGTCGATATCGCGACCGTGATTTGCAATGTCCTATTCGGCGCCCGTGTGCTCGCAAAGCGGCCGCATCTTTTGGTCAGCCAGCTGATAGGCCTGATCACCTTCAACAGCGTTTGCCACATTGTTCTGTCGCGCTACGATTATCGGTATTGGATCCCGGAACCCTACCAATGGGATATCGGCGGCTTTGCCGGGGTGCTCAACTTTGCGCGCAATCTGACGCCCGGCCTCTTCATGATTCTGTGCTTTGAGATGTTTGCGGATAGGCCTCGTTTTCCCCGAGCGCTGCTGGGTCTTTTTTTACTGGAGATGTTTTTTGAAATACCGATGAGCCGGGTGCTTCCCGAAGGACCTGCCGGCGATATCGTGACCCGCATCGCCCCGGGCCTGTTGCAAGGACTGTTCGCCGCATTCGCCATATATTGGACCGTGGCTGATTGGCGGGCGGATCTCATCGAGAGCCGGCGCCGCGCCCGCGCGATCATCGCGACGGTCATCGGACTCAACATCATCGGCTCGAGCGTGCTTTTGCGAGTGTTGATATCGCAGAATTCCTATGCCAATTACCAAGCTCATCTGGCATTGATCTTGAGCAACCTTCTGATAGTCGCGTTTATTCTGATATTCATGCGCGATGAGGATCTACAGGACCTTCTTGGGGCCGCAACGGTTCCGGCGCAGCGGCGAAGCGCGCCTTTACCTGCCGTTGCGCCGGAAACGGCCGCGATACTTACGCGTCTCGCCCCGCTGATGGAAGTCGACCGCGTCTATCAGCGGCCGAGTCTGTCGCTGAAGGATCTGGCGGTTCTCGTGGGCGCGCCGGAATATCGCCTGCGCAAAATCATCCATGAGCAGTTGGGCTATCCGAACTTCAACGTCTTCTTGCACAGTTACCGCATTCGAGAAGCGTGTGAGCAGCTGCGCGATCCGGCCATGCGACGCATCCCGATCCTGACCATCGCTCTGTCCACCGGCTATCAGTCGATCAACACCTTCAATCGGGGGTTTCGCGACCTGATGGAGGTGACGCCCTCCGCGTACCGCTCGCGGAATGAGGTGGCGGCCCCGCCGGCGCCTAAGAAAATCTCATCACAAACGGCATAACGATCCCAATTTCAAAAAACGGGAAGGCTCTTCGAGGAATCGGTGAGCATTGAGCGTGAAGCGGTACCAGACTCCCGAGGATGTACACCCGGAAATACTTCCTCGACTGGCTGCGCGTGGGCGCATTCACGCTGCTGGTGCTCTTTCATGTCGGCATGCTGTATGTGACCTGGTATTACAACCTGAAGAGCCCTCGCCTGGTGCCCGGACTCGAGTGGTGGATGCTGGTATTGAGTCCCTGGCGCATGGCGCTGCTGTTTGTGATTTCCGGTGTGGCCTGCCGCTTTTTGATCGGGAAACTCGGCCCGGGACAGTTCGCGCTCGATCGCTTGAGAAGGCTGTTGCCGGTCATCCTGTTCGGCATGATCGTGGTGATTCCTCCGCAGACCTACGTCGAACTGGTCGCCAAGAACGTGACTCATCAGAGCTACCTGCACTTCTGGTGGTATTCATATCTCGCGGCCGACCAAACCTTGGTCCGGCCGCTCCACAAGACCATGCCCACCTGGGACCACCTATGGTTCCTGGTTTATTTGCTGGTGTATTCGCTGCTCTTCGCCCTCGTGGTAGCGTTGATGCGGCGTCGGCGAAGCCCTGTGAAAAACCCGGTGCAAGATCCGGTACAAGGCGGCTTTCGTGTTTCCACTGCCTGGCTTCTGATCGTTCCGGCGCTGTGGTTGGCGGCGGCAAACGTTCTCATCGAGTTCGCATCACCCCGGACCGACGATTTCGTCCACGACTGGGGCAGTCATATCAGGTGGATCGGCATGTTCGCGGTGGGCGTGATCTGCGCGAGGCAAATCGCTTTCTGGGACTGGCTGCGCAATCACCGCAGATGGCTGGCGGCGGCGGCTGGTGTGTTGCTGGTTGCCCAATCCGTCTCGAACGGCCCCGTCTGGTTCGCGGTCTCGGGTCTCTACGCTTGGGCGGCCATTTGTGCAATCTGCGGCTACGCCGGCCAATATCTCGATCGGCCGTCGGCACTGTTGTCGCACCTGAACGTGGCCGTCCTGCCGGTATACGTGTTGCACCAGCCGATACTGCTGATTGCCGCCTACTGGATCTTTCCGCTGCATCTGCCCGTGGCCGCAGAGTTGCTGCTGCTGGCCGGCATTACCTTGCTCGGTTCGATGGCCCTGTACGAAACGCTCATTCGCCCGTTCGCCATCATGCGCTTTATGTTCGGCGTGAAAACGGATCCGCCCGTAGGCATCCGCCGCGCGCTGATCGAATGAGCCGCCTCAAGTCACTGCGATGTAAGTCTCTCGACATCCGGTAAAACCCAAACCTTGTCGAAGAATTCTTTTTTTGGCGCGTAGAGGCGGAACATGAGTTCGAACTTGCGTGTCGGGTCGGTCGGTACCCAATTGCTGTCCTTGCCCGCGGGCGCCTTCGGCGCGAAGTAGATATCTACCGATCCGTTGGCGTTCTTCTGCAACTCGGGAATCTGCGAGGAGCGGCTCGCTCGGGACATGTAGCGGATCAACGCATGCGTCTGCCGGTCATAGGCCGTTACCGACCAGTACTGTTCGACCGGCACGTTCGCAGGCACATTCAGGCGATATGTCTTGCTGCCGTCGAAGCGCGCATCGTTCTTGTCTTGAATGTCGATCAAATAAAACTGGCCTGCGCCGAGACGCTTGATTCCTACGAAACCGTAGGTGTAGGTCATTCCGCGTAAATCAATCGGATATAAATTGGGGTCTGAATAGGCGGTGGACTGTGCCTTTGCGACGTCGACCGGTGCGGCGGAACGCCATCGGGAGCCATCAAAGAACGCCCCCGTACCCTTATCGTACATACCCTCAAGAATCGCGGCTGCCTCGCGAGCGCCCTCGTCCAACAACTTGGTTAAGCGCTGATCCGGACTATACGGCTTGCCTTTCTCGATCCCCAACGACTTGAGTTGGTCAATCATGGCGCGATCCCGCTGAAGCCACGGCTCGTCCTGTACGATTCGGTCGAGGTGCTGAAAGTAGCTCGCGTCATAACGGATCGTTGAGTCGAAGATGACATCCTTGGCGTCGGTAAAGACGGTGGTCGGCGGATTGGCCGCTTGGGCCAGCGGGTAGACCTTGAGTTTTTTACCGTAAGCGATGGCCTTGGCGACATCGGCGTCGCTATGGCTCTTAAAATTCGCACGAATGAGTCCAAAGCCGCCGAACGTATCCGACTGCAGGGCAACATACCCCTCGGGCGCTTTACCCGCATATCCGGGCGGCAAGATCAGATATTTCCCCCCGGCGCCTTTGTCCAGACCCAGCAATCCCGCGTCCTCGAGCGGCATCTGCCACGCAGTGCAGATGTTGCCGTTGAAAGATCCGTTGGAATCGCCGGGCGGTAGATCAAGAACAATTGGACCCTCTTTCGTATTGAAGAACACCATGAAGTAGAGCGCGTCAGGATTGGGCGTGAGGGTCTGATTGTGCCAGTCGAGGGGGCGGCCCCAATACACCACCTGGTTCACCTTGCCGGCGGTCTTGGCAAGCATTTCCTGGAGCATGAGGTCGTAGTTAACCGCCGGCATACTCCAGATGACAGCCTCAACTGCGCGGCGCTCGATCATGCGGTCGTTGGAATTGCCTTGCCCGAACGCGGAAGCGGAAAGAAGAAACAGACAGGTCACGAAGACTTGGGCCGAACGGATCATGACAGACTCCCTGGGTTGCATGCAGACAGCCTGCCGAATGGTCGCAACTCCTGTGAATGGGACCTTTGGCCCACGGGTGCTCGCGAAAGTGCGTTGAAGCGGTCGTCCAATGAAGCTGCCTGCGTGAACGGGCACACCCAGCGCCGGAGACTAAGGCTTCTCCAGATCCATCATGGTCTCGCGGCTCACGCGGCCTTCCTTGACCGTCACCCCTTCGGCGCGCAATCTCCGCGCCTGCTCGCGGTGTTGTGCCGAGGAGCGCGGAAATACGATGCGGCCGCCCGCGCCGACCACCCGATGCCAGGGCAGATTCAACTCGCTCGGCAATACTTTCAACGCGCGTCCCGCGAGCCGCGCGCGACCCGGCAGTCCGGCCGCCCGCGCCACCGCACCGTAAGTCGATACTTTGCCGCGAGGGATGGCGCCGACAACCGACCAGATCTCCTGAATCTCAGGACTGTCTTCGGGCTGCATGGCGCGTTTCGCTGATCGACGCTTGCCGCCGCGCGGCAGAAACAGATCAGAGAATGACTTGCGAGAACCCGTCAAAGGAAATGTCCGCCCTCAGCCGGTTCTGTTTTCCGGGAAGCTCAAGGTCTCAAAGCGTTTTGCTTCGATCTCGCCGATCTTCTTCTGCGCGCGGATCTCATTCACCAGCTCGAGCGCCGTCTTGGAGCAGGGCGGCAGCTCCGCGTCGCTTTGCTGCAGCGGAGTCGTACGCTCGCCCCAGCGGATCAAATGGGCGGACAGCGTCAGTCCTCCTCCGAACGCCGGCATGAGCACCAGGCTGCCGGCCGGCACGCGTCCTTCTTCCACGGCCTCCACCAGTGCAACCGGTGCCGTCGCCGAACTCATGTTGCCGTACTTCTGCACGGTCAGATACACCTTCTCCGGACCGGCGCCCGCCCGCTTTGCGACGGCGTCGATGATGCGCAAGTTGGCTTGATGCGGCACCACCAGAGCGATGTCATTCATGGTCACGCCGGCGCGGTGCATCACATCCAGGCTCGCCTCGCTCATGCCTTGCACGGCTTTGCGGAAAATTTCCTGGCCATCGAAATCCCAGCGGGTCAATCCGAACGGTACGCTCAAGTTGGCGTACATCGTTCCCATGCCGCGCACCCGCAGGATCTGGCGCGCGTCCGCATAGCATTGCAGCTTCTCGGCGATCACGCCGCCTTCCTGATCCGATGCCTTCAGCACCATGGCGGCGGCGCCGTCGCCGAACAGCACGGCGACGTTGCGGTTGTCCCAATCCATGTACTGAGAAATAAGTTCTACGCCGATGATGAGCGCATTCTTGACGATGCCGGTCTTGATCATCGATGAGCCGATCGAGAGCCCGTACATGAAGCTGGTGCAGGCCGTATTGACGTCGAATGAGGCTGCCTGGGTCGCGCCGATGCGTTGCTGAACGCCGGAAGCGCTGTTGGGCACCGTCTCGTCGTTGCTGCAGCTGCCGTAGATGACCAGGTCGATGTCCTTGCCCGACATCCCCGCGCAAGCGATGGCGCGCCGCGATGCAGTGATGGCCAGCTCGATCCCGGGCACATGGGAGATGCGCCTCTCCTTCATGCCGGTACGCGTGGTGATCCATTCATCGTCCGTCGGCAAGAATGTCGAGAGGTCGCGATTTGACAGAATTGACGGCGGCAAGCATTTGCCCCAGCCGACTATGGCAGCGTGAGTCATTAACTCCCCTTCGGCCCTACTATTAAATGTGTCGCGCATTGTCCGGCGACGGCGCTAATTTATCCAATCCTTTCCTGTGGATGCGCTAAATTGCCCCCCAATGCGGTTTACCGCCCCCCAGCTGACGACGATTAGCCGCCTGCTCGACGAGGCGCTGCCCCTGGATGACGCGGGGCGCCGCCGCTGGCTGCAGGCGCTCGAGCCGCAATACCAGGAACTCCTGCCGGCCTTGCGCGAGGCGCTGCTGCCGGAATTCCGGGAGTCCAGTTCAAGGAGCTTCCTGACTCTGCTGGAAAAAGGAACGGAAGAGGAGCGGGGCGGACCCGCCGCGACCGGCCTGCAATCCGGCGAGCACGTCGGACCGTACGAGCTGATTCGGCTGCTGGGCGCCGGGGGAATGGCCGAGGTCTGGCTCGCGAAGAGAGCGGATGGAGTCATCAAGCGCGAGGTTGCCCTCAAACTGCCCCTGTTGACGCGCGTGCGCCGCGACCTGGAGCAGCGCTTTGCGCGCGAGCGCGACATCTTGGCGGCATTGGAACACCCGCTCATCGCGCGCCTGTATGACGCGGGAATCGATCCTGAGGGATTGCCATACCTGTCGATGGAGTACGTACAGGGTGATTTGCTCACCGACTGGTGCGATGCGCGCCGTCTCAACCTTCGCGAACGGCTGCGGCTGTTCCTGCAAGTGCTCGAGGCGGTGCAGTACGCTCACGATCGCCACGTGATTCATCGGGATCTCAAGCCATCCAACATTCTGGTCACCCAGTCAGGACAGGCTCGGCTGCTGGATTTCGGCGTCGCGACATTGCTGGGTAACGGCGATTCAAGTCAGGAGCCTCTCACCACGGTCTACGGGCAGGTTCTGACGCCGGTGTTCGCGAGCCCGGAGTTGATAAGGGGCGAGGCGGTCGATGCCAAGAGCGATATCTATTCGCTGGGTGTCGTGCTGTTCGAGATCTTGACCGGCGATCGACCTTATCGCTTAAATGCCGGCGCGTCGCGCGGCATACTCGAGCAGGCGATCGCAACCGCCGAGGTCGCCAAGCCCAGCAGCATGCTATCCCAACAAGCTTGCATCGTGCGCGGAGGTTCGCACGATCAGCTGACCCGTCAGCTGCGCGGGGACCTCGATCTCATCGTGCTCAAGGCGCTCGCGAAGGAGCCCTCCGCGCGCTACGCAAGCGCTGCCGAGCTGGCGGATGACATCAAGCGCTACCTGGACGGCAAGCCCGTGACCGCGCAGCGCACACGGCTTCCGTATCGGATAAGAAAATTTCTGCGCCGCAATCGAATGGCGGCGACGGTAATCTCGACGGCAACCCTGGCCGTGCTTGCAATGGCCGCGTACGAGTTCGAGCGGCGCGCGGCCGATCAGGCGCGCTATGCGCAGGCGACTTCCGCCAATGAGCCGGCGCGCACCATCAGCGAGAAATCCATTGCCGTCTTGCCGTTCCTGGACCTGAGCGAGAAAAGGGACCAGGGATATTTTTCGGACGGCCTGACCGAGGAGCTGATCAGCTTGCTGGCGCAAATCCAGGATTTGCAGGTGACCGCGCGCACTTCCTCGTTTCACTTCCAGGGCAAGCAGGTCCCCATTCCGGAAATCGCGTCGACCTTAGGGGTGGCGAACGTGCTCGAGGGAAGTGTGCGCCGCGTCGGCAATACGGTGCGCGTAACCGCGCAGCTGATCCGCGCCGGCAGTGGCACAGATCTTTGGTCGCAGACATATGAACGGAATCAGAAAGATATTTTCCAGGTGCAAGATGAAATTGCGGCCGCGGTCGTGGCGGCGCTCAAGCTGAAACTGCTGCCCGCTCCCGGAATGGACTTCCATCGCAGCGACAATCCCGAGGCGTACGACGAATACTTGATTGCCAGGCAATACGGGCGCCGCGGCAATCTGGAGGATATCGAACGTGCGGTTGCGGGTTACCGCAGGGCAATCGCTCTGGATCCTAACTACGCGGCGGCCTACTCAGGGCTGTCCTTCGCCGAGACCGCGATTGCCAACTCCACCCAGGATGCCGCCGGGTTCGCCCGGGCACGGGACGCCGTGGAAAAGGCCCTCAACCTGGCGCCGCAATTCGTGGATGCTTATCGCGCACGAGCCTTGCTTCGGCTGGAGACTCTGGATTTCGCCGGTGCGCGAGCCGACAGCGAGAAAGCGCTCGCCCTGGCGCCCGGCGACAGCGCCGTGCAGAGCTTGTACGCCGTGCAGATCGCGGCATTCGGCCAGATTCGCCAGGCGGTCATTGCAATGAACAAGGCCATCGAGCTCGATCCCTTGAACAGTTACGCGTGGGCCAACGAAGGCTTATTCCTCACCCAGTCGCATGACTATCCGGCGGCGCGCCGCGCGCTCGAGCGCGCGCTGGCAATCAATCCGACTTCTGACGCCGTTCACTTCGCGCTGGGTCAGCTCGACATGATGGAAGGCCGGCTCAACGATGCCCAGGCGGAGTTTCAAAAGCTCGGCCAGGAGGGCAATCGTCAAATGGGCGCCGCCATGATCGAGCATGCGCGCAAGAACGACGCGCAGTCGCGGCAGGCGCTGGCGCTGTTGATTTCAAAGCACGCCAATGACATGGCCTACCAGGTCGGGAATGTCTACGCCTGGCGCGGCGACAAAGACAAGGCGTTCGAGTGGTTGGAACGTGCTTACCAACAACACGATAGCGGGCTCAACGGCATAGCCTATGATCCACTTTTCGCAGCCTTGCACAGCGATCAGCGCTGGAATGCACTGCTCAAGAAGCTGGGATTGTCGGATTGAGTCAGGTTCTGCCAGCCGGCAAGCAAATCCCGCCATCCAAGGGCTGGTGCAATCCGAGCCATGGGCTACGATGTGGACATGCCGGCCAAACCCATTCTTTACGACTTCCTCTATTCCGGGAATTCTTACCGAGTACGGCTGCTATTGAGCCAGCTTAGGATTGCCTACGAGTACCGCGCCGTCGACATCATCGCCGGCGACACCAAGCAGCCCTGGTTCCTGAAGAAAAATCCGGCCGGCGAAATCCCCGTCCTCGAGCTGCCCGACGGCACCTGCCTGCGCGAGTCAAGCGCGATATTGATGTACCTGAGCGAGGGCACGCCGTTTCTGCCCGCGGACAAGCTGAACCGAACGCGTGTTTTGGAATGGCTATGCTTCGAGCAGACCCACGTGGATGGCGTTATTTCGCGCGCGCGCTTTCGACGCGCCTATCCTAAGGCCATTCCAACACGCGAGGAGGAGTTCGGGCCGTGGATGCGCGAGGGAGCCCGGGCCTTGGGACTCATGGAGGAGCACCTGCAGACGCGGACCTTCCTGGTCGATGAGCGCTACACCATCGCCGACATCGGCCTGTATGCGTACACGCATTGCGCGGCGGACGGCGGCTTCGATATGAGCGGGTATCCCAACTTGCACAAATGGTTTGCGCGCATCGAGGCCATGCCAGGCTATCTTCCCATCGACCGTATTCCTCAGGGTGGTACCACCGCCTCCAATATATAGTCCGTCAGCAGCTGCTCCGTTTGCTCGTGCATCCCGCGGGTTCCATAGTTCGTGCTGGTGATGACGACGCTTATGTCCAGGGAGGGAATCCCGACCGCTTTGTTTCCACCATTCCCGGACATGAAGAAGGCCGGATAGCTCTTGCCCCGTGATGCAAAAGCCTTCAGCCACCACAAATATCCGTATTGCGTATGCTCATCGATCTGCGCATGAGCCTGGGTCGATGAACGTACCCACCCCTCGTCAAGCAGGCGCGCTCCATGCCAGATGCCGCCGTTAAGATAAAGCTGGACGACCTTCAACAAGTCGCGGCCCGTCAGCCGCAGGCCCCCGCCTGTCTGCGGGATGTTCATGGGCGAATAAACCCAGATCGCATCCCGAATTCCCAAAGGATCGAACAAGCGCGATTGCGCGTAGCGATCCGTGCGCATGCCGGTCGCCTTTTCAATGATCTCGCTCAAGACGAAGACGCCCCCGGTGCAGTAACTGAAGTTGCGTCCGAACGGCGGCGGCGTCACCTCGCTGCCGACGCGCATTCGGCCACGAATCGGCAGATCCAGAATGAACTGCGCCCAGTCCTCAACCAGATACATCCGCTCTTCGTTTCCGCGCGAGGCATCATTCCAGTCGTCGCACTCCAGCGGCGAGCTCATCGTGAGCAGATCCTCGACCGTCATCGCCGCCTTGCGCGGATCGGGATATTGCACGCGTGCAGCCCGCTCAGGCAGCAAATCCAGAACGCGAACCTGGGTTCCTGCGAGAAATCCCTCGCTGATGGCCTTGCCGATGAGAGCTCCGGTGATGCTCTTGGTCGCAGAGCGCGTATCGCGCGGCGTCTCGGCGCCGCCGGCGAAATATTCCTCGTAAATCAGTTTTCCGTGCCGGGCGATCAATACGCTGTCGATCTTCTTGAAGGTGCCGGACCGTACCGCCTCCTCCATTTTCGCCAGCCGCAATTTCACATCGGTGGCGTCTTTCGAGTCCACCTGCCAATCGGCAACGGGCGGCGGGGCCGGCGCCGGCATGGCCGCGGCGCTCATCAGCAGAACGATAGCGAGAATGATCAGACGCACAACAGACTCCTCGTTTGACAAATGAGCTTACAACGATTGGATTATTACGGGTAACCTGGCTGGATGCCGCTCGCCAAACCGACCTGCGTCGTCGCTTCTCTCGCCTTGCTGTTTGCGGCTACCGGTTGCAGCACGCTGCCGAAACAAAACGATACCCCGCCGCCGCGTGCCGCACTCGACACCTCGGCGACCCGCCTTGGCCTCGCCGCGGCGCCTGAACTCGCGGCGCACCCCGGCATGTCCGGTTACCATCCGATGAACTTGGGCACCGATGCCTTTGTCGCTCGCATGCTGCTGGCACGAGCGGCGGAACGCACCCTCGATGTTCAGTACTATGACTTTCACGCCGACCAGACCGGCGCGGCATTCATCCACGAGCTGCTCGCCGCCGCCGATCGCGGCGTGCATGTGCGTCTGCTGCTCGATGATCTTCACACCTCGGGCCGGGACGATGTACTGGCAGCGGTGGATGCGCATCCCAACGTTGAGGTCCGATTGTTCAATCCCTTCGTCCACCGCGGCGCGCGCTGGCTGGATTTTCTCACCGATTTTTCGCGCGTGAACCGGCGCATGCACAACAAATCCATGACCGCCGACAATCAAATGACCGTCGTGGGTGGGCGCAACATCGGCGATCAGTATTTCGCGGCGCCCACGGAGGTGGAATTCAGCGACTTCGACGTCGTCGCGATCGGCCCGGTGGTGAGCCAGGTGTCGGCCGAATTCGATAACTTCTGGTTCAGCGCCCTGACTTACACGCCGGCCTCCTTGAAGCTCGGCGGCAAGCTGTCGAAGGACGCGCTGGCGCAGGCGCGGCAAAAGCTGGAAAAGAATATCGACTCGCTCAAGATGACGCCCTACGCCAAGGATTTGCCGTCAAACGACCTGGCGCGCTCGCTGCAGTTGCACGAGGTGTCGCTTTATTGGGGTGGCGGCGCGGTGATTGCCGATGAGCCGAGAAAGGTGACGCTGCCCCCGTCGGATTCCACGACGCATGCCATGCCCAAGGTCGAGAAAATCCTCGAGCAGGCGCAGCACGAGCTGATCCTGGTCTCGCCCTATTTCATCCCGCGAAAGGACGGCCTCAAGTGGCTTCAAGGCATCGCGAGCCGCGGCGTGAAGGTGAAAATCCTGACCAATTCCACCGCCGCCAATGACGTCAAGATCGTTTCCTCCACGTACGCGCTGTACCGCGAAGAACTGCTGCGCTCCGGTATCGAGATTTACGAGCTCAAGCACACGCTGGCCGTGCACGGCGGGGCCGGCCGCCAGGAGAAGCTGCCAAAGGCGTCGCGCTCCAGCCTGCACGCGAAGATATACATCGCCGACACCGGCACCTTGTTCGTCGGATCGATGAATCTGGATCCGCGCTCGGTCGACCTGAACACCGAGATGGGAATCATGATCAGCAGTGAAACGCTCGGCGTCGCCGTGCGCGACGGGCTCGTCGCGCGGCTGCCCGAGATTGCCTATCGTGTCGAGCTCGATACGTCCAAGGACCCGAAGGGACGGCTGGTCTGGATCACGCAAGAGAATGGCAGCGAAGTACGCTTGGATTCCGAACCGGCGGTGGGATTCTTCGGCAGCGTCAGCCGGGGCCTGCAGCAAGCGCTGCCCATCGAGGGATTGCTCTAAGGCCGCGATCAGTGACACCGCCGGCAAGGATGAACCTGCCTGGGTGAGCCGGCGATGATGAAGTTTTCGATTAGCGGTCTAAGTTGGATCGACACGCCTTGAGCAGAACGCCGCGTAGCCACCGGTGAGCCGAGTCCGCGTCCATTCTCGGATGCCACATCTGGGATACTGTGATCGGTTCCGTGCGAACCGGCAACGGAAAGGAATGCACTGGCTCCAAGCCCTCATTCTTACTGCCCCTTAATGCGTTCACGAACGATAGCGGTACCAGTGCTATCAGATCGGACGAGCGCGCTATCGCCAAAGCCGCTTGAAAACTAGGTACGACAGCAACAACGGTTCGGGCAAGTCCGATGGCCTGCAAAGCGTCATCCACCGGCCCGTGCGCGCGCCCACGGCGCGACGCCACGACATGGCCGCACGCTGCGTACCGCTTTGCTGTGACCTTGCCCACGCCCGCGAGCGCGTGTCCATTGCGAACGACCCCGACAAAGCGATCGCGGAAAAGCGCTTGCACGCGCACTTCCGGAGCTGACTCCCCCATCACGCCGACCTCGAGGTCAACGAGTCCATCGCGCAGCGGCTGGACATCCTTGTCCGGCTTTGGAGCGAAATGCAGGCGAACGCAAGGAGCCTGGCCGGTTACAGCCGAAATCAGCCGTGCGGCGAACGCCTCGACGAAGCCGTCGTTGGCGCGGATGGTGAAAGTCCGCTCCAAAGAAGCCAACTCCAGTTCTTCGATCGCGGGGCGCAGGACGGCGCGAGTCTCTAGGGTTAACTTTCTCACGCGTTCGCGTAGCTCGGCTGCGTGCGGAGTGGGAACAAGACGGCGACCCGCACGGACGAGAAGCGGGTCACGGGTTGCGGCCCGCAGACGCGCCAACGTCCGGCTCATAGCCGATGCGCTCAGTCCAAGTTTTCGCGCGGCGCCCGCCACGCTGCTTTCGGCGAGCAGGGCGTCGAGCGCCGGCAAAAGGTTCAGATCCGCATCATCCATTCCCCCGAGTATGCCGATATAGGGCGTTATATGCATGTATCAACTGCACTTGATGCGCCTTCCGCCATGTATGGCGGGCGAGTACTCTCGCTCCATGAGCAATTTCAAAGGACAATGCAATGCCAAGCTCAGCCTCCGATAGGAGCCTCCTGCTCATCGGCGCGTCCCGCGGTCTGGGATGTGCGCTGGCAGAGGAGTACCTCAAGCGAGGGTGGGACGTTGTTGCCACGGTGCGCGGTACGTCCAAAACCAAACTCCACGACCTTCGGGATCATTTCAACGGGCGGCTTGAGATCGAGACTGTGGACATTAACGTTCCCGATCAGCTGGCCGCGCTGCATGCGCGGCTGGCCGCGAGGAAGTTTCAGATGCTGTTCGTCAATCCGGGAGTCGCGAATTTAGATGATCTTGGAATCGCGGAGGTTTCCACCGATGAATTTGTGCGCGTGATGGTGACAAACTCCTTGAGCCCGATGCGTGTCGTCGAGTCCTTGAAAGATCTCGTGGTTTCGACAGGTACGATCGGCGTGATGTCCTCCGGGCAAGGAAGCGTTGCCAACAATGAGAATGGAAAGCACGAGGTGTACCGAGCCAGCAAGGCGGCCCTTAACACCCTGATGCGCAGTTTCGACGCCCGCCACGCCGGCGACCCGCGGACCCTGCTGCTCATGGCGCCCGGCTGGGTGAGGACCGACCTGGGCGGCCCCAATGCACGATTGAGCATTGGGGACAGCATTCCGAGGCTCGTGGACGTGATCGATGCACAGCAGGGCAAGGGCGGACTGCAATACTTGGATTACCTTGGTCAGAAGATTGCGTGGTGAGGCACGATAGGAGGTCCCCTCGCTAGACGGTTTTCCCGTGCCGCCCGGCTCCCTGGCTGAAGGTTTGCGCGCCGAGCGTCGTTTCGCCCGAGGCGATGGTCACTCGCCCGTGGGCGACTTCGTTGTCGATCGCCTCCTGCTCTCCCAGGTTCCATTGCTCGATGGCGGACAGCCGATCCTGACGCATGGCGGTTTGCGGAAAATTCGCGAGTTGCCGTGCCAGCGCCAGTGCCGCGGGCAATGCTTCGCCGTCGGGAACGCATCGGTTGATGAGACCGATGGCGAGAGCCTCGGTGGCATCGACCGGGCGGCCGCTCAGTATCAGATCCATTGCGCGGCCGTGACCGATGATGCGCGGCAGACGGATGGTGCCAAGATCAACCAGGGGAACGCCGAAGCGCCGATTGAACACGCCGAAGACGGCGCTCTTGCCGGCGATGCGCAGGTCCGCCCAGAGCGCGAGTTCCAGGCCGCCTGCCACCGCCGCGCCCTCGATGGCCGCGATCACCGGTTTCGACAAGCGCAGCCGGGGCGGTCCCATGGGCGAATCGCCGCCGTGCGAGAGTTCTCTGCGCTCGCCGGCGGCAATGGCTTTCAGATCCGCGCCGGCACAGAACACATCATCGGCGCCGGTGAAGACCGCGACATCGAGAGCCGCATCCGCATCGAAGTCTCGAAACGCATTCGCCAGCGCCTCGGCCGTCGCGGCATCCACGGCGTTGCGCCTCTCCGGGCGCAGCAAGCGGACCACCGCGATACGATCCATCTTCCTCAGGGTCACAGACATAACTAGCCCCCTCCCTTGTAGGATTCACAATGCGCCACGAACTTTCGCAGAGAATCGGACAGCAATTTGCGCCGGTGATGAATGAGAGCGAATGGTCGCGTCATCCGCGGCAGCCGGGTCTTCAGCACGCGTAGGCGCTTGGCGTTCACCAGATCCTCGACCACACTGCTTGACAGGCAGCTAAGTCCCAGGCCCGCCGCGACCGCATTCTTGATGGCCTCCGAACTGCCGAGGGTCATGACCGACGACAAGTCGGGCAGATGATTGAGCAGCGCCTGTTCGACCGCAACGCGGGTCCCCGACCCAGGTTCGCGCAGCAGCCATCGCGCCTTGGCCAGTTGCTCGATGCTGAGCCGGCCGCGCTTGGATACTCGAGCCAGCGGATGGGAGGGCGCGGCCACCACCACCAGCTCATCCAGGGTCCAGGGTCGGACCACGACATCGGGCGCCTGGCAGGGACCCTCGATCAATCCTAAGTCGACGGCGAACTCCCGGACGGCGCTCACCACCTCCTGCGTGTTGCCGATGCGCAGATTGACCCGCGATCCGGGCACCACGCGCTCGAAACTGGTCAACAAATTCGGCAGCACATAGTTGCCGATGGTCGTGCTCGCAAATAGCTGAAGATCGGCCGAGACCGCGTGCTCCAGGAATGCCGATTCCAAGCTGCGTGCGCCGTCCAGCACGCTCAACGCCATGGGCAGCAAAGTTCTGCCGTTGTCATTGAGCATTAGGCGCTTGCCCACGCGATCGAACAGGGCCGCGCGCAAGGTGCGCTCGAGCTCATGCAAAGAAGCGCTCGCGGCGGATTGCGACAACGGCACGCTCTTGGCCGCCGCCGTGGTGCTGCCGCTCAAGGCGATGGCGCGGAATATTTGCAGTTGCCGCAGCGTGACGTGCATCATCGAATATTAAGCGATTATTTCGATTGATTATAGAAAAATAATCTGTTTTACGAATATAGGCTGCAGTGGCATGCTGCGCCCAAGAGAATGTCGGTGGGAGCGCTTCATTAACAAGATCAAGCACATAACACCTGGAGTTTTGCTGGCCGGCGCGCTGGCCTTCGCCGCGATGCAGTTCGCCAAAATTCCTTGGCTGCAATCCAACGGCATCAGCGCACTCACTCTGGCCATTGTTCTCGGCATGCTCTTCGGTAACACCCTGTATGCACGCATCGCCGGGGCAAGCGCCGCCG
>DASXNX010000093.1:0-12403 GCA_036494725.1 Steroidobacteraceae bacterium
AGAGGCCGAAACACGAGTTCGGCCTCTCTAGATGGTGGAGGAGAAGGGGATCGAACCCTCGACCTTCGCATTGCGAACGCGACGCTCTCCCAACTGAGCTACTCCCCCCTAAAAGGGCGAAGAATACTAGCAGCAAAGCGCCCGTTTTCCAAAGTATCGCGCTACGAGGGGCCAAACCTAGGCTAGGATAGTCAAAGGAGGAATAAAAATGCTCAAAGCCGGCGAACGCGCACCCGAATTTACGCTTCCGGATGAGACCTCAACCGACCGATCTTTGACGGAATTATTGAGCTCCGGAGCGATCGTTTTGTATTTCTATCCCGCGGATTTCACGCCGGGATGCACTCGGCAAGCCTGCGTGCTGCGCGATTTGCATTCTGAAATACAGCGTGCGGGGTTGCGCGTTGTCGGAGTCAGCCCGCAAAGTCCCGAGTCGCACGCCAAGTTCCGCGCCAAATACAACCTGCCCTTCGTCCTACTCTCGGATCAGCATAAGGCGGTTGTCAAGATGTACGGGGTCAACGGCCCATTGGGGATCGGCGTACGCCGGGCGTCATACTTGATTGATGGCGGGCGCCGTATTCGCGACGCGGTGCTGGCGGATTTCATGATCGGACGGCATGCCGACTTTGTCCGCAAGGCGATTTTGCTGCGCGGCGCGAACCCTCAATAGCTCAAGCGCAATACGTTGGCGCGGCCGATACGGGGCACCGTCACGACATACATGACGCCGAAGTCTCGTTCACCGATGTCAGGAATATCCTTCCTGCCGCTCAACGCAGCAACGATTTTGGATACGGTGTTGGCATGTCCAATGATCAACACTCGTCCACCGCTGTGCTCGCGTAGCGCCCGTTTCGCCAGGCCTTGCGCATCATCGGCCGGCGCGACGACCGGCACGATGCGGAGCCGCGACGCCAGCGGAGCCGCGGTCGATTGACTGCGCACAGTGGGAGATACATAGATGGCATCGAGGCGGCCCGGACCTTGGGCAACGCCCAACATTTCGGCGAGCCGCGCCGCTCGTGCTTCTCCTTCCGTCGACAAGGGCGGATCAACCACGCTGCCTGATTCTTTTTCGGCGTGGCGAATGACGATGACGGTGGTCGCGTTCGCGGTGCCCCAGATCCACAGGGCAAAGGCGACGACGCATAGCGCGACCAGAGCCCCAATGGCCGAGAGCCAGATCGGCGTCAGGAATGGCCGGTGCTGCAGGCTTGCGTGTTCGCGATTCATGCTGCCATGATAACAATGAATGCAAATCCCGCGCCTGGATTAGGAATTATCGTGCTGGCGGCCGGGTTCTCCTTGCGTCTCGGGCAGCCCAAGGCGCTGGCGAGCGTGCGTGGTGCCAGCCTGCTGAAGCGAATGTTAGAATTGGCCGCGGGCCTGCGAGCAACACGGATCATCGTGGTGGTGCCTCGCAATGCATCGCGCTACCGGCTCGAGGCGAGCGGCATCAAAGCGGAATTCGTCGTCAATTTGCAACGTGCGCAAGGACTGTCGAGTTCCGTTCGCCGGGGCGTCGCTGCCGCGCGTTACTCGCGCGCGGTACTGCTGATTCCGGCGGATCTGGCGCGTCTTAAAGCGCGAGAGATGCGGCGGCTCATATCGCGGTGGCGCGCCGCACCCCGGCGTCTTGTGGCGCGGCGCATCGGGCAAAGCGGCGGCGCTCCGCTCATACTGCCCCGCTGGCTTTTCCCAAAGGCCCTTGGAATCTCGGGCGACGCGGGATTGCGGGAGCTGGTGCGGCAATTGCCGATCGCGAGCCTGGTGCTGGTCGATCTGCCTTCCGCTGCGTTCGACGTCGATACCACCGTGGACCTGAAAATCGCCCGCCGCACCTATTGACAGCTTTTCGCCTGCCAGTGCGGATAGTCGCGAAAGGCACTCAGCGCGAGATCAATCTTCGCGCGCGGCAAATCCAGATGCGTCATCAGACGCGTGCGCGGCGCGGCTATGGTGGCCGTGATGCCGCGGGATTTGAGATGAGTTTCGAGCGGTTCGATATGCGTGGGCGCCAGATCGAGGTAAACCACGTTGGTTTGCGGCGCGACCACCTTCAGGCCAATCGCAGTCAAGCCAGCCGCCAGGTATTCGGCATTGTCATGATCTTCGGCAAGGCGCCGCACATGATTTTCGAGCGCATACAGCCCCGCGGCCGCGAGCACGCCTGCTTGGCGCATGCCGCCCCCCAGCGCCTTGCGCCAGCGCCGGGCCTGTGCGATGAAATCCATGGGGCCCACCAGAACCGATCCGGCGGGCGCGCCAAGTCCCTTGGACAAACAAATCGATACCGAGTCAAAGCCGGCGATGGCCGTGCGTTCATCGACGTTGCGTCGGACGATGGCGTTATAGATGCGGGCGCCGTCGAGATGCGTGGCGAGGCCCCGTTCATGTGCGAGCGTGGTGGCATCGCGCTGATAGTCCGGCGGCAGAACGCGGCCGCCGATCGTATTCTCAAGGGCCAGCAATCGCGTGCGCGCAAAATGATAATCGTTGGATTTGATCGCGGCGGCGATGCGCTCGAGCGAGATGCCGCCGTGGGCTTCGTGCTCGAGCGGCTGCGGCTGAATGCTGCCCAATACCGCGGCGCCGCCCTGCTCGTACCGATAGGTATGTGCTTCCTGACCCACCAGGTACTCGTCGCCGCGGCCGCAATGCGCCATGAGAGCCGCCAGATTGCACTGTGTGCCGGTAGGGAAAAACAGGGCGCTTTCGGCTCCAAAGCGCTCGGCAACCAGCGCCTGCAGACGATTGACGGTCGGATCGTCTCCGTAAACGTCGTCGCCAACCTCCGCTGCCGCCATCGCTGCGCGCATGCCGGGCGTCGGCTGGGTGACCGTATCGCTGCGCATGTCGATGGCAAATGACGGTGCGTTTGTGTCCAGCATCAAGGCATTCTAACGTCTAAATTGCGAACGCTGCCAACGCGCGCGATGATTTCGGGCCCGACCCAAATGGTCGGGCCCGTTTTTTTCCGCCTCAGGGTTTGGAAGCGCTTGCGTCCGAGCTGAATTTCTTCAACGCATCCGTGCCGTGGCAACCCGCCGACTCGCCGCACACTTGGTTCACCGGGCAGACAACCGGGGACCCTTTCACACAGCCCCTCGCGTCTGCGCCGGGAGTGCGCGGCGCACAGCGCTCCTTGCCGTTGCAGATCTTATGATCATCGCAATCGGCATCGCTGCTGCACATCATCGCTGCTTGATCGCGCTCAATGGTCGCAAGCTCTCCCTGCCTGACGATCACCCCCGATAAGGTGGCGTCGAGCAGTTTTTCCGGAGAACCGCCGCCGGGTAGTTCGACGTCCGCTGCGACGACTTCCCAGGCCGGTGAAAGCGGATTTGCGGCGCGGTAGTACAACGCGAAGCGCACCACATTGCGCGGATCAAGCGTATCGTTAAGTTTCACCGGGACCAAGTGCGTGGAATCGGCAAGCCATGCCTCGCCATGCACCAGCGGCAAGCGTCTCACGCTCTTGCCCGCCTCGTAGATTCGCAATTCCAAATCGCTGCCGGCGCCAAGCTCGGCGGCACCTGTAACCACCCGCACCTCGAGACGAGACACCGGCACCGCCATGGCTTGCGCAGCGCACAGCGAGCACGTCAGCAACATAGAAATTGGTAGGGGTAGTCTCACGGCACCCTCCGGGTTGTCTTCGTTCACCCATATCATAGCCGATCCAAACGGGTACCCGGCACTGATGTCGCTCTTCTTAAGATGAGCTCCAGGGGCTGCGGCCCGCCTAACCACAGGGATTTGCTCGCCATTTAACATTTGATGGCAGCGCGACCCCGTGCTGCCGGCAGTGCTGCGCCGGCGGCAAGGCGCTATTCTCGGTCTCTCAATCCGGGCCGCCGAACATGGCCTATTCGTCTGCGACCGCGGCATCGAATTTAGCGGGCACGCCGGCCATCGATTGCGTCGCGGCCGCGCGGACTTTCGAGTGGGCCGCGGGCTTCTGGACCGCAATATTTCCTGGGTGCGCATCGAGCGATGTAATTCGTCACGGCCCCTGCGCGTCCGCATCGCGTCAGCCTACATGGTATAGGACATTCGGACGCTACGGCCTGCCTGGCCGGCTTCCGGCAATCAAATGTGGGCTTTTTGCGGCATGATATGCTTTCATTAGGATGCGGGAATTAAAAATTGCAACAAACAAATCACACCTGGATTGGCACTGAACCGATGCAGCCATGCCGATCCCTTTTCGATTGACCAAGTCGATCCGCTTCGGCCGGCCGCAGCCTGAGCAAGGGGCAAACGACATAACGGTTGAGATCGTCGACAACATCGGTGATTTGGTCGCGCTGCAATCCGACTATGAACTCCTGCTGCCCCTGTCGGGAAATAAATTGCCATTCTCGCTTCACGAGTGGCACGTTGCCTGGTGCAATCAATTTCTCGAACACGGCAAATATATCAACACGAATCCGATGATTTGCGTCGCCCGAGATAGCAATCGTCGATGCGTGGCGATAGTCCCGATGATACGCACTCGGCGCGCGATTGGGCCCCTGAAAATCGATACGCTCGATCTGCTGGGTGCCGATCCCGCGGTGACCGAGATCCGCACCTCCATAATCCAGCCGAGTTATGAGACGCGCGCCGTGTGGGCAATTCAGCGGAAATTGGCGAATCTGGACTCGGTCGCCTGGGTAAGCTGGGGCGGAGTCACGGATACTTGTGCGGGCGCGCTTGCCGTGGGAGCGGAGATTCAACTTCAAGAGCCGCTGCTCGACTATGTTCTCGATTTACCGCCCACCTGGGAGGAATTTCGTGTGAACTTGAAGCGAAATGTGCGCGAATCGATTCGTCATTGCTACAACTCACTGCATCGCGATGGCCTGGAATGCGAATTACGCGTGATCGAGGATCCTGAACGTGTCGCCGATGCGTTGCAGCGATTTTTCGAATTGCACGCCATGCGCGCCGAGCTCAAGGGCACCGTGCCCCATGCCGACCATTTTGCGCGGGGACGGCCGCGCCGCTTCCTTTGCGATGTGTGCGCGCGACTGGCGGCACGCGGAACGGTGCGCATTTTTCAGCTGACCATACGCGACGAAGTCGTCGCGACCCGCATCGGATTTCTGGTCCGCGGCAGCCTGTATCTCTACTACTCCGGGTTCGATCCTCGTTGGGCCAAGTACGGCGTGATGACCACGACCTTGGTCGAGACCCTGAAGTACGCCATCGAGCAGCGCATTGCCACGGTCAATTTGTCGACCGGCAAGGACTGTTCCAAGACACGTTGGCGGCCCCGCGAGATTGCGATTGCGCAGGCCGTTCAGATCGGCTCCTCCCCCCTTTCAAGACTGGCTTGGCAAGGATTTCAACGATTGAAGGCCGATCAGCCGCTTCCGTCCTGGGTCAGCAAGCTGGTAAGGCAAAGCACGCGCGATTGGGGTTGACCCTGCGATGACAGAAATCGACGTGTCGGTCATCATACCGACGTTTCACCGCGAGCTGCAGCTCAAGGAAGCAATCGCGAGCGTGCATGCGAACACGGGTGTCGAACTGGAAATCATCGTTCTCGATGACAGCGCGGAAGGATCGGCATTCGATACCGTGCTCGGCGTCAAGGATTCCCGCCTACGCTACATCAAATGCGATAAGCCTTCGCAAGGCAGGCCGGCGTTGGTACGTAATCAGGGAGCGCAACTGGCGCGAGGACGTTATTTGCACTTTCTCGATGACGATGACTTGCTCGAAAGCGACGCATTGGCGGCCCTGGCTCAGAGTCTCGACAACAATCCGGATGCCGGCATGGCGTTTGGCGTGATCATTCCCTTTGGCAACGACCCTCAGCGCCTGCGTCACGAGCAGCGTTATTTTCGGCGCGCAGCACGCATAGCCCGGGCGTTGCGCGGTCGCATGCACCTGGTCGCCAATCTGTTGATGCTGCCCACGATACTTGTCAACTCATCATGCATGGCGAGACGCGAGTGTTTCATTGCCTGCGGTGGTTATGATGCCGGCCTGCCGGTGTGCGAAGATGTTGATCTTTGGATGAGAATCGTACGGGCGTCGGATTTTGTCTATCTGGATCGTCCTATTCTTCATTATCGCACCGGCGCTCCGTCGCTAATGACCAGCTTGCTTGAAAACGACGAAAGGCTGGAGATCGCCTGGCGACGCTCGCAGGACAATTACAGAGAACAGTACGGGCGGATGGAATGGTTGACGTTGAAATTGTGGGCGCGCGTCTTGCTACGGGCGACTCAATGATTTGGCAGAGCAAGTATCCCGAGCGCATCCAGCTGTATTCGCTGCCCACGCCCAATGGCGTAAAGGTATCAATCATGCTGGAGGAAACTGGGCTTGCCTACGAACCGCACCTGGTGAGTTTCGAGGCCAACGACCAGAAGTCGCCCGAATTTCTGGCACTGAATCCCAACGGCAAGATACCCGTCATCCTGGACCCGAACGGTCCGGGCGGCGCACCCTTGGTCCTATCGGAATCCGCCGCCATATTGATTTATCTTGCGGACAAGAGCGGCATGTTCATGGCGCGCGATTCATCGCGCCGCCATGAAACCATTCAATGGCTGATGTTTCAGATGTCCTCCATCGGCCCGATGTTCGGACAGGTGGGATTTTTTCACAAGTTTGCGGGCAAGGACTATACGGACAAACGGCCGCTCGAGCGCTATGTGAACGAATCCAAGCGGCTGCTCGGCGTGCTCGACCAGCGCCTCAAGGAGCGCGCCTGGATCATGGGCGATGAGTATGGCGTCGCCGATATTTGCACTTTCCCATGGATCCGCAATCTCATCGGGTTTTACAACGCGCGCGAACTGGTGGGCTTTGACGGCTTTGAAAACGTCGCTCGCGCGACCGGCGCCTTCTCTCAGCGACCGGCGGTCATCCGCGGCAGCGCCATCCCGCAGCGAGCGACCTGAGCGAATTCACTTATCGCGCCAGCCTGCGCGTCACGGCGTCGCGCAATTCCTTCAACTCCTCGATGTGCAGCAGCACGCCGCAGCCGGCAAAGACCAATGCCCCCACGGCGATCGTGGCGAGCAGCGCGGCGAGTTTGGGCAACAGCGCCTGGCTTTGCCAGTCGGCGAGCAGCCAGTGAGAACCCGCCGCGCAAACCGCAGCGAGGGCCGCGCATGCTATAAGAACTTTTCCGAGCAACTGGAGAAGCCGCTGCGACTCGAGGCCGCGAAGCTGCCGCTGCATCAATAGGTAAAGAAAAAGAAAATTAAAGGTCGCAACACAGCCGGTCGAAAACGCCAAACCTTGCTCTCCCCAACCCATGGTAAAAGTGAATATCCAGTTGAGCAGCAGATTGAGCCCGACCGCGAGGAAGCTCACAAGCATGGGGGTCTTGCGCCTCTCCAGGGCGTAGAACGCATTCACCAGAACCTTCAGTGCCGCATAACCGGCGAGACCGATCGCATAGAAGCGCAATGCACCTGCGGCCCGCGCCGCGTCTTGCGCGTTGAACTTTCCATGCTGGTACAGAACCGACATGATGGGCTCGGCCAGCATCATGAGGCCGAGGCTCGAGGGAATGGTGAGCAAAAATGCCCAGCGCATCGCGCGCGCAAGTTCGTCGCGAAAGACATCCATGCGGTCCGCCACCACCAATCGCGACAACAGCGGCAGCGTGACCGTACCCAGAGCCACGCCGAACAGCCCGAGCGGCAGCATCATCAAGCGAAATGCGATGGCCAGGGAGAAGATCGCGCCGTCGCCCAAGGTCGAGGCAAACACGGAGTTGACCGTGACGTTGAACAGCGTGGTGCTGGCCGCAATGACCGAGGGACCCATCAAGAGCAAGATCGCCTTCACGCCGGGGTCGCGCCAATGAATATCCGGGCGGAAGCGATAGCCGAGCCTCCCCAAAGACGGCAACTGCACCACGAGCTGTAACGCCCCTCCGAGCACGGTTGCCATGCTTAGGCCGATGAGTGCGCGTGGGCCGAAATGCGGATCGATCCAAAATCCCAGGCCGACTCCGCCGATGATGGAGCCGATGTTGAAGAAGGTGGAGGCCATCGCCGGCATACCGAACACGTTCTTGGCATTCAGCATGCCCATCACCAGGGCAGCGAGGGACACCAGCAGAATGAAGGGAAACATGATGCGGGTCAGAAGTACGGTCAGCGCGGCCTTCCCAGGATCGAAGCCCGGCGCCAGCAGTGCCACCAGCCAGTCCGCATAGATCATGCCGGCAACGCACAGCGCGCTGAGGCTCACGGCAGCCAGCGTGGCGACCTTGTTGGCAAGGCGCCAGGCGTCCTGGTCTCCGCCGCGCGCGATGGTTTTGCTGAAAGTCGTGACGAACGCCGTGGAGAGCGCTCCCTCGGCGAACAGATCACGCAGCAAATTGGGGATGCGGAATGCCGCCGTGAACGCATCCATCGCCATGCCGCCGCCGAACAACGCAGCGAAGATCTGTTCCCGCAGCAATCCGAGCAGGCGGCTGCACATCACTGCGAGACCGATGATCCCCGCTGCCCTGGTATTCAGGCGCTCGCTGCGTTCATCCGGTGCCAGCGCGGCGACCGCAACCGGCGACGGTGCTTCGGAAAGTTTAGGGCCAGTCACCCCGCCATACTAACCTGTGCTTATCATGGCCACGACTGTCACGGCCATCACCGCGGTCGCAGCCCATCCCAAACGCCGCAGTCTCGGCCGGATCACGAAGCCACCCATCACATCCTCCCTCGAAGCCAGCAGCATCATGATGACCATGATGGGCACGGCAATGATGCCATTGATCTCGGCGCTCCAGATCAGCGCCCGCACCGGATCCAAGTGCGTGAAGTTCAGGGCAACCCCTCCGACCGTGGCGATGGCAATAATGCCGTAAAATCCCAGTGCCTCAGGCAGTTTGCGGTCCATCCCGGATTCCCAATCGAAGCTTTCCGCCACGGCATAGGCGGCCGAGCCTGCCAACACCGGCACGGCCAGCATGCCGGTACCGATTATTCCAAGGCTAAACAGGAGAAACGCCGCCGGCCCTCCCAGGGGACGCAACGCCTCGGCCGCCTGCGCCGAGGTTTGAATATCGGAGACTCCCGCGGCATGAAGTGTTGCGGCGGTGCTCAAGATGATGAAAAACGCGATGAGATTGGAAAAGCCCATGCCCACATAGGTATCCCAACGTATGCGGCGCATCTGTCCGCGGGCGACCTCGACCGGGTGCGGCAGCGGCGGCGCGCCGCCGTTGCGGCGATGGATCAAGCGCAGGTCCTCCATCTCCTGCGCGGCCTGCCAGAAAAACAAATACGGGCTGATGGTGGTGCCGAATACGGCTACGATCATGGTGATGGTGTTGTGGTCCAGGTGCAGCCCAGGCAATACCAGACGGCGAATGACCTCGCCCCAATGCACGTTGACGGTGAAGACGACGGCCACATAGGACAGCAGCGCCAAGGTGAGCCATTTCAAATAGCGAACGTAGGTCTCGTAGCGCAGGAAAACCTGCAGTACCAGGCACACAACGCCGAAGCAAACCGAATACAAATGCGCGGAGCCACCGAGCAGCAAACGCAATGCCTGCCCCATGGCGGCGATATCCGCCGCAATATTGATGGTGTTGGCGATCAGCAGCAGCCCGACGATGCCGTAGAGCACGGACCGCGGGAAAACCGCCTTCACGTTCGCCGCCAAGCCCTTGCCGGTGATATAGCCGAGGCGCGCGCTCACCGTTTGAATGCTCACCATCAATGGATAGGTGAACAAAACGGTCCACAGCATGCCGTAGCCGAACTGCGCGCCGGCTTGAGAGTAGGTTGCGATGCCGCTCGGATCGTCATCGGCGGCTCCGGTGATCAGGCCCGGCCCCAATTGCTTGACCCGCGGATTTTCCGCAAAACTCTTGAGCAGTTTTACCATCGCCGTTCTCCAAAAACGGGCGACTCGAGAGGTGAACACCTGAGGAAATCGTCCCGCAAAGGCGGGACGACGCTAGCTTAAAGTCGCTTGAGCGTTATCGGTCCCTTTCAGACGCGGGTGTGCATAGCACTGACTACCACCGAACAACAACTCACGAGCACGACCTTTGTGACCTAAAACGTGGCGGACGATAAACCGTCCGCCGACCGCTTGTAAAGGACTTTAGGCCGTCAGAGCCGCTTTGGCCTTCGCCACCTCGGCGATGACTTCATCGGCAACGTTGCGCGGCACGGGTTCGTAGTGCGAGAACTCCATGGTGTAGGAGGCCCGGCCGCTCGTCATGCCCCGTAGCTGACCGATGTAGCCGAACATTTCCGACAGGGGCACGATGGCGACAACGGCAATATTGGTGCCGCGCTCCAACTGATCCTGAACCGAACCGCGCCGGCGATTGATATCGCCGATCACGTCGCCCAGATAATCGCCCGGCGTCACGGTCTCGACCTTCATGACCGGTTCCAGAAGAATCGGTGCCGCTTTGCGGATGCCTTCGCGAAATGCCGCCTTGGCGGCGATTTCGAAAGTCATGGCATTGGAGTCGACGTCATGGAAGCTGCCGTCGATCAAGGTCGCCCGAAAGTCCACCGTCGGGTAATGCGCGAGCACGCCGTCTTCCTTTTGCACTTTGAGGCCCTTCTCGACCGAGGGCACGAACTCGCGGGGCACCGAGCCGCCGACGGTTTCGTCCACGAACTCGAAGCCCTTGCTGCGCTCCAGCGGTTCGAACACGATCCACACTTCCGCGAACTGGCCGGCTCCGCCGGTCTGTTTCTTGTGAACGTATTGTTCGGTGATCTTCTTGGTGATGGTCTCACGGTAGGCCACCTGCGGCTCGCCCATGGTGCCCTCAACGCCGAACTCGGTACGCATGCGATCAAGCGTCACTTCGAGATGCAGCTCGCCCATGCCGCGCAGGATGGTTTGACCGGTTTCACGATCGGTTTCGAGATGCAGCGACGGATCGGCGCGCACCATCTTGCCGAGGGCGGTCCCGAATTTCTCCGATTCTGCCTTGGTTTTCGACTTGACCGACACGCTGATGACCGGCTCGGGAAAACGCATGCGCTCGAGCACCACCGGATTCGCAGCGTCGCACAGCGTGTCGCCGGTTTCCGTATCGGCCAGCGATACCAGCGCGATGATATCGCCCGCGCGCGCCTCTTCCACCGGATTGGCTTCCTTGGCGAACATTTCGACCATGCGGCCGATTTTCTCGCGCTTGCCGCGGGTCGAATTCAGCACCTGCGCACCCTTGGTCAGCACGCCGGAATACACACGAATGAAAGTCAGTGCGCCATAGATGTCGTTGATGACCTTGAAGGCCAATGCCGAGAAGGGTTCATCGTCCGAGGTCTTGCGCTCGCCGATCGGGTTGCCGTCGGCATCCACCGTCTTGATCGAGGCCACATCGGTCGGCGCCGGCAGGTAGTCGACCACGGCATCCAGCACTTGCTGCACGCCCTTATTCTTATAGGAGGAACCGCACAGTACCAGCGTGAAGGCGGAACTGATGGTCCCCTTTCGCAAGCATTGGCGCAGAATCTCGGCGCTGGGCATGGTGCCATGGGTCAAATAGGCTTCCATGGCTTCGTCGTCTTGCTCGAGACAGGTATCCACCAACTCCGTGCGGTACTGGGCCACGTTAGCGAGAATTGCTCGATCGGTGGGCACGGTGATGTGCAGTTGGTCCGCCAGATCGGGCGTCACGTCCAACACCTTCCACACCGAATCCTTATCGTCCGAGTCCCACACCAGCGCCTTCATTTCGACCAGATCGATCATGCCCTTGAAGTTGTCTTCCGAGCCGATCGGAAGTTGCACGGGCAGCGGGCGCGCGCCAAGACGCTTCTTGATCATGTCGACGCAGCGCAGGAAATTGGCGCCGCTGCGATCCATCTTGTTGACGTAGCAAATGCGCGGCACGCCATAGTTGTCGGCGAGGCGCCAATTGGTCTCGGACTGCGGCTCGACCCCCGCCACACCGTCGAACACCACGACCGCGCCGTCGAGCACGCGCAGAGATCGGTTCACTTCGATCGTGAAATCCACGTGTCCCGGCGTATCGATGAGATTGATCTTCTTGTCGCGCCAGAAAGCCGATACGGCCGCGCTCTGGATCGTGATGCCGCGCTTCTTCTCCTGCTCGAGGTAGTCCGTGGTCGTCGAGGACTTCAGGTCCTTGGTGTCGTGGATGTCCACGATCGTGTGCTTGCGCCCCGTGTAATAGAGGATGCGCTCGGTGGTGGTCGTCTTGCCGGCGTCGACGTGGGCGATGATGCCGATATTGCGGATATCGGAAAGTGGCGTAGTGCGGGGCATAGCAAAGGTTCCGTAGGGTTTTTAGGGCCGGGGCAGGCCGTCAAAAGCCGGGCATTTTGCCATGACACGAAGCTCGTGTCGAACTGGCATTTTTATCAAGCAGAATCGCTACTTAACGGTGTAGCCGTGACCCTCGAGGCAGGCGGCTTGGGCGCGAAAGTACTCTGAG